>NZ_JBGSLK010000136.1:0-31880 GCF_041740695.1 Haliscomenobacter sp. | reverse complement strand
CAACGCTGGTCTGATGATGGTTGCGATAAGATGATCAAACTTAGGGTCGCTTTACGCAGCCAAAAATTCGATCTCATCACTAATATTTTCAGGAAATCCGCAGCTTAATGATGAGGTGCGACAATTTGAATTACACCCACTGAAAAGTGACTTCTTCCTCTTTAATTTCAGAGGCGTCCGTTTCTTTTTTTGTTAAAACAGATTCTATCGTATTTAATAGTTCCTCTGTTTCGTTTGCGTATATATTCAGTTTTCCGGTTAAACCACCATCCAGTTTTTTGAATTTGTATTCGTA
The DNA here is from genome assembly GCF_041740695.1 of Haliscomenobacter sp. Taxonomy (GTDB): domain Bacteria; phylum Bacteroidota; class Bacteroidia; order Chitinophagales; family Saprospiraceae; genus Haliscomenobacter. The sequence continues at coordinate 31,585 of NZ_JBGSLK010000136.1, read as the reverse complement.
AGTATAAAAATCACTAACTATATAAAAGTTTAAGGAGTCATTGCTTAGGTTAACATTCAACGCTGGAATTTGATAAGCATTCATTTCAATGCTTGTAAAAAATATGCTTGCTTGATTTTCTGTCTTGGTTACCTCTATTTGATAATTTAGTGAACCATTACCATAATTCAGACTTCCGGAATAGGTAACTTCTTCAGCATTTGCAGATGAAGTTATAGCAATAAAGAAAATGATAAAAAGGTAATGAACTTTCATTTCGAAGTAGGTTTTTTTTAATATCAGCTAACGTCGAGCACTGGCGACGGACGCAGCGATAGCAAGTCTGTCTGTCCAGTGCATTGTTATCTCGGGTTTAATTACTTCTTGATCAATCAATTTTTTTAAGATGTAATTCAGTAACAGCATTTTTCAATATCATTGTGCTGTCTGTTAAGTTGTTTAGAATATAGGTTAAGCTTACAGGAGATTCATTTTCAAAAAACTCGGTGAATGTTAGTTCATTTGAAGATATTTTATATTTGTACGCTCCTTTAAACCCTGATTCAGTAAACTCTGTTCCACAGTAAAGGCTTGGAGAATATTTTTCTATTTCAGTTATTTCAAAAGCGTTCATATAGACACCGAATAAATTTCCAGCACAAAAATCATCAATTGTAATTATTTCATTAGAAATGGCCTTGAATGGTACCCATCGACCCTTTATTATTTCATAAAACTCTGAATCTGTCTGCAAAGAAATTTCTTCCTTACCACATGATGAGAAAATCATCAATAAGGGTACTAAAATTGAAATTGTTATACTTTTTCGCATGCTTTTTTTTTAATATGAGATAACTCCTTCCTGTCGCAACCAACGACCATATCCAAATTAGCATTGCGTAATTACATCAGCCGTGTGTTGGATTGCCGCATTGCGTGTTTTATATGGTCGTTAGTTGCGGCAATATCGCCAGTACTTTTTTTATGCTTTCGCCTTAAAACGGGTTCTAAGTACGCTAAAAAAAAGTACTTGACTCAGTTGGTGAAGATAGAAAAAGAGCCTCTATTTTACAAAGAATCAATCCATTAAATTTTAAAATCATCAATGGGCTTTTGATTTTATCAGCCCCCCAACACTCCCACCTCCAAAAACTCCAAATCCCCCGAAAAACCCATCACCTGACTCCCCAATCCCGGCGGCATCACCCAGGCATCCCCTTGCTGCAACTCCTGCAATCCGTGGCCTTCGACCTGTAAATCAAGCGTACCTTTCAGCACAAAAGTAAACTGGATATCCGTATGGTGACTAGACCATTGCGGCGTTTCAGGGAATTGAACAGCACGCACCACCTGTACCGATGCCACCCCTTTGGTCGCCTGAGTGATCCCCGTATCTCGATGCTCAAAACCCTTGATGCGCCAGGGTTTCCAGCTGGCGGCTGCTACCCGATGGTGGCAAAAAGTTTGCCCTTGAAATTCCCGCTCAGGCCGAATCTGTGCAGTAGGCAACTCCATCTCGTGGTCAATGGTGGTCATGTGTACTGCTGGAACCCCAATTTCGATCACTTCCAGGTTATCCGATGCTTCCAATACCTGATGCCGGATTTCTGGCGGTTGGGTTACACAATCCCCGGCATGGAGGATGAATGGTGGCCCCTGGTCTTCGTACACCAGTTTCACCCAGCCCTTGTAGCAATAAATCAACTGAAAACCAATCGTGTGGTAATGCACCATATCCGGTACCGGGCCACCCTGGGGAATGCGGATATGCGAAGCAATGATGCTGCCCCCCAAACGGTCGGGGATCAGATCGCGGTACAACATGCCCGCCCGGCCAATCACCCAGGGGTCTTTGTCCTGCAGTTGGCGCACTTCAAATTTGTGTTGGGTAGCTGGTCGGTGCAGTTGGTAGGACCGGGGGCGCAATTGAATGGTGGTTCCATTCGGGGCCTTCAGCGTCGTTTCGCCTCCGCTCAGGGCTTCTGGATCATCGGTCAATAGATGAATGCAGGGGGCCGGGTTCTCGGCTGCCTTGTCAATGCGGAGGTGCAGGCCGTATCCCGACATGATCGCCACCGCCGGATCATCGGCCGGGAAGATGTTATCCAGGCGGAAACCCAGCTTGGTAAAGAAGGCTATATCCTCGCTTAGCTCATTGCTGGGAAGCACAAGCTGAGGTAAAACGTCTGCTGCTTTGTTGACCATTTTTGAATCCGGTTTTGTTGCCAATTGTCCTAGGTGAAACTTTTAGACAGGGGCTAATGTATACCCGAAAATGCAATGCCCGTATACCGATGCATGTCGTAGTTCAGTGTAGTCAGGTCATTGAAATTAAACTGCTGAACATTGTGGTGCCCACAGGCCCTGGCAATCACTTTAATCAGCTCATTGGAGGCCTGCAAAAAATTGTTGAGTTGCATGGCTGAAGCTTCGACGATCAATCGGCTTCTGAGGTTTTCTTTTTGGGTCGCAATCCCCACCGGGCAATTGTTGCTGCCACAGGCCCGCATGCCCAGGCAGCCGATGGCTTGTAAGGCAGAATTGGCGATGGCCACGGCATCAGCCCCCAACATCATGGCTTTGGCAAAATCTTCCGGCACTCTTAACCCTCCGGTGATCACCAGCGTGATGTCTGCGATCCCAAGGTTGTCCAGGTGCTTTCTGGCTCTGGCCAAGGCTGGTATAGTGGGAACATTGATGTTGTTCCTCAGGATGGAAGGCGCCGAACCCGTTCCACCACCCCGGCCATCCAGGATCAGGTAATCAACTCCTACCTTTAGCGCAAAATCAATATCCGCCTCAATATGGCTGGCGGCTATTTTAAAACCAATGGGGATGCCACCAGTTTGAGCCCTTACTTCCTGCGCAAATGCGGCAAAGTCTTCGGGTGTAATCAGGTCAGGAAATGCGGCGGGGGAGATGGCGGATTGCCCTTCTTGCAGGCCCCGGACTGCCGCGATCTCTTTGCTCACTTTGTTGCCTGGCAGGTGCCCACCCGTTCCGGTTTTGGCCCCTTGTCCGCCTTTAAAATGAAAAGCCTGTGCTTTTTTTACCTTGTCCCAGGAAAAGCCAAATTTGGCGGAGGCCAATTCATAAAAATAGCGACTGTTGTTTTGTTGTTCTTCGGCGAGCATACCTCCTTCGCCGCTGCAAATGCCGGTACCGGACATTTCGGCGCCCATGGCCAGGGCGATTTTGGCTTCTTTGGACAAAGCACCAAAACTCATGTCTGAAACAAAAATGGGGATGTCCAATTCCAGCGGCTTTTTAGCCCGAGGGCCAATTACCACTTTAGTCTGTACTGCTTCATCGTCAAGCAATGGGCGTTTGGCGAGTTGAGCGGGCAAAAATTGAATGTCCTCCCACTTGGGCAAGGTATTTCTATCGACCCCCATAGATTCAGAAGGGCCGTGTTTGCCAAATTTTTTCAAGCCATTCTGCGCGAGTGTTTTGATGTATCCCGTGTAGGGTTCAGTGCTTTCGGGATGGGTATCGGCATATTGCCCGAGGTATTGGTCTCGGTTAAAAGGTTGGGGGTGTTGCGCCAAAAAAGCATTTATCTCATCCTCATCTATCCAAACGATCTCCTCCTCTATCTCTGCAAAAAACTTGTGCAACACTTCATGGTTATTGTATTCACTCACCCCCGTATCATAGCGATAATCCCAGCCGTGCACACCACAAATAAGGTTCTGACCATCGATGTAACCATCCGCCATCAAGGCACCACGGTGCAAACAACGCCCATACAGTACCGAAACCTGGTCATCGTAACGAACCACCACCAAATCGAGTCCATTTATCTGGTGATGCGTGGGAATCCGGTCTGCAAAATCATTAAAAGCACCAAGTTCAATTTTTTTCATTTTGGTTGTTTTAGGTGAGGATTGGGCTTGGCACGTTGATAAGAAACGTACTTTGACAAAATCTGAGCGCAAAATAAGACCTGATCTGGTTTTAAAACGTTTCTTTAAAGACAGATTCAACGCTCCGGGAAATTACATTTTTTCACCCTCAACCAGCACAACATGTTTTCCAAGCCCACTTTTTTTACCCAAAAAATCATTCCGCTGCTCGTCGCCATAACTTTGGCCAGCTGCACAAATACCCCAAAAGTAGCCGAACAAATAAAGGCCGCCAAAGACCCACATTCTTACGCCAATTTTGACCAGGTTCGGGTCACCCACCTGGATTGGGATGCGCAGATCGATGTGCCTAAAAAACACATCGAAGCCACAGAAGAACTCACCATTGAACAAGTCCAGCCCGGCGAAGAATTAGTGCTCGACTCCAAGGGGATCGAGATCAAAAGTATTGCAGTAGCCCCGTCGAACAAAAAGTATACCCCCAGCACCTGGGAATTGGGCACCAAGGACTAGATTCTGGGGCAAGCCCTAAGGGTCAAAATCCTCCCCGATACCCGCTTTGTAAAAATAGCCTACGCTGTAGAAAAGGATGCCGAAGGCTTGTTGTACATGGACGCCAATCAATCCCTGACTGGAAAACCCTTTGTATTCAGCCAGTCCGAAAGCCTTTTTGCGCGCTCCTGGTTGCTGCTGCAAGACGCGCCACAAGTCCGTTTTACCTTTTCCGCCAAAGTCAAATTGCCTAAGGGCGATAGCAGTCTGGTCCTGATGTCGGCCCCCGATAACCCCAAACAGGTCAACCCAAGTGGCATTTATGAATTTCATCAAAAAAATCCCCTGCCCAGCTATTTGATGAGCCTGGCTGTGGGGCCTTTGCAGTACACCAATCTGGGCAAACGTACTGGATTTTATGCCGAAAAACCTTTGATCAGCAAGGCCAAGCAGGACTTGGCTCCGGTGGAAAAAATGCTGGAAGCCTCCGAAAAATGCTTTGGAGAATATCCCTGGGAACGATACGATGTACTGGTCTTACCCGAACGTTTCCCCTTTGGCGGCATGGAAAATCCCTGCATTACTTATGCTTCTGGAACCATCATCACGGGCGACAGTTCGCTGGTCAATGTGGTCATTCACGAGATTTGCCATTCCTGGTTTGGGAACCTGGTTACGCATTCCAATTGGGCCGATATCGCGCTGACCGAAGGCTTCACCACCTGGGGCGAACTAACCGTCAACCGCATGCTCAATGGGGATGAACTCGGCGACATGTTGTGGATCAATGAAATTGCCGCCCTCAAGGAAGAACTGGACGGCTATACCCCCGAACAAACCAAACTCTACCGGGAAATGAAAAACCCGGAAGGCTTATTTGACAACATCCCCTACACCAAAGGCGCCCTATTTTTGGAGGCCTTAAAAAACCAAATCGGCCTGGAGCGCACCCTGGCCTTCTTGAACAAATACCTCAAAAAATTTGCCTGGAAAGACGCTTCGGTGGAAGGGTTTTTGCCTTTTTTGAAGGAAGAAATAGGCCCTGCAGCGTATACTACCCTAAAAGCGGATGCCTGGTTTTATGAGCCGGGGCTGCCCAGCAATTCCCCCAGTTTTGAGAGTCCCGCGTTCCAGGCAATCGGACGCTCCGCCAAGGACTGGAAAAATGTGAAAGAGCTATCAACCGCCACCTGGAAAACTCCACATTGGCTGCACTTTTTAAATTCGGTATACGAACAAGGAGTCTCAGTAGAGCAACTGAAACAATTGGAAGCAACCCATCATTTGACCCAAAAGAACAGCGAAATCAAGTTGCGCTTTTACCGGATTGCCGTTAAATACGGCTTTGAGGAGGTATTTCCAGCAATGGAAGCCTTTTTGATGAAAGTGGGCCGGAAGAAGCTCATTGTGCCCATTTACAAGGAGCTTTGTGGAGTGAACAAAGCGGAGTATGCTGAAAAACTGATCAAAAAAGCCAATTATCACCCGATCACGCAGGTGGCAATTGATACGGATGTGACTTGTGTGAAGAAGTAAGGGAAATTAACACATTAGAGTTCATTTGGCTCGGAGGACATGAATTGCCTACCACCTTGCATGATTCTTTATGGAGCAAGTTGTCTGACCTTGGAGGCGGACATATCTCCCTGCAAAACTTATTACCCAATACCCAGTATTTTGTCAAAATCAGCAATCAGTGTTACAATGATCAAAAGAGCATTGTGTATTCGGGGTTCAAGGTGTTTATTTCATTCATGTACAGGTAGGTAAACAGCTTTATCGTGAAAAATTGGTGTTGATTCACTAAAATCGGTGGTGCGGTATTTTGTGCTTTGCACCACGCCCACCAAAAAAATAAATTCGCCAAAATTTCACCGGATCATCCCGCGTGGGGTATACCTTTGGGGCTTCAAAGCACAAACATGCACACAGTTCAAAAAAACTCCGTAGTAACCATCAGCTACAAGATTCAGGAAATAGATGGCGAACTTTTGGAAGAAAGCCAGGAAGGTTTCCCCTACCTCCACGGTGGGTACGAGAACATTTTTCCCAAAGCAGAAGCTGTGCTTGAAGGAAAAACAGTGGGGACTAAAATTGAAGTCGACCTCGCCCCCGCAGATGCATACGGGGAGCGCGACCTCAACCTCGTTCGGGTAGAATCTTTGGCTGAGTTGAACATTCCTGGCCTAAAATTAGGCGATATGCTGGAAGAGGATGATGAAGAAACGGGTGAAACCATCATCTGGCGCGTGATAGCGATGAAAGAGGATCAAGTGATGTTGGACCACAATCATCCGCTGGCGGGTTTGGGGATTCGTTTTTCCGGCGAGATTCTGGGCATTCGTAGTGCTACGGCTGCGGAGATCGAGCATGGGCATGTACACGATGAGCATGATTCGCATGGCAATTAAGCGCAGCTTCGCTGCTTGATTTATTCACCACGACGTACACGACGATCACGACGTTTTAGCGCTGCGCGCATTTACGCCTTCGGCGTAGAGCGACATTAATTAGGAGAACGGATGACACGGATAAAAGCGGATTGGAACGGATAGATTTGTGATTACCTGAAATATGATCCGTTTTAATCCGCTTTTATCCGCGTCATCTGTTTTCCCATTGTTGTCGCTTTTAGCAAAAGAGGCGAAGCCTCAAAAGCGCGAAGCGCTAAACGTCGGTTCGTCGTGGTGAATCCTTTTTCCTATTTTTGGAGAAATTCCTCCACAATGAAATCGATTATCCTCGGCAGCTTGCTGTACTTTGTATCGTTCCTCCCCCTGGCATCCGCCCAAAAAACGAGTGTTTCCATCACGGGCAATCAATTCAAAATCAACGGCGAATTGACCTACCGTGGCCGGGAATGGCAGGGCCAAAAAATTGAAGGACTACTCTTCAATTCCCGCATGGTGCAGGGCATTTTTGATGATTTGAACCCCGCAACCCGGGATCAATTTCAATACGCCGACACCAAAAAATGGGACCCGGAGCGCAACACCCGGGAATTCATCGCCGCCATGCCGCTCTGGAAAAACCAGGGCTTGTTGGCGTTTACCCTCAACTTGCAAGGTGGGAGCCCACTGGGGTACGGCAACAAAGGTTGGATCAATTCGGCATTTGACCCCCAGGGAAACCTGCGCCCTGATTACTTACAGCGCCTCGAAATGATCCTGAACAAAGCCAATAAACTGGGCATGGTGGTCATTTTGGGTTATTTCTATTTTGGCCAAGACGAACATTTGCAAGACGAGGCCGCAGTCATTCGGGCGGTAGACAACATCACGGCCTGGTTGCTCAAGAAAAAATACCGCAACATCCTCGTGGAAATCAACAATGAATGCAACATCAGTTACAACCACCCCATTCTGCAACCCGAACGGGTACATGAGCTGATCGAGCGGGTACAAAACACGCGCAAACGGGGGCATCGCCTTTTGGTCAGTACGAGTTACGGCGGCGGCACTTTGCCCAAACCCAATGTGGTTAAGGTGGCCGATTTTGTCCTGCTGCACGGAAATGGGGTGAGTGATCCAGCCAAGATCTCCAAACTAGTGGCCGATACCAAGAATGTAGCGGGCTATCAGAACACCCCCATCCTGTTCAACGAAGACGATCATTTCAACTTCGAAGCGGAAAGCAACAATTTTGTGGCTGCCATTCATGCCTACGCTTCCTGGGGTTATTTTGACTACCGCATGAAGGACGAAGGATTTGAGGCCGGCTATCAAAGTGTGCCAGTGGATTGGGGGATCAATTCAGAACGGAAGAGGGCATTTTTTAAGTTGTTGCAGGAGGTGACGGGGGAGAAATGATTTTTGGCGCAGCCAAAAGCAAGTGTTTAGCCTTTCCAAAAATCCGCTTAGTTTTGACCACCCTGTTGAACTGCTCCAAAAACGCCATCAACCATGAAAATAGCCTGCCGTTTTTTCTTCGCTATGACGCCCATCTGGGCCAGTATTTGTTTGTTACTGAGCTGCGTTGGTCACTTGCTCGCGCAAAGCAAGCCCAACATCCTCGTCATTTACGCCGATGATTTGGGCCTTGGGGACGTTAGCGCCTATGGCAAAGGCAAATTGTCCACCCCCAACATCGATAAACTGGCGCAAGGCGGCTTGCGCTTCACCAATGCTTACGCTACTTCGGCTACCTGTACCCCAAGTCGCTACGCCCTCCTGACTGGGCAATACCCCTGGCGCAACCCGCGCGCCAAAATCCTCACCGGGGATGCCCCCGCCTTGCTGGACACGGCTCAAAAAACAGTCGCTGACCTCGTCAAAACCCAGGGCTACCGGACAGGTGTAGTGGGCAAATGGCATTTGGGCTTAGGCGATGGCCGCACCGATTGGAACCAGCCCATTCAGCAGAACCCGAATGACCTGGGTTTTGATTACAGTTTCATCATGGCCGCTACCACCGACCGGGTGCCCACGGTTTACATCGAAAATCGCCGGGTATTGGGCTTATCTGCGCAGGACCCACTGCAAGTAAGTTATGAAAAAAACTTCCCTGAGGAGCCCACTGCATTGACTCATCCCGAATTGATGAGCAAACAAAAATGGCACCATGGGCACAACCAGAGTGTCCACAACGGCATTCCCCGCATTGGGTTCATGCGAGGGGGAAAGTCAGCTTTGTGGACAGATGAAACCATGGCGGATGTGTTTTTGGAAAAAGCCAAGGATTTTGTTGGAAGCAATCAAGGGCAGCCCTTTTTCCTCTATTTTGCCTTACATCAACCCCATGTGCCACGGGTGCCGCATCCGCGTTTTGTAGGCAAATCGGGCATGGGCCCGCGCGGCGATGCCATTCTGGAGTTGGATTGGTGTGTGGGTGAAATGGTTCAATACCTGCAAAACAAGGGTTTATTGGAAAACACTTTAATCGTTTTCTCCAGCGACAATGGTCCCGTTTTGAACGACGGCTACTACGATGATGCCGTAGAAAAAGTGGGCGATCACGATCCCTTTGGCGGCTTGCGCGGCGGCAAATACAGCTTGTTTGAGGGTGGAGCAAAAGTGCCTTTTATCGTGCATTGGCCAGCGCGGGTTCGCCCCGGGGTGTCGGATGCACTGTTTTGTCAATTGGATTTATATGCCTCCTTTGCCGCTTTATTGAAGCTCAAAACGCCGCCGATGGATAGCCAAGATCAACTGGCTGCACTATTGGGGAAAAACAAAAAAGGGCGCCAGGAACTGGTACTGGAAGCATCGGGTAGATTGGCGTATCGCTCGGGTGCCTATGCGTTTATCCCTCCCTACAAAGGTGCTGCGTTGTTGAAAGAAGTCAACATCGAATCGGGTGCTTTACCCAGTGCGCAATTGTACGATTTGCGCAGTGACCCTGCTCAAAAGAACAATTTGGCGGGCAGTTCCCCAAAATTAGTGGCTAAACTTGGACAGGCCATGCAAAAAGCGGTGGGGGCGCAGCAAAAGATCAGTGGGGATATTCAGTTGAAGTGAGTGCTGAGATAGTTCCAATGTTGAATTTGGGGCAAAATGCTGGAATTGTGGCAGCGATTCAATCTTGCATAGCCGCTTTTTTTTTCAGAAGTTTATTGAACTGTCAATTGTTTAAAATCAAAGCATTACATTGTTCGTGATAACCCAAACACCACACCTAAAAACCCTATCGATGTCCAATAAATCCGACCTCATCGCCGACTATTTCCCCAACATCTACCTCGCGGTCATTTCTTTACTTCAAGGCATTGCCTTGTCCCAACTGGTGCCCATTTTTTTGACCTATGTCGAGGTCGCTGAACAGCCCTGGTTGGACATCCATTTGTTGCCCATTCTGTTGATGCTGCTGATCATTTTTACCATCTGGCACCATTATGCCATCAGCATTTTTTTCCTGCGCTGGTTTCCCAACATTATTGATACCCTGGTGCCCTTTTTGGTCGGTGTTGCACAGTTCGTGCTCATTTCTTATTTGACCATTAAAACATCATTGTCCGATATGAGGATGGAGGACTGGACCATTGGCTTTGCCATTTTTCTGATGTCGGGTTCTTTCCCTTATTTGGCCGCTGCCTGGCGCCTGGATGTGGATTTGTTTGCCAACATCATGAGCAAAAAGAACGCCATCCGGCACGGGGAACTGACCAAAAAATACTACAGGTGGGCAGGGTATTCCATTTTTGTGCAGGGGGTGTTTGTTATGCTGATTGTACTGTTGGAGCAGGATACGTGGTTGTTGTTCTCTTTGGTTCTATTGCTGAGCCACCTCTTGCTGTTTGAATATTTCCTTTTGTACCGCATCAAGCCGCATTATGTCCAAAGTATGGATGAATTTGAAGAGCGGGGGAGTGGGCGATAAGTTGTTGATTTTTAAGTAACTCCTCCTTCTGCGGTATTTTATGGATCTCCCCCTTTTGGAGGATGTTTTTGATCTGTCGCATACTGATCTTTGCAGGATTAATCGCACCAAACACAACGCACCATGAAACCCATTTTCCTGTTGATCACACTGCGCCAGGCGCTTCACAATAACTTGGTAAAAGGTACAAGTGAAGCCTGGAAAATTTGCCTCTTAGCTCTCGGACTACTGCAAATTTCCATATCCCTATACGCCCAAAACCCCAATGAAGCCGCCCATTCCATCCTACCCGCCGATGGCATCATTCAATACCTGCCGAAGGATACCACTGCGGCGACGACTCCGGCTATCCTTTCCACCAACAAGCTCCAATTTACCCCGCAGGTCAATTTTTTCTTTTTGCCCGAAGGCACGCTGAACTACAAGGGTGCGGGTTTGGCCGTGGACACCGGGCACCTCAATTTTTACCTGCGCGGCGATTTTGGGGCCAAACTTTCCCTGCCTAAAAACGTAGACATGGTTTTTAGCTTACAATCCTACGGCCTTTACACCCGCAGTTTGGGCCCGCTGGATCCGAACCTGACGATGTATGAAGGCTACGTCGACCTGAAAAAATTGGACCGCAATGGTCGGCTGGCCCTGCGTTTTGGCCGCATGTCGCTGGGCAAATACGGCAGCGAAATCCTGGTAGGCGACGATGATTTCATCAAAGGCCGGAGTTTTGAAAGTGTCCGGCTGCGCTACAAAAGAAAACGGGTGACCAGCGATCTGATGTGGGTACAGCTTTACCAACCTGCTCCAGAGGCCGCGAACTTCGACTGGAATCACCCCATTTTCCTGGCTACGTTCAATACCTTCAATGTCTCCAAGGCGCTGAATATTGATGCCAACCTGCCTTTTATCATCGATCAATACAACAGCGGCTGGCGCACCTCGGTGTTTATGCCTGATGTGCGCGCCTTCGGCCAGCTGGGCAACTTCAAATATTCCGCCGAATTTATCCTGCAAACTGGTACGGCTAAAGGGATTCTCAATGAAAACCTCACCGGAACCCTCAATGCCTACGCCGCGGAATTGAGCGCAGGCTATACTTCCACAGATGGCAAACTCAACGCGAGCCTGGCCTACTACCGCGCCAGTGGCGACGACAACACTGCCGACAATGAGCTGAAATCCTACAATGTGTTGTGGCAAAACGAACATCGGCGCTTTGGGTACATCGATGCTTTTAAAGGCTCAAATGTGCAGGCTGCAACCTTGCACCTGGATTGGAAGTTGGGCAGGCTGCTGTCCACTGGGGTGCACGGAGTAATTGCACAAGTCCTGGAGTCAAAAGATCGCTCCAGTGGCGTGATTACCCTTGAAAATTTGAATCGACTCAACACGAGCAATAAATTCATTGGGATAGGTGGTGATTGGTACCTCAACTATTATTACAATCACAACCTGAACTTTCAGTTTTCCACCTCGGCGTTTCAAGCTGGGGAGTATTTTACGGCGGTGAATGGGGTGGATAAAACGATGATCAGGTTTTATTTGATGATGGCGTTGCGGATTTAGAAGAGGAGATGTTTCCCAAAGATTGAGCCCAAAGCGGCATTTTAATTAGCACAAAGGTAAAAAAAGAGGGCACAAAGGACACAAAGCGAAGCGCTGTCAACGTCTAACTTTGTGCACTTTGTGTCCTCTTTTTTCTTCTTTGTGATAATCATAAAATGCCGCTTTGGCAAAGTCGAAAAGCTTCCCGTTGATCAAGCCATGTTCAATTTTGTGTTCTCTAAGTAAATTTTTACTCCGCCAATTTTCTCTTGCTATTTTTTGTTTGCAAAAAACCTCAACAATTGCTTTTCTGCCTCTTTAGTGTCTGTGGTCCCTTCATTGGTGAAAAAACGCTCTGCGCAGCAGTTTTCCCACCCATCCCCATCAACTAAATCCGCCCTCATCTCATTTTATCTCTACACAAACCAGGACACCACAACATGGAAATAGGCATTGACAGTTTTGCCGCCGCCCACTTTAGCGGCTCGGCCAGCGACCCCAACAAAAACATGCAGGCCATGGCCGACCTGCTGGAACGTGTGCAACGCGCCGATCAGGTCGGGCTCGACATATTTGGCATCGGTGAGCACCACCGCAAGGAGTTTTTGGACTCAGCGCCCATTACTATCCTATCCGCGGCAGCGGCGATGACCCAGCGCATTCGTTTGACGAGCGCGGTCACCGTATTGAGTGCGGCAGACCCGGTGCGGGTATTCCAAAATTTTGCCAGTCTCGACATCATCTCCAAAGGCCGGGCCGAGATTGTAGCGGGCCGGGGCTCCTTCATCGAGGCTTATCCACTCTTTGGCTTCAGCCTCCAGGATTACGATGCCCTTTTTGCCGAAAAATTAAACCTGCTGCTGCACATCCGCGACAATGAGGTGGTGAGTTGGAAAGGGAAATTCCGGCCAGCATTGGAGGAGGCGGAAATTTACCCACGCCCCGTACAGCCCAAGCTGCCCATTTGGTTGGGCGTAGGTGGCACGCCGCAGTCCTTTATTCGGGCAGGTACTTTGGGTTTGCCTTTGATGGTGGCCATCATTGGTGGGGAAACCCGGCGTTTTCGCCCCTTGGTCGACCTGTATCGGCAGGCCGGGGCGGCGGCTGGGTTCAAACCTGAAGACTTAAAGGTGGGACTACACTCCCTAGGCTACGTTGGCGAAACGAGCAAAGAGGCCCGCGACGAGTTTTTCCCCGGTTACGCGGAGGTATTCACGCGTATTGGTAAAGAACGCGGCTGGCCGCCCGTGACCCGGCCACAGTTTGAAGTGCAAACTGGTCACCACGGCGCTTTGTTGGTGGGCAGCCCAGAGGAGGTAGCGGAAAAAATCCTGCGCCACAGCGAGGCCCTCGGTGGAGTGTCCCGCTTGACTTTTCAAATGGACAATGCCGCTTTGCCACAGAGTAAGTTGTTGCGGTCGATTGAGTTGATAGGAGAGAAGGTGGCTTCCATTGTGAAAAAGGGGTAAATCGATTGATGCACCATTGCTGAGGTGTTTCTGGGTGTCTAAGGTTTCTTAGGTGGTGAAGTATGCCATTTTTTTCACCACCTAAGAAACCTTAGACACCTAAGAATCACCTTAGACACAAGCACTGAAACTTAATTTATAAAAAGCGTCACTATTGTTATGTAATTATTGTGAGTGTTGCATCTCATGCTGAAACACTCCATTTATGAAACAACTCTATCTAGCACTCGGTATTCTTTTGCAATTCAACAGCTTGATCTTATTTGCCCAAAAAACGCAGGAATGGCATTACAACCTGAGCCCTCAGGTGGCCAGGCAATTGTTTCTGGGCAAATGGTTGGATACTTCCATGATGGGGCAGCCATTGCCTGTGGCAAGTTTTGATAACATACCCATTCAGCATCACTTGTTGGTGCAGAACAAAGCGGAGGAAATCCAGCTTTCTTTGCAGGCTAAAGCGAATTTTACAGTAAGAGCAATGGCCATCGGGCCACACTTGAGCGTCCAAATCATCGATGCTCATGGCAAAATAATCAAATCTGCTAAAGTAGCTTTAGATGGGGTGTCATTGCCTTTTGAAGCTGGCCTCAACCTTTATCGGCGACCCAATTTGATGCCAGCCCGCGGCACCTTGAGTGTAACCCTGGGTGAGCATACTTTTTACTATCAATTCAGTACCAACAAAGTAACTCCACCCAAGCCCGTTGCTGCTCCATCCAGAGAACAGTCTGCCCTAGCCTTGCGGGGTTACATCGCTTTTTGCAAACCCGTTTTTCGCCACCGGGATACCTTGAAGGCAAAAATTTACGCAGCTAAGCCGAATGGAAAGCCTTATTCAGGCAAACTTCTGGTAGAATTAAAAACCACGAAACTTTGGTGGGATACCCTGGTTTCAGTTGAGCGGGGCGCTTTTTCCTTTGAACTTCCTTTGTCTGACACTTTAGCTTTGGATCAAACCTATACTTTGTCGGCCAAAGCTTTGGACAAAAACATCAGACAAGCTTTAATCCATACTTTTCACCTGGAAGATTATCAATTGAATGAAGTTCAGTATAACCTCTTCGTGGAAAAAGACAAATTTCACGCAGGTGAAAAAATCAAGTTGAACCTGGTGGCTCAAACCGTGTACAACATCGCGGTGCCAGATGCAGATGTTCGTCTTGGCTGCCAGTCATATGGGAAAACGGTAAATCCATTTTGGGACTACCAAAGCAAATTAGGCGAGGCGGGCGAACTTGAAATTGAGATTCCTGCGGAGGTACTGCCCAAAACCCCTAGTCTGATTAAAGTGCGGGCAAGTTTCTCCCGCCCAGGTGAAGCGCTTCAAACCAAAGAAATTTCCTTTTGGTACAATCCCGTGGCCATTGACCTGTATGTTGACAACTCAAAACTCCATGCCCATGCTTATGGCCAACCCTATCAGTTGTGGGCAGAGTACGATTGGGGACGACAATTGTTGTATGCGGGGCAAGAACCCCTGATTGTTCCCATCAACCCCGAAGTGCAAGCCTACAGCGCCGGTTTTGAAAAACCAGTAACTTATTTGAATCTGCAAAATGAGGAACTAGATGCAGTTGCCGATCAACTGGTTTTGACTTACCGGAATTTGAAAAACAAACAATCCATTACTTTACACAATCCCCTGGGCGTCTCGATTTGGTACCAAATCGGATACAAAGGACAAACAATCCAGGAGGGTTGGACCCAGGATACCCTATTTCGTTGGACTCAACAGGATAAAAGACATCAGGATTTATACCTGCATTATCAGTATTGGTGGGGTTCAAAACTACAAGTTCAGGATCGGCTGATTCCTTATCAAAAACAGCAGCTGCAAATGGAGTGGATCGCTCCTGAACAGATTTATCCGGGCCAAAACCTGGATTTGCAGCTCAGCGTGCGGGATGAGCGGGGTAGAGCAGTAGCTGGAGTGGACATTACTGCCGGGGCAATCAATGCGCAATTTGCCGACGACTTGCCACATAGCCCATTGGCGCTTACTACCGACCAGGAACTGCCACTTGCTTATTGGGATGTTCAGGTTGTTCCATCGAAAAAAGAATGGCGACAACCATTGGATTTGAGCTTTTATAAAAAACTAGAATCCCTGCATTCAGATAGTTATTACAGTTACCGATTTGTTGAAAATGGATTTTTAAGCGACGCCATTCCCCTGGACGCCACCTGGTTTTACCAGCAAAATGCCTTTTTTGCTCCTTTTGTGGTCAAACAGGGCAAAGTCCAGCCAGTGTTGATGGTTTATGTAAATGATACCTTGACCTATTTTGGGGGCAGTGCGGGAAGTGCCAATTATCATTTTTGCAGTACGCCGGGCTACAAGTCGATTGGGGTGCGCACCAAAGAGGGGAGGTATGAGCTGGATAGCATCTACCTTGAGCGAGGTAATAGACTCAATTTGATCGTTGATGCGCTCAATTTTAAAAACTCGGCGGCCCACAAGATTAACTTTTCCCCAATGCCAGATACCTTGGTCAATGCGGAAAAAGAATTGCTGGCCCAAAGCATGCTGCTGACTTCTGAAATAGGAGGAGGGTATGCTTGGGACAATTTTGGCCATTCTTACTCCCGCAAGTTCAGTACAGGCTTGCTCGGCCCATTTACACCTGGGAGCACCATCCAGTTCGTTCAGCCTTATTATCGGAAGAAGGTTTTTGAATTTCCACTCGTGGGAAAGGACATTAAGGACTTAAAAATGCCGGAACCCTACCATTTTAACCGCAACAATGTTTGGGTAGATCAGATACCGAGTTTTTTTGACCCCTACACCATTCCTTTAATTGATCACACGGTTCAGGAAGCCTATAACCTCAGCGGGTTTAGAATCGTGCAGCCTGGCAGTGAAAGAGAGGTGGACGATTTTTGTTTGCAGACCGGGACTGATGGGATGTTGAGGGGGCGAATGGTTGATGAAAATCGAGACCCATTAATAGGAACGACTATACTCATTAAGCAGACTAACCAAGGGGCCGTCAGCGATATAGACGGGTATTTTGCTTTGAACATGGCAGGTTTTGCAAACCATCAAATTCAAATCAGCTTTGTTGGTTATGTCACCCGAGATTTTCAAACTTGCCAGACTGAAATGCCCCTGTCTGGAGACATTGTTTTGCAGGAAAGTACCGATTTTTTGTCAGAGGTCATTGTAGTTGGTTATGGAGTTCAAAAGAAGATGGAGATGACTGCATCTATTAGTACCGTATCCAGTCGATCAATGGGCAGGCAAAAATCATCCAATCGGACCAGGCCAACCAAGCCTGAAAAAATCAAACCTTCATTTGAAGCGAGCGCTTTACTCAATCCCCTTACCAAAGGTATCCGCACCCATTTCAGCGACTACGCCTTCTGGCAACCCAAGCTCATTACCGATTCAGAAGGTAAAGCTCGCTTCAGCGTCAAATTTCCGGACAACATCACTTCCTGGCAAAGTTTTGCCATTGGTATGGATCAGGATGGGGAAATGGGTCTGGGTCTGAAAAACATTGCCGCATTCAAACCCCTGCAAGCCCAGTTGTACACGCCGAGGTTTTTGGTCGCTGGCGATCAAGTGCAGCTCAATGCCAAAGTAATAAACCTGGTCAGCAGTCCCACTTTGATTCATACTCAGTTCAAACAAAACGGGCAAACCCTGCAAGATTCTAACTGGATTGCCCCGGCTCATGCCAACCTCACGCAAGTGGTCACTGCACCAGCTGAAACGGATAGCCTGACCCTGGAATTTGGCTTGCAAACCGGCCAATACATCGATGGTGAAGCCCGTGATTTGCCCATCATTCCCATTGGTCGGATGAAACCCTACGGGCAATTCATCGAAATTACCCAGGACACCACGATCATTTTGCCCTTCACTCCGGGTACCCGCACTGCTACCCTGACCCTGGAGCCGGGTGGAGTTTTAAAACTCATGCTGGACGACATCAAATATTTAAAGAATTACCATTTTGGCTGCAACGAGCAGACCTCCAGTAAATTGACGGCGCTTTTGTTGGAAAAATCGCTGCGCGGGATGTTGGGCGAAAAATTCGCGGATGAGCAGGACATCTACAAAGGCATTGAAATTTTGGAAGGACGCCAGCAAGCCGAGGGCGGCTGGTCCTGGTGGGTGAGTGGGCAACAGCGGTATTGGACTACGAACTATGTCTTAAAAGCCCTGCTGCGCGCAGCTCAAGCTGGATACCCCGTCACAGCACTGAAAAAAGGACTCGAGTTTTTGCAAAAGCAATTGCCACAAATGACGGAAGAAGATTATTTGGTTTCTCTGGAAACCTTGACTAAGGCTGGTGTAAAGGTTGACTTGACCCGACTCCAACGAGAGCCAGCAGCGGCTGCGGAACAAGATTTGTTGTACAAAAAACTCTTGCGCCAATACCTGCTGCAAGCCCAGGGTTTGCCTTATTCTCTAGATACTTTGTTCAAATACCAGCGTGTTGTAGACAATCGATTGGGTACTTATTGGGATGGGAGAGAAATCTTTGGTTTTGCAGGCTACCGCGTTGCCGATTGTAGTACTCAAAATACCTTAATCGGTTATTCTATCCTCAAAAAGGCAGGCAAAGCGGAAGAACTCAAAAAAATCCGCAGTTATTTTCTGGACAACCGGGGCTTTCACGAAGGCAATTACCGCTACGGTGGCCGCTGGAACAACACCATGGAGGTGGCCAAAATTCTCGAAGCCATTTTACCTGATTTGATGGAGGAGGATAAAAAGGATAGGGTTGGGAACCGGCTTGAAAAAAAAGCGGCTGGTTCGCATCGGGTAATTGCTCTTGACCAAACGACCATCAGCCTAAAGTTACAGCAGCAGGATACCTTCTTCATCAAACTGGACAAAAAAACAACTTCTGCCTACCTGACTTATGTTCAATATACCAGCCAGGTAGATTCGACTCAAAAAAGAAAAGACAACACATTCGAAGTGAAATCCCAATTGTTTGCTCAAGGACAGCAGCCACTCGCGGTATTGAGACTCAATGAACCTGTGAGCTTGCAGGTCGACGTCCAGGTGAAACGCGCAGCCAAGTATGTGATGGTTGAAATTCCAATTCCTGCTGGGTGTACTTATTTTGACAAAAATGAGGCCCGCAGCCATTTTGAAGTCCACCGCGAATACCATGCGGATCGGGTGCTCATCTTTTGTGATGAGTTGCCTGCTTGGAATCATCAGTTCAGGGTACAATTGCTGCCTCAATTTGCCGGGAGTTTTACACTCAATCCGGTATGGGTGGAAGACATGTATCATCCTTTGGAGAATGGGACGAATACAGTGCGAAAGGTAGAGATCATGGAATAGGAAAGCGAACAGTTGCTTTGGTAAATATAAAACAGAGTAGCATCTGGCCTACTCCCTCTCCGTCTTCCCCATCAACCGCTCATACGGCAACCAATCCATCGTCCCTTTCCAGTCCAGCCATTCCAGTCCATTGAACCGTTTTTTGTAATCATAAAACGAAGACTCGTGGTGTGCAAAACCCGGATAGTAATAAGCCTTCTCCAACTGTCGGCAACTGTAAATCTCCAGCAGCATGGTGTACACCCCCAGGCTATGCGCCCCATAATCCGGGTGAAACATGGCGTAAATGCTCGACATCGACTTGGGCGTATGGTCGATCAAACTGGTCGCAATCAGTTTCTCCCCGTCGTAAACATCCAGGATCAGCCCCCGCGTAGGTACACTCTCGTGGGTCGTGCTGATGAAGTCAAAAATGCTATCGGGCACATTGCGTTCAAAACGTTCGCGGTGCAAGACGAAAAGTTCGTGGTGGGCATCCGTGGGGCGTCCAGCGACCAGGCTCCAGCGGAAGTTTTCGTTTTTGCGCCAGATCTTGGCCTGGCTTTTGGTCAGGGTGAAATTGTTGACCGGAATCCGCAGAGGAAGTACCTGTAGTGGCCCCACTCCGGTCGTAATGTCTTCGTGGGTATCGTAAGAATAGCGGTAAAAGATATTGCCAGCCCGCCGCCAGCCGTTTTCAAACATCAAATCCAGTTCTTCGTCCCCAATGTTCAACAGCCAGGCATGCTGGTGGTGGATCACCTGCCCGTTGAGCTCCAGTTGATTTTCTTCCGAAAAAAGATACGAATCGGGGTATAAGATCATAAAGCAAGATTGGACTGCAAAATAAGTGCATCACAGTTTACCTTACAAATTAAGCTCGAATTTTGTTGTGAAGGGCACAATGGGTTTCATTTTTTCACACATGACCCAAGCGGCATTTTTTTTCACAGAGAAAACACCAAGAGACACAAAGATCACAAAGATCACAAAGATCACAAAGATCACAAAGATCACAAAGATCACAAAGATCACAAAGTTAGACATGGACGGTCTTTGTGTCCATTGTGTCCTCTCTTTTTTCCTTTGTGCTAAAAAAATGCCGCTTTGGCTGTGTTAGCAACGCATTGTAGAGACGCACGGCCGTGCGTCTCTACAATCCGAAATCTTTGCGAGTTTACTGCGCTGGGAACCGATAAACCGTCCGCGTGCTGTACGTTTGTCCAGGATTCAAGGTAGTCGTTGGAAACTTGGGCTGGTTTGGGCTATCGGGGAAATGTTGGGTTTCCAGGCACAATGCCGAGCGGAACACATAAGCCTGACCACTCTTGCCAACCTGAGATCCGGTCAAAAAGTTGCCACCATAGAACTGAATGCCGGGCTCTGCCGTCAATACTTCCATTTTGATCCCGGTGTTGGGACCAAGCACGGTGGCAATAAGCGGCAGTTCACCCGCTGCTACTTTTTGGGGAACCAGTACAAAGTTGTGGTCATAACCCTTGCCGTACTTGATCTGGTCGTGATCCGCATCTACCCGATCGCCAATGGCAGTGGGTTTGCGGAAATCAAAAGGAGTGCCTTCTACTGAAGCCAGTTCACCCGTAGGAATTAAAGTAGAGTCCACCGGAGTGTATTTGGAAGCAAAAATCTGCAAGAGGTGGTCGTTGATGCTAGTGTCGCGTTCGCCGTCCAGGTTCCAGTAGTTGTGGTTGGTGAGGTTGAGCACGGTGGGCTTGTCAGTCGTGGCGCTGTACGCGATTTCGACACCCCGATCGGCGGTTAGGCGGTACACCACTTTGACCTGCAAATTGCCAGGATAACCTTCCTCCATATCTTTGGACAAGTAGCTGAATTCTACACTGCTGCTGTCAATTTGTTTGGCGTCCCATACTTTTTTGCAAAAACCTTCGGGTCCACCGTGCAGGTGATTGACCCCATTGTTGGTAGCCAGGGTGTAAGTTTTGCCATTGAGGGTGAATTTACCTTTGGCAATCCGGTTGCCAAAACGCCCCACTACGCAGCCAAAGTAAGATTCCGTCTTGAGGTAATCGTCGATGTTGTTGTATCCGGTCAGTACATCCACCTCGCGCCCATCTTTGTCGGGCACCAATAGACCAACCATCCGGGCACCGTAATTGGTAATTGCCGCCTGAATCGGGCCATTTTTGAGGATAAACAATTCGATTTTTTTATCCTGGTGGGTTTTGTCAAAGTTTTTAGGATCTGGCAGGCGGTAGGCCATTTCCTTGTTGGTTTCCGTTTCCATGCTTCCTTTTTCTTTTGTTTTAGGCTGGCAACTAAGGGTGACCAGACTCAATAGTGCGAATCCGATGAGTGCTTTTTGCTTGTTTTTCATTTGCTTGCGATTATCAATGGTTAAAAAATTGACTAGCCCATGCAATTATTCCTGCAATGCAGGGAAGGTATTGTATTTTTCCGAATGCTAAAATAGTATACTTCATGTCCGAAAGAATTTCCATCCCTGCTCAAGGCCGCGATAAAGATACCATTCTTGATGAATTGTCAAAGTTACATTTAAACGACATATCCTGGAAAGCAGGTCGCGCCTGGAGTATGGTCTACTACGTGGATGATGCCCACCAGGAACTCCTGACTCAGGCCTACAGCAGTTTTTTTTCCGAAAACTACCTCAATCCTTTTGCTTTTCAAAGTTTGAAAAAAATGGAACTGGAAGTCATTCAAATGACGGCTGGTTTGTTGAATGGCGATGAACAGGTGACGGGTACCATGACTTCGGGAGGCACCGAGAGTATTTTTCTCGCAGTGTACACCTACCGCGAGCGTGCCCGGAAATTGTTTCCCCAGATTACTGCACCCGAAATTGTAGTTTCAAACAGCATCCACCCCGCTTTTGAAAAGGCGGCCCATATGCTCAATATCACAATAAAAAAAGCCCCGATTGATGCCGAGATGCGGGCACAGCCCCTGGAATTGGCCAAACGCATTAGCCGCAACACCATCCTCATTGCTGCCTCTGCGCCCACCTACCCGCATGGTGCGCTGGATCCCATTGCCGAGATTGCTGCGCTGGCCTTGGAAAAAAAATTACCTTTTCATGTAGATTGTTGCATCGGAGGTTTTTTGTTGCCATGGGTGGAAAAACTGGGGTATCCGGTTGCGCCATTCGATTTTCGGGTGCCGGGCGTTACTTCCGTTTCTGCCGATGCCCACAAATTTGGTTACGGGGCCAAAGGTGCCTCAGTACTTTTGTACCGCAACATGAACTACCTGAAATACCAGTTTTACATCGCCACGGATTGGCCAGGAGGCATCTATGCCTCGCCCACTTTAATGGGTTCGCGCCCGGGTGGGGCTATTGCGGCTACCTGGTCGGCGATGCAAGCACTGGGTCAGGATGGCTACCTACGCATTACGCAGGAAATTATGCAAGCGACTGACCAGATTAAAAAAGCTTTGGTAGAAATTCCAGAAATCAGTATTTTGGGCACTCCGGTGATGAACATCATCGCCTATACGACTCGTGAGAACCAGCCTGATATCTTTGTAGTGGCCGATCAACTGGAACAAAAAGGATGGATGTTGGACCGCCAACAATTGCCCAATTCCATCCACCTGACGGTAATGCGTCAGAACATTCCGGTGATTGACACTTACATCGAAGACCTCAAAGCCTCAATCCTCTTTGCAAAAAACAATCCTGCTGAAACCGCCAAGGGAAATGCAGCCTTGTACGGCTTGATGGCGCGGATTCCTTTTCGGGGTATGGTGGAGCAAAACGTGCGCAAGATTTTTGAAGACTTGTACGATTTTTCCAAAACCCGGCCCGCTGAAGAAACCGAAACAGCTTCAACTTTGCCAGAGCCACCCCTGTGGATGGGCCTTTTGAATCGTTTGCTGCTGTGGTGGGGACGATTACGAAGGAAAAAATAAAAGATTGACACCGATTTTGTACGTTAACCCATAAACCTAAAAGACCATGTTCAGACCCCTTTTGCTAACAATCATGATCCTTTTACTGGCCCACTCGGCTCGTGCTGCTGACTATTATTGGGTGGGGGGCAGCGGCGACTGGTCCGACATCAGCCATTGGGCGACTACCAGTGGCGGCGCTACCCGCCACAACGTGGTACCCAGCCCCAACGATCGGGTGTTTTTTGACGCCAATTCCTTTACTGCACCCAATCAATTGGTCAATGCCAACAACCAGTCGATTTTTTGCTTGGACATGAACTGGGAAGCAGTGACCAATAACCCCACATTTATAGCTCCAGCCGGATATGTGCTCAACGTATATGGCTCTTTGCGGCTTAGCCCCAACATGGTTTTTTCCTTTCGCGGATCGGTCAATTTTTTTGCGAATACTACGGGACAAACCATCCTGATGGCGGGGCATCGCATTCGGCAGCTCGTTACCTTTAATGGGCCAGGCGGAGGCTGGACTTTAGCGTCGCCCTTGCAAATGGATTCGACCTTGCTGATTAACGCGGGTAATTTGAATACAGGGAACCAGGCAATTACCTGTAAACGTTGGTTTGTTAATCCTGGCGCAGCAGTAGCCCTGGATCTGGGCAGTAGCCGCATTACCGTCACAGGCTCTTTTTATGCCTCTCGGTACATTTACCAGTATGATTCGGCGGTAGTTGAATTCAAACGCGGCAATGTAAGTGTAGTGCCGGGCACTTCGGTCATTGAGCTGAACTCGGGGAAACCCTTGTTGCGGGCCACAGGCACGGGCAACCTGACTTTGGGTACCGTACTTTTTTCCAACAACCTGGGTAAGGGGCGGTTCATCAGCGAAATGGGTGGTACAATCAATTTGACAGAGCTGGAAATGCGTACTGATAGTGAAGTGGAAGGTTCGGTCAACTTTGATCACCTGATTTTGGGTCCAGGTAAAAACTTTAAATTCCAGTCGGGATTTACCTATCGACTCAAAAAAATGACCGCACTAGGGCAATGTATTTCTCCCATCCAGATTTTTAGCAGTACTTCAGGTACCCAATTTACCTTTGAAGCGACTGCCGATTCGATTACGGGCAATTTTGTCTCGCTTAAGGATGTACGAGCTTCCGGTGGAGCCAGATTTGTGGTGCGCAACGCCGCTGATCTGGGCAACAACAGTGGCTGGAATATCCTTGCCAAGTCCAACAATAACCTGTATTGGGTAGG
Source organism: Haliscomenobacter sp. (assembly GCF_041740695.1). Taxonomy (GTDB): domain Bacteria; phylum Bacteroidota; class Bacteroidia; order Chitinophagales; family Saprospiraceae; genus Haliscomenobacter. The sequence goes on along the minus strand of NZ_JBGSLK010000136.1, from coordinate 7,487 downwards.
CGGTACGGGCAACTGGAGTGACCCAGTCCATTGGTCTTTCAGCAGTGGCGGAGCAGGTGGCGCTTGTATTCCCACTGCTGCGGATAATGTATTTTTTGATGCCAATTCTGGCAATGCTTTCAGTGTCAACGTGGACATTGAAAATGCTTATTGCCGCAACATGAGTTGGACGGGTGCTACGGGAGCACCAACTTTAAATGGTTCCGAAGAGAAAGGGCTCCACGTTTTTGGGTCACTCACCTTTATCCCGAGCTTACGCCAGGAATTTCAGGGGGATGTGTATTTCGAAGGGGCCAATTCCGACAATGTGATCACTTCCGCCGGGAAAACTTTCCGCAAACAACTGATCATGGATGGTACGGGGAACTGGAGCTTGGCAGATAGTTTGTCGACCCTCCTGGATTTTGTTTTCATCCAGGGTAATTTAAATACCAACAACCAACTGCTCTTTACCCGTAGTGTACTATCACAAAACCCGAGGAATCGCACACTGACCCTGGGGCGTAGCCATTGGGTGTTGCGGCGGGTGGATCTACAAAATTACAATACCCTGGTTTGGGAAATGAACCCACAAAGTATGGTATTGGATGCAGGTACTTCTACTATTGAATTTAGAAACTGGTACGGAATTCTACAAACATCATATACAGGACAAGGCCCCAGCTTAAATTTCAATCAAGTTTGGTTTTTGGGCGGCGATGGCAGCATCGGTACGTACAATCGCAATCGCCAAAGTGCTGATTCTATTCGTTGTAGTACCTCCTTATACTTGACTGGCCGCAATACCATCGGCGTATTGGAAATGCTCAGAACCAACAACGTGATTCAGCCGAGTGCAGATGATACTACAACGGTCAGGGAAATCTTGGTGCCCGATTTGTGTACGGGAATGATTGAGCTACGTTCCGCCAGCTCGGGACAGCCAACCTACCTGGAAAGTACCAATGCATTGGTTGTTCGGCGCTTGATGATCAAAGATGTCGTTCACATTGGGGTCGGGCCCGCCGTAGCCAACAATTCCATAGATTTGGGCAACAACAAGGACTGGACCATCAACGAAATTGCTGGCCGGGATTTGTACTGGGTCGGTAAAGGTGGAAATGGAGAGTGGGTTGACCCCGTCAACTGGTCTTTGAGCAGTGGTGGGCCCGGTGGAGAATGTATTCCTACTGCCAAAGACAACGTGTTTTTTGATGCCAATTCATTCGATGGGCCCAATCAAAGGGTCAACAATTACACCTTGCACGCGTATTGCCGGAACATGAGTTGGGTAGGTGTAAGCAACAATCCTACTTTTTACCTGTGGATTTTAAACGCATTTGGTTCGGTTGATCTGCCTCAACCCCAAAATGGCGCTTATTGTACCAATTTGTCCCTGCGCTCAAAAGACAAAGACCTTGCTTTAAAAACCCTGGGTTTCCCTATCGGCAATTTGCAAATAATGGGCAGCGGTTCCTGGATTTTGCAGGACACCCTGAATGCCTACGGTATTTTTCACAGCGAAGGTGAATTCAATTCCAATGGGAAACCCGTCACCATCACCAATTATTATGCCTCGGGCCACTTTCGGAATAAACAAACCTTGAAAATGGGCAGCAGCCATTGGCGCATCAACGGGAATGGGGCGGATTTTTCCTATACCGCCTATTTTGGATACAACCTTACACTGGATGCGGGCACTTCACTGCTGGAATTCACCAATACCAGCCCCTTCGTCTACATTACCAATGACCTCACTTTTCACAATGTATTGTTTTCCAATCCCCAGGGAACTTCAACCTGGCGCACCGAGGGAGACATGAGTCGGACTGGCCGAGCGCCGTATACCGCAAACCTCAACCGGATGGAATTCCACAATAGTGGTATTTTATATGGTAAAAATGTGATTGATTCACTGATCTTTTCTGCTGGAAAATCCTATCAGCTCGATGCGACGTTGGCCCAAACGGTGAACGAATATTTCCAGGTCATCGGCAACAACTGCAATCCCATTGAGTTGCTTTCCACTTCCCAGGGTACCCAGGCTGACGTAATCATGAACGGCGGCAAAGTACTGGCCGATTTTGTACAAATGCGTGACCAGCGTGGGGTGGGCTCCACCCAATTTCTAGCCGGAGCCAACAGCACCAACATCAACAACAGCAACCAAAACTGGATTTTTGATTCGCCAGTCGACTACGTCGACGAAGGAATTTTGGGCAAAGACGTAGTCTTTTGTAAAAACAATACCCTAAGTCTGGACGCAAATACTTTTAGTGCGAGCGAAACCTACCGTTGGAACGACAACAGCACCAAGGCTACCTTTAACGTGACCCAGGCAGGTACTTACCACGTAGCGGTGACTTATGACGATGGATGTATCCTGCGAGACACGGTGCGGGTGTTGCCAGCTGCCGATTTTACGCCAAATCTAACCAATGACACCACTTTGTGTGCCAATCAAGGTTTGGTCTTAAACGCCGATCTAAACCTGGTTGGAGCTACCTATCGTTGGCAGGATGGCTCTACGGCTACCAGTATCAATGCCAGCAAAGCCGGAAAATACAAAGTAACCGTCGAATTGTCGGGCTGCACTGCTTCGGATTCTACCCAGGTTCGGGTCATCAGCCCCGCTGCCATTAATTTGGGCCGGGATACCAGCATTTGTGATGGGCAGTCTTTATTGCTGGATGCCTCCAAATCAGGAGGAGGCACTTACCTGTGGAGCGACAGTACGAGTGGACCAACGCTGCGGGTTACCACAGCTGGGTTGGTTTGGGTAGAGGTCAACGATGGACAATGCACTGCCCGCGACTCCATCAACATCACTGTCTTACCTGCCTTGGGCTTGAGTTTGGGACGCGATACCGTTTTTTGTGAAGGGGGGAGTTTTGATCTGCGCTCCAATCTCGGGAATATCGCCTACCGCTGGCAAGACGGCAGCAGCAATTCCTCTTTTCGGGCTACTACTGATGGCGTATATTGGCTGGAGGCAAGCGCCAATGGTTGTACGGAAAGGGATAGCGTCAATGTGCGGATGCAGGCATTGCCACGTTTTGAACTTGGCCCGGACACTAGTTTGTGTGATGGCACTGTTTTCAACTTAAGGGCAGTGGTCAGTACTCCAGGAAATACTACTTATCGCTGGTCCAATAGCAGTACAAATGCCAACATCAGTGTGCAAACAAGTGGTCTGTACGCCGTAACCGCTACCTTGAATGGCTGTACCTTCAATGACCAAAGGCGTTTTACTTTTAGCCCAGGGCCTGCTTTTGAGTTAGGAGCAAATCTGGGATTTTGTGATGGTGAATCCTACGGTCCTAGTTTGGCCATCAATGGAGGAAGCTACCGTTGGAGTACCGGCGCTACAACTGCCCGTATTATCATTAAACAAACAGGCTTATACTACGTGGATGTGACCCTGAACGGCTGCACCAAACGTGACTCGGCAACTTACACCTTTGCACCTGAGCCCGTATTCAGCTTAGGTCGAGATACGACGCTTTGTGCCGGAGAAAACATCAATTTGAATGCGACCACCACCAATGCCACCTATCGCTGGAACAATGGCAACACCACCGCCACCCGAAATTTAACCCAATCGGCAGTGGTTTGGGCTGATGTCACCGTGAATGGTTGCCGCAAACGCGACAGCATTCGGGTGCAATTCATCGATTTGCCTAAAGGTTTGTTGGGTCGCGATACAACTTTGTGTGAGGGGCTTACGAAAACGTATCAATTCAATGTTCCAGGCGCCACTTTGCTTTGGCAAGACAATTCCAGTGCCAATCCTTATGTGGTTTCTACCGCGGGTTTGTACATTCTGCAGGCCAGTTCAGGACGTTGTAGCGTTAGTGACTCGGTGCAAATTGGCTACAAACCTTATCCCGTCTTTTCGTTGGGAACTGATACCACCTTGTGCAACAATGAAAGTTTGAATTTGAATCCCACTGTTGCAGGTGGCGTATACCGCTGGAACGATGGTCAGGCTACCGCAGCAAAAATGCTGAGCCAAACCGGAACCTATTGGCTTGAAATAGACCTCAACGCTTGTGTGCGTCGGGACACCCTGAATATTGTGGCCGTTAATTTGCCGCAAAGTTTATTGCCGGCAGATACCACCCTTTGTGAGGGCAGTACCCTGCGACTCACCGTACAAGTGCCCAATACCACCACCCAATGGCAGGACGGATCCAGTAATACGGCTTTTGTAGTGAATCAGGCGGGACTGTATTCGGCGCAGGTTGTAGCTGGGCGTTGTCAGGCTGGAGATTCGATTAGAGTCGCCTACAATCCATTACCTCGCTTTGACTTAGGGAAGGACACGGTCCTTTGTACGGGTGAAACCCTGGCCCTGGGTAGCTTGACGGGCTTTGACCAAGTGCGCTGGAGTACGGGGGCAAGTACCCCGGGAATCAACGTCAGCAGCGCCGGGACTTATTGGGCCCAGGCGACGCAGCTGAATTGCCGTTTTAGTGATAGCCTCAAAGTCGCTTTTAATGCCATCCCAACGGTGAACCTTGGCCCGGATACCCTCGTTTGTGATGACAAACCATTTGTACTACAAGCCAGCGGTAGCGGCAACGCCCCATTGTTGTGGTCGGATGGCAGCACGGGTAAGTCCTTGTCGGCTACTCTAGCTGGAACCTACTGGGTGCGCGCTTCCAACGGGCGCTGTATGGACACTGATTCGATGACTTTAAGCCTGCGGGAATGTATCGTGTTTAAAGCCTTCACCCCCAATGCATTCTCCCCGGATGGCAACAGCAGCAACGAAACTTTCCGGCCTTTCCTCAACGAAAATGTACAGGTAACTGCATTTGAAATCCAGGTGTACGACCGCTGGGGCAACTACGCTTTCCGTTCTACCGATATCAATACGGGCTGGGATGGATTCATTCGAGGCGGAAAAGCTCCTCAAGGCGTATACATTTATTGGTTTCGGATAGCATACGTGGATGATAAGGGGCCGGGCAATGCCCTGGTTCGAGGGGAGGTGACGCTGTTGCGGTAGTTTAGAATGAATGTTATGCATGACAAAATCGGGGCAACGTAAAACACAACGAGTGATGCCGAATTGTAGAGACGCACGGCCGTGCGTCTCCAAGGTGCGTTACCCCGATTTTGTCATGCACTCAAATGAATGTTATGAATGAAGAGTACCTCGAAAGCGTCAAAAAACAGTTTGCTTACTACAAAATGTTAGGCGACAAAATCATCGCTCAACTCAACGATGAACAATTGTTTTGGCAGTACAATCCTGAAAGCTAGCATCGTTAGGATGATCCCATCAAATAAAAATTAATCATGTCAATACCATCTTCTTCCAACCCCATTGCCTACGATACTTACCAAACCCTTGCTACCGCCTATGCCGACCGTGCGCCCAATAAAGAATACAACGCCTACTACGACCGCCCAGCCATGTTGTCTTTGTTGGAGGAAGACCTTGCAGGGCAAAACATCCTTGATGCAGGCTGTGGCCCGGGGATTTATAGTGAAATTTTGTTGAAAAAAGGGGCTGAGGTAACGGGAATCGACGTCAGCGAAAATATGGTTCAACACGCCCAGACTCGCAATGGTGACCAGGGCCGTTTCATCGTTGGCAACCTGGAAGAACCTTTGAGTATGTTTCAAGACCAGCAATTTGATGGTGTATTGAGTGCTTTGGCCATTTCTTATGTGAAGGATATTTCTGCCCTTTTTGGCGAATTCCAGCGCATTTTAAAGCCCGGAGCCTGGTTTTGTTTTTCTACTGAGCATCCTTTCTTTTCCTATGGCTACTTTAAATTGGAGGACTATTTTGAAACCCAGTCCGTTTTTTGCCAATGGCGTGGCTTCACCGACGAGCCCATCACCATGCACAGTTACTACCATAGCCTCAGTTGTATAACCGATGCTTTATTGAACAATGGTTTGGTAATTGAGCGGATTTTAGAGGCCAAACCGGTTGCTGAATTTGAGCAAAAACACCCACGGGCGTATGCGGAGCGCTTGAAATTCCCGTCGTTTATTCATTTCCGGGCGAGGAAGGCCTGAATCCCAAATAAAGTTCCAATCTTTATCCTGCATAAAGTCTAATACCTACATCAGTATGCAAACGGATAAAGCAACTAAAGGCGCCTGGTACGCGCTAGGGATTCTTTTTGGCATCAACCTGATGAACTTTTATGATCGGCAGATCATGGGGGCGCTCGCCGAGTTGATCCGCAAGGAATGGGCTTTGAACGATGCCCTGTTGGGCACCTTGGGCACTGCCTTCATCCTGATGTATGCTGCGGTCGGCTTACCACTCGGGCGTTTGGCCGATACCTGGAGTCGACGCAAAATCCTGGCCGGAGGAGTCAGCATTTGGAGCGTTCTTACGGCGGTGTCCGGCTTGGCACCCAGTTTTGGCTGGATGTTTGTGAGCCGATTGGGGGTAGGAGTAGGGGAGGCCAGTTGTGCGCCTGCCGCCAATTCATTGATTGGAGATTTGTTTCCGCCGCGTCGTCGGGCCCTGGCACTGTCTATTTTTATGCTGGGCCTGCCCTTGGGTACTTTTTTGTGCTACCGCTTGAGTGGATTGATTGCTTCGGCTTATACCTGGCGACACGCTTTTTATTTCGCCTGTATTCCTGGGCTGGTATTGGGGCTGCTAGCGCTCAAATTGCCAGAGCCGGTACGTGGGGCCACTGAGGACAAACCGCTACAAGTATCCCCTAACCAGCGTTCTCCTTTTTGGCAAGTGCTCGCCATTCCGACCATTTTATGGATCATTGTTTCGGGTGCTTTGCACAATTTCAATATGTACGCCATTAACTCTTTTTTGCCCGCCTTCCTGATGCGGACTCACTTGATGAGTTTGAAAGAAGCGGCTAATATTTCGTCGATCGTATTGGGTGCGGTTGGTATTCTGGGTCTCTTAGGTGGGGGCTGGATTGCGGATCGATGGAGTCGACGCCGGAAGGATGCCAAATTGTTGCTTTCCGCCCTTTGTTGTGGGCTGGCGGCGCCTTGTATTTACCTGGCTTTGAATCAGCCGCCGGGAGCTACGCTATTGTTTATGCTGCTGATGGGCACGGGCATCATGTTGATGTTTGTGTATTACTCTGGGGTATATGCTTCGATTCAGGAGGTGATTCCGCCCAATTTGCGGGGTACAGCGATGGCCTTGTACTTTTTCGCGATGTATTTGCTGGGGGCGAGTTTTGGGCCGGTCATCACGGGGCTTTTGAGCGATCACTATGCCCGGCGAGCCATGCAGGCGGCTGGAGCGATGGAGATGTCGGAGCAGTTCAAGGCGATTGGGTTGCACCATGCCATGTACATCATTCCGACTTTGGGGGTAGCGCTGGCAGTGGTGTTGTTTGCGGCTTCAAGAACGGTGAAGCGGGATATTGAAAAAATGCAGGTCGATTGACTTTTAATCCCTTGCATTATACTACTGCGGGGCCCCTTCGGTGTCTTAGGTTTCTCAGGTGGTGAAAAAAACATTATTTAACCACCTAAGAAACCTAAGACACCGA
>NZ_JBGSLK010000135.1:0-112055 GCF_041740695.1 Haliscomenobacter sp. | reverse complement strand
CCTTTCAAGACTAACCTTTAAGTTTTCCACATTTTTTTGTGGAATTAACAAAAGAAAAAAGAACCAAAAAAGAAAAACTATACATGATTATTATCTTAATGTATAAACTTTTTCTTTTTTACAAACCTAAAGGCCGTCGTGGTGAATAGTAGGCAGCAAAGCTGTTCCACTGCGTAATGTGAGTTTGTAAGTAAGGGGGTTACCCAATAATTGGCGTCCCTTATTTTAAAAATCTGCTCGCAATGAAATATATCTTCTTCTTGTTCCTCTTCTCAACCTATGCATTCCTGACACAGGCGCAAACCGAAGGCCCGCTTGAAAATGTAGTGATCACCTACCAAAAGAAGAAAACCCAGGTCCGCGCCAATGAAAATGCGGAATTACAAGTAAATGTTTCCCCCGTGGATGTCCGAAAATTCAAAGCCCGTGGATTCGTTCGTTATAGCGACTTCGGTGCCCGAGGCGACAGCAAAACCGATGACATCGACGCTATCGCTGCGGCCCATGCCTTCGCCAATCAGCACGGCCTTATGGTGAAAGCCGACGCTGGGGCCACCTACTACATTGGAGGAAAGGAGCGCACCGCAGTCATCCAAACGGACACTGATTTCGGCACGGCGGCCTTCATCATTGACGATACCGAAGTGCAAAATCATCAGGCAGCTGTTTTTGTAGTCGGTTCCAGCCTACAGGCATTCAAGCTGGAGGGGATCAGTTCCCTCAAGAGGAATCAGGAAAAAATCACTGCCTCTTTGCCAGCAAACTGTCTGATCAGTGTCACCAATTCCAACGTAAAGCGCTACATCCGCTTTGGGTTGAACCAAAACAATGGATCTCCCCAAACAGACATCTTTGTTGTGGATAAAAACGGCAATGTGGATATGGCTGCTCCGATCATCTGGGACTTTGAGCAGATCACCGAAATCAGCGCGCTACCCATTGACGAAAAGAAGCTGACCATCACTGGAGGACGTTTCACCACCATCGCCAACCAAGCCGAATCGAAGTACACCTATTATAGCCGAAACATCACGATCAAACGTTCCAACGTGATTGTGGATGGGCTTGAACATCGTGTCACTGGCGAAGGAGACCACGGCGCGCCCTACAACGGCTTCCTCAACGTCAATAACTGCGCTTACGTAACGGTTCAGAACACCATCCTGACCGGACATAAAACATACAGCACCATTGGCGCGGCCGGGAAGCCCGTCTCCATGGGCACTTACGACCTTTTAGCCAACCGTGCCCTCAATGTATCCTTCGTGAACTGCAGCCAGACCAATGACATCAAGGACAGTAAATACTGGGGAATCTTTGGTTCCAACTATTGCAAAAATCTGCTTTACGACAAATGTACCCTTTCCCGGTTCGACGCCCACATGGGGGTCGCCAATGCGACCATCCGCAATTCTACCCTGGGACATATGGGGATCAATGCCATTGGCAGCGGGGTCTTAACCGTGGAAAATTGCACCATCTACGGCAGAAACCTCATCAATCTGCGCAGCGATTATGGTAGTACCTGGCAAGGAGAATTTATTGTCCGCAACTGTGTTTTTGTGCCTGCCGGAGGTAGCGTGACTAGTGCCAGTCTGATCGGCGGTTCCAATTCCGGGCAGCATGATTTCGGCTATACCTGTTACATGCCAGAACGGATCAGCATTGAAAACCTTCAAATCGACGACACCAATCATCCGGAGGCTTACCAGGGGCCAGCAATTTTCTCAAATTTCAATCCACAGATGACCGACGCTTCCTACCAGGAGAAATTTCCCTTGGTCAGAACCAGGGAAGTTTTGCTCAGGAATGTGACCACTTCCAGCGGCAAGGCCTTGAAAATTAGTGATAATCCGTTCCTATTCAAGGAGGTGAAAGTAACGACCTATTAAAGTCCGATGCATTAGGCAAAAAAATTTCACGAAAAATTTGCGCAACCAGATAACTGCATTTATATTTGCAACCACATAGCTGCAAATAATCTAAAAATGATAGAAAGGCGAGACATTTTTCAGGCAATAGCTGACCCAACAAGGCGAGCAATCCTTACCTTAATTGCATTGCAAGCAATGACCCCAAACGCCATTGCCGACAACTTCAACACTACCCGGCAATCTGTTTCTAAACACCTTCGCATCCTCACAGAATGCCAGCTCGTCAAGCAGGAACAACAAGGCAGGGAGATTTACTACTCACTTGAAATTGAAAAAATGAAAGAGATCGATCAATGGTTGAACCAATTCAGAAAAATTTGGGAAACCAACTTTAATCAATTAGACGAAGTATTGTCAACTATGAAAAAACAAAAAAAATGAGAAAAATAATTGTCGGATCATTCATTACACTAGATGGCGTCATGCAAGCTGCTGGCGGACCCGAGGAGGGTTTCAACTATGGCGGCTGGAGCGCTCCTTATTACGATGAAGCGCTTGATGAGATCGCGGAAAAACAAAAGCAGCCTGCGAAGGACCTTCTTTTGGGCAGAAAAACCTTTGAGGTTTTTGCTTCCTTCTTTCCTGACCATGAAGACATTTGGCCTGGCGTCAACGAGGTCACAAAGTACGTGATGAGCAGCACGCTGGAAAAGGCAGATTGGAAAAATTCAGTTTTCCTGAATAGTGTAGAGGACATCAAAAAGCTCAAAGAATCGGAAGGTTCTGATATTCAGGTTCACGGCAGCGGCAACATGGTCCAGACACTACTCAAACATGATCTGGTCGATGAACTATGGCTTCTCATTCATCCCTTGATGCTCGGCAGCGGAAACAAACTGTTCGCCGACGGTACAATTCCAGCAGCATTCACCCTGGTAGAGAGTACAGCAACGCCAAGCGGAGTGATCGCTGCCCATTACCAGCGCGCTGGAGAAGTTAAGACGGGTATTATGGGCTGACGTTTTTCAAATACCGCCTCATCGCCAAGCCGTAGCCGTTATCGGCAACCAATTGGCGATGAGGCTAACTCATCAATTCAAACGGAAAATGACCAAGCTCGTTGATAAGAAGTTGAATATATAAAATTAACACCTGTGAATGATGTAACCTTTTTATTGAATTGTGTAACATTCGCTTGTTTAGAAATAGTCAATTTTGGAAAAATCATGTGATTTTTAAAATCAGAGAAATGGCAACCATCTTATTAATTGAAGATAACATACCCATTCTTGAGAATTTGACCGAATATTTTGAAATGGAGGGCTACAAAATTCTTATTGCTACTAGCGGAAAAAAAGGAATTGAACTTGCCAGAGAACATATTCCCGATTTAATAATTTGTGATACTATAATGCCTGGAATGGATGGCTATGAAGTTTTGTATTTGATTTTAGATTTAGCCAAAACTCATGAAATACCATTTATTTTTAGCACGTCAAATTCCGAAAAAGTTGATAGAATAAAAGCACTAGGACTTGGTGCGGATGATTATATTGTTAAACCTTTTGCCCTTCAAACACTTTCTGCAATGGCAAAGAAATGGATAAAATCAGGAAGTGTTAGGCACAAGTAAACAATATTTTGTGCTCTACTGCTGGAGGCAACTCATGTCCTCCGAGTAAAAACGATCAATCCCATTGCCACCACCCCCATCAAAAAATAAGCCAAAATCAGGGGCGACACTCCATCCACCAATTGTTTGCTGATCAGGGCACCGAGGCCCGAGCCAATGAAGAAAAAAAAGGTGCCATACAGGGAAGCCGCCGTGCCCGCTGCGTCGCCCAATGGCGCCAATGCCAGGGCGCTGCTATTGGGTTCAATGGCAACATTTATGCCCATGAGCAAGGTGATGCCCACAAAAAAGAGCACCATTGGAGGTGGATTCCCCAGGTACCAGGTACTCGTAAACAGTGCAGCACCCACGATCACGTACAAAACCAACAAACCCCGCATGCTTCGGAACGCCCCAAATCTTGCCACCAGGCGGGCATTCAAGGAAGTACACAATGCCATCACCAAGCCCATACCCCCAAAAATCCATTTGAAGAGTGTAGGCTGCTGGTAAATCTCGCCAACAATCCGTTCCGAGCTGGCGATGTAAGCGCTGAAGGGAATAAAAAGCAAGGTGGCAATGCTACTGTACCGCAGAAAGGTTCGGTTGCCAAGTACTGTGCGCATTTGTCGGATCAGCTCTCTTCCCTCGAAGTTGGCCCTCAAGGCTTTTGGCAGAGATTCATCCAGCCGAAACGACCAAAGGAAGACCAGCACCGCGAATGCTGGAGGGATAAAAAACAAGGTTCTCCAATCGAAAAACGCCAAAACAAAGGTGCCCAAAAAAGGAGCAAAAATCGGCGTAAAGAGAAAAATGGTAAAAATGAGCGACATGGTGCCCGCCATTTGGTCGCCCTCGTAGCGGTCACGCACCCCAGCGATGGTGGTCGTAAAAATGGCCGCTGCGCCTACGCCCGAAAAAAAACGCCCGATCAGCATCCATTGCAAGCCTGGCGAAAATGCCGCCAAAAGCCCTCCCAGAATATACAAAGGGAAGCCGATCTTCAAAATGGCCAGGCGCCCCAGGCGATCGGAAAGCAAACCAAACAACAATTGCCCGATCTGCCCCATGAAAAAATAAGTGATGATCAGCGAAGCTGCGGTTGATTCGGCACCGAGCTTGAAATGGTCTCGAACATGGCCAAGGGCGGGCAGCATGATGTCAATGCCCAGCGCAGTGAGTACCATGGCACAGGCGGAAAAGGTAATGAATTCAGGTTTTTTCATAAGGGCAGGTGTGCAATTTAGCTTGCTATTTAAACATATTGTTCTTAAAAAAGAAGAATTTATTCAAAATTTTTAAAGTCTAAATTTAGAGTGGACATAGAGGTCTAGATCGAGGTTTACGAAGTAGAAGCAACAAGTGCGCACATCCCCGTGTTGTACAGAAGGCTCGCTGCGGCAGCAGGGCATTAGTAGTCATAGTGTGTGACGCAAAGGAAACATCAATCTACCCTATACACACTAAATAATCCAGTAAAATAGACATGGTATGCCTAAAACTATTCCAAAAAAAAGTGCTTCTCCTAATAATCAACTACAAAAGTGCCCTACGGGCATCAAAGGCTTTGACGAAATTACAGAGGGCGGACTTCCGAAAAATAGAACCACTTTAGTCAGTGGAAGTGCCGGTTCTGGAAAAACCCTTTTGGGGATTGATTTTTTAATCAATGGTGCAATCCAATTCAAAGAGCCCGGCGTCTTTATGTCTTTTGAAGAGACAGAAGATGAACTTTATACTGACGTGGCTTCTCTCAACCTGGATTTACAAGGGCTTGTTTCACGAAAAAAAATTTTGATAGAACATGTGATTTTGGAACGAAAAGATATTCAGGAGACCGACTTTAACCTTGAAGGGCTATTCGTTCGTTTGGAACTTGCTATTGATTCCATTGGTGCCAAACGGGTTGTTTTAGATTCTATTGAATCTATTTTTGCAGGCATCACAGATGTCGGCATTCTTCGCTTAGAGATAAAAAGACTTTTCAGGTGGCTTAAAGAAAAACAAGTTACTGCAATTGTTACCGGCGAACCGGCACAGGAAACTTATACCCGTCATGGTCTGGAGCAGTACATTTCCGATTGCATCATTTTACTGGATAACCGGGTTGATGAACAAATTGCCATCCGCAGAATCCGGGTAGTTAAATACCGTGGTTCAAAACATGGAACAAATGAATATCCTTTCGTAATTGATAAAGATGGAATTTCAGTAATTCCCATCACTTCGGCTGGGCTTGATCAACCAGGTACAGCTCAAAAAGTTTCGACAGGAATTCCGTCTTTAGACAAAATGTTCAGGGGAGGTAAACCAGGTTATACCAAAGGCAGTACGGTACTTGCTTCAGGTACCGCAGGCACCGGAAAAACAAGCTTAGCTTCTGCATTCGCAATAGCGTGTTGTAAACGTGGAGAACGCTGTCTTTTCTTATCTTATGAAGAATCGGCGGGGCAACTCATTCAAAATATGAGTTCTATAGGTATTCATTTTGAACCAATGATAAAAAAAGGACTCTTAAAGATCGTGTCTACGAGGCCTTCTTTTTTTGGTTTAGAGATGCATTTACTCGATTTATATAAACTCATTGCAGAATTTAAACCAAAAGCAGTTGTCATAGATCCTCTGACAAGTCTCATTGGAGAGGGTGACCAACGTGAAATCCGATCAATGATTACGCGTATGATTGATCTTTTAAAATCAAATGGCATCACTAGCTTTTTTACCAGCCTTGTTTCTTCTTCCGCACAAAATGATACAAGCGGAGAAATCGGAGTATCCTCTTTAATCGACACCTGGATAGTAGTGAGAGAATTAGAAGAAGATGTAAGCAAAAAACGCATTCGTGGACTTTTCATTGTTAAGTCTCGTGGCACGGGCCACGACAGTGATGTCCATAAATTGATTTTAAGTGATGATGGAATTGAATTGATGCCAATGGATGTTGAATCTACAGGGATTGCCAATGAGGAAAAGAAGATTGATAAAAATGTTTCTGAGGGTCAAAAATCAGCCAAACAAGATAAAGGTGAATAATGGAAAAAAAAATGAAACGACCCGTCGCGGGGGAGGCATTGCACCCTAAATTGATTGTTGGCATTGGAGGCTCAGCCGGTGCACTGGACGCTTATAAGGCACTTCTGGATGCACTGCCGTCCAAAACAGGTATGGCTTTTGTCATTATTTCTCACATGAACCCCACCGCCCATAGTCATTTAGCTAATATTCTGTCTCGTCATACAAAAATGACGGTAATGGTGGCTTCCATGGCGATGCCGATCCTTGCGAATCACGTTTACGTAATTCCTCCGGACTCAGATCTGCTCATGGAAAATTACAGCTTCAAAGTCATCTCCCCCCGCTCTGGCAGGAGCAGGCAAGTAGATTTATTTTTTATTTCTTTAGCACAAGCAATGGGCGTGCATGCAATCGGCATTGTCCTTTCCGGGTATGATGGTGACGGTACTGAGGGCTGCAAACACATCAGGGCACATGGAGGAAAAACATTTGCTCAGGACATATCTGCCGAAGTTGACTCCATGCCGCTTAGCGCTCAGGCTTCAGGCTGTGTTGATTTTGTTATCCCTCTCGACAAAATTCCAGGTAAACTAAAAAGTTTGGCAGCTGCACTTAAAACCTAGAAACTAAGAAATAACTATCCGAAAGCCAATTAATTTAAAATCACTTTAAAACCATCATAAAAAAATCGGAATGAATGAATGGAATCTAGCGCAATATCCTTCTCAACAAGGGAAAGTCGCGATCATCACGGGCGCAAACAGGGGGATTGTAACTCGCCAACTTGCCCCAAAAAAGGCCCAAGTTGGCGAGTTACAATCCCCCTCTACCCAATCACCGGCGTATCCAAGGTCGCCAAGGAATTCGCGATATCCTCATTCGTCACCTCGTGCTTCACCAGTCGATTGTTGAAATAGTCATCATATGCCTGAAGATCAAAGTGCCCGTGACCACACAGGTTGAACAAAATCGTACGTGATTTGCCTTCCTCCTTTGCTGCCTGGGCCTCAGCGAATACCGTCGCCAGTGCATGACTTGCTTCCGGAGCAGGGATGATGCCTTCCGTTTTGGCAAACAATACTCCGGCTTCGAAACACTCCAACTGGTGATGCGACCGGGCCTCAATCAGTTTATCTTTGAGCAACTGGCTCACAATTACCCCGGCGCCGTGGTAGCGCAAGCCCCCCGCGTGAATGGGCGCAGGCACGAAGTTGTGGCCCAGCGTATACATCGGCAGCAGCGGCGTCATGCCGATGGAATCACCAAAGTCGTAGCGGAAAACGCCACGGGTCAGTTTTGGGCAAGAAGCGGGCTCGCTGGCTACAAAGCGGATGTTGCGCCCTTCATCAAAATTGAGGCGCAGAAAAGGAAAGGCGATGCCCGCAAAATTGGAACCACCCCCAAAAGGTGCCACCACCACATCCGGCATGTCGCCCGCTTTTTTCATTTGTTCCACCGCTTCCAACCCGATGATGGTTTGGTGCATCAGTACGTGGTTGAGCACGCTGCCCAGGGCGTATTTGGTATTTTCGTCCATGGCCGCGCGCTCCACCGCTTCAGAAATGGCGATACCCAAACTGCCCGGAGAGTTGGGATCCTGTGCCAGAATTTGCCGTCCAGCCGCAGTATGATCAGTGGGTGAAGAATACACTTTGGCCCCCCAGGTGTTCATCATCATTTTGCGGTACGGTTTGCCGTCGTAGCTCACCTTCACCATGTACACCTCACACTCGATACCAAAGTGTTGGCAGGCAAAAGACAAGGCACTCCCCCACTGTCCCGCACCCGTTTCGGTGGTGATGCGTTTCACCCCTTCCATTTTGTTGTAGTAGGCCTGGGGCACGGCGGTATTGGGTTTGTGTGAGCCAGCCGGGCTGACCCCTTCGTATTTGTAGTAGATCTTGGCGGGGGTGTCGAGCGCTTTTTCCAGCGCATAAGCGCGGTAGAGTGGAGTTGGCCGCCAGATGGTATAAATGTCGCGCACTTCATCCGGGATTTGTACCCATTTTTCTGTAGTTACTTCTTGTTTGATGAGCTCCATGGGAAAAAGTGGTGCAAGGGCTTCGGGCCCGATGGGTTCTTTGGTGCCCGGATGCAGGGGTGGTAGCGGCTTATTGGGCATGTCCGCCACAATGTTGTACCACTTATCGGGAATTTCCTGCTCGGTCAATAAAAATTTGCGATTTTGCATGTACATGGTGTTTTAATGTTGAAAAAGCTGTTGAAAGTAAGTATTTATTGTGCATTTTGGAAAAAAACTGCCCTGCTTTTTTGACAATATCAATGCGCCAACCTTTTTCTGTCAAAATCTGTTTCTATCAAAACTTTGAAAAAAAGTAACTTAGGGGCGATTTCCTAAAATCACCTCAAAACACTCAAAATGGACAAGGAACAATTGAAAGAACAACTGGCCGAAACCAAAGCCAAAGTACAAGAAAAAATCGCCCAGCTGACCGAGTTGGCCAAAGAGGGTGTTGCCGAAGCCAAAGAAGAAATTCAGGAACAGATCGCGTACCTGAGAAGCATTGACTTTAGTGAAAAGTTTGAGAAACTGGGCGAAGAAACCAGCGAAGAATTTCAGGAACTCAAAGTAAAAGCCGTTACCGCCATGAATGCTTTGAAGGAGCGGTTTAAGGATTGGTTCTAATTAAAGGTTTAGGGAGGTTGAGAAAGTTGAGAAGGTTGAGGCTGCCGCAATCCGGTCACTGAGCGTAGCCGAAGTGCAAGGATTGCGTCAGCCTCAACCTTCTCAAGTTCCCTCAACTTTTTCAACTATTTTCAAGTGATTACATACCACCGATTTGTGCTGGACAATGGGTTGCGGGTATTGGTGCATGAGGATCCAAGCACACCCATGGCGGCAGTGAATGTATTGTACAATGTAGGCTCTCGCGACGAGCAAGCCGATAAAACGGGGTTTGCGCACCTCTTTGAACACCTCATGTTTGGAGGCTCGGCCAACATTCCCGATTTTGACGACCCCTTGCAATTAGCAGGTGGCGACAACAACGCTTTTACCAACAACGATTTTACCAATTTTTACGAAGTACTGCCAGCTCAAAACCTGGAAGTGGCTTTTTGGTTGGAGTCAGACCGGATGTTGAGCCTCAACTTCGACCCCCAGGTACTGGAAGTGCAGCGCAAGGTCGTTGTCGAAGAATTTAAGGAGACTTGCCTCAACCAGCCCTATGGCGACATGTGGCACCACCTCTCCGAAATGGCCTATCAAACCCATCCCTACCGTTGGCCGGTGATCGGGCAAGTGCCGGAGCATGTGGAAAGTGCTACCATGGAAGACGTGCAGGATTTTTACTTTAAACACTACCGCCCCAACAACGCCATCTTGGCGGTTTGTGGCAATGTAAGTTTGAAGCAGGTAAAAAAACTGGCGCAAAAATGGTTCGGCGACATCCCTGCTGGGGATATCCCTGAGCGGAAAATTGACTACGAAGCACCTCAACGCAAACTCCAGGAAAAAATCCAGGAAACCAACGTACCCGTTGACGCACTTTACCTGGCCTTTCATTGCCCCGAGCGTTTGCACCCGGATTATTACATCACCGATCTGTTGTCGGATGTATTGAGTAATGGGCCTTCTTCCCGCTTGTATCGGCGTTTGCTGAAGGAAAAACAGTTGTTTTCTCAAATCGACGCCTACATCACTGGTACGGTTGATCCGGGTTTGTTCCTCATTGAGGGCCGACCCTCCGAAGGAGTAAGTTTGGAAGACGCCGAAGCGGCCATTTGGGAAGAATTACAATTGCTCGTCGATCAGCCCATTGCGGAAGACGAATTGCAAAAATGTAAAAATCGCGCCGAAAGTGCCCTGATTTTTTCGGAACTGAGCGCCCTGGGCAAAGCCATGAACCTGGCCTTCTTCGAACTGCTGGGCGACGCTGACCTGATCAATAAGGAACCGGAACTGTACGAAAAAATCACCGCAGCAGACATTCACCGCCTGGCTCAACAATTGTTCCGCACCGAAAATTGCAACAAGTTGTACTACAAGGCGATTCCTGGAGCAGCAGCAATGGCTGGGTTTTCCGGGGGTATGGATGATGACGATGATGACGACTATTAAATAATGAGTGAAAAGCGAAAAGTGAAAAGTGAAAAGCTGGCTGCCGCAGTGGCTTTAACCATGTCGCTGCGGCAGCCAATTTTTCACTTTTCACTTTTCACTTTTCACTTTTCACTCATCACTCACTTATACCTTTTCCCATGCTTAATCACCATATCCACATCCTGCAATAAGTTGATGTAGCGCAGCACATCGCCCCGCACGCCGATGATGTCCGCGTATTTGCCTTCCGTTACCGTTCCGACCTGATCGGCTACCCCGTGAAACAGCGCGGGCCAATACGTCGCCGCCCGAATGGCGTACATCGGGTCTACGCCCAGGTGATTCACCCACACATCCAATTCGTTCCAGGTCGATTGGCTGTGAAATTTCATCGGAATCCCACTGTCGGTCCCAATCAGCAATACTACCCCTGTCTCTTTCAATTGTTGGAATTTTTTGGCCAAAGTAGGCTGCCGCATGGGCGTCAATTGGAAATAAGCCATGCGGTCGGGGTGTTCTATCGATTCCTTGATGTCAGCAATAATCGAATCGGGTAAACCCAGGTGCCAGGAAGGATCGTCCAGTTTTTCCCGATTGTCGCGGTTGTAGGTGTAATTGTACAAACCCTCGATGGTGGGCGTCCAAAAGAGCGGGCCGAGGCTCATCTGAGCGGTGCGCTCTTTGATTTGATTCAAAATGTCGTTGGGGTATTCCGGGGCCGAAGAGAGGCCGGTGTGTTCAAAACAATCCACTCCAACCTTGAGCCCGCGGCGAATCTCTTCGGGGCGGTGCGCATGCCCTACCACTTTCAACTTGTTTTTGTGCGCCTCGTCCACCACGGCGGTCAGCTCTTCCATGGTCATTTGGTCGTGGTCGATGAGTTTGATGCAATCCACTCCTGCCTTAGCCAGTTTACGCACCTTGTTGCGGGCATCTTCCGCGCCATTTACCCCCCAGCGGAACAGCTCCGTGCCGGGATAAGGTTCTTTTTGGATAAAAGGGCCGGAAACATAAAGTGTAGGTCCATCCAGTTTGCCCGCATTGATGGCGTCGCGTACGGCAATGGATTCTTCGAGTGGAGCCCCCAGGTCCCGAGCCGAAGTCACCCCGGCCATGAGCAATTGTTTGGCCGAAGAAGGCATGATCACACTGCCAAATAGCTTGGGGTACTTTTTGTCCCAATGGGTGTAGTTGCTGTGCCCGTTGATCATGAGGTGTACGTGCATGTCCCATAGGCCCGGAAGTAAGCTCATGCCCTCCGTGGAAATGATTTCAGCACCCGCCGGAATCTCAATCTGACCGACCTGACCAATTTTGAGGATTTTTTCGCCTTCAATGATGATGACGCTGTTGCGGATAGGGTGGCTTCCGTAGCCATCAATGAGGGTACCGCCCACGAGGGCTTTCAGGTTTTTTTGTTGGGCAAAAACGCCAATACCGCCCAGGAGCAGCAGGGCAGTGAGGAGTAAACGGTTTTTCATACCAATCACAGGTTGTTGAGCCTGTAAAATACAAAAGGAAAGGGAAGTTGAGATGTTTGAAGAAACAAGAGTTGATCTGAATAATAGGCATCTTTGATGCTGAATCTGAGGTGATTCCTTGAGTGTCTTAGGTTTCTTAGGTGGTGAAGAAAAAAGCCTGCGTAGCAGGCAGTGTATTTTTCACCACCTAAGAAACCTAAGACACTCAAGGAATCACCTCAGAAATGATACGCCAAAGGCGCTTGCAGGTATCGCAGTGATTCAGCTTTCTTTAACCGGCTTCCGCCCCCACCAACTCGCCAAAATCGACCCCGTAATGTTCATAATCGGCCCAAACAGCGCAGCGGCTAAACCCACCGTAGCCAATTTCCCCATTTGATTGGCCAATCCTGAGGCCAGCCCTCCATTTTGTAAACCCACTTCAATGGCTACCGTACGACAATCTTGCTCGGGCATGCGGAAGAGTTTGGCTGCCGAGTAACCCAAAATAAAACCACTAATATTGTGGATCAATACAGCTACAATCAGCAGTCCTCCTACATTGAGCAGTGACTGTTGCCCTGCCGCAATGATGATCAATAGAATGAAGGCAATACCCGCCATCGAAATGAGCGGAAGGTAGTCCTTGAGCCAATCGGCGAACTTTTTAAAAAATTGGTTGATGATAAACCCAATGCTCAGCGGGATGATGATGATTTTGGTGATGTCCCATACCATGCTCCAAAAATTGATTTCAATAAACTGGCCAGCCAGGTATTTCATCAACAAAGGAGTCATTATGGGTGCAAGCAGAGTGGCGAAAGTGGTAATCGTAATAGAAAGCGCTACATTGGCTTTGGCGATGAGTGCCATGACATTGGAGGCCAGGCCGCTGGGAGAAGAACCAATGAGGATGACGCCAGCTGCAATTTCAGGTGGAAAGTTAAACAGGCTGGCAATCGTAAACCCTAAGGTAGGCATGATGAGAAACTGGCAACAAATCCCAATGATGACTGCTTTGGGGGTTTTAATGATGCCCACAAAATCATCAAAAGTCATTGTTGTACCCATGCCAAACATAATCACTTGCAGCAGGGGCATGATGAGCCTGGACAATTTGTAATCGCCAACCATTGTGAAATACTGTGGAAAAAACATTCCAGCGCTGACTACAGCAAAAATGACCGTGGTGTAAGCGTAACCCTTCAGCGAGGGAATATCACGCATCCCCAAAGCTGCAACCAGAAAACCAATGATCAAAAGTGGCCCAGTAAAGCTAGATTGACCAATCAAGTAACTCAGTAATGCAAGTGCCAAACCCGCCAGACCAGCATAAAGCAAATACCGTGAAAACGCTCCCATAACGATTTAGGTGTAATTGTTGTGATCAAATAAAGGTAGAGACGCGATACATCACGTCTCTACAGCTGATGCCCCAAGTGGATGCATCAAATTTTGGTTAAATATGCAGAGAATAAATGAATGCTGTTTCTCTGGATGTTGCTAAAGATCAAACTAGCTCCACAAACGATCCCAGGAGCGGAATTGGTCCCACTCAGGAGTTGGTTTGAAGTAACTTTGGTCTTCTGGATCGAGGTGTTTTTTCACTTCCTCGTCATTGAGGTCGACCCCAAGTCCCGGCCGCTCGGGTACATTGGCAAAGCCGTTTTCAATCATTGGTACATCGGTCTTTTTGACCAAATTATCCCAATAAGCCAGATCTACCGAGTGGTGTTCGAGCGCTACAAAGTTTTGAGTAGCCGCCGCACAATGCACATTGGCCATGAAGGAAATGGGGGTGCCCGCAAAGTGCATGGCCATGGCTACGCCGCGTTCTTCGGCATAATCCCCGATTTTTTTGGTTTCTAACAAACCGCCTGAACTGGCCAAATCGGGATGCACCAAATCCACCGCACGATGGTCGATCAACTTGATGAATTCTTCTTTGAGGTAAATATCCTCACCAGTGATTGTCGGCGTTTCGATGGCTTGCGAAATTTCCTTCCAGTCTTCCGTGAATTTCCAGGGAATCAGGTCTTCCAACCAGGCGAGGCGGTATTTTTCTACTGCTCTACCCAAACGAATGGCGTTGTTTTTGTCAAAATGCCCGTAGTGATCCGACGCCAGTGGAACCTCATAGCCAACTGCGTCACGCACCTTGCCCACATAGTCCGCGAGCAATTCAAGCCCTTTGTCGGTGATTTGTACTTGAGTAAAAGGGTGTTCCGTACCCCCATAAGTCATTTGGGTGTTTTCCCATTGCCGGCTGATGTCCCAAAAATTGCTATTCACAACGGTACCTGGCACCTTCGCCAGGGACTCAATCCCAAAGTCCATTTTTAAAAAAGTGTAACCCTTGCCTTCAACTCGTTCTTTCATTTTGGCCGCAAATTGAACAGGATCGTTCATCCGCGGCGTATCGGCATAGAGGCGAACTTTGCTGCGGTACTTACCTCCCAATAGTTGATAAGCAGGAACATTGTAGGCTTTACCCGCCAGGTCCCAGAGCGCCATTTCCACTGCACATACCCCGCCGGCCTGCCGTCCGTGGAAACCAAACTGCTTGATCTTTTTAAAAATCATTTCCACATTGCAGGGATTCATGCCCATGATGCGGCTTTTGAGGAAAAGTGCATAACGCCAGTTTGCGCCATCACGTACTTCACCCAAACCATAAATCCCCTGATTGGTGTCGATGCGAATAACCGGACAGCGCCCGCCACCATTCATCACCACCGCATAACGCATGTCGGTGATCTTCAAATCACTCGGTGCTGAGGCTCTGCTCACTTTTTGGGTGGAATATTCGATGGTTTGGGTAATGGGTGCATTCATAAATGCGCCCAGGGCCAAACCTCCAAAACCAACATTGCGGATAAAATCACGGCGATTGGGTCCGCCTGCCGCCTCTTCTTGATCAGCAGCATTGGGCATAGGATCGGTCAGCCCGAACTTTTGCAGGTAACGTTGAGCAGGTGTTGTCATGTTCTTGTTTGCTTATTGCGAATGTGGGTATGAAAAAAGTTGAGGGAGGTGGAGGGAGGTTGAGAAGGTTGAGGTTACCACGAGCGCCATTGTCAACGTCGCTCGCGGTAGCCTCAACCTTCCTCAACCTCCTCAACTTTCTCAACTACAAGAATACTACCAGGTACGATCTTTCATATAAGCGTCGAGTTCGGCGCGGGTCATCGGGAGTTTGTCTTTTTGGGTATCAAGCCAGCCGATGAAGTCTTTTTTGATGTCGTCGGTCCATTGGCGGTCAATTTGCCCAGGGGTGAATTTGCCTTCGCGCAGGCGCTGGTGGCCAAAAGCATCGCGAAGCGCTACAAACTCGGCATTGAGCACCAGATCTTCCAGCAAATGTGGCGGAATAAATACAATGCCTCCTTTTTTTGCCAAAACTGCATCGCCCGGCAACACGGTAGCGCGACCAATGCGGATCGGGTTGTTGATGGAAGCCAGCATCATTTGTTGGATGTAGGAAGGGTCGTAACCTTTCATCCAGGCCGTGAATCCATCAATTGCTTCAAGTCCTTCCACATCACGGACGGAGCCATAAAAAATCACCCCATTTTTGGATTTGGCGTAGATGGAATTGCCCAGGTTGTCGCCAATCAGGGTGCCATCCACAATTTTGCCATAACTGTCGGCAATGTATACGTCACCGGGTTTGAGCACGTCGATGGGCCAGGAGTTGGTGCCGCCAATGCGGCCTTCTTTCTCCCCAGCCGCTTTGATGATTTTGTCCCATTCCGGGCGCAAAGGCATGTATTGTGCAGTAACTGCCCGACCAACCAAGACCTGATCTGGCCGCAGCAGCATCCAGTCTCCTTCAAATTGATTGTGGTAACCTTTGTTGCGCAGGTACCCCCAGGCTTCTTCCAGCGAGACTTTTTTCAGCCGCTCCATGAATTTGTCGCTGGTTTTGGGGCGCCCATCCGCCATCCGTTCCCCTTTCCATTCGGGGGTGAGGGCGATGATTTGATCTTTAGTGGGCGTAATTTGTTGGGCGTGAATACTAAGGCAGGAAAATAAAACCAGTGCCAATAGCACCAGTTGATTGCGCTTTATCATACGATCTGAAAGATTGGCGGCGTTGTTGCAAGCTTTTGAATGTACATCACTTACTCACAACAACGCCATTGGATGAAACCAAATAACAAAACAAAGTAATCGAATACAAATGTAGCAAAGTCCAAACTATCTAACTTCTATTTATGCTTAGCGGCGAATTTTGTACTTTTTTTATAGGCAAATGCTTTTGTTTTATTTTGAAAACCCAGCAACATGCATTTTGAACTAAAAATCAAAGACTACGTCCGCGCACTCGTATGATCCGCAGTAATCACCCATTTCCCCTGGATTTTTTTCCAAATCAAGATAAAATACCCCCCTGGCGCGTCGTTTTTGCGCTTCAAATCCCAGGTACCCACCAGAAAAACCGACTTTTTACTCAGTTTTTCCATACTGACGATCCCGAAAGTAAGTTGGCCCATGGCATCCCGGTCAGGATACCGGCGCTTGTAGCCATCCAGGGTTTGTTGCCAGCCTTTGGTGACACCCGTAGCGCCGATGAACTGGAGTTGATCCGATTTCCAGTACACTTCCATAAAGGCAGGAATGTAGCCTTTGTTCCAGTCGACTTCTTGCTGCTTTAGAGCGGCGCGGATTTGGGCAAAGTCGGCGTCTTCCTGAGCGGTCAGGCTATACCCGAAAATCAAAAAGAAGCAGGTAAATAGTGTTTTCATGTTCAGCTGTTTATTTTAAAACGCAAATGCAATCCCAAACGCAGTTGTCAAATTGGCGTTTTTCCGATTCCTTACCACCAGGCTTTCATAAATGTAATCCACATCAATATTGACCGCAAACTGGTCTGAAATAGGCAGGGCAAAACTTACAATCGCCCGCAGGATGTGGTTGGTTTTGTCTTGCCGCACCCAGGGAATGTATTGCAAATCGTGGGAGATATTCAGTTTGTCGCCCAAGGTCGCATAGGTTCCTTTCAAGGTCAGCACATAGAGGAATTTTTCAAAACTCAATTCCCGAGCCAGGTCAAAGGTAGTCCGGTAGTAATAAACGGAGTTCAATACCACCAAATCCGACTTTGGGGTTTTAAAGGCTCGCCAGGCTATGCCCGGGCCAATTCCGATCCGATCCTTGATGGCCCGCAATGTCGTTGCTTCAAAACGCCCACTGACATTGGGAAAAAAGCGTTTTTTGTACCAGAGGTCTGCGGATAGTTCCGAGAGCACATCGTTTTGATACACCGTTTGGTCGTAGCGGGAATACATGTACTGTACGAAAGAACTGATTGTTACATTCGAACTTTCCAGGGCGGGACTGAATTGACTAACAATGCTGCTGGATTGCAGGTTGCCACTTTGAAAGGACATGTCGAGGCCCAGCTCACCGCTGAACTGCCATTTGGAAGCCTTGGTTGTAGTATCGGTTTGGGCATGGCTGAGTACAGCAAAGGCCACACAAGCCAAAAGGGTAAGGTGTGTTTTCACGGCAATAGGCATTTAGGTTCGTTAACGAAGTTAGTTATTTAAATCTAAATGCCATACGACTCGATATTTTTACTTATTGAAAGCGAAGGACATGAATTGCCTCCAGCTTTAGCTGGTGGATAGGGGCATTCCCTCTTGATTGGGCTTTAGCCCAAGTTTCAATTTTCAAGCTAGGGCTAAAGCCCAAAACTAGTATTCACTTCTTATCCACCAGCTAAAGCTGGAGGCAATTCATGTCCTCCAAGCAAAATGTTAGTAGGGTGCCCAAATGTTTACCCCTTTTTAAACCTCCGCTTTTTTCAACAAATCTACCAACTGCCATACGTCCTCATAGGAATTGTACATCGGAGTAGGTGCAACCCGGATGACTCCCGCTTTCTCCCCTTTTTCACCCGGCAAATTGTGCTCCCGCCAATCGCAGATCACCCCGTTTTTTGCCAAATAATCAAATAGTGCCTTGCCTTCTGGGCCAGTTAAAATGGACAATTGAGCACCCCGCTGCGCAGGGTCTCGCGGGGTAATGATGCTAAACCTGGGGCGATCAGCATTGAGCACATCAATCAGGTATTCCAGATACGCTGTCAAGTGTTGACTTTTGGCCCGCAAAGCTGGCATGGTAGCCTGCATGAACAAATCATGGCTGGCTTTCATGGGAGCAAAGGCCAGAATCGGCGCATTGCTCAGTTGCCAGCCTGCCGCACCAGGAATGGGATCAAAACCTTTTTCCATCAAAAAACGCCGCTCCTCGTTGTGCCCCCACCAACCAGCAAAGCGAGGCAGCTCTTTGTTGTACGCATGATTGGCATGGATGAAAACACCACCGAGCGCTCCCGGTCCTGAATTGATGTATTTGTAGGTACACCACACTGCAAAATCAACACCCCAATCGTGCAAGTGCAAGGGGACATTGCCCGCAGCGTGTGCCAGGTCAAAACCCACATAAGCGCCTGCATCATGCCCTGCTTTGGTAATGGCGGGCATATCGTACACTTGGCCAGTGTAGTAGTTGAGCCCGGCAAAAAGCACCAGCGCCGTTTGAGGGCCGTGCTGCTTGATGGCGGCCAGGATGTCTTCGGTATGCAGCAGCATTTCTCCCGGGCGGGGTGCCACTTCCACAATGGCTTCGGCGGGGTCGTAGCCATGCCAGCGCACTTGGGTTTCGATGGCGTATTGGTCGGAAGGGAAAGCCCCGGCTTCCATGATGATTTTGAAACGTTGGGCATTTGGCCGATAAAAACTCACCATCAACAAGTGCAAGTTGACCGAGAGGGTATTCATCACGATGACTTCATCCTCCTGCGCACCTACGATGTGGGCAGAGGCAGGGGCGAGCGCTTTGTGGTACTGCGTCCAGGGCAATTCGCCTTCGAAATGGCCTTCTACCCCCAGTTCTTGCCAGCGTTGCAGTTCGGTTTCGATGCAGGCTCGGGCTTGTTTGGGTTGTAAGCCCAGGGAATTGCCACAGAAATACAGGCAATTGTGGCCTTGATGTTGGGGGAAAAGGTATTGGTCACGAAAGGAGCGCAGGGGATCTTGAGCATCCATTTGGCGGGCGTAATCGAGGGTGGGTTGAAAGGACATTTGGTTTGGTTTAAGGCGAAAAATCTGGCATTGCATCGAAGAACAAACATAAAAATTGTAACTTGGTTGAAGGAGTTTCTTCCAGATTAAAATGAAGGAATCTTCTTACCCTTGCTTCTCTTGAGGCTGGAAATACTGTGCCACTAGTAAAAGCGTCTCACTGATACAAACCTGAAGACATTGAATCAGCGTTGCGCCCTAGAAGTTAAAAGGGAAGACTTCAACTATCAAGGAAAAAACCTTCTGGAACAAATCATAGAAAAACTCCGGTTTACATTAAAAAATACACATGATCATGAGAAAATACAAATACATTTTATGTTCACTTGGAGTTTTGTTAATACTGTTTTCTGTTTGGTTCTTTTATCTAAGAACGGCTAGAGAAGAAAGGCTAATAAAAAGAGGGGATGCCCTTGTAAAGAGGATAGAGGTTTTTAGATCAGAGCATAACAGATTGCCCAATTCTTTAGAAGAAATCGAGATTGAAGAACTGGACGGAAGGGATGTGCTATATTACGATAAAAGAGATAGTTTATATTACACAGTTTCTTTTGGAACATCTTTGGGTGAATCAAAGCTTTATTATTCAGATACTAAAAAGTGGGAGGATAAATACAGAGAAATAAAACCTTTACTCCGCTAGTCCAAGTCTTTCGAAATTAATAGGGAAGACTTCAACCAGCAGCAGGTGGTATCTGCTACTTAGTATATTTTCCCCGCTGGTGCAAGTTTTTCAAAATCAAGCAAACACATCGAGTTGTCGCTGGTACAGGTCTGGAGACATTGTACCAGCGTCGCGCCTTAGGATAATGGGAAGACTTCAAGTAGCAGGAGTTCATCCCTCATTACCCCTCCTTCCCCTCACGCTGATAATACCGCACCAAAACATACTTCCAAAACGTAAACCAAGCCGTCGACGAACAAATAATCAAGCCATACAATCCATCCTTATATCCCCGCTTCAGGACATACATTTTGAAAAACTTGAACCAGGGATTGATCCATAGTTTGATCCAGGAACTGCCTTGACCTTGTCGAACCAACTCTTTGGCCCCAATGTCGGCGTACTTGTACAACATGTCAAAGTGCTCCTTGATGCTGTTGGCCGTATAATGCAACAAGTCGCCCTTGAGGTGTTGCATTTTTACCCCAGCTTGCATTTCATAACGGTCGTGAGGATTGGCCCCCGACCATTGCCCCAGGCGGGAATCCCAGAGGCGCAATTTGCGGTCGGGATACCAACCACTGTGGTGAATCCATTGGCCGCAGTAGTTGTTGAGGCGATTGAAAGAATAGCCCTGCACCGTCCAGTTTTTTTTGACGGCCAAAATCGACTGCCTTAGTTCTTCGGATAAAGCTTCGTCGGCATCCAGGGACAAAACGTAGGGGGAGCTGGCTTGGGTAATGGCCCAATTTTTCTGCTGAATATGCCCTGCAAAAGGGTGCTGAATGAACCTTACACCGTATTGTGCACAAATGGCTTCGGTCCGATCACTGGAGTAAGAATCAACTACAACGATCTCATCCGCAACATCTTGCAAAGACAAAATGCAACGTTCAATGTTTTTTTCTTCATTAAAAGTAATGACAACTGCGGATAATTGGATCATGTGTCGTTTGTCTACAAAAAAATGCCGTTCAAAGGTAGAACTTACTTTTTACCAAACATAAATTGATTTCGTGCATTATAAGCTGTAATTTGTAAAGGTTTAGGAGGTTGAGGAAGGTTGAGAAGGTTTAGGCTACCGCGAGCGACTTAGACAAGGACTTTGTCAAAATCGCTCGCGGTAGCCTAAACCTTCTCAACCTCCTAAACCTTCTCAACTTTTCCTAATATCGAATAGACAACCAACCTATCACTCATGGCAGAATTTACACTTAAAGTCAATGGGACAAAATACAAAGTGGAGGCCGCTGCAGATACGCCTTTGCTCTGGATTTTGCGCGACCACCTGGGCCTTACTGGCTCAAAATACGGTTGTGGTATTGGCCAGTGTGGCGCTTGCACCGTACACATCAATGGCGAATCCATGCGTTCTTGCGCCTTACCCGTTTCGGCGGTAGGCAAAGCACAGGTCATCACGATCGAAGGTTTGTCCAAAACGGGCGAACACCCCGTTCAGCAAGCCTGGCAAGAAGTAGATGTCCCCCAATGTGGCTATTGCCAGGCGGGACAAATCATGAGCGCCGCCGCACTGCTCAAAAAAAATCCCAAGCCTTCTGATGCCGACATCAACTCGGCCATGGCGGGCAACATTTGCCGCTGTGGCACGTACAACCGCATTCGGGAAGCCATTCACGTAGCCGCTAAAAAAGTTAAATCATGAGCACACCCTCTATTCAATTCGATCGCCGCTCCTTCCTCAAGGTTACCGCGACCACTGGTGGCGGGATGATGCTGGGATTAAGCTGGGCTGCCAGCGCTGCAGAAATCAGTGAGTCACCATTCATGGAGGCAATGACCTTCAATGCTTTTGTGAAAATCAGTCCCGAAGGAGTGATCACCATTATGTCACCCAACCCGGAATGTGGCCAGAACATCAAAACGGCCATGCCCATGTTGGTAGCCGAAGAACTGGACTGCGACTGGAGCAAAGTAGTGGTTGAACAAGCCGGGCTCGACGCCAGCAAATATACCCGTCAGGTTGCCGGGGGTAGCGGTTCCACTCCTGCATCCTGGAAGCCATTGCGCACCGCTGGAGCAACCGCCCGTCAAATGTTGATCAATGCCGCTGCCAAACGCTGGAGTGTCAGCCCTGGCGAATGCAGCACCAGCAATGGCGTGGTCCTGCACACTGCTTCGGGCAAAAAAGCCACTTACGGCGAACTGGCCGCTGAAGCCGCCAAAATGGAAGTGCCCAAAGACGTGCCACTGAAAGCAGTGAAGGATTTTAAAATCATTGGCCAATCGCTCAAGGCGGTTGACAACAAAAAAATCTTTACGGGCAAGCAGGAGTTTGGTCTCGACTTCAAACGCGAAGGAATGCTTTACGGCGTAGTGGCCCGTCCACCCGCCTTTGGCATGAAGATCAAATCGGTGAACGACAGCCGCGCCAAAACCATGTCGGGCATCAAGCAAGTCATTCGTTTTGGCAATAAAGTAGCTGTACTCGGTACATCCACCTGGGAAGTCCTCAAAGCCCGCGAACGCCTTAGCATCGAATGGGAAGTGGATACCAAACTGGAAAGCTCCGCCGATCACGATGCAAAAATGGCCGAACTGCTAGGGAAACCTGTAGAAAAGCCACAACGCAAGGATGGCGACGCGCTGGCACAGTTTGAAGGAGCACACAAAGTCATCGAATCCAAGTTCGAAGCGCCATTTTTGCCCCATGCACCCATGGAGCCCATGAACTTTTTTGCCGATGTCCGCGAAGACCGTGCTGAATTGATCGGGCCAACTCAAAATCCAGGCTCGGTGCTGCGGGCGGCCGCACAAGCTACAGGCCTACCGGAAGCCAAAATCAGCGTGATGATGACGCGGATGGGTGGTGGTTTTGGTCGCCGCTTGAATGCCGACTTTGCTGCTGAAGCTGCGGAGGTTTCCAAATTGGCCAAAGCACCGGTCAGAATCATGTGGACCCGGGAAGACGACATGACGGGAGGGATTTACCGCCCGGCTTGCCACTACCTTTACCGGGCGGCACTGGATGCTCAAGGCAATGTGAAGGCAATGCACGTGCGTGGCGCTGGCCTGAACGTAGGCAACCCACTGCGGGAAAACAACTTCCCGGCAGGTGCGCTGGAGCACTTCCTGGCTGAAGGGCACAACCAACAAAGCAACATTACTACTGGCCCCTGGCGGGCGCCTGTACACAACTTTCTGGCCTTTGCAGAGCAAAGCTTCCTGGATGAGATCGCTGAGGCTACGGGTAAAGATCCCGTACAATTGCGTCTGGATTGGTTGGCACAGGCTGAAAAATCACCAGTGGGCAACGTGCCTTACAAAATTGATCGTTTCCGCAATACCATTGAGTTGGCGGCGAAAAAAGCCAATTGGGGCAAGGCCCCAGCCGGGGTATTCCAGGGCTTCAGTGCTTACTTCTCCTTCAATACCTACGTAGCACAGGTGGTGGAGGTAACGCTGGAAGCTGGTCAACCCAAAATCAAACGGATGATTTGTGCTGTAGACTGCGGTGTGGTGATCAACCCGGAACACGCCATCAATCAAATTGAAGGCGGCCTTGTGGATGGGCTTGGCCATGCCATGTTCAGCAACATGACCTTCAAGGATGGTGTGCCAGATCAGACCAATTACGATACTTATCGCACCATCAAGATGGGCGATACGCCACCAGTGGAAGTCTATTTCGTAGAAAATGAACTGGATCCAACGGGCCTGGGTGAGCCGGCTTTGCCCCCACTTTCGGCGGCCTTGGGGAATGCGATTTTCAAAGCGACGGGTATTCGTTTGCGCAAGCAGCCATTTAGTTTGAATGGTTTGCGGAACGTGTAAGCGATTCAGGAGTTGAAAAATAAAAGGGACGGAAGTAGCCAATTGGTCATTTTCCGTCCCTTCTTTTTTGAATTAATGCACTAGTATTGTTCGTTTTTTGGCGTTAAGCTGCTCAAAGTGGTCTGAAAAACATACTTTGAGCGGATTAGCGCATCACTATTCCGCTCAAAGTCATTTTTTGTACAACTTATTTCTTCCGAATCAACCGATCATACATCCTTCCCACCGCATAAAACGGCTTCTCATCGGCAGCGCTCATATTTTCCAGGGTCCACAAATTCAAGGTATCGCCACGTTTGCTCCAGGCCAGCGGAAACATTTCTTGCCCTTCAGCAGAGAAATAAATCAGATTGCTCCCATCTTCGGCAGCTGCAAGGTCACCTCCAAGCGCGGTTTGGTAATATTTATACGCTCCAAAACCTTTGACGCTGCCATCGGCATTTATTGTAACCGGAGCCGTAGCATCGTCGCGACCAAAAGGATTTTCTCGCGTGTACGTACCGGCCAGGTGTTTGCCCACCAGCCGTGTAGCCGATCCACGCGTATCATGTTCGTGATTTTCAGCAGGCTCAAAATGGATTTCCTGCCCTTCTTCGAGCCATCCGACAAGCGCAATGTCGTTATCAGCTACCTGCTTGACTTTAAACACCGCATCCCCTAGCATCTCGCCACTAATTTCGATGGTTTTGTCGTCAATGGCATGGTACACGCAATAAGCCGCTTCAAAATCACAACTGATGATGATCACTGAATCAGCACTTGTAAATTGCAATTCCATACAGTTGGAAGTCACCAAAGAGTCACTATCGGCATTAAGCGCCTGGATGAAGGAACTCGTCACCCAATACGGAGTAGCCGTGAAGGCAGGAGTTTCAGCCTTTTTAGGCGCTACATTTTGACATGCCTGACCGAGGGTTACAGCTAAACATAACAAGCACAAAATTTTAGTTATTCTCATGACAATAAATTGATTTTCAAATATTTATTAAATTTATTGACTTAATCCCGCTTAAAGCTATACACCAACTTCCCCTTCGCCTCCGGTGCCGTATTCGTCAGAATAATCCGCCGTACGGGTTTGCTGTCCCATTTGGTTTTGAAGCTGCTGTATTCCATTCCTTCGGTGGAAGGCAATTCGGTTGTAGCGGTCCATTTTTTGGCATCGTAACGCAGGGTCATGCTCAGAAACCCATCCGAAATGATGATTTTCCCTGCTTCAACGAGGTTCACATCACCCACGGTCATAAAAACCTGTTGCAGCGATTTGGGCTTTTGTTTGAGCAGGTACTCGTCGGTAAGTTCTACCTCGTCCTGATTGCGCTTGAGCAGTACAGTGCGGTTCCAGCTTTGGATGCCAGCTTCGGCGGGGTACGCGCTGGCAATGTCCATACTCATGCCACTTTCTTTGGGAGTCATAATCCGGCTGACATTTTTTGCCGCAAATTCCTGGCCGCTTTTTTGCCCCAGACCATTGATGATCGGTAGATTGTGGTGCTCGGACTGGGTAAACCACAACTCGTACCGCTTGCTCGAAAAGGTACGAGCAGTGTAATTCCCTCGCCCGGCGTCGACAATCATGGGTTTGCCGTTGAGGTAGATGATGAAGTCCCCTACATCGTTGTGGTTGTGGCTTTCGGCATTGTGCCCACCGTGTGCGGCGAGGTACATGCCGCTGGCATTGCGGGTGGTCATCACTTGAATGTCGGCAAACCAGGCATCTGGCGCAGGCGTGTAGCTAAAATTGTTGTTGGCTAGTTGTACAATACTCAGGATGTTGTTGAGTTTGCGGGGCCGATGGTAACCGGAAACGGCAGTTGAAGCTGCCGGAAAGGTTTTGAAAGCCCATTGCCCAAATTGTACCATGGTTTCATCTTTAATGGCCTTGCCAAAACGGTACAACATCAAGCCATCGGGGGTCAACTTGGGATCCGCATCGGCAAAGTTGACGAAGTAATTGTCGGCAATGTGCGTTTTGTACACATACGAGGCCATTTTTTTAATTAAAGGGTCGCCGTAAATGTCAATTTTCCCATTGGTAGCACTGGTGTAGAGCTCCAAACAATCGTAAGCCGAAGCCCCCGCAGCAAACCAATAACTCGGCCCTTCATCACAACCACCGTCATCTCCCAGGCTATTGAGGTAACGATCGAGGCCACGCATGGAATGGTGCAACATTTCAGCACGTTGTTTTTCGTCTTTTTCCAGGAGTAAAATGGCCGTGATCCAGTTGGACATGATCCAGGGATTCCAGTTGTTGACGGGGCGGGTTTGGCTCATCCAGCCATATTTGTCGCCATTTTTGGCCATTGGGGTGAAGATGCGTTGCTTGGTTTCGTAATAGATCCGGCTGCGCAGCAGGCGATTGATTTTGTCTAATTTTTCACCCACAAAATAATCGGTGAAGGCCAACACTGCAGCAGTTTCAGCGGCGAACAGGTCGACTACTGGATTCTCCACATCCGGCAGACCAGTACTGCTAATGTGGGCCGGAACCCCCCAATAACTTTCTTCACAGATCGACCAAACCCCATTCATGATGGCTTCGGTGAAACGCCCCTGGTTTTCGAGGCTTTCGGCCAGGACCAGGTTCATCAGGGCATTGCGTTTACCCATGGAGACGTTGCTGTGTTGCTGGCGGTCGCCCGAGCGCACGAAGTCGAGGGAGGTGCTTGCAGAAATGGGTTCAAACTTGTATTTGAGCGCGGTTTCGCCCGTTTTGATCAATTTGTTGAAGGTGGAATCGGGGAGTTTTTTGCGCCATTCTTCAGGCGTTAAAGGATAAGGCTTCCATTGATTTTTGGGGACCAAGGATTGTTGGACGGCCAACAGGTTGTATTTGTTGGCCAGGATGTTGCGCTGGACGACCTGTGCAAAAGACAGGTGGATAAAAACCAGCGAAAGGAAGAGCACAAAGTAGGTTCTCATTGCAGATGTCGGTTTAAACGTTTTGAGGATAAGGGGCGATAAAAAAATAAGTGTTCATTTTGCCAAAGGATTAGATAAGTAAACGGTTCATTTTAAGTGTCTTATCTGATCCTTTGGCTCAGAAAAAATGAACACTTATTTTTGCCCCGCTACTAATACACTAGCGGGCCAATCGTTGTAATTCTTTTTTGCGCAAGGCTCGATTAAAGATGGCTAAGCCGCCAATTTGACCTTTAAAAAAATTACCCATTCCCCTTTTTAATAATACGGCTCCAACTGTAAAATCTGAGCCATTATTGCCCATGCCATCGGGAAAATAATAAGGATTTTTGCTTTGGATCAGGCCGTTGGGATAACCTTCGAATCCTTTGGTGTGCTCAATCAGCTCGGGCTTGCGGGCTTCAAAAACGCCGTTTACATACGACTTCATGTAGCGCCCATCATAAGTAAAGGCGATACAAACCCATTGATTGGCAGGGACTTCCTGTTTGCTCGCGGAGTAGTCGATGGAGTATGGGAATGGAGGAGTTGGTTTGCCCCTGAGTGAAATGTGCCCACAAACCTGATTTTTGCCATTGTAATGCGGAAGGGAGACAAATAAACCATACTGGCGTTTGCCACCGTCCTGGTATTCGTTCCATAATCCACCTACGAAGCCCGTTTGTTCACCTGTCCATTTTACCCAGGCAAGGACTGTGACACCTTGTTTGGGTCCATAAATGTTTAGTGCGCCGGTAAGTGAACTGGATAGCGACAGGTAAGCGCCGCTACCGAACTGGGCAGAATAACCAGATAATGGCCCTTCGTTGATGCGTGGAAGGGTACCATCCATTTCGGCGAGTGGAAACGTCCCTTTGCCCCAGGCTTGGCGGGCTTGGCCCGACTCTTCCTTGAAGTCCCAAAGCGCAACCAAACCTTTGGAGGATTTGAGTTGCTTCGTTTTGTTTTGGGCACCTAACTTTTGAATTTGGCCCAACAAAATCCCACTCCAAATAAGTACAAAGATGAATAGGTTTCGAGTTGTTTTCATCAATTCAACGCTGCTTTTTGAGGTAAGGCCCTTGGTCATTCCATTTGACTTCGACGCACTACCAAGACAAATTTAACCTTTCGGCGTAAGTTTCACGATGACTTTGACATTTCCCGTTTGATTGGGCAAACGAAGCATCAAGCGGGAATGACCAGTGTTCAATTTTTCGGGGGCCTTTTGTACGGCGGATTCAACGCTGAATTCTGCGCCCTGAGGTGCAACAACCTCTGCTTCCAGCGTACGCGTGGTAATCGTGGCATTGCGCAAAATGGCCTTTCCTCCTTTCTGGACTTCAACGCTGTTGGCGGTCATCATTCCCCAGGCCACTTCAGTATTTTTTGTCAAAACAAACTCATCTTCGATCAAAAAAGCGCTGCGTTGGTTGATCAAACTCACTTTCCGGGTGCTTTTGCTGGCAAAATCACGGTAGGCTTCAGTCAAGTCGAGGATGGCAAAAGGTGTTGCGGCATTGAGTTCAACTTGGCTAAACTGTGCCTTGGCCAATGGGTGCTGGTTTTGGTTGCCCAGCAAGGGCACGTTGTGACTGAAGGAATTGAGGCGGTAGTAGCTCCAGCGTTGTCCATTCACCCCCATCGTCCAGTAGCCGGGCAGGTTGTAATCATCCGACCCCAAGTCTTTGGCCCAACGTACGCCGCCTGCTTCCAATTCAAAATTACCCAAATCGAGGTGTGAGTGTTCTGAGCCGTTTACCCCCCCTTTGATGCCCAACCACAGCGCTTTGGGGTCGTTCCAGGCCGAACGAAAAATGACAGCTTCTACTTTTCCCTTGAAAAACTGATCCAGCGTGCGGGGGGCGGCGGTACTGCTAGGGGCTTGATACCAAACCACGCCTAGCGGGTGCGGCAGCAAGTTGCGCGCTTTGATCACTTCGTGGTAATAGTTGGAAATATTGGCATTTTGGTAAATTTTGGCCAAAAACATAAACGCGGGAGAGGCATCCGAGCGGCTGTTTTCTCCGGCATCCGCAAAATTGAGAAAGTTGTAGTTGGGTGAAGCGCAAACCATCGGCACCAAGCCAGTTTCGCGTAGTCCGGGATACTGCTCCAAGCCTTGCATATTGCCCAGTGCTGATTCCAGGGCAGCCATGCCATAACTCAGGTATTCGGTGGCGTAACTCCAGTAGGCGGGGCCTTCGTACCACAAACCGTCTGGTGCATAGTTTTTGAGGGCAACTGAAAGATTGCTGATGGCTTTGGGGGCCAGTTCCTGGGCATAAGTAGGGTCGGTTTCAGCCAAGGCCAATGCACCGACGATCAAGCCCGTATTACAGACCTGATTCCAATTGTTTTCCGCTTTGTTCCACCACTCGCCACCACGCTTTTGGTATTCATTCAGGCCGTGTTTTTTCATGCCTTCGCGCAGGATTTCGCGGTCAGCTTTACTCAGGTCGGCATACAGCCAATCGTAACCTATGGCAACACCGTGGAGCATTTCCGCTACGTCCAAAAAATGGGAAGGGTTCCAATCGGAAAAAGCACAAACGGCTTTGAGATTGTTGAGTGCGGTGTCGAAGTACTTTCTATCACCCGTGAAACGGTAGGCGAAGGACAGGCAGTACGAGCGGATCAACAACTCCCGGCTTACTGATAATAAGCGTGGCCCAGTCAGCACCCTTTCCAAAACGGGCTTGGTCAAGTAAGAATTGGCCCGGCTGAGGCAAGCACTGATGTATTGATCGAGGAGGGCGTCAGTTTTGCGGAGTTGTTTGAGTTCTTCCAGGCGATTTTCTTGTAAAATCAAACGTGGATGCTCTTTTTTAACATCGGCTAACCAGCCCGTAAATTCTACCGGGGCAATGCTAGACTCTGGATTTTTTTTACAGGAAAAAAAACTCAGCAAGGCCAGGATGGCTATCATGAACCACCTTTTACTCAAGGGATAATTTTTCATAATCTGTTTAATTTAAAAAGCCCCTCAATGGTATTTTGAGGGGCTTCAAAAAAAATGTTTAAACAGTACTTAGTAGTGGGGCAAAAATAAGTGCTCATTTTTCCTAAGCCAGAGGACTAGATAAGACACTTAAAATGAAACGTTTACTTATCTAATCCTCTGGCAAAATGAGCACTTATTTTTTTGTTGCCCCTTACCAACCTTGATTCTGCTTTAAGGAAGGATTTAAACTAATTTCGTTGATGGGCAAGGGCCAGAGGTAATCTTTGGTTGGATTAAACTTGCGGAAGTTGGCATCCTGTACCAAAATAAAGTTATCTGGCGTGAGCTTCACCGTAGTGGCAGTCCCAAACTCGGTTTTGAAGAAGAAGTTCCCCAGAATTGGCTTAACCAATTCGATTTCTGCCGTTTTCCAGCGGTTGAGGTCCCAATAGCGGAAGCCTTCCACGGCCAGTTCTACCCGGCGCTCGCGGCGAAGTTCAGTGCGCATATCCAGGCCATTGGTCGTTACAAAGGCATTGTTCAGCTTGGCAATTTTGCCCCGGGTGCGCAAGAGATTTACACTCAAATCCAGATCTGCATCGCTGATGCTTCCTTCCAATTCAAATTTGGCTTCGGCATAAATGAGCAGCACTTCCGCATAACGGATCAAAATGCCATCAATGTAGGAACGCTGGTTGGTCCAGTCGTCGAGATTGAAGTATTTGCGCGAGCAAAAACCTGTAAAATTGAAAACCAATGGTGCAATTGAAAACACAGGGTTTGAACCGATATAAGCATCACCTCTTTTCATAATCGTTGCAGAAAGGCGCTCGTCCCTTTTGGCAAATACATCAATGGAAGCCACAGGGGCTGTGTACAAAGGAGACTTGGTGGTCGGCAAACCATCGGTCATCAGGTATTCATCGACCAGACTTTTGGTGGGACTAGCAAAACCGTTTTCGAGGTTACGTGCAGCGTTGTGGGTCGATACGTTGTCGGCAAGGCTTACACCATATTTGCGTACCAGGATATTCTCTTTGTTTGAAGGTCCTTCGCCCGCTAATTGGAACAAGTTGTAATAGTTGCCAAACAGGCTGTGCTCTTTGCTATCGATGACTGCTTTGGACGCAGCAACTGCCAGCGCCAAATGCTTATTGGGTTCGCCATAAGCATGAAATTTGGCACGGGT
Source organism: Haliscomenobacter sp. (assembly GCF_041740695.1). GTDB lineage: Bacteria > Bacteroidota > Bacteroidia > Chitinophagales > Saprospiraceae > Haliscomenobacter. Next base: position 81,447 of record NZ_JBGSLK010000135.1, on the reverse strand, counting down.
ACCTTCAAATAAGGCTACTCTGGCTTTGAAGGCCAAGGCGGCGGTATTGGAAATGCGGCCATACCCGGTTGTACCCAAGGTTTTGGGGGTAGGCAACTTAGACGCAGCAAAATCCAAATCCTTGTAAATGGCTTCTACCACTGCCTCCCGGGTAGCGGCTGGAGCTTCTAATTCGGGGGAATTTTCCTTCAGCGTAGTCAAAATCAGCGGTACACCTCCGTAACGTTGCAACAAGGAAAAATAGGCCCAGGCCCTGAAAAATTGCGCCTCACCAATGTAACGGTCAATCGTAGCAGCAGAAACGCCTGTTGCAGAAGCCTGCGGCCCTTTGGTGATGATGTTGTTGGCCGCACGAATCAGGCGATAGGGCGTGTTGTAACCGCCATCGGTAGCCGGGGCAATCCGCGATCCATCGCTGATGCCATTTGGGGCACGGGCGTAGGTTTCATCCGACCAGTTGTCGTCAGTATTGGGCAAACCTGGAAAAAAGGTGTAAAGGTAGTTGGCTGCTGTTTGCAAGTCGGCTTCGGTTTTCCAAAAAGCCGGGTCACTGAGCTGAGTTTCGGGCAAACGGTCTACATCGCAGGCATTAAAAAGCCCCAGAATCAGCACGGTGAAGAAAAATTTTAAGGTATTTTTCATAATGAAATAGCTTTAGAACGTCAAAAAATGGGGATTAAAAGGACAAATTCAGGCCCACTGCGGCAGTTCCAAAAAATGGATAGTCGTTTTCTACCCCACTGCGCTGTTCGGGATTGAAGTAGTCGTCAAAAATGCCCAATTGTGATACGGTGAACAAATCCTGACCGGTCACAAAAATTCTGGCCCGGGAAAGTTTAACCTTTTTCAACAAGTTGGCAGGCAGCGTGTAACCGATTTGAATGTTTTTCAAACGGGCATATTGGCCATTCATGATCCACTTGTCGGAAGGCAGGTAGCGGAAAGCACCCTGCAGGAAAGGCCGAGGGAATGCCGCATTGGGGTTTTCCGGTGTCCAGTAGTCGCGGTGGATGGCCAGGGGCTGCTTCCAGGACTGCGAAAGTGGTTGCAGTGCTTCGCCGTTGGGCAGGAAATTGCGTCTGCCTACGCCTTGAATGAATGCCGAAAAATCAATTCCTTTCCACTGAAAACTCAGGTTCAAGCCGAAGGTAAAACGGGGCTGATCGGTACCCAGCAAGACTAAATCGCCGGGGTCTTCAGGAGAGCCCTTGCCTACGGTCAGTTTTCCATCACCATTCTGGTCAATGAATTTGACATCGCCGGCACCAGTACGGCTATCCTGGAAGGCGTGTGCTTTCACGTCATCCGCATTCTGAAAATACCCATCGGTGAGGTAACCCCAGAAAGTATTGAGGGGGTATCCTTCGAGTAAACTTACTGAACCCGCGTTCAATACCCGGCGTCCGGCATAGCTAATGAGCTCGTTTTGGTTGTCAGATACATTGATGCCCACCGAGTACGTAAACTTGGTGCCCGCTTTGCTGCGGTAATTCAATTCGGTTTCCCATCCCCAGGATTTGAGTTCACCATTGTTGATGCGCGGAGTTCCCACCCCAAAGGTTGCTGGCAACTGCAATGGAGTGAGCATGTTCTTGTTGAACTTAACGTAATAATCCGCGCTGATTTGCAGGCGATTTTTCATCAAGGCAATGTCTACCCCGCCGTTGCTGGTTTCGATGGTTTCCCAGGATAGCTCAGAAGAAGGAACCGTGTTTTCAAAAAAGTAAGAAGTACGGGCTTCGGTACCTCCAAGCACCAGCGCAGAACCACGAGTAAGCAGACTCAAATAGTCGTACAAACCTATACCCAAAGCGTTGCCCAAACGCCCCCAGGAGGCCCGGAGTTTGAAGCCCGAAACAAAGGGCAGCGTTTTGTTGAACCAAGGCTCACGGTGCAGGTTCCAACCGACCGAAGCAGAAGGGAAGGTTTTGGTGCGCAAGCCTGGAGCCAAACGTGAACTTTCATCTACCCGTACGGTTGCCTCCAAAAGGTATTTGTCGTTGAATGAATAGTTGAAGCGGCCAAAAACGGACTGGAAGGCATAAGTATTGATGGTTTCACTATTGGACTTGGTCAAGTCATTGCCCAGGTTAAGGGTAGGGCGGTCATTGCTCACCAGAGAGTTGGAGGTTGTGGTCGTTCCTTCAAAACGATTGTCTTCCCACTGGTATCCGGCCAAAATGTGAAATTTGTTTTTGCCTAAAGCCAAGTCGTAATCGGCCAGGTATTGTAGATTGGTATTTTTGGTGATTTCATTCGTAGCAGTAAGTGAGTTGGGGTTATTCAAATAGAATATTGGAGAAAAACGCCCCCATAATTCAACAGTGCGTGCAAATCGTTCACGATCTCCAACTCGGTATTGCTGTCCAAGTACTGCCTTTAGTTTGAGACCTTTGACAAAGTTGGCCGCAGTGAACGTAAATACCCCATCGAAGAAATTGCGGTCGATGTTGTTGTAGCCTCCTTCACGCAACAGGGCGTAAGTATTGTTCGCTGAAGAGCCCGCACCTCCATTCAGTCGACCTTCGGGTGTGAAGATGGGGTAACGGGTGCGCAAGCGGTACACTTGATACAGCAGGCCGCTACCATCAGTTGCGGCTGAAGGTGCCTGTTGTTGTTGTAAAGTATAGGCAATGCGCGAATCCAGCGACAAATGTTTGGTCAACTGCGTGCCCAGGTTGATGCGCAAGTTGTAGCGATCCAAACGATCGGATCCCACTTTGAAAGCGCCTTGTTTACCATAATAACCTAGTGAAATCAGGAAATTCGTCTTGTCGTTCCCACCTCTGGCCGAGAGATTGTGGGTTTGCATGGGTGTATAATCGCGAACAACCTGGCTGATGAGGTCTTCCTGGTTGTAAAAAATGTAGCGCGTCGTATCACTCGGATTGACCACGTACGGAATGTTGTCGCGGATCCGTTGCATTTCCTGATCGTTGTATTCCGGACCGGAACCCGCGTTTTTGCGGGCCAGGTTGGCATATTCCGCTTCTTCCAACAGTGGGAGTCTTTGGGGTACATTCAGTGCCCAATCTACTCCAACCTGGTTGGAATAATCAAAAACGGTTTTGCCCGATTTCCCTTTTTTGGTCGTAATCAAGATCACCCCTCCGGCAGCTTGTGCACCGTAAATTGCAGCAGCAGCTGCATCCTTGAGCACGCTGATGTTCTCAACGTCATTGGGATTAAGGGTTTGCAGTGTAAAGCTGGACACGGTTACCCCGTCCAAGATCACCAGTGGATCCACGTTGCCATTGGCGGAAGTAGCACCTCTGATCTGGATGCCAATCCCTTCGTTGCCTGGTTGGCCAGTACCTCGGGTGATGATGAGCCCGGAGGCTACTCCCTGAAGGGCGTTAGCCAGGTTGCTGACCGGGCGGTTTTCGATGACTTTGGAATCGATGGTAGAAACGGCGCCAGTCAGGTTTTCTTTTTTCTGGGTACCATATCCGATGACCACCACTTCATCCAGGGCACTTGCATCTGAAACCAGAACGATGTCTACTTCGGTGCGGTTGCCAACTATTACTTCCTGGGAGACAAATCCGGTATAAGAAATGACTAAAACAGCGTTTGCATCAGGAACCTGGAGCTCGTAGCGGCCATCGATGTTGGTTACCGTACCCGTTGTGGTACCTTTCAAAAGGATATTTGCGCCAATGAGCACTTCTCCTTTTTCATCGGTTATTTTACCTTTCACAGTCTGCGCAATCATCTGTACAGATTCCTCCAGCTGTGTTTTCTCGATTTTGGGAATCATCCCCATGCTCACTTTTTTGAGCAGGATTCGATTCCTGGCGATCACGTAATTCACTTCCAAGGGAGTGAACAATTCATTCAGGATCAACTCCAGTTTTTTGCTGTTGGCATTGAGCGATACTTTTTGGGTGGCATTGATGGTACTCGAACTGTAGACAAACTTTACTTCCACCTTTTTTTCAATGAGTTGGAGTGCTTTTTTGACTTCAACGTCTTTAAAGGTAAGGGTTACAGGCGTGTTGAGAATGTCTTGACCAAAGCCTTTGTGGGCATAAACAAACCCACAAAAAAGCATGAGGGTCAACACATGAAACAAAGGCAGTTTGAGCATTTTACAAAGCATCGGCAAAATTTGTAGCGATGTTTTCATAAACTGTAATGTTTTGGATTTGAGTGAATACCAAACGGTTCCGTAAAGAAATCTCCTGTTTTTCGACAACATTCATTCCTTAATTCGATTTGGCAAATGTAGGCTCCAGTAAATATTGCGTTCCACGATTGCAGCGAAACCTGGTCAATCGCAGCCTTTTCCAAGAATAAAAATGGCCGTGCCACGGGTTTCAAATTTTGCATTGATGGCCCCACAAATCAATTCAAGTTGCTGGAACAGCTCCAATCCATTCAAATCCCCAGTAAATGCACATACTTTTACTGCGGGATTGAGGACTACAACCTCTATTCCGTAAGCGTTTTGGATGGATTTGAGCACGTCCTCAACGGTGGCTTCCTCAAAAATGAAACTGGCTTCCGAAATGCCTCTATCCACCAAAGTGGGGTGCTCAACGATACCCTGCTGGATGGTTTTGAGTTCGGTACTGATGATGGCCTTTTGGTTCGGAGTGAGGATCACCCCATTTCGTTTTTTCACTGTGTTCTTTTCCAGGGTGTACACCGAGACGCGTCCAGTATTGACTGATACTTCAATGTCTCGCTTATTGGCCAGTGGCTGAATCCTGAAACTGGTACCCAGTACTTCGGTAACAACATCGCCAGTATGTACCAAAAAAGGAATTTTAGCATTGGGTTTGACACTAAAAAAGGCTCCACCTTCCAGGTAAACCGTACGTTGCTGCGCTCCAAAATCGCGGGCGGTAATTAGGCTGGCATTTTTTTCCAATACGACTGTGCTACCATCGGGCAAAATGATGGTTTGTGTTTGGCGAGTGAGGTTGGTTTTTTTGATACCCGATTTAGTTTCAGCAATGGGTTGGGTAGAGGATGACCACCGCTCATTGCTCCAAAAGTAAGTGGCACTAATGGCCAATAAGAATGAGGCTGCCGCCATCCAACGCCACCACCTGAATAGAGGCTTCTGCGTTTCTTCTTCGGGGTGGGTTTTGGCGAGCAGGGCTTCCCAGTTCCGTTCTAAAAAGCTGGTTTTGCGATCTGGATCGATGTCTTTAGTGCTTTCAGCGCTTGCATGTAAGGCTTCATACCATTGATCGAGTAATGCTCTTTCTTCGTCAGAGCACTCTCCATTTAAGTATTTTGTCAATAATGCCTGATATTTCTCGTTACCCATGCCTGTTTACCGAATTATATACTGGTAGACGGGCAAGTGATTTTTTTCCCTAAATCGGATTGGCCGTATTTTTAATTTTTTTTTAAAATTAAAAATACATTTAATAAAGAAGGAATGTGAGAAAGGTAAGTCCATACGCGTTGTAATCGCGCAGGTGTTGTCGCAGATAGGTCGTAGAGCGGGAGAGATGATACTCAATGGACTTTTCAGAAAGATTGAGTTGTGCAGCAATCTCCCGAATGGTCAGGCGCTCAAAGCGGTTGAGCATAAATATTTGTCGGGTTTTTTCGGGCAATTCGGCCAGGGCTTTTTGCAAGGCTTCGGTCAAATCATTGAAATAGACCATGTCTGAAGTGGTCATGATTTCAAGCGGGAAATACTGCTTGAGGGAGTCCAGGTAGTGTTCTTCCTGAATGTGGTGCCGGATGTAATCAATGGCCAGGTTTTTGAGCGAAACCTGCAAAAAAGCATTCAAATTGATGATGCGCAGGGTGGCGCGTTTTTGCCAAAGCATTACAAACAGCTCTTGGGCGAGTTCCTCGGCTACTTCTTTCCGATTCAGTTTGCGCAGGGCGATGCTGTACATCTTGTACCAGTAGCGATCGTACAATTCTTTGAAAGCCAGCGTGTCATCTGCTTTCAACAAGCTCAACAAATCTGCATCGGAATGTGTCTTTAGACTCATCGCTGGCGATTTATTTGATGTGGTTTTTTGTCGTTGATCTTTTGAAAAAATCTCCAAAAAGGAAGACGTTGGAAACAGCAAAGACCCTGACGAAAAAGGCAACAAATGACTTATGTGGTATTTGCGATGGCCACCTAAAATAATGCAACCGATTTCAGTTACAAATGCTCCGGTATCAATCTTTCCTCAATTAACACGATTCAGGTTGTGCTGATGCTTAGATCTCTAGGCGTAATGCCTCAAAACGCCAACTATTACCCAGTTTTATGCAAAAGAGAAATATAATTGTATTTTGTACAAAAAAATAATGCAACCGATTTCACAAATAAATAATGATCTCATATCTTTGTATGGCCGACGAATATTTTGTGATTTTTTATTTAAACAAACAAACAATGCGAAACAAACAAAGAACATTTTCAGTGCTAACTGGCCTGAGAAGATTTAGCATGCTAATGCTGGTTTTCTTAGGCTTCGTTGGTTACGCTCACGCTCAAGATGTGACAGTTAGTGGAACGGTTACAGCAAAAGATGGGAATGAGCCACTCACTGGCGTAAGTATTCTACTAGTAGGTAGCAGCCGGGGCGCGGTAACGGACATTGATGGGAAGTATTCCATCACTGCGCCCACCAATGGCACCCTAAAATTTAGTTACACAGGATACACTGAACAAACCATTGCCATCAATGGTCAGACGACTTTGAACTTAGTACTAGAAGTCAACACATCCGTATTGAATGAAGTAGTCGTGGTGGGTTATGGTACCCAGGAAGCGAAAGATGTTACGGGTGCAGTGACCAAAATCAAGTCGGAAGTACTCAAAGAAGTCCCTGCTCCCAACTTAATTGCCCAGCTTAAGGGCCGCACTGCCGGGGTTTCGATTGTGAACAACAGTTCTACTCCAGGTGCTGCCGGTCAAATCCGGATTCGCGGCAACCGCACCTTGACCACCAATAGTGGCTCCAGCGATGCCTTGGATGGCCCATTAATCGTAGTAGACGGAATTCCTTACGGTGGCAGCATCAACGATTTGAATCCTGAAGACATCACCAGTCTCGATATCTTGAAAGACGCTTCTGCGACCGCTATTTATGGTTCACGTGGTGCAGGTGGGGTCATCTTGGTGACTACCCGCCGGGGCAAAAGTGGCAAAGCCGTGATCACCTATGATGGGTTCCATGGTTTGACCAATATCATGTCCAAGTACAACGTCATGAACGGGGCGGAATATGCCCAATTCAAAACCGATGCGGCCAATTACAACCGGTCCAGCTGGCCTAGCAGCAACGGAACTTCATCCTACCTGCTCACCCAGCAAGAAAAGGATGCCTTGGCGGCGGGCGTATCTACCGATTGGCAAGATTTGATTTACCGCACGGGCTCCAACTCCAGCCACGCGTTGAGCGTTAGTGGTGGTAGTGAAAGCACCCAATACGGCTTAAGTGGCGGTTATTACGTGGAAGAGGGCGTGATTCCCAATCAGAATTTCGAACGTTTCTCGCTGCGTACGACCATTGACCATAAAATCAGCAAGAGCTTAAAAATCGGCCTCAACACCATGAATACCCTTACCTACTCGAATACAGTAGGTGGTGGTGGGGTGCCAAGTGGCCTGGTGCGTTTGACTCCACTGGCTTCACCTTACAATGCCGATGGCACAGTCAACCTCAATCCGGCCATTGGTTCGATTGATGCCGCAGCAGTCAGCCCACTTACACTGATTACCAAGGCCAATTCCTTGTTGGCCAACAACCGCAGACTCAGAACCTTTAACAGTCTGTACGCCGAACTGAAAATTGTAGAAGGTTTGCGTTATCGCTTCAATGCGGGTCTGGATTTCCGGCAGGACAATGGCAATGGTTATTCTGGGCCTTTGACCTATGTCAATTCGTCGGTGGTACAGTCTTCTTCGAATGCCGAAGTGAACAACAGCGAAGCCTGGTCGTACAACTTCCAGCACCTGTTGTACTACGATAAAGTGTTTGCCAAAAAACACAAACTAGGCATTACGGGCTTGTTTGAGGTAACCAAAGACCACAACCAGAGGAGTCAGTTTAACGTAACGGGTATTCCTGCAGATTACATTGCCAATGCCAACTTCGCCTTGGCGGCTGGGCAACCAACTGCTACGGGTTCATTCTCCGAAACGGGCTTGTTGTCATTCATGGGCCGCGTGAACTATAGTTTTGCCAGTAAGTACCTGGCGACCCTTACATTCCGCCGCGATGGTTCTTCTACACTGTCTCCAGGCTTTCAGTACTTCAACTACCCAGCCGTGGGCTTGGGCTGGACTGTAACGGAAGAAGGTTTTATGAAAAATATAAAAGCGATCTCCAACCTCAAAATCAGAGGGGGCTGGGGTATCTCCGGCAACCGCAACGTAGGGGCATACGCCACTTTGGGCGGTTTGAGCGCAGGGTATTACAATTTTGGACAAAGCACTGCCGGACAACAACTCGCTTACCTGGTGACCAGCTTGCCTAGTTCAACGTTGAGCTGGCAATCCACCGACCAGATTGATTTGGGCTTGGAATTTGGCTTGTTCAATGACCGCATCACGGGTACTGTAGATTATTACCATCAGAAAACGAAAGACATCCTACTGTCAGTACCGCTCCCAGCCAGTAATGGTGCCTCTTCCACACTACAAAACCTGGGTAGAACCGAAGGCAAAGGTTTAGAGGTGATGATCACGACCCAGAATATTCAAAAAACCAATGGATTCAACTGGAGTACCGATTGGATTTTCTTCTTCAACCGCGAGAAGATCACTCAACTGACTAAGCCCACTGAATTGGAAAACAAAGGAGCTGGCTGGTTTGTGGGTCACCCCCTGACCGTGATTTACGACTACAAAAAGGTCGGCATCTGGCAGTTGCAAGACTCCATCAACGAGCAGATCAAGAAACAAACTGCTCCAGTACAATATCCTGGCCAAATTCGGATTGAGGACGCCAACGGAGATGGCAAGATTGACGCCAACGACCGCCAAATCCTGGGCAACTTCCAACCGCAATGGGAAGGTGGCCTCACCAACCGCTTCAGCTACAAGGGTTTTGACCTTTCTATCGTGATCTACGCCAGAATGGGCATGCAAGTATTGGCACCCCACCTCACTGCTGATGGTGGTGGCAACGGGTTCCCTTTCTTCAACCAAAGCCGGGTCAACCAGCTCAAAGTAGACTACTGGACGCGCACTAATCCTACCAATGCCTTCCCTGCGCCAGATGCGGGTACCGACCGCTTGTTGTTTGGTTCTACCCTGGGCTACCAGGATGGGTCCTTCATCAAGTGCCGCAGCATCAACTTTGGGTACCAATTGCCAAGCAGTTTGATGAGTAAAATGGGCCTAGCTTCGGCAAGAATTTACCTGAACGCAACCAACCCATTTGTGATTTATTCCCCATTTGTAGATGCGGGATTTGGTCCTGATCCTGAAGGCAATGGATATGGTGGCGGTGTAGCTCCAACTGGTGCGGGTGACGTAGGTGCTCCGGGACGCCAAATTAGTGTGAACCTGAATAACCCAGCGTTCAGACAGTTTACATTTGGCTTGAACTTGAAATTTTAAACTCAAAAACGAATTGACATGAAACTAAAATATAAACTTTTACCAGCGGTGCTGGTACTGTGTGCATTCATAAACAATGGTTGCCAGGGAATCCTGGAAGAGAACCCTCAGGCAGCCATCGTACCCTCCTTTTTCAATAGCCCTTCCGGTGTATTGGGTGGCATTGCCGGGGTGTACAACGACATCCGCAATGCATGGGGAACAGAGGGGTTTACCAATGAAATGATGGCGGGTACAGATGAACATTTGGCCGGCGCCAGTGCCAGTGGGATTCAACTGCACAACTACAATGGGCTCAACGGAACCAATTTTGGCGCCGCCTGGAATATCGCGTATACCGACATCAATACCCTGAACGGGGTCTTGGAATATGGCCAAACCATCGACCTTCCAGATGCGACCCGCAAGCAGTACCTGGCTCAAGCCAAGTTTTTGCGCGGCTTCTGGTATTTTTACCTGGTGCAAACCTTTGGAGACGTGCCTTTGAATACCAAATTCATTACAGTGCCTTCACAGGCCGCTTCCCGGCAGCCCGCAGCAGAGGTGTACGCACAAATCATCAAAGATTTGACCGAGGCTTCGACGGATTTACCCGACAAACCCACCGCTCCTTTTATCGACAAAGCTGCTTGCAAGCCAGTGGCACAGTTGGTATTGGCTAAAGCATATTTGACCAGGGGTTGGTTGACCAACAGCCAGGCAGATTTCACCCAAGCATCTACCATCTGCGCGGATATCATTGCCAAAAAAGCAGCTTACGGACTTGACCTTTGGGCAAACTATGGCGATGTTTTTGTTCCTGCCAATGACTATGGCAAAGAAACCATGTTTGTAAGTGATCACTCCAAAGACCCCAAATATGGCTACTATACCGTGGGTGGTGGTGCCTCAGGTGGTGGAGCGCAAAATCTTACGCCCTGGTTTACGAATTGGAACTACCCCAATCTTGGCATCAACTCGTTCAAAAACGCAGCGGGTAACTTGACCAATAATGGTACTTCCACGATGATTCGGGATTCCTATTACGGTCGTCCATACATTCGGATTCGCCCGAATAGCTACAAGTGGCCTTCTGGCCCCAATGCTGGGAAAAGTTATTTTATGGATCAGGCCTTTGTCAACCGCAACGTTGACTCTCGTTTTGAGAATACCTTTTATACAGTTTGGATTGCGAACAAGGAGACAAGCAATGCTCAAACTGCTGCCAACAACAGCCGGGGCATTCCTACGTATACCCTGCGCGCAAACATAGATACGGCCATTTGGATGCCGGATTACGAAGTGGCGGGGGCACCACAGTTTGTCGGAACCAGACCTTTCAAGGGCACGGTTATCCCTCCCAGCCTTTGGAACAACACCTATTTCCCTGCGGTGAAGAAGTTTATGGATCCCAGCCGGGGCGCAAACTTCAACGACCCATCCTCCAGACCGGTGGTGATTTACCGCTTTGCGGATGTGTACCTGACTGGGGCGGAAGCAGCTTTCAAAGCTGGTCAAGCTACGGCTGCCAAGGACTTGCTCAATGCCATCAGAAGAAGAGCGGCTTTCCGCCCAAGCAACACTGCGGATCAAAATGCGGCTGCTGCGACGGCCATGGAAATCACCGAGGCGGATGTTACGCTTGATTTCATCCTGGATGAACGTACCCGTGAGTTTTATGGCGAATGGCAAAGATGGCACGACTTGGTGCGTACCCGTTCTTTGGTGCGCAGGGTGAAAGATTGGAATCCTGATGCTGCGGCCAACATCAAGGACTTCCACATGTTGCGTCCAATTCCTCAAGCACAGATAGACAGGGTTGTTGAAGGGCCTAAGTTCCCGCAGAATCCTGGGTATTGATGTAAAGTGTTGAATAGTTATATTTTTGATTTTTAAGGTATGGCACTTCAGAAGGTATTGTCTTTTGGGGTGCCATATTTTATCACTCCTGCACAAATTCCTTCACCTCTCCCCCTTGCTTCAACAACAACTTCTTCTCCCCTGTTTTAAACTTGATCACCACTCCAAACTGATCCAGCCTGAAGGTGTGATTGCCCATGGCCTGCGTGGCAAATTCATCATTGCCAGCAGCTTTAGCCATCAAGGTTTTATCTTTTTTGGAAAAATGGTAAAATCCAAACCCATGCTTGGTGTAGTTGTTGGTTTATTTTTTTGCGCAAAAGCAAAGCTTTGTAGGGCAAGGAAGAAAAGGAACGCGAGAAGGCGGATCAACGCGGATTATTTAGCGCCTGTAGCGTGATTGAAAAGATTAGCCACGAATTACACGAATTTTCACGAATTTAGGCACAAAATCCACCTCAAAACGCCTCCACATGACCACCAGCGTAACCGTCAAAACCATCTACCATTGCTCCCTTGAAAGAGCCTTTAAAGCCCCCATGCTTTGCGATGTATCCAAAGTGCATACCGGCTTTGTCATCATGCCCAAAGTGACCCATTGTACTGAAGATGAAGATTGGGGCCAACCTGGCAGCAGCAAAAAGGTATTTGTAGCGCCATCGCTCAGCCAGGCTGGCGGCGAAGCCTCAATGGATCGGGTCATTGAACGCATCGAAAATCAATACTGGAAAATTGAGGTGTGCGAGTTCAAATCCTGGATGCTGGGCTTTTCAAAATTTGTGGGGGAATGGCGGACGACAGAGCTGGAACCCAATCGTATTTTGATAGAATACACCTATACGATGCACGCCGACGTGGTTTGGCTGTATCCACTGAACTGGTTGTTTACCAAAGTTTTTTGGCGGGTTTATATGCAAAGGGTATTGGAGAATATAAGAAAAATGGCGGAGGGGGACGAGGCTTTTTTGTATGCGTGAAGAGGATTACTGCTCTCTCCAGTTTGTTTTAGAGGGCTCCTTTTTCGCCATCAATCCATCTATCCAACATTACTCTTTCCGACGGTGACTGGTGTGTACCACCTGCCAAAACATCCAGGAATTTATCCCAAAGATTTTTATCTTCTTTAAATTCTTTTTTATAGTCTACCAGTGCTTTGTAATAATCATGCTGATACTTCAGCGCTTCTTCATAAGTAAAATTCACTGGAATATGGTCCACAATCATTTGGGTAATTTCATTCAATTCTTCGGGGGTGTACCGTTCAATCAATTGCAGCAATACCCTGCATGACTCCACCCGTGCAACGACGGATTCCACAAGTGGCGTTTCAAGCTGTACAAATTCCTTTTCCCACTGCGGATGGACCGCTTCTGGCAATAAGGTCAATGCAGTATTTCTAGCATTTGTAGCATTGTCTTCTAATGAAGTGATGTGTATGGTCATTGATTCCCATAGCCCCAGGGAATTGCTTTTCTCATTTTGTGCTGTATTTTCTTTTGCCTTAATAAGGATATCATTGATGCCGCTTATTGCTTTATTCATTTCCAGTAAAATTGCGTTCCACTGGGCTGCTGCTTCTGGCGGAGCGGTGGCTTCAATGATCAACAAGCCATCTTTGTGCAATTCATCCAGTTCACTTTCGATTTTCAGCAATTCGGTATACTCTTCTTCGAGTTGGGCTGTAAATTTTTTTACAGCTAGGAGCACCTTCAGTTCGGGAGTATCGATTTGGTGGCTACTGTTGGCTATTGTTTCATTATCCTTTGGTGTCAGGATAATTTGATCTTCGAATGCGTCCATCTTCAATGGTTTTGACAATGATTTTACGACGCAAAGGTTTGTCATTTAGCCACAATAAACGTTACACAACCTTGTAAATAAGTTGTAGGATTCACACATTTTTACAATTTCAACGCTACTTTTTTTCCCGTTTTGACTGCCAAAAAGATCGCATCAATAATTTTCAGGTCTTTCAAACCTTCTTCCCCGTCAACGGGTACGATGGGTTGTTTGCCCTCTAAAATAATCCCAGCCATTTCATCCATTTGTACGGTTTGGTGGGTGACATGGGGGTAGTTCAATTCGCCTTTATTGGTGCGCCCTTTGATGGGGCCATAACCGGTAGAAGGCAACAACTCCGCAAAACCTTTTTCGGCATTCAGGAAAAAGCGGTCGAGGTTGTTCATCGTGTAGGTCGACAGGCAGGAAGCCACTGCTCCGCTGGGAAAACCAAGTTGAAACTGAATGGTTTCATCTACCCCTTTTTTGAATTTTTCGGGATTGGTTTTGGTTTCCTGGGCCGTCACCCAGATGGGTTCTTCACCGATCATGTACCGAGCGCCATTGATCGCGTAAATGCCAATGTCCATCATCGCGCCGCCACCAGCCAGTGCTTTGTTTAGCCGCCATTGAGTGGGATTGCCAATCGTAAAGCCGCAGAGCCCCTGGAAAAATAAAACTTTACCCAGTTCCCCGTCTTTCCTCATTCGGATGATTTCCAGGGTTTTGGGCTCAAAGTGCATCCGGTAGCCTACCAACAGTTTGACATTGTTTTTTTTGCAGGCATCGATCATGGCCTGCCCATCTTTGGCATTGATCGACATGGGTTTTTCGCAGATGACATGTTTGCCGGCATTGGCGACCCGGATCGCCTGGTCTTTGTGCAGCGCATTCGGCGTGATGATGTACACTGCATCAATGTCGGGGTTGTCCTTGATCGCATCAAACGTCTCGTAGTTATAACAATTTTTTTCCGGGATGTTGTATTTGCTCTGCCAGTCTTTTAGTTTGGAAGGGGTACCGCTGATCGCCGCCACCAATTTGGCTTTTTGGGAGGCTTGCATGGCATCAGCAACTCGGCTGCCATAACTACCCAGGCCCATAATCGCTACCCGCAAAATGGGGCCTTCATACGGTTCGTTATCGACTTCACCGGTGCTTGCCAAAACGAAGTCTGGCAATTGAAAGGCGATTGCTGTTGCAGTGATTTTTTGTAAAAAGTTGCGGCGTGAGTTCATAAAAAAGTTGAATTGGAAAGGGGTGAAAGAAAATGAACTAGTCGAGTCTAATGTCTAGCTAAAGGCTGTGTAAGTTGTAATGTGTAGGGACGCGAGAGCCATCCAAATAGCCTCCCCGCATCCCTACTAGACTCTTAGGGCTTATACAATTGCTCCCCTACACCAGCCCAATCTTCGTCCCACTCGGAATCTTCGCTGTCTTTTTCAGCACGACAATTCCATCCCGGATCACGTAGGTGGCCGTTTCCATATCTTCTAACGAGTGGTGGCCCTTGATCACCACATTGTTGCCAATGCTGCAATTTTTATCGATAATGGCATTCTCGATGTAACAATCCTTGCCGATACCCATGGGGATGTCGGCTGATTCGATTTGCTCCAGCGACTCGTAATAGTCCGCCCCCATCAGGATGGCATTGTTGATTTCGGTGCCATCACCAATCCGGGAACGAATCCCCACGATGGCTTTATCGATCTTTTTGGCGTGGATGATACAACCTTCTGCCACCAGGGTTCGGTTGAAAAAAGTCCCGTAAATCTTAGATGGTGCCAAAGGCCGGGGCCGGGTAAAGACCGTAGCACTTTTGTCAAACAGGTTGAAATCTGGAATTGGATCGGTCAAGGCAATATTCGCCTCAAAGAAAGAAGCGATGGTACCAATGTCCGTCCAATAACTATCAAAAGCGTAGCTGGCTACTTTGAAATTGTTGTTGATGGCATAAGGAATGATCTCTTTGCCAAAGTCCGTCGCATCGGGTTTTTCGGCAAACAAGCGCTCCAACACGTCCCGTTTGAACACATAAATACCCATGGAAGCAAGGTACTCTTTGCCTTGAGAGGTATATTTCTCTTCCAGCGGCGAGCGCCAGGCGGGCAGTATATCCTTTTTGGGTTTTTCGGTGAAGTCCTGGATGTATTGGTCCTCATTCACTTTGAGAATCCCAAATTCCGAAGCATCTTTGGCTACGACGGGGATGGTGGCGATGGTGAGGTCTGCTTCTTTGTCAATGTGGTAAAAAGCAAACTCTTTGAAGTCCATCTGATACAACTGGTCCCCGGAAAGGATCAGGATGTAGTCAAAGTCGTGGTTGATCAAGTGGTGCATCGATTGGCGCACTGCATCGGCTGTACCCTGAAACCAGTTGGGCGAATTGGGGGTTTGCTCTGCCGCCAGGATATCTACGAAGCCATGCGTAAACATGTCAAAGGTGTAGGTATTCTTGATGTGCTGGTTGAGCGAAGCCGAGTTGAATTGGGTTACCACAAACATCCTGCGCACCCCGGAGTTCAAACAGTTTGAAATCGGAATGTCGATGAGGCGGTACTTTCCAGCAATAGGCACCGCTGGTTTAGAGCGTTGCTCGGTGAGTGGATAAAGCCGGGAGCCAGCGCCACCGCCGAGAATAAGTGCGATCATTTTCACTTCCATACAAATTTAGGTTGGCGTATTCAGGTTTGTGATAAACCCGTGTTTTTTTTATAAAAAATGCTGTTTATAGGTTGTCGTACACATCGATGTAGTTCTCCGCTGCGCTTTCCCAGGAAAAATCTACGGCCATGATGCGTTCTCTTACTTCAGATAGGGAACTTGGATTGTGGTACAACTCGTGGGCTCGGTAAATCGCCAAAGCGGCATCATTCAGGGTAAAGTTATCGAAGCGAATGCCACGGCCTGGCAAATTAGGTTCACCAATGTCAATTACGGTATCCTTTAATCCGCCCACCGAGCGCACAATTGGCACGGTACCGTAACGCATGGAGTACATTTGATTCAAACCACAGGGTTCCACCCGCGAAGGCATCAATAAAAAGTCAGAACCAGCGTACAATTGATGGGCTACCCCTTCATTGTAGGCTAAAACCACCGCACAACGGCGTGGAAAACGCCATTGCAAGTCGGCCAATGCCTCGTGCAAATGGGGCTCACCTGTACCCAGTATCAGAAATGAAACCCCTAAACCTTCCGATAATACCCTGGCAATCAAATCGGGGATCAGATCTGCCCCTTTTTCTCGCACCAGTCGACCAATAAAGGTGAAGACAGGCAAATCTAAATCAGCGTTAAAATGTTGTTGTAACGCCAATTTGTTGGCTAATTTGTAGCTGTCAATGTTCCCCTCAAAATGGTGCGGCAAGTACGGATCAGTAGCCGGATCCCATACGTCGGCGTCGATGCCATTGAGAATACCCGAACATTTGGCGGCTTCGGTGCGCAGGAGCCCTTCCAAGCCGTTGGAATATTCCATCAATTCATTCAGATAGGTCTTCGACACCGTAGTTACGCGCCAGGCGCACTTAATGGCGGAAGCGAGGGGATTAATGGCCCCTTCCCAATCGATCAGCCCCGAAGCACTGGCTTCAAAAGCGGGCAGTAAAACGTGTTTTTCCCAGCCAAAAGCCCCATGGTATTCCCCATTGTGGATGGTAAAAACGGTGGGGATATGGCTGATGGCGCGGTATTCCAGGCTGTGTTGCACCATGAAGGGAATCAAACCCGAATGGTGGTCATGGCAATGCAAGATTGCTGGTTTTTCAGGCATGTTCAGCACCCAGTTTAAAATGGCTTGCTGAAAAAATACCCAACGCTCGGCATTGTCGTTGTACCATCCAGTCGCATCTCCATAAATCCCCGGGCGATCAAACTTGCCTGGTAGATTCACCACGTAAAGCGGGAATCCGAGGCTATCGCCTAGTTCTTTTTCAATGGCGAAGGGATAATAAACGTTGTGCAAGCGGAATGCCCCAGCGTAAACCAGCTCAAATTGTCGAGCCTGGAACCAGGGGAGCTGGTACTTCGGAATTACAGCAGCAGATGACCATCCGCGCTGACTCAGGTATTTCGGTAGTGCACCGACCACATCACCCAAACCACCTGCTTTGGCGGCTGGGTAACATTCTGCACTGACGTGTAATATTTTCATGGCAGAGTACGAGTTCGTGTTTTGTTGGGGCAAAACAATTGGTATTGCGCCAAACAATCGTCAGTGCTAAAAATAGATATTATTGGAGAAAAAAAGCAGGAAAGGAAAAATAAAATTTGGCGAGATTGCAGAAGGTCCTAAGTTTATGGATTCCAAGGTTCTTGGGTTCCAGGGTTTAACCGTAAAAGAGTCTGGAGCATTGAATGCACTTTGAACCCTGCAACTTTGAAACCCTGGAACCTTGGAACCTTAGCAGCTAGCAGGTTTATTCCTGCTTTTTGACTTTTTTGCCTTTCTTGGGGCGAGCATTGCCATACGAGCCCATAAAGATCTTACCGCGCAAGGATCTTTTGTCACCTTTTCCCATGGTTGATTAAATTTTGTGGTTTTAAAGGCTGCAAAGGTACACTTTTTTGGCTAAGGAAAAGTCAAATGAAGGGTAAGAATTGCTTTTGTATCTTTGTTGGGCACAGTTTAGAAAGTTGAGGAAGGTTTAGAAAGTTGAGGCTACCGCAGCGGCTTAGACAAGGACATTGTCAAAATTGCTGCGGTAGCCTCAACTTTCTAAACCTTCCTCAACCCTCCCTCAACCACATTAACCGTTATTCATGGCATCCACAGAAACCCGTACCGCTTTAATCCGCAGCGAAGCCCAACGTTTGGGCTTCAGTATGATGGGTTTTGCCAAGGCTGAATTTATGGATGAAGAGGCGCGGCGTTTGGAGGAATGGCTCAACCGGGGCTTGCATGGCCAGATGCACTACATGGCCAATCATTTTGACAAACGGGTCGACCCGACCCAACTGGTGCCCGGCGCAAAATCGGTCGTCAGTTTGCTCTACAATTACCACAATCCCGACAAACAAGAAGACCCCAATGCCCCTCAAATTTCGCAATATGCCTACGGCAAAGACTACCATTTTGTAATCAAAGACAAACTCAAAGCGTTGCTGCAGTACATTGAACAAAACATCGGGCAAGTTGCCGGGCGTTGTTTTGTGGATTCGGCACCTGTATTGGAGCGCGATTGGGCCAAACGCGCTGGCTTGGGCTGGACGGGGCGGCATACCCTATTGATTCACCCCAAAGCGGGGTCTTATTTCTTTTTGGCCGAGCTCATTCTTGATTTGGAGTTGGAATACGACGCCCCCATGCGGGATTATTGCGGCACTTGTCGCCGTTGCATCGATGCCTGTCCCACCGAGGCGATTTCCCAGGAAGGTTATTTGTTGGATGGGAGTAAGTGTATTTCTTATTTGACCATTGAATTGCGCGAGGCCATCCCGGATGAATTCAAAGGCAAAATGGACAACTGGATGTTTGGCTGTGATGTTTGTCAGGAGGTTTGCCCCTGGAATCGTTTTTCCCAGCCCCATCAGGAACCTGCTTTTGAGCCCCACCCCGATTTGTTGACGCTACGCAAAAGTGATTGGGAAGAGATCACCCAAGAGGTTTTTAATCAAGTCTTTAAACAATCTGCAGTCAAACGCACCAAACTGGAGGGCTTACAACGCAATATTGCATTTTTGACTCAATCAAAGGGTGATCAAGAATAATATTGGCCAGCGAAGGGGAAATAAGGCTAAAAAACCGTATGTTTCCTTCTTCAAATGGAAAAACAATAAACTACAAGCTGCATGCACCGCGAAATACACCACTGGTACAGCCCGAACTTGAACAAGGACATGGAGATTGCCATGTATGGGCATTATGGCTTTGCCTTACTTTTGCTGCCGACTGCTGCTGCCGACTATTTGGAATACGAGCGTTTTCAGCTGATTGATGCCATTGCGCCCTTTATTGAGAGTGGTAAGGTAAAGGTGTTTTCGATCAACAGCATTAATTCCGAAGCTTGGCTCAACGACCACATGAACCCCGTACACAAGGGGATTCGCCACCAGCAGTTCAATGCTTATGTGGAGCAGGAAGTAGTGCCGTTTATCAAAGACAAAACCAGCCAGGATGTCCAGATCATCATTTCCGGGGCTTCGCTGGGGGCCTTACATTCGGCCAATTTGTTTTTCCGCAGACCCGATTTGTTCAAGGGCGTGATTGCCATGTCGGGGGTTTACGACCTCACGGCTTATAGTAAGGGGCATTATGACGACAATGTGTATTTCAATTCGCCTTGTCATTATTTGCCCAATACAACGGATGAACATACTTTACACTTGTTGCGTTCTTCCGGGCATATTCATTTGGTATCGGGCTCGGGAGACTATGAAGACCCACAGGCTAGCCGGAATCTTTCGTACATCCTGAGCAATAAAGCTATCCCCCACGAATTGGACATTTGGGGTCCAGACATCAAACACGATTGGCCAACCTGGAGGCAGATGTTGCCTACTTATTTGGAGACCCGTTTTTAAGGGGCGACAAAAAAATAAGTGCTTCATTTTGCCAAAGGATTAGATAAGTAAACGGTTCATTTTAAGTTTCTTATCTAATCCTTTGGCTTAGGAAAAATGAACACTTTTTTTTGCCCCACTACTAATACACGAACAACCGGACTAACCCGCTAATAACTATTCATCCAAACCAACACTGTATTCTTGAGGAAACAGTAAGACTTTACGACAACTTATGCGCATCGATTCCCATCAACACTTCTGGAACTACAGCCCCGAAACTCACGCCTGGATCAATGACGAAATGCATCTGATTCAGCGCAATTTTTTGCCTACAGACCTGGCACCTGCTTTGCAACAGCATAAAATCGACGGCACCATCCTGGTTCAAGTAGATCAAAACGAGGAAGAAAATCTTTTCTTTTTGGAATTGGCGCAGCAAAATCCGTTCATCAAAGGAACAGTGGGCTGGGTAGATTTGCGCGCTGAAAACGTGGAAGAACGCCTGGATTTTTACAAACAGTATCCTATTTTGAAGGGATTCCGGCACATCGTGCAAGGGGAATCCGATCCATATTTTTTCCAAAATCCTGATTTCCGGCGGGGCATTGCAGCCCTGGGCAAGCGGGGTTATACCTACGATATCCTGATTTATCCGCATCAGTTGCCCGCGGCAATTGAATTGGTAAAAGCTTTTCCGGATCAAATCTTTGTGCTGGATCACCTCGCCAAACCCTACATCAAAGCGGGCCAAATTGACCAATGGGCTTCCTTTATCCAACACTTGGGTGAAATGCCCAATGTACATTGCAAGGTGTCGGGTTTGGTGACCGAGGCGAACTGGCAAAACTGGGAATTCCGCCATTTTCGGCCATTTCTGGATCAATTGACCGAAGCTTTTGGCACCGAACGTTTGTTATATGGTTCGGATTGGCCGGTTTGTTTGGTGGCCGGGAGTTATTCCAATGTGATTGGCATTTGTGAGGCTTATTTTGGGAGTTTCAGTGCAGATGAGCAGGCCGATGTGATGGGGCGGAATGCGGAAAGGGTGTATGGGTTGTGAAGTATTCTCTTGCTTTTATTTCCATTTTTTTCAAAAATACCTTAGCTTTCTCAGCAAATCAATTCTATTTTTACCCGTAAAGCAAGATTCTGAATGGACTTACATCTGCAAGACAAAGTCATCATCGTCACCGGCGGTGGGCGCGGGATAGGTGCGGGCATCGTACATGCCCTCGCGCGCGAGGGTGCCATCCCCGTCATTGTGAGCCGCAGCGCTGAGCACAATTTGGCCACACTCGAAGCCGTAGGCGGCAAAGGCCACCAAATTGCCCTGGATTTGACCAATCCCACTGCTTGTCAGGCAGCAGTCACCGAAACCCTCCGCCTTACGGGCCGCATCGACGGCCTGGTCAACAATGCCGGAGTGAACGATGGTGTGGGGTTGGAAAGTGGCAATTACGAAGCATTCATCGCTTCCCTGCACAAAAATCTGGTGCATTATTACCTGATGGCGCATTACGCCCTGCCCGCCCTCAAAGCCTCGCAAGGTCCCATCCTGAACATCACCTCCAAAACTGCGGAAACCGGACAAGGCAACACCTCCGCCTACGCCGCCTCCAACGGTGGCCGCAATGCCCTCACCCGCGAATGGGCGGTGGAATTACTCCCATACGGCATCCGGGTCAACGCGATTGTAGTGGCAGAATGTATGACCCCTTTGTACGAGTCATGGCTGCAAACCCTTAAAGATCCCGAAACCATGCTCGAAAAAATCAAAGACAAAATTCCCCTGGGCAAACGGATGACAACCCAGGAAGAAATTGCCGATATGGCCACATTCCTCTTGTCTTCCCGCTCCAGCCACACCACCGGACAGTTGATCCATGTGGATGGGGGGTATGTACATTTGGATCGGGCACTTCTTTGAGTGAAAAGCGAAAAGTGAAAAGTGAAAAGCAGGTACACCTTTTGTTTGCTAGCACTGCCTTTCATTTTTCACTTTTAGTTTTTCACTTTTCACTTTTCACTCTTTCCTCTGCTATGACAAACAAAATCGCCTCTTACACCCTATCCTTTGTGCTGGTAACCAGCCTCTTCTTTTTGTGGGCCTTCGTGCACAACCTGGAGCCCATTCTGATTCCCCACCTGAAAAAAGCTTGTCAGCTGACCGATATGCAGTCGGCATTGATTGACTCAGCCGTTTATTTGGGGTATTTCATCATGGCCATTCCGGCCGGGATCGTGATGAAAAAATATGGCTTCCGACGTGGCATCATCATTGGTTTGGTGCTGTACGCGATTGGCGCCTTTTTATTTATCCCAGCGGCCAATTCCCGGATGTACATCTTCTTTTTGGGCGCGCTGTTCATCATCGCGTCGGGGTGTACCTTTTTGGAAACGGTAGCCAATCCTTACGTCACCCTACTGGGCAAACCCGAAGGTGCAACAACCCGCTTGAACCTCAGCCAATCTTTCAATGGTTTGGGTGCTTTTGTAGCGCCCATTCTGGGTGGGCAGTTCATTTTGAGTGGGATTGAACTCTCTCAAAGTGAACAAAGCGCCATGTCGGTCGAGCAACTCAATGCTTACATGCAAAGTGAGGCCAATACCGTGCGGATTCCCTATCTGATCATTGGCTTGGTGGTTCTGTTGGTAGCCGTCTTGTTTGTCTTCATTCGTACACCAGAACCAGGGATAAAAGAATCGGGTACCCAGGAAAAGCGCAATTTGCTCCACGCCTTGCGCCATCCTCACTTGCGCAATGGGGTGATTGCCCAGTTTTTCTGCGTAGCCGCGCAGGTTTGTGTAACCAGTTTTTTCATCCGGTTTGCCAAGTTTTCCAGCGATATTCCGGAGAAGGAAGCGGCTTTTTGGCTGAGTATGGCCATGCTGGGTTTTATGGTGGGGCGCTTTTTTGGTACCGTACTGACGCGTTTTATTGCTCCCAATCGTTTGTTGTTCATTTATTCATTGGCTGCGGCTGGATTGTTGGGAGTAGCCATGTTCAGTGGTTCAACCATTGCCGTGTGGGCGATTATTTTGGTGCCATTTTTTGAGTCGATCATGTTTCCAACCATCTTTTCATTGGCCATTCAAGACTTGAAGGAAGATACCGAATTGGGGTCATCCTTGGTGGTGATGTCCATCGTTGGTGGTGCCTTTGCGCCTTTACTCATGGGTTGGATCTCTGATCAATCTACCATTAAACTGGCCTATATTGTTCCCTTGCTTTGCTTGTTGGTGGTGGCCTGGTATGGAGCCAGAGGCTATAAAATTGTAAACCAATGATGAATTATGAATGATAAATGATGAATTGGCTGTCGCAGTGGCATTCTCCGTGTCGCTGCGGCAGCCAATTCATCATTCATAATTCATCACTCATAACTTTATAAACGTGCAAAGATTTTGCTTGGCGCTGGATCTCATAGACGATCCAGCGCTCATCGCCGAATACGAAAAATACCACGAAAAGATTTGGCCAGAGATCAAAGCCAGCATCGTGGATGCCGGAGTGACCGATCTGGAAATATATCGGATCGAGAATCGGCTCTTCATGATTTTGGAAGCAACGGATGCCTTCACCTTTGCACAAAAAGCCGCAATAGATGCCGCCATTTCCAAAGTTCAGGAATGGGAGACCTTGATGTGGAAGTACCAGCAGGCGCTACCCACGGCAAAACCGGGGGAGAAGTGGCTGGTGATGGATAAAATTTTTGATTTGAAGCAGCAATAGTAGTGGGGCAAAAATAAATGCTCATTTTTCTTGAGCCAAAGGATTAGACAAGACACTGGAAATGAACCGTTTAATTATCTAATCCTTTAGCAAAATGAGCACTTATTTTTTTTTCGCCCCATAGCTGTATATATTTGGCAAAATTTGACTGACTATGCTTCTGCAATTTTTGATTTTTGCCGCCGCCCTGAGCGGACTCTTGTTGGCGGCCCGTTATTTCACAACTGCTGCCGAAGAGATTGGGTTGTATTTTGAATTGCCTGCTTTTATCATTGGCGTTTTTATTGTAGGCATCGGCACTTCTCTGCCTGAGTTGGTTTCTGGCACCATTTCAGTAGCCAAGGGCGTTTCAGAAATCCTGCCTGGCAACATCATGGGGGCCAATATTTCCAATATTTTGCTCATCACGGGCATTGTAGCTTACCTCAACCGCAAGGATATTTTGCTCTCCCACGGTTACATCTTTGTGCATTTGCATTATTTGCTGGGATCATTTTTTCTCCTTACAATGATCGTTTACGATGGTGAAATCAAATGGTTGGAAGCTTTGATTGGGCTTTTTGCGTTTATTTCATACAGTATCTATCTGATAAAACCGGAGGAAAAAATCAATGCGAGCGAGGAAATTCGACAAGCAGAGCTCAAGACTGTTTTTCCAACCAAAGCCATTTTGATTCTGCTCGGGTCGGGCGTGGGAATCTATATTGGCGCCAATTATACCGTTTCCTCCATCAGTGCCATTGCCGAAGGGCTACAAATACCACCTTCTGTAATTGCGCTCACGGTTTTGTCGATTGGGACTACCCTACCCGAGTTAGCGGTCAATATTTCGGCGATCCGCCGCGGCAATGCCGAAATGGCCATTGGCAATGTGTTGGGTTCCTGTATTTTTAATACCTTGATCATTCCTGCAGTGGCTTCCTGGGTAGGCCCCATTCATGTTCCTACCGAGCTATTGGCATTTTCACTTCCCGTAATGCTTGGCAGTGGCCTGTTTTTTTACTTGCTTACTCAAGACAAACGTATCTCTCCCCGGGAAGGAGTCCTGTTTCTTTTTATTTATGTGCTATTTTTAATCAAGATTGCTAACCTTGGTTAGTAAGCTTCACGACCTCCATATCTTAAGAAAATGTTATTCTTCTTTTGATCCTCACCAAAAGGACTAGTTTTGTTATTTTATACCTAGCCCCAGTTGGGGTAAGTGGAGGAACAGTGTTAATCGACAGAGTTCAACGCAGAGATTTTGCATTTCAGCGACTTATTTTTGAAGCGCAATGCAGCGCATTGTAATGAAAAAATAAGGAAGATGAAATGCAAAAGATCAAGTTGAAAATGTCGATTAGCACTGTTCCTCCACTTAAGCAATGCATACTATTGGAAAACCCATGAACGTGAGCATCAATACAATGACGAAACCGCAAAAAATTGGCTGGGGCAGTGCCGCTGCTGTGGTTGTAGCCAATATGGTGGGAACGGGTGTGTTCACCAGCTTGGGTTTTCAGGTGGAGATTGTACAAAATCGCTACGCGATTCTGGCCCTATGGGCAGTGGGTGGATTGAATGCATTGTTGGGGGCCTTTGCTTACGCTGAATTGGGTACCCATCTGCGACGTTCTGGTGGCGAGTATCATTACCTTAGCACCCTTTATCACCCCTTTTTGGGTTATCTCTCCGGTTGGATTTCAGTAACGGTGGGTTTTGGGGCCTCCATTGCCCTCACGGCCATGGCCATGGGGTTTTACATGACTCCGTTTATCAATCAAGATCCTACACTAATCGCCTTTGCTTCCATTCTGGTTTTAACCCTGGTGCATTCGTTCAGCATTCGACAGAGTAGCTTGATCCAAAATGGCTTGACCATTCTCAAAGTGCTCCTTATCGTTTTACTGATTGTAGCGGGTTGGTATTTGCCCCCGGCTGCTAAGGATTCCTGGCAATCGGTATCCGCCGAGCCCTGGAAATGGAGTTCTACTGCTTTTGCTGTAGCCCTGGTTTTTATCAACTATTCCTATTCAGGCTGGAATGCTGCTGCATACATTGTCGAGGAAATCCGCAATCCGGTTAAAAATTTACCCCGTGCCTTGATTGGCGGGGCAGCGGTAGTGAGTGTGTTGTATGTGCTGTTGCAATTGTCGTTTTTGAGGCAAGTACCGCTGGAGGTTTTGATGCAAAGAGTAGAGGTTGGGCATTTGGCCGCTGAGTCGATGTTTGGGCCAACCATTGGCAACTGGTTCAGTGTCATCATTGCGCTGCTCCTGGCTTCCAGCTTAAGTGCCATGGTGTGGGTAGGGCCACGGATCACCAGCTCAATGGCGCAGGATCACGACAACTGGAAATTTTTTCGGACCCAAAATAAGAATGGCATTCCCGTGCGTGCCATCTGGTTTCAGGCCATCATCAGCCTGGGCTTGATCATGACGGGTACTTTTGAGCAGCTGTTGTTGTACAGTGGTTTTATTTTGCAGTTGTTCAATACTTTGACCATTGCCGGGGTATTCATTTTGCGCTATAAATATCCTCATTTGAAGGGCTATCGCAGTCCGGTTTTTCCCTGGTTGCAACTGATTTTTTTGGCCATCAGCCTCTGGATGCTAGTGTTTTTGCTGATCGACAAACCCCTGGAAAGCTTGCTCGGCGTTGCCAATTTAGCCGTCGGGGCTTTGACCTTTTTTTGGGGTAAAAAAATGAGCCAGTGGTTTTACCCCAAAACGGCCGTGGAGGTCAAAAAACAGGAAGTTCGGCCTTAGTCGCTCAAATGCAGTACACCATTGTTGTAGCGTCGCCAATCCAACCACTCTTTTTCCTTGCCTTTAAAGGGTTTGGTGTAAAGGGGAATTATCTGCTTCAGCTTTTTCTTCCAGCCCTTGGATTGCATTTCTGCGGGGAAACACTTTTCCAACAGCTCCAGCATGATGGCAACCGAAGTAGAAGCGCCCGGTGAAGCGCCCAACAAAGCTGCAATACTGCCATCGGCAGCATGGATGATTTCAGTGCCAAATTCGAGAACACCTCCCTCCTCTTCATCTTTTTTGATGACTTGCACCCGCTGGCCTGCAATGGCCAATTCCCAATCTTCTGACTGGGCCGCAGGGAAATACTCCCGCAGCGCCTCTACCCTATCCTCGTGCGACAAAGTGGCCTGCTGAATCAAGTAACGCGTCAGCGATAAATTGTGCCAACCTGCACTCAGCATGGGAATGATGTTGTCGAGCTCGATCGATAAAGGAAGATCAAAAAATGAGCCGTTTTTGAGAAATTTGGTGGAAAAACCCGCAAAAGGGCCAAACAACAGCGCTTTTTTCCCATCAATCAAGCGGGTGTCCAAATGGGGCACCGACATGGGCGGCGCACCCACCGAGGCTTTGCCATATACCTTGACGTTGTGCTGTTGAATAACCTCCTCATTGTTGCAAACCAACCATTGGCCACTGACCGGGAATCCCCCATAGCCACGCCCTTCTTCAATGTCGGATTTTTCCAGGAGGGGCAAAGCACCGCCGCCTGCACCGATGAACACAAAGTCAGCGGTGACTTTGTTGTTCTCTTTACTGAGCAAATTTTTGACATTCAGCTTCCATTGGCCATCTTCCTGTTTTTTCAAGTCACGCACTTCGTGCATCAAGTGCATTTCCACGCGGGGCAAGGAGCAGAGGTGTTGGAACAAGACCCGAGCCAGGTTGCCAAAATTGATGTCAGTCCCAATGTCCACTTTGGTAGCTGCCACTTTTTCCTGGGGGTCTCGGCCATGCATGACCAGGGGCATCCAGGTATTCAAGGCCTCCCGATCTTCGCTGTATTCCATTCCTCTAAACAGGGGGTGAGCAACCAGCGCTTCAAAACGGGCTTTCAAAAAAGCTACATTTTTTTCACCCCATACAAAACTGATGTGGGGAATATTGTTGATGAACGCTTCGGGATTGGCGAAGTATCCGGCTTTGACGAGATAGGCCCAAAAGGCTTTAGAAATTTCAAAAGAGCTGGCAATTTTGACGGCTTTTTTGATGTCGACTCCTCCGGTTTCGGTTTCGGGTGTATAATTGAGTTCACAAAAAGCGGAGTGCCCAGTACCCGCGTTGTTCCAGGCGTCGGAACTTTCAGCGGCAATTTGATCCAGGCGTTCGTAGATGCTGATGCGGTAGTGGGGGTTGAGTTCTTTCAGCAGTACGCCCAGGGTGGCGCTCATGATGCCTGCGCCGATGAGTATGATGTGTTTGGGTTGATTTTCGGGATTGATCATTTTTTGTCTTTTGATTTTTTTACTCCCCCCACAATTTTATTCAATAACTTAATCGAAATCAAATAAGTGGGTTTTACGCCATCCAGGCCCAGACTGCCTGATGCTAGCGTACTACCTGTTTCCAGTGGGTTATCCGAAGCGTAATAGGCATAACGAAGCACCACCCCGGTTGGAATGTTGTTGCGGATTCGAGCATGCGCCTGAATGGCTTTTTGGTAATGTGCGCCTTCCATTTCCAGACCAATGGCCTTCCAGGAAGATTTCAGGAAATAATGTAGGATGTCTTTGTTTTGCAAACTGGTGCCCAATACAGTGATCATCGGCCCAGCAAATACTTGTAGTCCCTGGCCTGCAAAGTCCGCAGGGTTCAAATCGTTATCGATCGGATAATTGTCTGCGGTTCCTTCAAATACATGGGCAGTAGGTACCATCAGGTCCCCTTTTCCACCCTCTAAAATGCCAGCTTTGCCCATGATGCCAATAGATTTTACCGGCAAAACGAGTCGTCCACCTTCATTTTCGTAAGGTTTGAATAGCTCGTCAAAAGTCTCAAAAGCTTGTTCGCCAAAGGCGTAATCCATCACAAAGAGAATAGGTTTTTCCTGCTGCACGTAGTCATTGTCCCAGGTAATTTCGGAGGACAATGTGCTGGGGTCAATTTTGCAAAGGTCAAAAATTTGCGCTGGAATGTTGGTCCCACTGTGGTCGTCCAGTTCGTACATGCCATTTTGCAGGGCCAGCTTGCGCACCTTTTTGCGCAAGTCGGCGTTGCTTTCCACGCTGAGCTCCCGCGCCATGTCTTCAATCTTGGTGGCGTTGCTCATGCCTTTCAGGGCGGCGGGGGCGTACAGGCAGTTCATCACGCTATGCATATTGGCGCTGATGATGTGGAGGGGGCGATTTTCGAGGTCGTTGTCGTGAAGAAAATTCTTGATGTTGGCTGCCCAAATTTCGCCGAGTACATGGTGACCAATTTTTTCCCGCAATGCTGCCGAAAAACTGATCTCGCGATCTTCATTCTCCCATTGTTCTTCCGAAGCTAAGCGACCCAACCAATAAGTGACGTGAAAAAGGCTATTGGCATTCGAGTCAGCAGCAAACTTGCGGGCAGCTTCGTGGGTCTCCTGGTAAGTGCGCCCCAGGAGCACACTAAGGTAGGTATAAGCCACTTCTTCGTCGAGGGCTTCGCCGTTGATTTCTTTTTCCACTAAGGCTTCCAGCATGGCCCATTCCCGGCGCTTGCGGTCTTTGTGATCCTCGCTGTTGCGCCGAATTTTTTCCGCTTCGATGTACATGAAGGTCAGGTGGGTCATGATATCGTAGATGTCGCTGCGGCCGCGGGTCATTTCCACAAACATCTGTTCAGCGTCAATGCGGTAACAATTGCGTTTGCGGCGGGGAGGGATCAATGGAGAAAAGCCGGAATCTTCGTAGCCTTCGCGCGTGATCAGGCGCACGTAGCGGCATTCTTCGATGCCTCGGGGCAGGCGCTGAAACACGTAAAGTAATCCACTGAGCTCGACCCGTTCCGGGTCATTGATCGCACCGTAAATCTCAGGTTCCAGGGTTTTGAGGGCTTCAATCATGGCATCGCCCGATAATCCGAGTGGCTTGTAACTGCCGCGAATAAACAAATGGCGCATGGCGATGTACAAACGTTGAACGGCGGCGCGGGATTCCTGGGCGCGGGTACGGTGGGATAATGGCTCCATTGTTGCTTTGTGGTTTGGCTTTTGCAAAGATATTAAAAAAGGTTGAGGAGGTTGAGATGGTTGAGGGAGGTTTAGGCTACCGCGAGCGATTTTGACAATGTCTCCTTGTCTAAGCCGCTCGCGGTAGCCTAAACCTTCTCAACCTCCCTCAACCTTCTCAACCTTTTTAACTTTCATCCAGAATTTTCCTACGTCAGTAGATTGGAATGTGCATTGGACTTGAGAAGCGTTATTTTTGTGGAAAATTGAATCATCATGGCTGGGAAAGTTAAAACGACAGGATTTGCGAGGTTTTTTCTGATTATGATCATTGTGGGCCCTTTGGCTTATATCGGGGCTTCTTATTACAATGGTGAGGATGGTATCGAAAAAATCAAAGGTTTGTTTAAGCGTGGTGAAACCACTGAAAGCGCCGAAGGGACAAAAGAGAATACTGGCGGCGGCGGTTTATTCGGGGGAAGTAGCAACCTGAGCAGACAAATAGAAGAACTCAGAGCGGAAAATGAGGACTTGAAAGAGCGGCTGAGTGAGCAAGAGCAGGAACTTGAGGCATTGAAGCGGGAGGTGAGGTTGTTGCGGCAATAATAATGTAGTAAGCAAAAAGGTCGCAGGAAACAACTTTTCCCAAAAATCCCCTAAATTTACCCCAACACCTGTTTCCTGTACTCAACCTTGCACACATGACCGCCCAAACCTGGAGTCGTTACATCATCATTGGCCTATCGGCAATCGTCGTTGGAGTGATCGTTTATTATTTTAGTACGATCATTTCTTACGTCATTTCGGCCTGGGTTCTTTCTTTGGTTGGGCAACCCATTTACAAGTGGTTTCGAACCCGCAAGATTGGCCCACTAAGGCCTGGTCCCAGCGTGGCATCGATCCTAACCCTGCTCACCTTTTTCCTGTTTTTTGGCGGCTTGGTGGCCGTCTTTGTGCCTTCCATCCTCAAACAAGCCAGCAACCTGGCCAGTGTAGACTACAAAGCGATTGCACAAGCGCTGGAAGAACCTTATCACAAAGTAGGGCTTTGGTTGGGTGAATACGGCATCCAATTGCCCGAAAACACCCTGGAAGAATTGGTCAAAAAAGGGCTGGCGGGCTGGTTTGACCCCAGTAAAATTGGCAATATCGTAAGTTCAATAATTGGGGCTATTGGCAGCATCATCGTCAATATTGCCGCAGTGGTGTTCATCACCTTTTTCTTTTTGCAGGAACGTAAGTTGTTCATTAATTTCATCCTGGCCCTGGTACCCGAAAAATACGAAGAGCCTACCCGTGAAACCATCAAAGACACGGTGGCTTTGTTGACCCGTTATTTTGGCGGTTTGATCATTCAACTGCTCATTTTCGGCTTCGCCTTGTGGATCTTGCTGACGATCTTGGGCATCAAAAACGCGCTACTCATTGCTTTATTCGGGGCTTTGATGAACGTGATTCCCTACATTGGACCAATCATTGGCGCAGCTTTTGGCGTTTTTATCACCATTTCTTCTAATTTAGGCATGGATTTTTATAATGAACTGGGGCCCATGCTCATCAAAGTAGTTGTGGTATTCCAGGTCGTACAAATTCTAGACAACAACCTTATACAACCCTATATCTTCTCCAAAAGTGTCTTAGCACATCCTCTGGAAATTTTCATCATGATCTTGATTGGCGCCCAAGTGGGTGGCATTTTGGGCATCGTCCTGGCCATTCCCGCCTACACCATCATTCGGGTGATCGCGAAAGAATTTTTAAATCAATTCAAGATTGTGCGGCAATTAACGGGGCGGATGGAGGAGGAAGGATTTTAAACTAGTTGAACTGTTTAGGGTTGAAAAGTTGAAGAGTTTGGCTTTTCATTCCCGCTGGAGCAATCTCTATGTATAGGGTTGCCGACAACATTTCAACTTTAAACATTTCAACTTTTCAACTCTAAGCAATGCTTTTTTCCCTACACAACAAAAAAGCGGCCATCACCGGTGCTGGCAGCGGCATCGGACTGGCGATTGCCCAGGTATTTGCCCAACAGGGCGCTGAGGTATACATTCTGGACGTAAACGAAGCTACCGCGCAAGTTGCAGTGCAAAGCATTATCGACCAAGGTGGAAAAGCCAGTGCTTATGCCTGTGACATCAGCAATCAAACGCAGATGAAAGCCATCTTTCAAGAAATTGGTGCCTTGGATATCCTGGTCAATAACGCAGGCATTGCCCACATTGGCAATGCCGAAAACACCAGTGAAGCCGATTTTGACCGCGTGATGAACATCAACGTAAAGGGGGTTTACAATTGCCTGCATGCGGCCATTCCCCTGATGAAAGCCAAAGGGGGCGGTGTGATTCTCAACATGGCGTCCATTGCAGCCACGATCGGTATCCCCGACCGACTGGCTTACTCCACAGCCAAAGGCGCAGTACTCAGCATGACCTTAGCGACCGCCAAAGATTACCTCAAGCACAACATCCGCTGCAACTGCATCTCGCCCGCCCGGGTACATACGCCGTTTGTGGATGGCTTTTTGAGCAAAAATTACCCCGGCCAAGAAGCTGAGATGTACGATAAATTGTCCAAAACCCAGCCCATCGGGCGCATGGCCAAACCTAGCGAAGTGGCGTATTTAGCGCTATACCTTTGCTCCGAAGAGGCAGGTTTCATCACCGGTTGTGATTACCCCCTGGACGGTGGATTTACCCGCCTCAACAACTAAGGGTCACCCCCCATTTTTGTCGTCAAAACCAAAGCAGCCAACCCACGAATTCATCCGTGGGAGGCTATGATAAACTGATCTAACCCATGGCTTTAGCCGTGGGAAACAACCTGCGGCTTTAGCCGTGGGAGAACCAACCCGCGACCTCAGTCGTGGCCTAGAACAAAAAACATGAAGTTACTCCGCTACGGCGCCCCTGAATCCGAAAAACCGGGTGTCCAACTCCCGGATGGTCGACGCATCGACGTCTCCGCGTTCACCTCAGACTTTGACGAGCGCTTTTTTGCCAGTGGTAAAATCGCTGAACTAGGCACCTGGGTAGCCGCCAATGCAGCCAGCTGCCCCACTATCCCCGACACCGAACGCCTCGGGCCCTGTGTTGGTCGCCCCTCCAAACTCATTTGTATTGGCTTGAACTACGCCAAACACGCCGCCGAATCCGGCATGGCCGTACCCACCGAGCCAGTGGTATTTTTCAAAGCAAGCTCCGCCATTTGTGGGCCATACGATAACCTGATCATCCCCAAAAACTCTGAAAAAACCGACTGGGAAGTGGAACTGGCGGTGGTGATTGGCAAAAAAGCCAGCTATGTAGAAGAGGCCGAAGCCATGGATCATGTAGCGGGGTATGTGCTGCACAACGACTACTCGGAGCGGGAGTTCCAATTGGAGCGCTCGGGCCAATGGGTCAAGGGAAAAAGTGCAGATACTTTTGCCCCATTGGGGCCGTACCTGGTCACGCCGGATGAATTGGGCGACCCACACAATCTTCGGCTCTGGCTTTCGGTCAATGGTGAAATGTTGCAGGATTCCAATACGGATGATCTGGTTTTCAAAATCCCCTTTTTGATCCACTACCTGAGCCAGTTCATGACCTTATTGCCGGGAGATGTGATTTCTACCGGGACGCCATTTGGCGTAGGTTTGGGCCTTAAGCCACCGCGTTACCTCAAAGCTGGGGATGTGGTAGAGTTGGGCATTGATGGTTTGGGTGTACAGAAGCAGGTGGCGGTAGATTGGAAGAAATAGATGTGTTGAATATATGATGCAGTCTTTGCTTGGAACTCCCCGAAAGTTTGGAACTTTCGGGGAGTGAATTTTAATTTAGAGATAGCTCCAACTAAAAGTCTTCATCAGGACTCAATTCGTCCAACAAATCTTCCAGTGAAATGTCTCCAACGGTATAGCGATCGAGGTGAAATTGCAGCTTGCTTGCTGCCTTGTCCACCGCGTGCTCGTTGATGTCCCATTCTTCGAGGGTGGTCAGGAAAAAGTCGATCACCACATCCAAAGTAGGTAGTTGGGTGATGGTGCGGTGGGTATTTTTATCCTGACGGAAAAGCAACTCCAGCAGTTTTTCAACCAGATACATCAACACCAACGGCTGTTCGCTGCGCTCGGGCAAATTGGTTTTGCGCAACAATTCGCGGTGCTCATTGGCGACGATGAGCAGGTTTTCCATCAAAATTTGCAAGACGGCAAAAGGCGGACGCCATTGCGGGGACTTGTGATCCATGGCCCCCAAAATAGAATCGAGTACCCGGAACACAAAATCGTCCTTGAGCAAATCTGGTATTGCAATTGACTGTTCTTGCACAAATTCGATCAACTCCAACATCTGCTCCTCCGAAATCAACCTCGACCAACGGCCATTGCTGCGTTCGGCGGAAATGCTGAGTACAATTTGCTGCAAACCCTCCACCAGCAAGTGTTTGGGGTTGGGACTGCGGGTATCCAGCACTGCTTCCAGGTTATCGGCGCTGTTTTCCAGGAGCATGCTCAGGATCTTTGCACCAATGTTAGGGTGATCCATGCTCAGCAAGTGAATGGCCGCAGAGCAATCGGCGATGATGTCGGCCAGACTGGGTTTGCCTGTAACCAACTCCGGGTGTTGTCCAATCGCATATTGGGCAGCTTCCAGCAATTCTTCTACCTGATCCCGATCAAATCCTTTGGTGAAATCGATCCCGGCGGCATTGGACAAGATCAATTCCAGTAGGGCGAGGCCTTTGGCATCGGGGTTTTCAGCCAAAATCACGTCAAAAACAAATTCCAACAGGTCGATGAGCAATTGTGGTTTGTCCACCGCTGCACCTTCGGAGGGAGGGAAAACGCAGTTGAGTACCAAATCAAGTACCTTTTCCAAGATCGCACCCTCGGTTTGTTCATCTCCGATGCGAATTTTCTCCAACAACTTACGGCTACGCGACACCCCGCGCAGCACAATATCCAGCACATACTCAAAGGTTTGTGCATTGAGGCGTTGGCCCGGCGGCACTTTTTGCATCGCACGCATGGACATATCCAATACTTCGCGTAAGAGGCTGTTTTGGTGTACCTTATCGGTAATCCAGGCGGGGTTTTGCACTACTTCATCCAATAGGAATTCGGTCAGGTCGATCAGTTGCTCTGGCGTAAAACGTGGTTTCCAGCGCCCATGTGGCGGTTCTGCACCAAAGGATTGCAAAATTTCACGCAGGGCAATCACCAGCAGGTATTCCAAATCATCGGGGTTGGTTTCGACCAAGAGCTCGATGTTGTCCGCCGTTTTGATCAAGACCAACCGTACAATTTCCGAGAGTAGCCCCGGTTGATGAATGCCCGCCTTGCTCACTGCTTCTGCGACCCCACCGATGATGCGTTCAAGCGCCACATCATCCACAATCAAATTGGGGTGTTGGGTAAAAAGAATCAGTGCTGCTTCGACAATGTCATCGGCCAGTGGTCGGTTGAAACCTTCGCTGAAATCGATGCCCGTTTCAGGGGAAACCAGAATTTTGACCACCACCAGGCCCAATCGGTTGGGGTATTCTGCAACCACCACGTCCATAACGTATTCAAAAATCTCTTGTAGCAGCTTGACTCGTTCAACCCCCAGGGTGGTTTTGCCATCAAAAACAGAGGCAAAGATGAGGTCGAGGATTTTATTGAGGATGGTGGTCGTTTGGTCGTCCGAGCCCCAGTTGATGGTTTCCATCACGGACTTGCTCTTGAGTACTGCGCGGATGTTGAGTTGCAGCAGCATTTCGACAACTTCCCAACGCAGGCGTTGCTCCTTGGGTACCTTATCCAGCGCTTGGAAAGTGATGGCCAGCACCTCGGCAAGTAGAGAGTTTTGCCGTATTTTTTCAGTGACCAGCGTAGGGTGTTGCACCACGTCGTCCAGCAAATCGGACACCAAATTGATCATCTGGGTTTTGGACAGGCGGGGCCGCCAGGCACCGTTGTTCGATGGCTGAGCCAGTACTCCGAGGATATGTTGCACGGCATTGACCAACAAATGTTGTGCATCGTCTTCCTCAATTTCCCAAACCAAATACAAATTGCCCGCCGTGTGTTCCAGTACTAAGCGCAAGATTTCTGGCAAAAGATCGGGACGATGGATGCCCGAACGCGCTACGGCAGAACTCACCCCGCTTACAATTTCCTGCACCCCACGTTGGTGGCTCAAGAGTTCGGGGTATTCGGCCAGTACGCTGAGCGAAGCGCGGACAATTTGATCCAAGGCCTCCACGGTCAGTACGCTCCGCAGGTTGATGTTGTCGGAATCTTTGTCCAAAATGATGTTCAACAGGGTCAAACCTGTCTGTTTAATCAGCGCAGAACTGGCCTCGGTGGTACCCAGTACTGTTGATGGAGCCGAAAAGACGTAATGCCCCGCGTTTTTGATCAAACTACTCAACAACAGCTGCCCCCAGCGGACGGTAGCCTGATAGTCTGTGGCATCACTATTGGCAGTGCGGGCAATCAAATCTTTGGCCATGCCGTTGGCCGTAGCTTTGATGAACAGTTGAAATTGTTCGTCGTTGGCTACAGTACTGCTCAGTTCGCTCAGGCTTTCGGCTGCGCCGATGAAGAGTTTGGGCAATATATCTTTGGCCAGTGTTTTTTTCAGGTCATCACTTTCGGCAAAGCTGATGTCGTCAAACCCGTCTAAAAACTGCTTCAAAGCCCGCCCATAAGCCGACTCCAGATTGAGCGCACCGGGCACATTGTTGAAGTAATCGATGCCAAGTTCGACCAAGCTCCCCGCCACCAATTGCAAGGCGCTTGGTTGGGGGGACTTGCCTTTTTCCCATTGCCGGATTTTGAGCAAGGCCACTACATCAGCGGTATTGATGCCTCCATCTAGGATTTTGGACTCATCATTGCCGTTGCGCACCATGCGAAAAAAGGTCTTGTAGTACTCAAGGTATTCTTCCTTTTCGGTGTCGAGCAATCCCTGAGTTAAACTCTTTTGATGCAGGAGATCGAGGTAATCCAGTTGCTTCAAAAATTGAGCACCATTTTCATCACCTTCGGCCTGAAAAAAACGATCGGCGGAAAGGATGTTCAAGGCACCATCAAATTTGGGCAACGGCAAAACCAAGCTTTTCGCGCGAATGCTATTCGCATAAGCCTTTTGGATGTTTCGCCCCAGGCGAATGGCAGAATTTATGGTAAAGACAATGGCTTCGGATGGCAGATTCATGGTTCGTTTTTTGTAAGGTTCCTAGGTTCCAAAGTTCCTGGGCGATAAAAAAATAAGTGCTTCATTTTGTCAAAGAATTAGATAAGTAAACGGTTCACTTTAAGTGTCTTATCTAATTTTTTGACTCAGAAAAAATGAACACTTATTTTTGCCCCACTACTAGGTTCCAGAGTTCGGGGTTATTTAAGCAGGCCGAAAATCATTAGATCGACCCATTCACCACTTACGCGGCGGTATTCTGCCCGCAAATCCCCTTCGCGTAGGAAACCAACTTTACGGGCCAGGCGTTGCATGGCAAAGTTGTCGCTTTCGGTACGCAGGGTCAATTTATTGAGTTGCAATTGGTAAAATACAAAATGAATTACCTTTTGCATCACTTCAGTCATGATGCCTTTTTGGTGGAGCGATTTATCCAAAAAAAGGTACAATTCGGCTTTGGACAAAGTCCAATCGATCTCCGCAATACGCACCAATCCAACAGGTACTGCTGAATCTTTGTCCCAAACTCCCAGGCAATATTCGCTTTGATTGAGCCAATCCGCCAGTTTTTGCCGTACAAAAAATTCAACATTATCCTGATTGGGAATGTGGCTCACCACTGGCGGATAACGACTTTCGAGTTGGTCTATATTGTCTTGAAAGAGTTTGAAGTAATTCTGTCCATCGTTTTCACGAAAACGCCGGACAACAGTACGATGAGTAATCAATGCAGTTTCAACCGTAAGTAAATGCTGAAGCATAGGTTTATTTTTAACAACCTGCTCGTGTGTAAAATGAGTGAGCAGGTGGATGCGGAACGGAAACAAAATAAAGTAAACTTTTGACTGGCTCTTTTTTGATTTTGCTGTGTTACTCGTCAGTTGCGTAGTGTACTATGCGCCTTCCTCGCGCCTTGCCAAATCAAAAAATAGCGAAGTCAACTAGCTTACTTTATTTTGTTTCCGTTCCTACGCGGGTGTAAAAATAAAGATTTCTTGCATCGCAAATTATGTATTTTTGCACCCACGCCGCAAAAGTCTTATGAGAGAGCAATACACCAGAAGGTTTCGTCTCAAACTTAACCAGTTATTCTGGATCATCATCTGGTGGACCCTATTGGGAGCATTGGACGCGCTGGGGGCCTACTCGCTCTCGGCGGGCTGGTCGGTGCATGATGCGGGTGTGGTTCGCTTTGTATTGTTCAATACCCTTTCCGCGTTTTTTTCCAGCATTATTTCCGGTGGTTTTTTGGTGTTTTTCCTGCGCGATCGGTTTACGATGAAGTCCTTTGGCTTCGCGCTCTTGATTTCCAGTTTTGTGATTTCGCTGCTCAATTTTGGGATTTTTTTATTGACGCATGGAATTTTGTTGAGCATTCGTTATGGTCAAAATGGACTTGACCCCGAGGTTTTGGCACGCAGCACCAGTTTGTTTGACCGCCCTTTTTACGTCAAAATTCTCATCTTTTGGTCGATTGTGGCCTTCATCACCACGATTGCGTTACACGTTAACGAAAAATACGGTCAGGGCGTCCTGATCAAAATGTTGCTGGGGCATTACCATCGCCCCCGGGAGGAGGAGCGCATTTTTATGTTTGTCGACATCAAAGGCTCCACGGCCATTGCCGAGCAATTGGGGCACGTGCAGTTTTTTAATTTTTTGAACGACTTTTTTCGTGACGTCACCAATCCGATTGTGGATACAGCCGGGGAGATTTACCAGTACGTCGGCGATGAGATCGTTGTTTCCTGGAACATGCAGGATGGACTGGAAAACGCCCAATGTATTCGTTGTTTTTTTCGCATGCAGGAATTGATGCTACGGCGATCGGGGTTTTATCGGGACAAATACGGGGTTGCGCCAGAATTTAAAGCGGGGCTGCACTGCGGTGTAGTCACCACGGGTGAAATTGGCGTCATCAAAAAGGACATCGTTTTTTCGGGCGATACCATGAACACCACGGCGCGCATCCAGGCGGTGTGTAACAAGTTTCGGGTGCGGATGCTGCTGAGTAAAAATTTGCTGGAAAAACTGGATTTGCCGCCGCTGCAATACCATCCCAAGCGGGTGGGAGTATTTGAATTGAAGGGGAAAAAGCAGTTGGTGGAGTTGTATACGTTTGAGGAGGCGATGGAGCCGAGGTATGTGGGGGATGGGGGAATTTCTGCGACGTAATTTTACTCCTCCCAAGCCTTATTCTCATGCACATACTTCCGGTTCTTCAAACACTTCATGGCCTGGGTTAGCCCCTGCACCGTCATGGGGAACATACGCTTGCCTGACCATTCCCGAATCACATTCACCGACTCGTAAAAATCCCACTCGTAATCCGGGATGGGGTTGATCCAAACCAGGTGTTTGAAGTGGTCGCTCAGGCGTTTGAGCCAGTTGATGCCCGGTTCGTCGTTGGAATGCTCCACACTCCCACCCCGGTAAAAAATCTCGTAAGTCGACATGGCCGCGTCGCCCACCAACACCAATTTGTAGTCGCTGTTGAATTTGTGGATCAATTCCAGCGTAGGAATTTTTTCCCTAAAACGTCGCTTGTTGTCCTTCCACACTGATTCGTATACACAATTGTGGAAGTAATAAAACTCCAGGTGTTTGAACTCCCATCTGGCCGCCGAAAATAATTGTTCACACAATTCAATGTGGTCGTCCATGGAGCCACCCACGTCCATGAGCAGCAGCACCTTGACCCGGTTTTGTTTGGAAGGATGCAGGGCAATGTCCAGCATGCCCGCATTTTCGGAAGTTTTGCGGATGGTACCGTCCAGGTCCAGTTCGGTTGGAATCCCTTGGCGAGTGAGGATGCGCAGGCGTTTGAGGATGAGTTTGA
The DNA here is from genome assembly GCF_041740695.1 of Haliscomenobacter sp. Lineage (GTDB taxonomy): Bacteria > Bacteroidota > Bacteroidia > Chitinophagales > Saprospiraceae > Haliscomenobacter. Next base: position 42,118 of record NZ_JBGSLK010000135.1, on the reverse strand, counting down.
TGTTGCGGGTATTGAGTTCTACCCGATCGTCGAGGCCTTTAAAAGCCCGTTCATCCCATACCTTGATGGCAGTGCGGTTGCCGCCCGATTCTTTGCCGATGCGCACTCCTTCAGGGTTGTAGCCTTGATTGCCAAAGGGAGAAGTGCCTCCGGTGCCAATCCAGCGATTGCCATTTTGGTGGCGCTCTTTTTGTTGTTCTAGTAATTCTTTGAGGCGATCCATCAAGGCATCGAGGCCGCCCAGTTTTTCGATGGCGGCTTTTTCTTCCTCACTCAGGTTGCGCAGCCATTGTTTTTCGAGCCAATCAGCCGGGATTTCGGTGGCCAATAAGGCTTGAGCCAGATTGTCGATGCCCCGGAAAAACTGGCTAAACAGCAGGTCGAAGCGGTCGAGGTGCGCCTCCTGCTTGACCAAAATGGCTTTGCTCAGGGCATAAAAATCCTCGATGGAATAGGTGCCGATTTCTTTTTGCAATGCCTCCAGCAGGGCCAAGTACTCGTGTAAGCTGACCGGAATGCCGTGTTTGCGCAGTGCATAAAAGAAACTTAGGAACATAACAGTAATTTTAAAAAACCAGATCAAACTACAGATTCTTTTTCAAGAACCCAAAAAAGAACTTAATTTCAACCCGTATTTTTCTGTTTTAATTTTAGTAAACTATGACAAACAAACAAAGAACATTCACGCTCCTGGCGGCCTTGTGCTTCGCAGTGAGCATTCATGGCCAATCTGGCAATGGTAAACAACCCATCTCTCAGCCCTTGGTGTCCCACATTTTCACAGCGGATCCATCTGCACATGTGTTCAAGGGACGCATTTTCATTTACCCTTCGCACGACATCGATGCGGCGGTAAAAGAAGACGATGACGGTGGGCATTTTGCCATGCGCGACTACCACATTTTATCCATGAAAAAAATGGGGGGTAAAGTGACCGACCACGGGGTTGCGCTCGACATTCAGGACATTCCCTGGGCAGGCCGCCAACTTTGGGCACCCGATGCCACCTTCAAGGATGGAATGTATTACCTCTACTTTCCGGTCAAGGACAAGCAGGATGTGTTCCACATTGGGGTAGCCACCAGCAAAAAGCCCCAAGGCCCCTTTAAGGCCGAACCAGAGCCGATCAAAGGTGCTTATAGCATTGACCCTACCGTATTCAAGGATGACGATGGCAGTTTTTACCTCTACTTTGGCGGCATTTGGGGCGGTCAACTGCAACGTTGGAACAACAACCAGTACGACCCCAAAGGGGCATTGCGCAAAGGCAGCGAAACGGCTGTGTTGCCACGGGTAGCCAAACTCAGCGCCGACCTAAAGAGCTTTACCGAAGAAGTAAAAGAGGTGAAAATTCTGGACAAAGACGGCAAACTTTTCCTGGAAAGCAACAACGACAAACGTTTCTTCGAAGCGGCCTGGATGCACAAATACAACGGCAAGTACTACTTCTCCTACTCCACCGGAGATACCCACAATTTGTGCTACGCCATCGGCGACAATCCCTATGGCCCCTTCACCTACCAGGGCATCGTACTCAACCCCGTGCAAGGCTGGACCAACCACCACTCGATTGTAGAATTTAAGGGTAAATGGTACCTGTTCTACCACGATGTACAAATTTCGGGCAAAACCCACTTGCGGAACGTCAAGGTAACTGAGCTGAAATACAATCCAGATGGAACCATTCAGACGCTCGATGCCTACAAGTAGGTGGACGCTGTCGGTGTTTTTGCTGGGTTGTAGCCTATTTGGTTTTGCCCAAATCCGCCTGCCGCGCCTCATCAGCGATGGCATGGTGCTGCAAAGGGAGCAAAACCTGAAAATCTGGGGTTGGGCTGCTCCGCAGGAAAACATCAGTCTCCGCATCAAGGACAAAAATTACCGGAGCAAAGCAGATCAGCATGGGAACTGGAGCATTGCGCTACCACCGCAGGCAGCAGGTGGCCCTTTTGACCTCACTCTCAAGGGTAGCAATGAACTGACTGTTCGGGATGTTTACTTTGGCGACGTGTGGATTTGTGCCGGGCAATCGAACATGGTTTTGCCCATGGAGCGGGTGAAAGAGCGCTACATGGCGGAGATTGAACAAGCCAATTATCCAGCCATCCGCAATTTTTTTATCCCGACCCTGACCAATGTACAAGGGCCCCAAGCTGATTTGCCGAGTGGAAAATGGGAGGTAGCTACCCCACAAAACGTGATGAGTTTTGGGGCGGCGTCTTACTTTTTTGCCAAAACCATCTACGATCGGTACAAGATTCCCATTGGTCTGATCAACGCGAGTGTGGGCGGAACACCCATCGAAGCATGGATCAGCGAGGCAGGTTTGATGACCTTTCCCGATTTGTTGGCGACCATCCAACAGAACAAGGATACCAGCTACGTCAATGGCCTCAATCGCAAGGCGCGGCAGGGGAATGTGCCTCGACCCAGTGCGGACAAGGGCATGTTGGAACCCACAAAATGGTTCGACCCCGCATACATGCCCAAAAACTGGCGCAACATCAATGTGCCCGGCTATTGGGAGGATCAGGGCATCAAAGACCTGAACGGTGTGGTTTGGTACCGCAAGGAAATTGAAGTACCTGCTTCCATGTGTGGGGTGCCCGCCAAGTTGTTTCTGGGGCGGATTGTCGATGCAGATTTTGCCTACGTCAACGGGCAAGCAGTGGGCAACATCACTTACCAGTACCCGCCACGGCGCTACACTATCCCCACCGGGGTGCTCAAACCTGGCAAAAACCTGCTGGTTGTACGGGTAATCAATCAAGGGGGGAAAGGTGGCTTTGTGCCCGACAAACCTTACTTCCTCAGCGCCAATGGCCAGGATATTGACCTCAAGGGGGATTGGTCGTACAAAGTGGGGGATGTATTTCCACCATTTGCTGGTGCTCCTCCAGGGGGCATCACCTTACAGAACCAACCCAGCGCTTTGTTCAACGCCATGACTGCGCCACTAGTCAACTACGCGGCCAAGGGTTTTTTGTGGTACCAAGGAGAAACCAATGCAGGCAATCCAAAGCCGTACTATCAACTTTTGCCCGCCCTGATCCAGGATTGGCGCAAACAGTGGAAACAAGGCGATTTGCCCTTCATAACGGTGCAACTGGCCAACTTTATGGAGGTCAATTACTTGCCTTCGGAAAGCAGTTGGGCGGTCTTGCGTGATGCGCAGTTCAAATCGCTGGCGGTGCCCAATACGGGTTTGGCAGTGGCGATCGACCTGGGCGAGTGGAACGACATTCACCCGCTGAACAAAAAGGATGTGGGGGTACGACTGGCCCTGGCAGCGCAAAGAATCGCCTATGGGGATCAAAACGTCGTCCACTCCGGGCCACAATACGAACGTTTCCAGATTGAGGGGGATAAAATCCGCTTGTATTTCAAACACACCGGAACGGGCATGATCAGCAAAGATGGCGAGCCACTGGCTTGTTTTGCGATTGCAGGGGCGGACAAACGTTTCGTGTGGGCTAAGGCGGAAATACAGGCGGATCAGACGATCCTGGTGTCCAATGCGCAGGTATCACAACCCATGTATGTCAGATATGCTTGGGCGGATAATCCCGCCGATGCGAACTTGTACAATCAGGAAGGTTTACCTGCGTCTCCTTTCCGTACGGATGAGTGAGTCACTTTTTTCACTAAGTAGAATCAGCTGAAGCGAGTAAATTGGCAAAAGCAACATTTTTTTTCACAAAGGAAGCACAAAGAAACACAGAGAGCACAAAGACACGTCAACGTCTAACTTTGTGCCCTTTGTGTACCTCTGTGTTTTCTTTGTGAAAAAATATGCCGCTCTGGTCTTCGTGATCATCGTCATTCTGCCATCATTTCTTCAAATCAAGACCACAATGAAAAACATTTCTTTTTATATACTCCTTTTGACCTTAAGTGGTCATACCTCCTTTGCGCAAACCACCAAAGGACTCAAGGATTATTACAAAAAATTCTTTCCCATCGGTGTAGCCGTCAATCCACGCATGTTTGACGTCCCGGAGGAATCCGCCCTCATCCTGGCGCAATTCAGCAGCATGACGCCTGAGAACGCCATGAAAATGGGGCCCATTCACCCTGAAGAAAAGCGCTACAACTGGGCACCTGCGGATAAAATCGCCGATTTTGCGGTGCAACATGGCCTTAAACTACGCGGACACACCCTGTGCTGGCATAGCCAAACGCCAAACTGGTTGTTCAAGGATTCCACGGGGGCAACCATCAGCAAGGAAGTACTCCTGGCTCGCCTCAAACAGCACATTTTCGACGTAGTGGGCCGTTACAAGGGCAAAATTTACGTTTGGGACGTGGTCAATGAAGCCGTGCCAGATGGTGGCACCGACATTTACCGCAAGTCGCCTTTTTACGAGATCATCGGCCCGGAATACATCGAAAAGGCGTTCCAATACGCCCACGAGGCCGACCCCAAGGCACTGCTGTTTTACAACGACTACAACACCGAAAACGCCTCCAAACGCGATCGCATTTACCAATTGGTGAAAGGACTGAAAGACAAAGGAGTACCCATTCACGGAGTGGGATTGCAAGGGCATTGGGCGCTGACGGAACCAACCGCAGCCGAATTGGAAACTTCGATCAAAAAATTTGCCAGTTTGGGTTTGCAGGTGCAGGTTACGGAATTGGATGTATCGGTCCACCCTAAAGAGCACGAGCGCAGAACAGAAGCTTTCACCGGCAAGGTGGAATATACAGCGGAGATGGAAGCTAAACAGATTGCGCAGTATAAAATGCTTTTTGAAGTATTGCGCAAACACCGCAAAGCAGTGACCAGTGTAACTTTTTGGAATTTGTCCGATAAATCGTCCTGGTTGGACAATTTCCCGGTGCGTGGCCGCAAAGATTTTCCCCTGCTTTTTGACGAAAAATATCAGCCGAAGAAGGCGTTTTTTGCGGTGACCAAGTGGTGAGTGCTTGAGTTTGAAACTGAGCTTGCATCTATCATATTGTAACCTGCTGTTTCAACGGCAGGGTAAGCATTTCCTCCCCTGCACATCTATCATCTTTGCCAGATCACACATCTACATTAGTATTGTTTTGATGTATGATCTGGCAAAGATGATAGATGTGAGTGTTGGGGGTGGCCGTAATCCCGCCGTTGAAACAGCGGGTTTCAAGATGGTAGATGTGGGTGGTGTTAAATCAAAAAATATGGTAGCATGCATGCAGTAAAATCATTATTTTTGTTAGAAAAATTGTGGCTAGATGAATCCAACACAAATTAGATCTGAGGTACATCAAATGATTGATCGTTTGGACGAGCATTTATTGGTAGCCATTCACTTGATCCCAATAGCAAAAGGTTAAATCCAATTATCCAAACTGACCTTCTGTCTATAAACCCTTGTAATTAAATTTTTTACAGTTAAAGTATCAATATTCCATTCACTTCTCTAAGTGTTTTTATCATCCGTTAATAATACAGTTTACCATGCAACTTGCTGCTTTTTGGGTTAAAGACCATTATCTCTTCGAAACTACCTCAATCAATCTTGGGGGTAAATTCTTGTATGAATTTAAATTGGATGGTAACATCCTAACGATAAATCGTGAAGAAAACGAGGCTTTTATACCTCATTTTTTTTCTGAAACCAGCCCTAATTTATCCCTTGTTTCAGCAATTGTGGGGCAAAATGGAAGCGGTAAATCGACATTATTAACTCTTTTGAGAAGTTCATTGCAAGGCGTAGGTATTTGGGGAGGATACGTTATGTTTAAGGCCGCAGTTCTTATATTTGAAGATGATAAAAGTAACTCAGTTTTTGTAAAGGTACGTATTCCTGAATATCCCAAAAGGGATGCATTCAATTTAAAAATTCAGACCGTTGATTTTTTGACAAACCAAGAATATCTTACTGCCCAAACTGTGTACTATTGCCCATTTTTTGAAAACAAACAATTGTACTTTAATTCTTGGGCAACTCCTGATATTGACATTTCTGCAGACAGGCTTTTACATCATGATGATGACCAAAATAAAAATAAGAGTAATTTTTCCCCTATTTTGGAACATCGATATCAAAATATTTTCAGGCAGTTTGATTTCTTAGGAACTCCACTTGCAGAAGTCCTTGCTAGAGGGTTTGAAATGCCATTTTACGACTCAGTTGAATTATCCATGAGGGGAGCAGCATGGAATCCAATCGATATTAGTACGTTTCATAATACCCCGTTTGATTTTCGCCCGTTTTTGAAAAGATTGTATGAGTTATGGCAAAAGAAATTTATTCCACTGGAAGACAAATCCACTCGACAACCGATATTGACGAAGATAAAAAGATCATTAAGCTTTGGTTTTTGAGAGAATTATTAAGTAGCATTAGTCATCCTTTGGAATCCAACAATAGTTTTTTGGATGAAGGCAAAATGAGTATAAATGTAACGGACTTAGATAATCTTTCATTTTACGATGCCCTTATATGCTTTTTGGACAATCACTATTTTTATGAACCACAAGATGTTTCATTGCTGCCTGTTGTTGCAATAAAGAAATTATTGTATGTGAGTTTTAGTATCATCGAATCTTTATCAAAGCATCAACTACTTGATACTCAAAAAATAGAATTGGATTTCATGAGTGCCCAAAAGATAATGCAGGCACACAAAGATTTTCTTTATGGAATGGCAGCTTTTACTGATACCCCAGTAGGGTTTATAGATGTCTCACCTAGAAATCTAATTGAATTGAGTTCTGGTGAAAAAGCTGTGCTTGATCTCCTTTCTAGGTTTCATTTTTCCATTCAGGAGATAAAAAAAAGAGAATCAAATGCGATTGGAGGTGATACCAAGAATTTCCCTACACATTTTTGCCTGCTTTTGGATGAAGGAGACATGGGATTCCACCCAGTCTGGAAAAAAAAGTATGTCAAAACAATAGTTGATGTTTTGCCAAAGTTTTTTGAGCAATTTCAAAATAGTACCGTTCAAATCATATTTACTACTCATGATCCGTTGACATTGTCTGATATGCCTAATAAGAATGTTGTTTATATGAAGAAAGAGAAGGACTTTTGCAAAGTGTTACAATTTGACGACTCGATGCGTCCCAAAAGTTCTTTTGGGGCAAATATCAGTACACTGCTTTCGGATTCTTTTTTTGTTGATGACGGTTTGGTAGGTGAATTTGCTATTCAAAAAATTGACAAAACCATTGAATGGATAAATGACCCCGAAGACATGTCGAATGTCGACTACCATGAAAAAGTCATTGAAATCATTGATGAACTACTCCTCAAAAAGAAGCTTGCTGAAATGTTTGCGGAAAAAACAGGGCGAAATTCTTTGGAAAGAAAAGTTATTGACGAACAAATAAAGATTTTAGAACAACGTAAAAATAAAATTCAAAAAAATCTATGACTTATTTGAATATAACCAATTTCGAAGGAGCCGCAGAAAAACACTACGCAGGCTTGAAAGATTCGATTATATCGAAATTAAACAATTCTAATCTCAAAAAGGAGATGAAAACTTTCCTTTCTGATAATTTGGAAAATATCCTAAAAGGAGATCCTCTCAAACTAATAGATGTTGAGCGAAAATTCAACGAAAAAGCAGCAGCATTGCACCTAACAACAGGAGCAAGAAAGAAAAAAGCTTTTTTTAAAGAAATTAAAAGAGCTTTTAACTACAAGATTTTTACTGCAAAAAGTAAACAATACGATGCCTATGATTTAGCTGAAAACCTTGATGTCCGAGTTTGTGTTTATTGTAATAGAATGTACACGTTGACGGTGCAAAGTGGTGGGAAAATCACCAGACCGGAATTTGACCATTTTTTTTCTCAAGGGAAATACCCACTATTAGCACTCTCTTTTTTTAACTTAATCCCAAGTTGCAAAATTTGCAACAGTACTCTAAAACACACAAAAGAATTTTCAATAGGCGAAAACCTGCATCCTTACCTTGACGATTGCTGGCAAAGTTTTAGGTATTCTTTCACCCCATCAGGTACTCAAAGTTTACTTGGAGCCCAAAAACAGCTTAAAGTAGTCTTAAAAACTGATAGCTGTACTGACCCTAAATTAAAGATTAAAATAGAAAACACTTTTGAGATTTTTAAGATTTCAGAAATTTATAGTGGCCATGCAGAGGAAATAAGCGACATACTCAAAATTCGTAACGTTATGACTGACAACTATCTTGAAATATTAAGAACCCATACTTATCGACATTTACAACTTACAGAAGATGAACTATACCGATTGGCTTTCGGCACATATAGAGAGGAAGTCAATTTCCATAAACGCCCATTTAGCAAATTAAAAAAGGATATTTTGAAGGAGTTGGGAATGATTTAGGGTTGACGATTTATCCACTAACTCAGCCTTCAAACAAATCATCCATCTTCAACTCATTTCGAACCATGGACAAAGCCAATTCATTTCAAGCAATCCAAACAAAAGAAAAACTTTGAACTCCCGAACCAATTACTTACTTTTAACGTTACTAACTTAGTGCGTTACTATGATTAAAAGCTTTGCTGACAAGGAAACCGAGAAAATTTGGAATGGATCATACTCCAAGAAATTTCCTCATGACATTCAACCTGTGGCAAGAAGAAAGCTCAGAATGATCAATAGCGCCCAAGACATTGAAGATTTGCGCATACCTCCAGGAAATAGGTTGGAAAAACTGAAAGGTGACATGAAAGATTTCTGGAGCATTCGAATCAACAACCAATGGCGAATCATCTTCAAATGGGAAGAGAACAACGCGCTGGAAGTCCAAATCATTGACTATCATTAACCCGTCATCATGGAAAAATTACCCAACATCCACCCGGGCGAAGTCCTCCTCGAAGAATTCCTCATCCCGATGGCCATCAGCCAATACAAGCTGGCCAAAGACCTGATGATTCCCCAAACCAGGGTCAGTGAAATTGTAAAAAGAAAACGGCGGGTTACTGCGGATACTGCGCTGCGCTTGAGCAAATATTTTGGCACTTCGGCCAAGTTCTGGCTGGGCTTACAAGATGATTACGACCTGGAAGAGTCGGGAAATTTATTGGCAAAAGAGTTGTCAATCATACCTGCTGCGGTTCAATCAGTAGCCTGATTTTCCCCCAAAACCACGAAAAAAATCCAGTTTTGGAAGAAAATGAGCATCATTCTTTTCCAAAATAGCTTCAAAATGTCGATTTTGGAAGAAAAACAGGCTTTATTTCTGACTATAGCCATGCTTCAACGCGCTTCCACAGTCGACAGATCAGCCCTGAAAGGGCGCCATACCTCCAAGGAGGGGCAGCGCCCTTTCGGTTTCGTACCGGATCGGATAGCCTACGTATTAACTACTAGCCCTGAAGGGGCGGCATAATCCCTCTGGAATGATGCCGCCCCTTCAGGGCTTCCTGGCTTAATGCATGGTTCGCCACTCAGAATGGGCGTTACCCATTCTTGAAAGTATGTCGCCCCTTCAGGGCTAGTTCAATTACATTGATGTAGGGAATTAACTCACCAAACTCCTTCTCACAAACTCCTCCCAATCCCGAAACCGTTCCTTCTTCATCACCCTTGGAAACTTGTGCTGCCCACCCATTTTACCCTGGTGCTCGTGCCACTTGTAAAAAATGTGCACGGGGATGATTTCCACCTCCATATCGCGCAGCACGGAGGCCCGTTCTACCCGGTAGTCATCGTTGATTTCTTTGAGTTTGGCGTCAATCAGGTTTTTGACTTCAGTCGCATCACAGGGAGCATCACAACCGATGTACCATTTGTGGGCATAAAAACTGCCCACTTCTACCGCCGAAACCGTGTATTCTGGAATGACCACGTCCAGTTCCTCTTCCACGTGCTGGACGCCGTGGTTCATGTTGTCGACCGAAAGGTGTTCGCCGCAGATGCTGAGGTAGTGTTTGGTGCGGCCAGTGATGATCACTTCGGAACGGCGTTTGTCCATAAAGCGCACCGTGTCGCCGATGAGGTAGCGCCAGGCGCCCCCACAAGTACTGATGAGCATGGCGTAATCCTCGCCCTCTTTCACTTCTTCGATGCTGAGGGTTTCGATATTGGCGCGGAGGTTACCTTCGGTGTCAAAGTTGTTTTCGTTAAAAGGTACAAACTCATAAAAGATACCATTGTCGATCATGAGGTGCATGGCGTTGGTTTCGGGGCGATCCTGAATGGCCATAAAGCCCTCCGAGGCCAGGTACGAATCCATGTAAACCAGCGGGCGCGCCATCAGTCGTTCAAACCCCTTGCGGTAGGGTTCAAAATGGATGCCACCGTGTACACAAACCGAGAGGTTGGGCCAGATGTCGTGGATGGTTTTGACGCCGTGGTATTCGATGATTTTTTCCATCATCAATTGCAACCAGGAAGGGATGCCCACGATAAAACCTACGTCCCAATTGGGTGCATTTTTGGCAATCTCGGCGATCCGTTCGTCCCAACTGCGGATGCTGGCAATGCGGTTGCCTGGCTTGTAGTAGGAGCGCAGCCAAAAGGGTGGCCGACTGGCATTGATGCCGCTCAAGTCGCCAGCAAAATAGCCATTGCCTTGTTCGAGGTCGGTAGAACCGCCCAGCATCATCATGTCTTTGGTGAAAATATCGGGATCGAGGTTGAAGCGGGAAAGGGCAAAAAACATGCGCAAGCCCGCGCGACTGTTGGCCCTAAACAGGTCTTTGGTGATCGGAATGTGTTTGCTGGGAGCCCCAGAAGTACCCGAACTCAGTGCAAAATATTTGACCCGCCCTGGCCAGGTCACGTCTTCTACCTGATTGAGCGTCATGTGCCACCAACGGTCGTAGAGGGTATTGTAATCAAAGGTTGGCACACTTTGTTTAAATGCCTCAATCGGGTTGCTGCTGTTGAGGATATCGTTGAACTGGTAATATTGCCCGAAGGCAGTATGTTGGGCTTTACGCAGTAGCCAGCGCAAGGTTCTGATTTGATGTTGGATGGGTTTAATGCTTTGCCCCCGGCGCTTGGACAGAATTTGTCCCAAACTTGCTCCTCTCTTGATTAGGGCCCCAAATATTGACATACTGATTTGGTTTTAGATCGCAAGCGATTACCCCACTATGGGACTCACAAAGGTACATAGTTATTTGGGAATTCGGATCGGCGATTTGGGATTTGGATGACTAATGGATTGAAAATTGGCTTTGAGCACCATTCTGTAATGCTGAGATTTAACGAACAAAGTGTCTTTTTTTTTACTTAAAAATAAAGCATGTAAATTGTTTAATTAGCTTGAATAAGTTATTTTTGTATCAACAAAATCGATGGCGTACAAGAGAAAATTATCAGACTTCTTATTTTACCAAGCCAATTTGGCGTTCCCAAAACCTTTATGCCATGTCAAAAACTCCGTTAACCCGTTATGAGCTTGCTCGTGCCTATGGCATTAGTATCCGAACATTTTACAATTGGTCAAAAGAACTACAAATCACCGCAAATCGTCGCCTATCTATCATTGATTGTGAATTGATTTTTGAGAAATACGGTAAGCCTGCTGGGATATGGGAAGTACCGGAGCCCAAGCACTTAGAACGTAAAAGCATAAGCCACTGAAGGAATAATTGGTAAAAAACTCCTCACAACATACTGCTGGGTAGTAGACACTTCTGCTACTCCATTCACTACACGAACCTGTTCAACATTTTCATATTGAGCATGGTATGGATTTTGGCGATTGTAAAAATTAAAAATGCTGATCGTCCAGGTTCGACTTTTGTTGTTGAGCTTTAGTTTGGTGTGGTGGATGGCCAAATCCCCCCGGTGATAAACTGCCAGACGAGCATTATTCTTAGCAGTATAAATAAAAACATAACGATTGCCCTCAAAACCAGCTTCCTCAGGATAAGGAATGGCTGCAGTGGGCAAGGTGACGGGAAAACCGGAGCGCAAATAGGCATTTAAGGCAAAACTCCAGCCTTTTGAAGCAGTAAAAATGGCACTAAGGGATAAATTGTGTAGAGCATCGAAGGCAAAGGGGTAAGCCTTACCATTGTTCAGATTCGTGAACAGGTTGGTCGTTTTAGACAAAGTATAAGCCAGGGAAAAATCCAGCTTGTCGCTTCTTTTTTGCAAAAAAAGCTCAATGCCCTTCGAAGTAGAGGTACCATCCGTAGTGAACAGCTCACGGTAAGTTTTGGCATAATCCAACAAGAAGGAACTTCCTTCCGAAAAATCGATAATGCCACGGGTCTTTTTGTGGTAAAATTCCAATGACACCGTTAAGTTGTGTTGGGTTTTGAACAATAAACCTCCCACAATCTGGCTGGCTGATTGGGGCGGCACATCGCTCGTACTCGGAATCCAAAGATCGTTTTGAAAGCGCAGCCCCGCTTGGCTAATTAAGTGAATAAACTGGTTCATGCGGTTGTAGCCAGCTCGCAATTGTAGGTTGTGGAGCAAACGATAGCTAATGTTGAAGCGCGGCTCAAACCGCCAAAAGCTGGTCTCTTGGCGGTACATTGCCAGGCGCAGCCCAGCATTGAGCGTCAGACGGGAAGATAATTTGAATTCATCTTCGGCAAAAAGACTCAAGTTGTGGGCACGGATTCTTTCTTGCGTTTCTTCAAGAAAAAGGGAATCCAGACTCGCTGTTTCTTTAAAAATGGAGCGAGGAAAAAAGCGTTGCCGGTTGATGTCCACTCCCAAACGCAGGTAATGTTGTGGGGCAGCCAAAAAGTCGAGTTGCGACCGGAAGGCCAACTCGTTTAACCCGGAGCTATAACGAAACAGGTTGCGTCCGATCAGGCTATCGCTGGATTCTTCCCGGCTATTGAATTGATTGGTGTAATTGAATTTGGTGGCATATACGGTCGTATTCCAAAACATTTTGGCATTGAGGATGCGGTTGTAGCGCAGCGAAGTGGTAAGGTTGCCCCAATTGAGTCGGGTGCCTTGTTGGAGATTGGGATAAGATTGATTGTTGATCCGAAATTGATCGCTGCCTGTGTAAAAACTCCAGTACAATTGATCTTTACTGGAAAGTTTCCAACTCAATTTTCCGTTTAAATCGCTCATCCCATAGCCAAAAAACTGGGATGATTTGCCGCTGTTGTAATCCCAGCGCGTGGGCAGTAGAATTAAATCGAGGTAAGAAGTGCGCGCTGAGAGCAAAAAACCGATTTTGTCCTTTACAATAGGGCCATTGATGGAAAATTTGGAAGAAACCAATCCAATACTGGCTTCTCCATTCAATTGATTGGTGGAACCTTCTTTGCTCACGATGTCCAAAACAGCAGACAAGCGACCGCCATAACGTGCCGGGATTCCCCCTTTGATCAGCTCAGCTTTTTTGATAATATCGGGGTTAAAAACGGACAAAAAGCCGAAGAGGTGATTGGGATTATAAACCGGGGCACCGTCCAACAGAATCAGGTTTTGATCGGTACTACCACCCCGAACATAAAGCCCTGCCGAACCTTCGTTGCCATTGCTCACTCCAGGGGTGAGTGCAAAAGCTTTGATGATGTCCGCTTCACCCATCAATGAGGGAAGCATTTTGACGGTTTGCCCATTCAGTACAACACTACTGATTTGTTGAACATCCAGTAAGGCTGCTTTGGAGGCTACTATTTTCACTTCGTCAAGCGTTTGAGGTGCTAAAAAGACATTGATTATCGTGTCGCGGTGGGCAAAGAAACGGAAGACCTGGGGGACATGGCCTACGTAGGAAAATTTCAGAATTATGGGCTGATTGACCCGAGCGCTTAAGCTATAAAACCCATAAGTATTGCTCAAATTTGCTTGCCCTCGTAGCGAATCTACTACACTGGCCTGTAGCAAGGGTTCGCCTCGTGAGTCGAAAATTTGTCCGCTGATGTTGATGTTTTGTCCTTGAATACAATGGGGCAGTAAAAATAGCATTGGGATGAAGAGGACGAGTCTCATTTTATTCAACTTTCAGGATTTGGGATTGGGAATTGAAACAACCAACAAAGCCATAACCATTTTTGACCATGTCGGGCAAAAAGATGGGCTGTGCAAAAATGTCTACCGAGCTGAGGTCAGATACTGAGCGATCATGCTCAATGAATTTTTGAAAGTAGGTAGAGAGGTTTCGAGAAGGTACTGCAAAGGAAAATCGTAAACTTAATTCTTTTTCTTTTGGATAACTCGTTGTAAAAGAGCTACCATAGAGCTGGATAATATTAAGCCCAGGGAAGCAAGAAAAATCGTGGTAGTTGAAATGCTGCAAGAAGAAAATTTCGTCCATGCATGTAGCTTCAGTTTTGATGCGCCAGGTTCCACTTTGATCAAGCGCTTCGCAGTTTAAACCCAAGTGAGCAACTTTAGGATAAGCTTCGAATTCTGCCTCTAATAAACCAACGTAGTAGTTTTGAATTTTGGCCCAAGTAGCTTTGACTGATTGGAGTTTTAACAAGTCAGGCATCGTATCAGGCTGGGTCTCAATGCTGGGGTATCCAGTTTTTTGGGCGGTAATAAAATAGACGTGGCCCACTTGAGGCTTAATGTTGTGCGAGGATCGATAAGTGCCTTTTTGCTGGTGCTTCAGCGTATCGATCAGTTTTCCGTCTTCATACAGCAGGACAATGGCGTCCTGAATTCCGGTGGTATCTATAGTATTTACGTTTTCAATGGCCATGCTGCTGGCTAATTTTACTAAAAAAATTTGTTGCGGATGAAAAAAACCCCAAACAACAATATTTGGTTTATTGGGCTGTATAATGGATTGTTCTTCGGTACATCCTACGCTTAACATAACCAAAAAGGCAATCAAAGAAAGAGAGGTGCGCATAAATTTTACTTATTGTTGTTGTTTAGGAAAATTTGAAATCCAAACTTTATTGCAAAACTCTTTTTTTCATCTAATGCGCGGTCACTAGCAATAATATTATATTCAAAAGAGCTCTCTAATGCAATATGTCGATCAATAAATAAATTTACTCCACTTGCTACAGCCGCTATATTAGAGTAGTCTTTAGAAAAAGGATTGTTCGAGTCATCGGTTTTATAACGGTAATTTATTCTTTGTAATCCAATTTGTAAATAAGGAAGAATTTTTGCTTTGTGGATAGGATAATACCTACTTAGAATCCCAAATCCTATTTCCCTAGCGGTTGAGTTATTGTTATACCTTGTAGATGAAAAGATTGAACGTGCCCCAAGCATAAAATGATTAGAAATAAAAAATCCAGCATATGGATTGACGCTAAAGGACGTGAAATTGAGAATACTCAAACTATTCTGTTTCTCAAAATTTAAATTACCTCCAACTAAGATGGCATTGGAGGTTACTTGAGAGAAAGATTTTAGCAAACTAAAAATTAGTACTAAAGAGAGAATAACCTTTTTCATATTTGACCTTATGAACCCGAACCAGAAGACATCTGGTTCGGGTTTGATTCAAAAATTAGTTTTCTACCAATTACATCCAATATGGAGGTTCGATATTTTACTATTTCCTGTTTCAGAAGTTTGATCCAAGTGCAGTCCTATAGAACTTATAGTAACGGTCGCACCATTGCCGTTTAGAATATCATCGTCAAAGATGGGAATAATCCTAGTATATCTGCTTTCATTTCCCGTGGTGAAGTTGTTCTCACTAAAATTGAAAGGGATATTACTACTACCTCCCCCTGTAGAAGTTACAAGAATATTCCCCACTATGGCTGCATCATAAGTACATTGAGTTTGATCTCCGTTCCAAATGCCAAATGCAGCTCTTTTTTCATGATCGAAATAAACAGTACCCGCAACTTCAATGGAAAGGCCACCTGTAACAGTAAAAATACTTTCGACCACAGCTACTTCCATATCAATTTTTCTGGTATCACTTGGGCTCCGAACGTCATATAATCCTAAGTAAGAAGGACAAGTTCGTAGTCTTGTTGTTGAGCGTACAGGGTGTACATAAACCCCATTTCCTACATCTGATTGCTTAGTCAACTTTGCTCTTTCCAATTTATCTAAGTCACCATCAGGAACTGAGATTAAATATTCATCCACAGTATAGTAAATAATTGATTTCCCAACATGAAGTTGATTGTTTCTTCCAATAAGCCAACCAAAGGAGCCAATCTCAAGTCTTGGCCTGATTTTATGACCATCAATCTTAATTAAGTCCGTGAAATTGGCCTTTAGCTTTTCCCAATCCTCCTGAGTTTCTTCAACACCTAAGGATTTCTTTGCGTTAACGTAGTGAAAATTCACTGATTCGAAACCAAGTTGATGCTGCCAGCGCATAATCTCATTTTCAGTAGCGGTTTTAACGAAATCACGAACACTTCGAAAAGCTTCTATGTCAGGAAAAAACAATTCACCATTTTTTACCAGTACGTCACTTGCGGTAGGGAAATTCGTGGAGTCTACACTCAAGCTGTCTTTGTTACAGGCGGTGAAAAACACAAGTAGCATGAAAAACAAGCAGCTACTCTTGCAAATGGTTGCAATTAGTTTCATCTTTGCAATGATTTATTAAGTTAAATAATTGGCTCTGGTTGGTTGTCTCATAACCAGCTGGAGCCTTTTTGATTCCATAATTTGTCAATCAACTAATACATTGCAAAAGTATACCAAAAAGAAATTCAGAAATCGGCAAAATTCGGCAAAATTCGGAATTCCAATCCCATCACCTCATCAACACCACATCCCCCTTATACATTTTCGTTTGTCCGCCCAACTGCTCAATTTCAATCCAATAGACATACACTCCAGGAATTGGCACATCGCCCTTGATGCGGCCATCCCAACCACTCAAGTTGTCCATGTCAAAGTCTTTTCTTTCAAAAATCATCTCCCCCCAGCGGGTGTAAATGCGCATCATGCGAATTTTGGTGGCGCTAAATGGGCCACCGTAAAGGGTAAAAAAGTCGTTTTTGCCGTCGCCATTGGGTGAAAATACATTGGGGATAAACACGCCGCAGTCGTCGGCATTGATGGCGTCGTCGAGGCGGAAGGTGTCCCGACAGGTATTTTCATAACTGGCAATCAGGGTAATATCGTAGGAGCCTGCGCTGAAAACCGTCCCCGGGTTTTCCAGTTCCGAGCGTTCGTTGTTGCCCAAATCCCATTCCCAACGGTTGGCACCACGGGAGAGGTTTTGCAGGATGACAGTAAAGGGTGCACAACCGGTAGTATCCCCATTGACCACAAACTCCGCGGTAGGTTTGGTGCGGACCAGGATGGGTTTGCTGATGGTATTTTCACAACCATTTGGAAAATCTTTGATGGTCAGGCTGACATTGACCATATCGCCCCCCGATTGGTAACTGTGTTGTGGAGAATAGGACACTGAATCAATTTGTCCATCACCAAAGTTCCAGCGAAAAGCCGCCCGTTCATCCGATCGGTTGAGAAATTGGGTTGGCTGGCCTTCACAGGCGTAGCGCTCGGTAGCAAAATTGACCTCGGGCAGAGACTGGACATTGACAACCCGACTGAGTGAATCATAACCACAGCCCGTTCGGGCAATCAGGGTTACGGTAAGGGTGGTATCTGAATCTCGGTAAACATAGGTTGGGTTGGGGTCTTGTGAAACGCCACCATCTCCAAACTTCCAGAATACTCTACTGGGCAATGGCGCAGAGGCGTCCCGAAACTGGATGGGTTTGTTGGGGCAAATGTTGTAATCATCCAAGCTAAAAAAGGCCTGCACCCCGGGAGAAGTAACCGTGAGTTGGAAAGTATCCATCGAGACCCCACAAAGGTTGCTTACTTCCAGTTTGATCAAATACTGGAGCGTGGTGGTGTCTGCCACGTACTTCTGAACAAATACATTGCGGCAAGTACTATCGCGAATACCATTGCCAAAATCCCAAAAGCAAGCTTCAGGGGCACCCGTAGAACGATTAGTGATGGTAGCAGTAACCGGAGAACACTGATTGCTCAGCGAGTCCAGGCCAATCAGCGCGGTTGGGAAAGGAAATACACTTACGGTACGTTCCTCCTTGCTCGAACCACATTGGTTCACAATATTGAGCGCAACCGTATAATTGATGATCCGGCTGCTGTCGTTGGTGTACACATAACTGGAATCGGGCAAATAAATCGCCAGGGAGTCAGTTGTCGAGCGGCCAAAATTCCAGGTATAAGTCAGCCCATCGCGTTGTGGCTCATTGGGTCGGAAGCTCACGCTGAAAGGCGAGCAACCTTCATCCTCACTGGGCGTAAAAGCAGCCGAAGGTGGTGGTGCAATGACGGTCAGTGTTTGGGTCAAAGTGTCTGCACAAGTGCCAATGATGGCAATTTGGGTGATCTGCTGGTCGCCAGCTGGGATAAACTGAAAGGGCGGTGGATCCAAGGGAATATTTCCCAACAACCAACGGGAGCGTTCCGCTGTGGTGCCACTCAGGTCAATTTGAATCAATAGATTCGAGCACAAATCGCCCTGGGGCTGAAACCCCGCCTGTGGTCGCGTAACGCTTACATAAGCCGTGTCGGTATTGCGACAGCCAATGGGATTGACCACGGTATAAAACACCGCTACCGAATCGGTCGGGGCACTCAATTGGCGGGCGTCAAAATTATCACCCACAATACATCCCGGGCAAGTTGTTGAGCTCCAGCTTCCACCCAAGGGTAGACCTTGCAGGGGCGTTGCTGAATTGAAACAAACATCACTAGCACGGGCTTCCAGGGTAACCCTTTGTACATCAATGATCACGGAATCTTGTTGTGCACAAGTTCCGGTGCCATTGTTGTAAATGATTTTAAACGAACCTGCTTCCTGAGGGTCAAAACTAAATCGCCCGGCATTGCTGCTTATGAAGCGGGTATCTTGCCAGGTACCTCCCGCAGCAGATACTTCCAGGTTGAAGGAACCAGAACTTTCACACACCGAAGTATCCCGGGCAGGGCTGGTAATCTGCAAAGGGTCCGGCGTGCGTACAAAAAAGGTATCCGTTATCACTTGGGTGCCACAGACATCTGTCAAGGTAGCTTCAACCACATAAGGCGCACTGGTCGCCCCCAAATCCAGCGGAAAAGTG
This sequence comes from Haliscomenobacter sp., assembly GCF_041740695.1. GTDB lineage: Bacteria > Bacteroidota > Bacteroidia > Chitinophagales > Saprospiraceae > Haliscomenobacter. Next base: position 23,196 of record NZ_JBGSLK010000135.1, on the reverse strand, counting down.
GGTGCTCTTACCCCATTCACAGTGTACACCGCATTGGGAATGATGGGGTTGGGCGTATAGCTGATCTGGTTGCACTCGTCCTGTTGGGGTGTCAGGCGCAGGACAACTTTGGCCTGCACCTCAAAAGTAGTGGTGTCGCGGCGCTCACAACTGCCCACTCCACGCACATAGATTACCGGAAAAGTACCAGTATTGACCGGATTAAAAGCGAACCCGGAACCAACCTGAATGACTTGATCTCCCCGGAATTCCCCTCCAGCAGGTAGTGCTGCCAGGCTACGCGCCGTATCGCCTTGACACACCTGATTCAGCGGCAGCAGTGGTTGGGTGATCCCCACTGGCAATGCGCCCGTGACCACGAAGGTATCACGGGATTCCTGGCGACCACAAGTATTTTCCAAAGTAGCCACAACAGTATACACATCTCGATTGGTGCTAACCGTAATGGGGACTGGGAAAGTGGTGATGGGAGCTCCATTGAGGCTATACAGTGCTTTATTGATTTGAGGGATGGTGGTGTAATCAAAATCGAGGCACTCATCCGTTTGGGGGCGAATGTTCAGTCGCACGTTTTCTTCTACGGTTATCTGCACAGTGTCCCGACGCTCACAAGCTCCGGTGCCTCGCACATAAATCAGGGGAAAAACGCCAGCTTGATTGGTGTTGAATACATCCCGATTGCCCTGCCGACTGATGTTGCTCCCGACCCAACGCCCGCCAAAAGGGCCAGCACTGAGCGTTATAGCGGAGGTCCGTTCACATACGGTGGTGTCTTTGCTAGGGGCAGAAATGCTGACATTTTCGGGTTGAAGCACAAAAAAGGTATCCACACGCATTTGGTTGCCACATTCGTTGTTGAGGCGCACTTCGACGATGTAGGGCAAGGTAGTGGCGGGTAGAGTAGTTGGAAAATTGGCGACGGCCACATCAATGCCATTGATTTTGTAAGAGGCATTCATGTTGAACGGATCGGGGCGGTAGTTCAGCGAAATACAGCCATCCTCTTGTAATCTTAGCGGCAGCAGCGCTTCCGCAGCTTTAGCTTCAATGGTCAATACTTTACGGCTGGGACGGTCACAGGCATTGTTAGCCGTCAAAGTAATCGTATAGGTGCCGGGGTCGATGATGTCCAAGCGAACGATTTCGCTGCGGTTGTTGCCATTGACCCATTGAGTCCGCCCAGCACCGGAGATAGACCAGGTGTACAAGCTGGCATTTGTGGTCCCCATACCATTCAGTCGTACAATACTTCCTTGCGACAAACACAATACATAGCGGTCGGCAGCCACTTCGATTACCCCAGAGTCGGCTTCGGCTACAGCCATCGGTTCGCCCAGAACCCGAATGGGTTGCTCGATGCTTTCGGTGCCGCAGGTATTTTTAGCCGTGAGTTTTACGGTACGATTCCCCAGATCCGCATAGGTATGTTTGGGACTTTTTTCTGTACTGGTATTCCCATCCCCAAAATCCCAGGTAAACTGCATCTCCATGTCATTGCTGGGGCAGCTTTGGTTGTTGAACTGAACTTCATTGCCGGTACAAACGACATTATTGGAGTTGATCAAGATCTGGGGTCGGGGGGGCATTTTGTAGGTTAAAAACTTACTCACGTTTTCGGGTACGCTGTTGGAATAGGTAGCCAGAACGGTGACCTGTACACAAAAACCACCTACATCGCCCAATGGACAGGCGTAGGCACATTCATCGAGGTATTGGCTGGTGTTGTATTTGTGGCGCAAAATCAAGGAGTCGCCCTTGGCGATGGTGACTGGAGCAGTGCCGTCACCCCAGTTGAGGGTGATGTTGCGCAAATCCAGACTTGGGTTGGGCGTGATTTGAACTTCTACTACACTGTCGGCAACACATCGGACCTCTGCCCCATTGAGTACTGTAATTTGTACAGTTTGAGCTTTAACAACAAACGAGGCAGCCATCAAGACTAAGATGCTTGAAACAAGTTTCAGTGACATGATTCATGGGTTTTATTGCGTAATGGTGCAAAGATTGAACAGGATAAGCTAGGCCAATATTTTTCAGTAGTCCTTAAGAGTAACGCAAAGAAAGCACATTTTTTTATTTCATATAAGTGGCGTATATATTGTTTGACGGATTTTTGGATCATTTTATGTTAATTTTTCTGCCAAAAAGCAAAGCAAAAAAATGATTCCATCGAAAACCCTGTAAAAACTTATTTTTGCTCGACTTAGGGGCGATAAAAAAATAAGTGCTCATTTTGCCAAAGGATCAAATAAGTAAACGGTTCATTTCAAGTGCCTTATCTGATCCTTTGGCTCAAGAAAAATGAGCACTTATTTTTGCCCCACTACCTATAATAGACTTGCATCAAAATGGGGTTTCGTTCCAGGATTATCAGACCTTTTGCCAACAAAATTGCCCGCGACATCCAGCGTTGGTCCGCTCATGCTGTGCAGGAGCAAGAACAAATTTTTAAACATTTGATCGAAGTAGGCAAAACTACTGCTTTTGGCAAAGCCCATGGGTTTGAACAGATTCGCAGTTACCAGAATTACATTGAACGGGTACCCATTCGCGACTACGAAGGCATCAAACCCTACATAGAACGCATCAAAGCGGGAGAAAGTGATGTCTTGTGGCGAGGCAAGCCAGCTTATTTTGCCAAAACCTCGGGCACTACCTCTGGCGTCAAGTACATTCCGATTTCCAAAGACAGCATTCCCAATCATTTTGGCTCGGCGCGCAATGCCTTGTTTAATTATTTTGCTCAAACCGGAAATGGTACCTGGCTGGATGGTAAAGTGATTTTTCTTTCCGGTAGTCCAGAGTTGAGCGAAACAGCGGGCATTCCCACAGGGCGTTTGTCGGGTATCTCCAATCACATGATCCCCGCGTGGCTGCGTAGTAGCCAACTACCGAGTTACGAAACCAACTGCATCGAAGACTGGGAAACCAAACTGGACAAAATTGTTACGGAAACCCTCAGTCAAAACATGACCCTCATCAGTGGTATCCCGCCCTGGGTGCAAATGTATTACGAGCGTTTGCTTGAACGTTCGGGCAAAAAAAGGGTGTTGGATATTTTCCCCAATTTTTCGGTCTTTGTGTATGGTGGAGTCAATTATGAACCTTATCGCGCCAAATTGGAAGAACTGGTAGGTGCAAGTATTCCTAGTGTGGAAACTTACCCGGCCTCGGAGGGCTTCATTGCTTTTCAGGATAACCAAAGCGAGCCGGGGCTCTTGCTCAACTCAGCATCAGGCATCTTTTTTGAATTTGTGCCAGCCGACGAAATTTTCAGCGAAAATCCAACCCGGCTTTGGCTCAAAGATGTGCAACCAGGGGTGAATTATGCCCTCATCATCAACAACAATGCTGGGCTTTGGGGTTATAATCTCGGAGATACGGTACAGTTTGTTTCCACCAATCCACATCGTTTGGTCGTCAGTGGGCGCATCAAACACTTCATCTCGGCCTTTGGCGAACACGTGATTGGCAAAGAGGTAGAAGAGGCCATGCTGCAAGTGTGCAAAGAACAAGGGGTTAAAGTAGTTGAATTTACCGTAGCACCACAAGTAAACCCTCCCAGTGGTGGGTTTCCTTATCACGAATGGCTAGTAGAATTTGACCAAATCCCTGAAAATTTACCCGCTTTTGCTGCCCGTTTGGACGAACTGATGATCCAGCAAAATATCTATTACGAGGATTTGATCGTAGGAAATATCCTCAAGCCTTTGGTAATTACTCCTCTGCGCAGGGATGCCTTCCGGGAGTACATGAAAAGTCAGGGCAAGTTGGGCGGGCAGAATAAAGTGCCCAGATTGGCGAACGATCGGGCGATTGCAACAGAGCTGATTCATTGGCAATTGTAATATCCTCTAAGGATTCAAATTTTTCTTCCCCTTCTTCTTCCGTATTCTGCTCACGTGCACCTCTAAAATCCCAATAAACGAAGCCAGTACATTGAGTGGTTCCACTGAGCCAGCTCAGGTTGGGCTTCCAGGAAATGATCCAAACGTTCGGCAGCATCGAGCAGTAAAAAAGTTTCAATGCGGTACAAGGAATCTAGTAATTGTCGCAGAGTAAGGAGATGTACTCTTCTATCGTTGCTTGGTCCATACTATTTTTTTGGAATTTATACCCCGCTTGGGATGACCAGATTAGGGGCAGAAACATACCTCACAAAGAAAAATACAAGTAATTCAACAAGTATAATACAAAGTGGGGAGAAAAACGTACATTTTTCTCCCCACTTCCTCTTTTTATCTAAACAAGCTCTAAAAAGCAATCAATCCAGTATAATCATCTTACGTGTTGCAGTGAAGCCAGCTGCGTCCAGGGTATAATAAAGTACCCCATTGCCTTGCAGGGCTTCTGCTTTGATGTTGATCCGATTGTTTCCTTTTGCAAACAAACTGCTGTTCGACCACAACAAGCGCCCCGCTACATCCCGAATGCTCAAAGTGGCTTGGGTTGCCTCGGGTAAACTAAACTCGATCATCGTTTCATCCTTGAATGGGTTTGGCGTATTTTGTTGGAGCAATGTTTCGAGTGGAATAATTTGGGGGCTGCCCAAATCCAACTGTACGCCGATGATTTCATCACTATGGGTATATGCTTCGGCAGGAGTGCGTCGGCTGTTGAGGCGCAAAACTTCGGAAAGACTACCCGCTGTTTTTGCTTTAAAGTGCAAGATCAACAGGGTTTGTTCAGGCGCAAACTGCACTCCATTTTCGTACCAACTTAAAGTAATGTTGCCTTCTGGGGCAAAAACGCCCAGGTTCTCGGCTTTGATGCTGCGGTACTCCAGGTTCTCCAGTTGCAGCTGTTTTGGATCAAAGTTGAGGGTAAATTGATACCCTTGCACAGCCGCCAGCTCTGCGGAGGTCAGGGCCACAGTCAAACTTTCTCCTGCTTTGAAGTTGGGTTCCGTTTGATTGAGGCGTTCAGCCTTGATGTGTAGTGCCTGATTGCTGCGCAATGTACCAGCCGTGGCGGAGCTGCTTGTGGCACTGCCGTTCACATCTCCCATTTTAACGCCAACAAAATCGCTGCTGGCTTTATCCTTCAGGTCATTCACGTTGATCACTTGTGGAAACTCTTCTTGCCAAGGGTTGCTCGGGTTGGGGAACTTGTAAGCAACGGGGATGAACTTCCAGCTAGGCACCGAAGCGAATCGATCGTCCAATCCCAGCACCAACTTCCGCACCTGAATGAGGTCGATGGTGGTAATGGTACGGGAATTGTTCACATCCGCAGCAATGATTTGATAAGGATCCGTCAGCAGTTTAGTTCCCAGGATGTGTTTTTGGATCTGCACCAAGTCAAAAGTCGACACCCCATTCAAATGGGCTTTGTCGTATTGAGGTGTAATGGTGAAATCAGCCCCTAATTGCAGTTTAGCAAAGTTGAATTTGCCAGTAGCACCTGAGTTTTGAGTTTGATTGGCCTGTTGTCCGCTGATTTGTACATTGACCCCAGCTAGTGGCTCGGCATCAAGTGTAGTGACCAAACCACTGATTTCGCCAGTGTAACTGGCCCCTGTTGGGCACACTTTGCGGTTGTCTTGTAAGAGGAGGTACGTGACACAAAAATCGTGGTTCCCCACCTCATCCCAGGCGTGAATTTCTACGTTGATGGTCACACCTGCGTCAGCACAGGTAAAATTCAGCCCGGTTTGTTTAACGTTTGGCGTTTCTCCTACCCGGTTGATGGAGTATTTGGTCACCAATTTAAGCCCGTTTTGGGTTTCAGGACCTTGTCCGTTGCAATCGTAAATTTTGGAAGCGACAAAATCTGTAGCCCATACCGAAATCATCCCACCACCATTGCCATCCGACATCAGGTCGGTGCTCAAGCCATTGATACAAATCGGTGCCGGTCCTTTCAAGTCGCGAATTTCGAATGGAATCCGCGTGGGCAGGCTCAAGTTGCCGCACTCATCACGCACGACCACAATCAGATCGTGTTTGCCTTCAGGCAGGTCACGGATGGTGACTTGATAAGCATTGCCAGCGCTCTCGCGGATAACCCAGCGTGGGGAGGAGAAAGGAATCATCAAACCTGGATCGAGGGTTTGGAAAGGAGCCACCATAAGTTGCGCCCGCTCCAGTTCTACTTTATCCGTACAATTGTCCTTGGCGGTAAAATTGATGATGGCATCCGCTTTACAATCCGTAGTCCGAGTAGGTATTTTATCTAGTTTGGGGATCGTCACCAAAGGTCTTTCTTCATCGTACACTTTGATGATTTGGGTATACATAAAGGAGTGGAAATATTCACCTACGGGTCTGCCGAATTCACTGCCTAAGTAGGCATCGGGGCAATAAGCAGGGGTGAAACGTATGTCAGTATTTTCCGCTGGAGTTAAGTTTTGAGACAACCAAAACTCCTCATCACCGTCGCGGTCTTTGTCGCGCACCAAAACATAAATGGGGGCTTTGCCATAATTGTTAAAGGCAGCGCGGTCCACCAAATATACATGGTCCACACTCATTGGATCGCCACAACGGTCGTCGTAAGCGCACCAGTTCAAGACGGTATACGTACGGAAAATTTTGTAACATTCATCATCTGAAGCATCGTAGCGCTTGTCAATCACATTGACTGTAAGCAAATCGCAAGCCAACTCATTTCTGATCAAACTATCGACCAGTGGTTTGGCACAGGTTTTTTGATCCGCGTCCTTGGGGAAACAGATGTTGTATTCATGTACGGGCAAAACCTTGATGATTTGCGTACAGGTAGTCGACATTGGCCCTTTGGAAGATTGTTTGGTAATGGTCCAAATGCGCTCAATGGTGCCAACGCCACATTTTAGTTTTTTGATAACTTTGTAGGTAGTATCAATGTTGTTTTCACAATCATTGCCACTCAAGACGATGACGTCGCCAAAACAACTGTTCATCGCAATCGGATCATCGATTGAACCTATACATTTATCGGTGCAATAAATCGTCGCATCGTACGGTGCAGCACAGCGTGGCGCAATTTTATCTTCAAGCAAAATTTCAGCCCAAGCAAAATTTCGGTTGCCGCTGTTGTCTTCGCCCCACAATTCAACGGTTACTTTTGCCGCGAGGTCACAGCAGAAAAATTCTGCACAAGGCAATAAGGGTGTGAGCAGTTTCCCATCTTCAGTGAGTACAAAAGTTTCTCCAAAACTGGCTAGTTTTCCATCTCCATCGTAATCAACACCATCAGCTTCGGTCCAATCCCCATCGGCAGGAAGTGGGTCTAATTTGCCATTGTTGTTGCTATCGTAACCTTTGCCAATAAAACTCAGCACACAGGCTTCAGGTACGCTCCGACGTACTTTCATCCACTTCAGGATACAGTTATCAGAGGAGCCTTCGTTTATGTCGCCCACACAAGCTTTGGCATAACCTCGGATGCTGTTGAGGCCATTGCTGAGGGATACGTTTAACTGATCATTGATCACCATGATGGGTGAAATCCGGTCTGCGACTGTAATGATGACTGAATCTTTCACACTGTTGTAACAAGCATCAAAAGCATCAATGATTACCCAATGGCGGCCAGGGTTAAGGCCACTCAGCACTCCATTGGTGGTGGGATAAATATGCTCAAACCATGGTTCTCCAGGGCCTTTGGTGGCTACCAAAAATCCTTTGGTGTACAGGTCTTCACTCTTGACTTTAACACTCAGGTTGGATAAGAAGCAGTTGTCTATTACATCAATACCAAGCGCGTCTTTTAGCCCTTTGACCGTTACGGGTATTGAGGCCTCACAATTGATTGGCCCAGTTGACAACTCAATAGGGTGATGGGGCATACTGATTTTAGGCGCTTCAAAATCTCCAATTTTGATCAAAACGTGGAAAGTATCTACTACGCCTCCATTACACCAATCAAAAACGTAAATCTGGCGGTCAATTTTCAAGCCCTTTTCTTCACAGATGGGAAACTCCTGATCTTTGATCTGCATAGAGTAGTTGCAGGGCTGCTTGTCCAAAAACATGGTATCGGTAACGGTGCCTGACAAGCCTCGCTTTTTTATGGCAAATGGTGTAACATCAATGCGTCGAATCAAGGCTTTGTTGGGTGTGCAAGAAGCGTAGGTCACTACCCGATCGTAACCCAATGTGTCGGGGCCATTGAAATAGAAATCAGAAACTGCTGGCCGACACACATTAATGGTTTGAACGGTATCGATAAACTTACCCAAACAGTTGGTAGCTACCCAGGTACGGAAAATGCGGGCATAGAGGCCATTATTGGCCAAAGAGTCGCACCCGTAAACGATAAGCCGATCGCTCCATTTGATGGTAAGTGGGCAATCCGGGTCACAGTTGGCAAATTTTACGATGCCCAGGTTTGGCACATTGTCTTCTACTTCAGCGTAATTCAAAAGAGTACCCGGAATCAATTGGCGAGGGCTACTGGTACGGGTAGTGTGGCCAATGGTTTTGGGGTTGTTGAGAAGGTATTCTATTTTGCTGCAAATAACTGGTGTTGTATCAAATTGCGCGAGGTCTACTCGGGGCATGTTTTTGTCTTCAACCGCAATGATCCCCCAACAGCCTTCAGGATTACAAATGGGGTGGCTTAAAAAATATTTCAGGCGTTGCCCGGCGTGTTCACCAGTTAGGCGGTTATTGGCGACGGCCTTACCACTTTTATCAGTGATCAATAATTCCATCCCATCGGGATTGCAATCTATCGCATTGTATTCTGCGACAATATTAGGCGTTACCTTAAAAGCACAATCTGCTCCTAAGGTAATTCTAACTTCATCCAGGCAAGCAATACTATTGGATGAAGTTTTTTTCTTTACACTAATTTTTGGCACGGAATTTGGTGCTACAGCACTAGCAACTCTTGGGTTTTTCACCCAGGCATGCTGTATAAAGAAGGGAAGGAGAAGTAGGAATGTGATTCCATACATTGTTGCTGGAGCTGCACTTGACAGCTTCGGTAACCACTTTTTCATGAGATCAATGATTTGCCAAAAAAACACTTAAAGATAATCACAATTTGACAAAAACAAACGTAAGTCTGTGTAAATACCCAAATTAGAGTAGTCAATTCCCTACAATTCTGAAAATTATTTTCTCCGCTCAGGCCAATTGAAGAAATAGGCGCCGGCCAAGGGCAGGACAAATAAGGCCACCGTCAAAATTGAAGTGTACAAGTCGGCGGTTTCTCCTTCAGTAAGGATGGCCAGGGGCGACTCCGGGAAATAATGACTAACGCCAGATAAAGTCAATTTCAAGCCCAAAATACCAATTACAACAAAGGCAATGGTTTCCAAAAAAGGGAAACGCTCCATCAAGCCAACAAAACCCTGTGCTACAAAGCGCATCGCCAAAATGCCGATAAAAACGCCTATGACAATCAATTGAATCCGATCGGTAAAAGCTACTGCTGCAAAAACGTTGTCGATCGAAAAGGCCAAATCCATCAATTCCACCAAAGCGACCGTAGCCCAAAATTGGCCTAGCGACCCCAGGGTGGCACGATACAACCAATTGGCTTTTTTATCGACGTAGTCATCAGTGGGGTCATCTGGCGTCGATTTTCCTTTGAAATAACTGTAGGCCAGAAACAAAAGATACAAACCTCCCACTGGTTTCAACCACCAAATTTGAACCAACCAGGCTGCAAAAATCAAGCACAAACCTCTGAATACGTAAGCGCCAATGATGCCATAACGCAAGGCGCGGCTGCGCTGCTGGGCTGGCAAATCCATGACCATGGTGGCCAACACGGCGGCATTGTCCACCGAAAGCAGGCTCTCGATGATGATGAGATTGAGGACTACTAGGAGCCCAGCTTGGATGTCGGAGCCAAAGATGTAGTGTAAAAAATCGGTCATGCAGTACAATTTTAAAAGCGCAAAGATAGCCTGTTGACCTAAAAAACAAACTGTTAATTGCCTTCAATCCACAGTAGTTTGATTTTAAATTTGCGATTCACTATCTTTCAGCCGCAAATTCCATCAAGCCTCACCATGCAAAACGCCATTGACCTATACCACTCCGTCGTCATCGAAATCGCTACACCCTACTTCATCGGTACTGGCTTTTACCTGCGTGACTCCGGCATCATCGTCACCAATGAGCACATCGTACGCGACAACCGGGAAGTAGTCATTAATGGCGAGCATTTTCCCAAACAATTGGCCAAGGTTTTGTTCATTGATGAGCGGCATGATTTGGCATTTGTTGCAGCTCCAGCTGTAGATGCCCCGAGTATCAAACTGGGTGTGGACAGCCCCGTTCGGCAGGGCGATCCAGTAGTGGCGGTTGGGCATCCCTTTGGATTTAAATATTCGGCAAGTCAGGGAATTGTATCTAATACGCGGCATGAGATTGAACAGATTTTGTACATCCAGCACGATGCCGCACTCAATCCAGGAAATAGTGGAGGGCCATTGATCAATGAAAAGGGGGAAGTAGTGGGGGTCAATACGTTCAAGGTAAAAGATGGCAACAGCATTGGCATCAGTTTGCCCGTGCAGCACCTGGCCGAGGCTTTGACCGAGTTTCAAAAAGGGAATGGCCAATTGGGGGTACGTTGTCATTCCTGCAGCAATGGGGTATTCAAGTCCAACATCGAAGGGCAATATTGCCCACATTGTGGTGCCAAGTTGAGCTTGCCCGATGGTGTAGAAGAATTTGAACCCATGGGGGTAGCGGCTACCTTAGAAGAAATGATTGAACAAGCTGGGCACCAGGCACCACTTTCCCGCTCTGGCCCCAATTGTTGGACGATCACCCAAGGCAGTGCCAAAATCAACATCCATTACCACGAGGGCAATGGCATCATTACGGGCGATGCCTACCTTTGTTCGCTGCCCAAAGCCAATATTAAACCGCTCTACGAATTTTTATTGCGCCAAAACTATACGCTCGAAGGGCTTGCGCTCAGCATCAAAGACCAGGCCATCATCCTTTCACTGATCATCCACGATCGGTATTTGAATGTTGAAACGGGTTTGAAGATGTTCCAAAACCTGTTTGATCAAGCGGACCACTATGACAATGTTTTGGTGGAGGAATATGGTGCAGTATGGAGAACAGAATGAAGGGTTACTAAATCGACATATTATTACAAAGGGCACAAAGCTCGTCAACGTCTAACTTTGTGCCCTTTGTGTCCTCTTTGTTTTTCCTTTGTGATAAAAAAATGTCGCTTTGGTTCTCTTAGTGATCACTTTTCTCCAAATTCTTTCGCCAACCCATTGATCTCCTCATCACTCAATTTCCCGGTAGCCACCACTACCCTGTATTTAAAGGTCACCGACTGACCAGGCGCCAATTTGAGGTTGAGTTCATCCTTACCATTGGAAAACACCTTGGCACCCAGCGGATTTGCCGCAAACAAGCCATAGCCCCGGGCATGCCAATAGGTCGGGTATTTCAGGTTTTGCGGATGGTCGATGATACAAACGGCAATGTCTTCGTTGCCGATGCGTCCACTCAGATTCACCCATTTGCCCCGGGTACTCCACACTTTTTCCCCTTCTATGCCTTCGCTGCTGCGGTAATTTCCGGTGATGTTGGTGTTGTCCATTTTTTCTACTCGGGTTACAATCCCGTTGGCATCCACAAAATTATCGGCTGCATTGGAAGGATGCTCCAGCTCGCGGGCCAGTCGGATGGCAAAAAAACCATCTTTTACATCTTTAAAATGAACAGTGTCGCCCTGAGCAGTGAGGGTAGTGCTGCGGTCGATGATGCGCAGGTTTTGGCGGGCGTAAAAGACGAAATCAGTTTTTTCCACCAACACATGTTTACCTTTGCCGTCCGACAAATACCAGTCGGCACTCACCGCCAGGGAGCCTTTACCTTTGCCACTTTTGGTCTTGAGGATTTCCTTGTGTTTGATGGTGCCGTATTTTGAGCGGTCTTTGATGGCCGTGGAATTGTTCCAAAAGTCGTTGCCATTGACTGCTTCATAATTGAGCCAAATACCAACATGGTGGGGGTGATCCACCCGTTCACCAGCGCGCGGCATCATGGGGTAGCCACGGGTTACCATCGTACCTTGAGGGGTGTATACTGGGAAAAGCACCGGCTTTTTGAGCACCGAATCACTGGGATAGATGTAAGAAGTAAAGGGTTTTCCATCTACCAAAATGTCTACTTTACGTTCGCCCGGTTTGGACACGACGTTTACTTTTTGAGCAGAGATTTGAGTCATGGGCGTTAGACAGCAGAGGATAAAAAGCAACTTGGCAAGACTATTTTTCATGTTTTGTTTTTGAAAAAGACGTATGTAATGGCTAAAACCTGTACGGCAAGGTAAAGATTTTAGGCCTTTGCAAGTTCTAAAGGTAGATGTGCTGTATGTTGGAGTTTTTAAATAAATGCCAGAAGAGAGAATAAAAAATGGGCCACCGCAGTGCCGTTGAGTTACAACGCTCCATAAGTCGCTGCGGTAGCACACTTTTCACTTTTCACTTTTACTTTTCACTTTTACTCCCCCATCACCACATCCTCCCCCCACAAATATTTATTGAACCACTCCCAATTGTGCCACATGGCCGCCAACCTTTCCTTTGGCTTGTTGATGCCATGTCCGAAACCTTTGTACACTACCAATTTTGCCGGCACCTGATTGTCCTGCAAACCTTGCAATAACTCATATGCATTCGCAATCGGCACCCGCCGATCAAACTCCCCGTGCTGAATCAGCGTTGGCGTTTTGGCGTTTTTGATGCTCGTCATCGGTGAGGTTTTTTGGTAAATTTCCGGGTCGCTCCAGGGCGTAGCTTGCAGGTATTGGCGCGTAAAGGGGTGGATATCGGTGTTGACGTAGTAAGTCATCCAGTTGGAAATACCTGCCCCTACTGAAATGGCCTTAAAGCGGTCCGTATTGGTGGTGAGGAATGCCGAAATGTAGCCACCCTGGCTCCAGCCCATACAGCCCATGCGGTTTTCGTCCACCACACCCTTGGCAATGAGGTGATCTACCCCCGACATCACGTCCCACATATCGCCCACACCCAGGTTGCGCACGTTGAGCGAGCGGAATTTTTCGCCGTAGCCCGCCGAACCCCGGTAGTTTACCCGCAGTACTAAGGCCCCTTTTTCCAGCCATTGCAGCACCGGATAAACACTGCCCGGTACAGGCTGAGGCAGGTCAATGCCAGTTGGCCCACCGTGGATCATCACCAGCAAGGGGTATTTTTTAGCAGGATCGTAGTTTTGAGGTTTGTGGAGCACCCCTTCTATCCCTGCCCCATCTTTACTTTTCCAACGGATCACTTCACTCAGCGCCGTTTTCCAGCCCGCAATTTGTTTGCTCATCTGGGTAATTTGTACAGGCTTGAGGATGGAAACAGGCGTTTTGAAAATTTCACTGAGGGTGGTAGCACTGGAAGTGCTATAAGCCAGCATTTTGCCATCTTTGGAAAAACTGTAGCCGCCCAACACCTCGTTGCCACTGATCAAGGCCTTGTATTGCCCACTGAGGGGATCAAGCCGAAAAAGCCAGCGTTGGGTGCCTTGATAAGCAGTAAAAAATACCCCCGCAGCATTCCAGCTCAAAGCACTGATGTCTTCATCAAAATACTGGGCTACCCGATTGGGTTTCCCCCCTTGCAAATCGGCCACCAGCACTTGGTCATTTTTGTAATAAAAGGCCGTAGTATCCTCTAAATTAGTGGTGTACAGAATCTTTTTGGAATCTGGCGACCAGGCGGCAAAATTGTCCACGGATGGATTTTTCACACTGAATACAATCTTTTTACTCGCCACCTCCATCACTTCAATGTCGGAATACATTGAAAAATTGATCAAGGGATTCGGTTGCCGGGTGTAGGCGATCATTTTCCCATCTGGCGACCAATCAAAATTGCTGATGGTAAACTGGCCTTCGGTCAGGCGCACTGCTTTGGGGTAATTGATGCAATCACTTTTTTGGCCAGAATCTTTTTTCTCCTCGTAGCAAGGCATTTCGTTGGGTGCGGGGAGCAAATCTGGCTTAAATTCCAGTAGCCACAGGTGCGAAAGGCGGTATTCCGCATCATCGGCGGCCCAACCGCCATAGCGCTCTTTGCGTTTTTTTTCTTCCTTACTTTCCGGGTCTTGTTTAAACAGGGCAAATTGTTTACCATCCGGCGACCATTCAAAAGTGCCTACCCCATCCTCTTCAAAACTCACTTGTTGGGCTTCACCACCATTGGGGCGGATCACGAAGATTTGGTTTTTGTCGTTCCGGCTGCTGCTGAATGCAATCCATTTCCCATCGGGCGACCACTTGGCCGAAGTGCTGCTGCTTTTGCCGCTGCGGGTCAATTGAAAAGGCTCTTCCCCATTGCGCGCCAGCCAGATTTCGGTGTCGTAGCCATTTTCTTTCCAATCTGTACTAGTCACGGTGTAGAGAATGTGCTGACCGTCTGGAGAGAGAATCGGAGTGCCCACATTGCGCAGGGCAATCACTTGTTCGAAGCTGGTACTGGCACCTTTTTGGGCAAAAGTTTGATTGAAAAGAACAGCACTAAGTGCCAACATGAATATGGGTAAGGTGCTCTTTTTCATTGTCAGTCGGATTTATATTGAATGGAAAAAATGAGTTGATGCGCCATCATTAGCCAATCAGCACATCAACTCATTAACAAATTACAAACTCTTCAGCCAATTCCCCAGTCGATCAAACCATTTGTCCGTCGTCGTCGGATTGTTCATGCCATAGCCATGTCCGCCCTTGGGGTACAAGTGCATTTCCACCGGAATTTTGAATTTGTTCAGCGCCTGGTAAAAAGCGATGCTGTTGTCCACTTTCACTGCGCCATCATCCGCAGAATGTACCAAAAAGCTTGGTGGCGTGAGGGCAGTTACTTGTAGTTCATTGGAAAATTTAAATTGCTGTGCAGTGGTATGTTTTACCCCCAATAATTTATCCCGCGAGCCCCCGTGCGCCAACTCGTAACTGAGACTAATGACCGGATAAATCAAAACGGCAAAATCGGGTCGTACACTGGTAGTATCTTTTTCAGCAGGGTCGGCATTTTCGTAAAAATGGGTCGCTGCCGTTGCAGCGAGGTGCCCGCCTGCCGAAAAACCCATGATTCCCACTTTACGGGGATTCACCTTCCATTTAGCGGCATTTTTGCGCACCAAACGAATGGCTTGCTGGGCATCCTGCAATGGCGCAATGCTTTTGTCAATACAGGAGGTGTCCAGTGGCATGCGGTATTTGAGCACAAATGCAGCCACGCCAATGGCATTAAAAGCTTTGGCAACATCAAAACCTTCATGATCAATAGCGGTACCCGAATAGCCACCACCGGGACAAATCACGACCCCTTTCCCATTGGGCTTTTGGGGGATATACACTGTCAGAGTAGGTTCAGTAGTGCCAATTATAAAACGGGTGCCATTGGGCCGCTTGTCTACACGTTCCTTCGCCGCAGTGGGCTTGGAATTGGGAATCGGACCGGGATAAAGTGGAATTTCAGTAGGTGTTTGTGCGCTTGACATAACACTGATTAAGTTGAGCAAAATTCCAATTTGAAAGATCTTTAGCATGATGCAGGTGGTTTAAATGCTTATTGTTTGTCTGAAATTAAAGGTAAAATACAACCTCCAGCCTGAAAGCTTACGACAAAACATAAATTAATTGTACTGAATCCCAAAAATCTCCTACCTTTGCAAACGAACATTCATTCGTATTACTCAGTCCTTGACCAAATAGAACCAAAACATGTCTACCAAGCTCCACAATTACTTACAGGGAGCCTGGGTGCCCCATGATGGAGTGGGTATCCCTCAATTCGATGCCATCGATGGTACACTCATTAGTACTTGCGGGAGTGAAGGATTGGACTACAGTGCCATCCTCCACTACGCCCGCAAAGTGGGTGGACCTGCCTTGCGCAAAATGAGCTTCCAGGAGCGCGGGCGGATGCTCAAAGCCCTGGCCTTATTCCTCAATGAACACAAAGAAAAGTACTATACACTAAGTTACCGTAGCGGGGCCACCCGGGCGGATAGTTGGATTGACATTGATGGGGGCATCAGCACCCTGTTTGCCTATGCCAGCCTGCGGCGCAAGTTGCCCGATACCCGCTGGTACCTGGATGGCGAAGCCGCTAAATTATCAAAAGAAGGTAGTTTTATCGGCCACCACCTCATGGTGCCCAAACATGGGGTAGCCATCCACATCAACGCCTTCAATTTTCCCATCTGGGGCCTATTGGAAAAACTCTCGGCTAATCTATTGGCAGGAATGCCCGCCGTAGTCAAACCCTCTGAAGTTACTTCGTACCTCAGCGAAATTATGGTGCGCGACATCGTTACTTCTGGCATTTTACCCGCAGGCGCAGTGCAATTGGTATGTGGCAGCGGGGTAGGTATTCTTGATGACTTGTGTGAACAGGACGTTGTCACTTTCACCGGTTCGGCGTCAACTGGCCAACAATTGCGGGCCTTACCCAGTATCATCCAGCACAGTGTTCCTTTCAATATGGAGTCCGATAGCCTCAATGCCATTGTATTGGGGCCAGATGTTGAACCCGGCAGCCCCGATTTCGACCTGTTCCTCAAAGAAATTCGCCGCGAAATGACGGCCAAAACCGGTCAAAAATGTACCGCCATTCGCCGCATTTTTGTCCCTGGGGACCGGATTGAAGCGGTCCAAAATGCCTTGTCCAAAATGCTGGCCCAAACCACCCTGGGTGATCCACGCACGGAAGGGGTACGTATGGGCGCCTTGGTCAGCAAAACCCAACAGCAGGAAGTCCGCCAGCAGGTAGAAAAACTGCTCCAAAACTCCACCTTAGCCTTCGGCAACCTGGATCAGTTTGAAGTACTCGGCGCAGATAAAGCCAAAGGGGCCTTTTTTGCCCCCATCCTCTTGCGCAACGATCAACCCTCGAAATACACCAATACCCACCAAATTGAAGCTTTTGGCCCCGTGAGTACCTTAATGCCTTACCACGATTTGGCGGAGGCCATTGAATTGGTCAATCTGGGAAAAGGTTCATTGGTCAGTACCATTGCCACGGCCGATCCTCGTTTTGCACAAGAGTACGTCATGGAGGCTGCACCGTATCACGGGCGCATCCTGATCCTCAATGAGGCTAGCGCGAAAGAGAGCACGGGGCATGGATCACCAATGCCCTTGTTGGCGCACGGTGGCCCGGGTCGGGCGGGTGGCGGCGAAGAACTGGGCGGTTTACGGGGCATCAAACACTACCTGCAACGCACTGCCATCCAGGGGCATCCAACCATGCTGGGCCAAATCACCGAAGTATACCAGGTAGGCGGGGCTCAACCCGAGGCCGAAATTCACCCCTTCCGCAAATACTTCGAAGACCTACTGATCGGCGAAACCTTGAGTACCCACAAACACACCGTCACGGAGAGCGACATCATCAATTTTGCCAACCTGACTGGGGATCATTTTTATGCCCATGTGGACGAAACTGCCCTGGAGGGAACTCCCTTTGAGCGCCGGGTCGCCCACGGTTATTGGATTCTTTCCAAAGCAGCGGGGATGTTTGTGGAGCCGCGTAAAGGGCCAGTTTTGCTCAACTACGGCTTAGAAGAATGCCGTTTCACCAAGCCCGTTTACCCCGGCATGACCATCGGGGTGCGCTTGACCGTGAAAGAAAAAATCGCTCAGGAGCAGCGCGATGAGAACGATGTGCCCAAAGGAATCGTTAAATGGTTGGTAGAAGTATTTGACCAAACCAATGAGACGGTGGCCATTGCCACCATTCTCACCATGGTCAGGAAAAAAGTTGAGGAAGGTTGAGAAAGTTGAGAAGGTTTAGGCTACCGCAAGCTCACACTTCTCACTGACACTTTCACACCCACTCAACCTTCTAAACTTCCCTAAACCTCCTCAACCATAAAAACGTATGTCAACAACGATTCAATCCGGCCAGGTGGGCTATCATGTCGAAAACGGAATTGGGGTCATCAGTTTTCATCACCCAGCTCATAATTCCATGCCCAGCCCCCTGCTGCAAATACTGGGTGAAACCATTGAGCAAGCCAGTCAGGATCCCGCTACAACAGTCATCATCCTGAAAAGTGCGGGTGACCGTACTTTTTGTGCAGGAGCCAGTTTTGATGAATTGGCTGCCATTGAAGATTTTGCCACTGGGAAACGCTTTTTCACGGGCTTTGCCAAAGTCATCAATGCCCTGCGCAAAAGTCCCAAACTGGTGATTGGTCGCATCCAGGGCAAAGCGGTTGGCGGTGGCGTAGGTCTTGCCGCAGCTTGTGACTACTGTCTGGCTACTCAGGATGCGGCAGTCAAACTAAGCGAACTGGCGGTAGGCATTGGCCCTTTTGTGGTCGGGCCTGCGGTAGAACGCAAAATAGGTACCTCGGCTTTTTCCCAAATGGCCATCAACGCCACCGAATGGTACTCCGCCCACTGGGCGATGGAACGTGGGTTGTTCGCCAACGTTTACCCCAGCATCGCAGAACTGGATCAAGGGGTACATGCCCTGGCGCTCAACCTGGCCCAATCCAGCCCCGAAGCCATGCGCGAGTTGAAAGCCATTTTTTGGGAAGGAACCAGTCATTGGGATCAATTTTTGGAAGAACGGGCCGCCATTAGTGGCAGATTGGTGCTGACTGAATATGCTAAACGAGCAATTAAAAAATAATGGTTGAGGAGGTTGAGAAGGTTTAGGGAGGTTTAGGCTGCCGCAGCAATGTTGACAATGACACTTACGGCAGCCTAAACCTCCCTAAACCTTCCTCAACCTCTCTAAACCATACCCTTAAACCATGACCATTATTAAAACCAAATTATCCATACCGTCCAAAACCCTGCTTGAAGCCTTTCGACTGATGGCTACCGCCAAAAGTATGTCGGACCTGTACGAAGAAAACTTCAAGCTAGTGTCCAAATACGTCCACGCTACCTCACGCGGGCACGAAGCCGTGCAATTGGCGCTGGGCATGCAAATGTTGCCCCAAGATTATTTGTTTCCTTATTATCGGGATGATGCCATGTTGTTGAGCATCGGGATGCGGCCTTATGAACTGATGTTGCAATTGTTGGCCAAACGCGACGACCCTTTTTCCGGTGGGCGCACCTATTATGCTCACCCCAGTTTGAGAGACGCCGACAAACCCAAAATCCCACACCAATCCTCCGCCACGGGGATGCAAGCCATTCCTGCTACTGGTGTTGCACTGGGTTTTTGGTACAAGGAATCCCGCGCCTTGACCAAGGATTACCCCATTGATAAACCCATCGTCGTGTGCTCGCTCGGCGATGCCTCCATGACCGAGGGCGAGGTGTCGGAAGCCATGCAAATGGCGGTGTTAAAAAAACTGCCCATCCTCTACCTGGTGCAAGACAATGGCTGGGACATTTCCGCCAGCGCTGCCGAGGTTCGAGCCCAAAGTGCGGCTGAATACGCGGCCGGATTTAAAGGCCTGGAAACCCGCAGCATTGGCGGCAACGATTTTTTTGAATGTTACGAAACCCTACGGGAGGTCATCAATACGATCCGCAAGGAACGGCGGCCTTTTTTGGTGCATGCGGAAGTACCGCTCTTGAGTCACCATACCTCCGGCGTGCGCAAGGAATGGTACCGCGACGATATGGATTACCACCTTACTCGTGATCCTTTCCCCTTGTTTTGGAAGCACCTGCTCGAAGAGGGTGTGGCGAGTGCGGATGAACTGGAAAGCATCCATCAACAAGCTCAGGCCCAAGTCAGGGCTGATTTTGCAGCGGCCCAGGAAGCGGAAGATCCCGCACCTGGTGAATTGTATTTGCACGATTTTGCCCCCACTCCCGTTACTGCTGAAAAAGGCCAACGCCAACCGGCCCAGGGCGAAGAAAGCCTCATGGTGGACTGCGCCCTGCACGCCGTAGAGGAACTGCTGCAAAAATACCCCGAGTGCCTCCTGTACGGGCAGGACGTGGGCATGCGCTTGGGTGGCGTGTTCCGCGAAGCGGCCACCTTGGCCCAAAAATTTGGCAAAGAACGCGTGTTCAATACGCCCATTCAGGAAGCTTTCATTGTAGGTAGTACGGTAGGGATGTCGGCATTGGGGCTCAAACCCATCGTGGAAGTGCAATTCGCCGATTACATCTGGCCGGGGCTCAATCAATTGTTCACCGAAGTCAGCCGCTCTTGTTACCTCTCTAATGGCAAATGGCCAGTGAGTTGTGTGATTCGAATTCCAGTTGGTGCATATGGTAGCGGTGGCCCCTACCACAGCTCCAGTGTCGAATCGGTACTGAGCAACATCCGGGGCATCAAAATTGCCTACCCCAGCAATGGTGCCGACATGAAGGGCCTGATGAAAGCGGCCTACCACGATCCCAACCCGGTAATCGTACTGGAACACAAGGGCTTGTATTGGTCCAAAGTAAAAGGCACCGAAGCGGCCAAGGTCATTGAGCCGGATGTTGAGTACATAGTTCCTCTGGGCAAAGCCCGACTGGCTCTGGAAGCCAGCGCCTCAAGCAATACCCTCTTTGTGGTTACCTACGGTATGGGGGTACACTGGGCCTTGAACGCCGCCAAAAGCTACCCTGGCCGCATCGAAATCCTCGACCTGCGGAGCATCGCTCCACTGGATGAGGAAGCGATTTATACTGGGGCTAAAAAACATGGACGAGTGTTGGTGATTACCGAAGAGCCAGTGAATTGCAGCTTTGCTCAAAGTATTGCTGCGCGGATTCAACAGCACTGCTTCAAGTTCCTGGATGCGCCCGTGGTTACGATTGGCGCTGCGAACGTTCCAGCGATCCCGCTGAGTGAGGTGTTGGAAAGGGAGATGTTGTTATCGGCGGAGAAGGTGGCTGTGGAGATGGAGAAGGTGTTGGGGTATTGAGTATTTTGCAGGATCAAACCAGCATTTTATTGGCAATTGGGGCTGATTGTATTTGCAGCAATCATTGACCTGAGTCGACAATAGTGGCCCACACTTATTCAATAAGTTAACATGAAATTTGACTTAATTGATTTTTTTACCGCAGAGTTTCGCAGAGTAAGCACGGAGTTTCGCAGAGTTTTATTAGTTTTTAAAAGTTTCGCCACCTCCGGTGGCCGGAGGTCGAGTACGATTAGAATTTGATTGTTTGGCATTAGTGTTTATTCAAGGCGTCTCTGAGTAATCTTAGCCACCGAAGGTGTCCTAAACTCTGCGAAACTCCGTGCTTACTCAGCGAAACTCTGCGGTAAAAAATGTTTTGGGTGATTGGGACTCAGGAACCCTGGAACCTGCTTTACCTACTCATACGACACAATCGTCGTAATGTAACTCCCGGGGTACCCCAACCTTTCCAACTCTGCCTTCAGGCGCTCCGCCTCTGCTCTGCTCTTAAAGGTCTTTTTAGACTCTACAATCCACACTTGCTCACAGGGCTGATAACGAGCGGCCAGACTATTGTGAAAATGGTAATTGCGGGGGTCGGTATCTTTGAGTACAGCCACCTGCACTCGGTATTCTAGTCCGGTTTTGGTATTAAACACAGGAAGGGCCTTGGGTTTGGCTTTGGCATCGTAAGCGCTAGGTAAGTTGTCACAGTAAACCGGTTTCGCTTTGACCGGACTTTGCGCAAAACCTTTTAGACCAAAAACCAAAATACATAGGATTGGGAGTAGGAATTTTCCAAACATGGTTCACACTTTAGATTATGATTAAACAGTTGCATTTTCTTGCATGTAAAATAAAAGAACTCACAGCGATTTTGACGTAAAAACGCCAAAAAGTAGCTACATTTCCAACTCAAACAGACTGAATAAGTCATTTTCACACAAACTACTTTGTTTTCAAAATTTTTAGTCATGCTCAAAAAATTGCCCTACCTATGCCTGCTACTGGTGCTGAGCTGGAGTTGTTCACCCAAGGTAGCCCTTAAAAACCAATCGGATGAAGCCACACGTGCTTTAGCCGACCAATTGGCCCACAAGTACATCATCATTGATGGACACGTAGATTTGCCTTACCGCCTCAAAGTGACCAATTTTCAGTTGACCCGCCAATACATCGGGATTCCGGTGGAAACCAAGGAAGGTGACTTCGATTATGTGCGCGCCAAAAAAGGTGGCCTGAGTTGCCCCTTCATGTCGATTTACATCCCTTCGTCCTACCAGCTCAATGGCAAGGCGAAGCTCCTCGCTGACTCCCTGATCGATATGGTCACTGGCATTGCCCGCGAGATTCCCGACAAGTTTAAGATCGCCCTCTCACCTGCTGAAGTGGAAGCCAATTTTAAACAGGGTCTAATTTCAATGCCAATGGGTATGGAGAACGGCGCCCCCATGATGGACGACCTCGCCAATGTGGCCTATTTCCACCGCCGGGGTATTCGCTACATCACCCTCACCCACGGCAAGGACAACCAGATTTGTGATTCCTCTTACGATACGACGGGTACCTGGAACGGCCTAAGCCCTTTTGGCGAAAAAGTGGTACAGGAAATGAACCGGGTAGGCATCATGGTGGATGTGTCGCATATTTCGGATAGTTCCTTTTTTGACGTGGTCAAACTGAGCAAGATCCCCGTCATCGCCTCCCACTCTTCCTGCCGCAAGTTCACTCCAGGCTGGCAGCGCAACATGAGTGATGATCAATTAAAGGCTTTGGCCAAAAACGGTGGCGTCATCCAAATCAATTTTGGCTCCACCTTTCTGGATTCCAAAATCCCGGAATACAACAACAAAAAACGCGATGAACTCAACGATATCCTGAAAAAAGCAGGCCTTAAGGATTCTGACGCAGCTGCCAAACCACTCATTGAGGAGTTTGGTAAAAAGAACCCCAAGTTGTACGCTGACGTAAAAACGGTAGCCGATCACATTGATCACGTGGTGAAACTGATCGGAATTGACCATGTTGGTATCGGCTCTGACTTTGACGGCGTAGGCGACTCCCTACCTACCGGACTCAAAGACGTATCACAATACCCCAATCTGATTTTTGAATTATTGAAACGCGGCTACAACGAAGAAGACATCGCTAAAATTTGTTCCAAAAACGTGCTTCGCGTATGGAAGGCCGTGGAGAAAGCAGCGAGTAAAAGTTAATAAAAAAGACCCGGCCGAAACCGGGTTCCAAAGATTGCTTGACCTTTATTACAATTTCCATAGTGCAAAAATGCAAAGTGCCTTGACGCGAATCAAGGCACTTTGTCTTTGGAATGACCAGCCCAAATTTGGGTTATTGAAATTAAGGTTTAGGGAGGTTGAGGAAGGTTTAGGCTACCGCGAGCGATTTTGACAATGTTCTTCTCTAAGTCGCTCGCGGTAGCCTAAACCTT
>NZ_JBGSLK010000134.1:0-224880 GCF_041740695.1 Haliscomenobacter sp. | reverse complement strand
CCTTTCAAGACTAACCTTTAAGTTTTCCACATTTTTTTGTGGAATTAACAAAAGAAAAAAGAACCAAAAAAGAAAAACTATACATGATTATTATCTTAATGTATAAACTTTTTCTTTTTTACAAACCTAAAGGCCGTCGTGTTAAAACCAAGCAGCGGAGCTGCGTTAAAACTTATCCATTAATGACGCTTGGTAATAGAAAGCACTCAGGATTAGTATAAAAATTTCAACACCAACACAAGTGTCCATGAAAAAACAATGGCTCATTGTCGGCATAAGTATGCTGATGCTCCATTTGGTTAACGCCCAAAACAGACCTGGTAACAATCCAAACACTCCTCCGCCTCCGCCCCCAAGCACGGCAGCGCCGAAGGAAGAAAAAATGACCTCCCCTACCCGTGTCCTCAACCCGGATCATTTTGTAGAAACCACTCGGGAGGTGACCATCAAAGGCCAACGGGTGCCTTACCGCACGCATGCAGGTACGATTCCGGTGTGGGACGAAGAAGGTAAAATTCTGGCGGGGTTATTTTATACCTATTACGAGCGTACCGACATCAAAGACCGCGCCAATCGCCCGCTGGTGATTTCATTCAACGGCGGCCCCGGTTCCGCTTCGGTTTGGATGCACATCGCCTACACCGGGCCGCGCATCCTGCAAATCGACGATGAGGGTTACCCCACCATGCCCTACGGCATCAAGGACAACCCCTATTCCATCCTGGATGTAGCCGACATTGTACACATTGATCCAGTGAATACGGGTTTTTCGCGCATTGTGGCCAAAGACACCCCGACCAACCGTTTTTTTGGGGTCAATGCCGACATCAAGTACCTGGCCGAATGGCTCAATACTTTTGTCAGCCGCTACAGCCGTTGGGCTTCGCCGAAGTACCTGGTGGGCGAAAGTTATGGTACTACGCGAGTATCGGGCCTGGCGCTGGAATTGCAAAATTCCCAATGGATGTACTTGAACGGGGTGATCCTGGTGTCGCCTACCGATCTGGGCATTCTGCGCGACGGAGCGGTTGATCAGGCGCTACGTTTGCCTTTCTTTGCCGCAACCGCCTGGTACCACAAAGCCCTACCAGCCGATTTGCAACAAAAAGACCTCACCGCCTTCTTGCCCGAGGTAGAAGCCTTCACCATGAATGAGCTCCTACCCGCCATTGCGCATGGGCACTCGCTAGATGAAGCCAAGAAAAAAGCCGTGGTGGCCAAATTTGCGCGGTATTCCGGCCTGAAGGAGGATGTGATCCTCAAAGCAAATTTGGACATTACGGTGCAGTTTTTCTGGAAGGAGCTCTTGCGTGACAAGGGTTACACCGTGGGTCGCCTGGATTCGCGTTACCTGGGGATCGATCGGCAGGATATTGGTTTGGCACCCGATTACAGCGCGGAACTCACCTCCTGGCTACATTCCTTCACACCGCCGATCAACATCTACCTGCGCGAAGAATTGAAGTACAAAACCGACCTGAAGTACAACATGTTTGGCCCCGTCAACCCCTGGGATCGTACCAACGACCGCACGGGTGAAAACCTACGGCAGGCCATGGCCCAAAACCCTTACCTGCACCTGCTGGTACAATCGGGCTACTACGATGGCGCTTGCGACTACTTCAATGCCAAATACAACATGTGGCAAATGGACCCCGGCGGGAAACTGAAGGAGCGCATGAGCTGGAAGGGCTACCGCAGCGGGCACATGATGTACCTGCGCAAGGAAGACCTGGAGACGAGTAACGAGGATATCCGGGAGTTCATCAAAAAGTCTTTGCCAAAACCCGGGCAACCCGCCAAATATTGATTCCCTTCCTTAGGTGCCCCTTAAGTGCCTTCGGTTTCTTAGGTGGTGAATTTTTGCCCCGCTTCGCGAGGCTTGTTTTTTTCACCACCTAAGAAACCGAAGGCACTTAAGGGGCACCTAAGCATATTAGACATTTACTTTTCTTTGTTTTCTACCCATTTTTGAAGTTTTGACAATTCCTCTTGGATTTTTGTTTTGCTCCACCATTTCCCCGCGTGAATCACGCCCTCAATCTGCTGGGTAGCCCGAATGTTTTGCAGCGGATTCGCATCCAAAAGCAACAAGTCCGCGATTTTGCCCTTGCTCACTGCGCCGTAGTCCTTGCTCAGGCCCAAAAATGCCGGGCCATTGATCACCGAAGCTTTCAGCGCCTCCTGCGGACTCAAGCCATAACGCACCATCAACTCCAACTCCTGATGCATGCCCAAACCGGGATAATCAAAAGAATTGAGGTAACCCGCATCCGTTCCGGCAATGATGGTCATGCCTGCACGGTGTAACAATGGCAACAAGGAGGCAGCCGTTTCAAACATGCGGTGCCGCAGGTCGATGGCCGCCGAGTCGTCCTTCATGGCCCGATCGATGCGCCACTGGTAGGTGCGTTTGAACTCGGGCCCAAGATAGGTCAGGTAATGATCGTTTTTGTGGTCGTTTTGATCTAGATACGCTGTGGCATAGCTGCCAATCATGGTGGGTACTACGGCGGTGCCATTGGCGGCGAGTTTGCGGTAATTGGCCAGAGCGGTGAAGGTGTCCAGGGTAGCGAGGAATTGTTCGTTGGCCTGACGGGCGTTTAAGCTACCTGCCGCACGTTGTTGGGTAATTTCACGCTCTTGTCTTGAAGCTGCCCGGATGACGTAGCCCAGGTGCTCAATGGCCGACAAACCCGCCCCGGCTACTTCCTGGATCGTCAGCGCGACAGGAATGTGCCCGGTGACCTTCCAGCCCCGCTTGCGCGCTTCGCGGATGCTTTGCAGGAACAACTGAGGCGCCAGGGTATTGTCGGTGATTTTGACAAAATCCACCTTTAGTTTTTGCAGGGAGTCCAGGGCTTGTTGCAGCTCGGCGGGAGTGGCAATTTCCAGATCGCCCGGCCAGATGGAGTTTTTACCTTCCAGTTTTGGCCCGGAAGTAAAAATCCGGGGGCCTACCCTTTTGCCTTCCTGAATTTCCTTGCGCCACTGGAGCACCGATAAACTGATGTCGCCCGCGCAGTCGCGTACAGCCGTGACGCCCATGGCCAGGAAGAGGGGCAGGAGTTGTTCGTTTTCGTCGATGAGGGTATCACCGCCAAAGTGAACGTGGTTGTCCCAAAGGCCGGGCAGGAGGTACTTGTCTTTGCCAATGATGATTTGTTCGGCTTCGGGCAGTTTGGCTTTGGCTGGCCCGGCATAGACGATGCGATTGCCCTTGATGCTCACGATTTGATTGGGGTGGATTTTTCCGGCGGCTACGTCGACGATGTTGACGTTGGTGATGAGGAGGTCGACTTGGGCCTGGAGGGGGGTAATGAGGGCGAGTAAGACGAGGAGGCTGAAGGTTTTCATGGTCAGGTTTTGGGTGTAAAAAACGGAAAATTTGGGGAGATGTGGTAATGGATATTGGGATCGAAGAGCGCCCACGTAGTGGCGGGTAGGGTGTAAAGCTATATCGGTACTTTTATTTTTGAGTAATTTCCCATCCACCAACAAAAATCATTGTCCACTCCCGACCAAATCCCCCATTTTGCGGTTTAATACCTTGAGAAAACCTAATTTTGAACAGGTGTTTCAAAAAGCCTCTACCATTATGTATAAATTCCGTGCTTTATTCTACCTCTTCTTGGCCTTCAGCCTATGGACTTGTGACAATGACGACGATAAAGACGACACAGGCGGCGAATTGACCCTCAATTTTCGGGGTTTGTTCGACCAGAACAAGCTCAAGATGTTCAATGCTGACTATGCATACGAGGACAACATGAAATTGCGTCTGCAACTGTTCCAGTTCTACATTTCGGATGTGGCTTTGATGAAAACCGATGACCCCAAGGGCGATAGCCTCCAGCTGATCGATGTGGAGTTGGTTTCTTTCAAAAACATCCAATCCGACGATGCTGCGCAAAAAGGCATCACTTTTACCCTCAAAAACATTCCGCCGGGTACCTATAAAGGCATCAAGTTGGGTCTGGGTGTTTCAGCCGACCTGAATGCCGTAGGGCCAAGCAGCTATACCCCACCCCATCCGCTGGACGACAATTATTGGTCCTGGGCCAAGGGCTACGTGTTCACCAAAGTTGAAGGCAATGCCGATTTGGACAATAGCGGAAAGTTTGCCACCAAAATCACTTTTCACGTGGGGGAAAATGAGTTTTTCCGCAAAAAGGTATTTTTGAAGGACATTGTCATCACGGACAAAGGCAGCAGCAATTTGACCCTTGATGTTGACCTGCACCGCGTGTTGGCGCAATCCAGCGCGAATTACCTGGATTTCCGCAAGGTGACCCAGGATCATACGGTGGACAAGGCCATTGCGAAGTTTATTGCGGACAATTTAGGGGAGGCGTTGAAGGTGCATCAGGAGTAGGTTGAAAAGGATGGAGATGGGGAAGGGTTTAAGCCCCGCTACGGGCGAAATGTGGGTAGAAAATGGTGGTTCTCGCGATATCCAAAGTCCCGTCAGGGACGCAATGTGGGTATTATGCCCCACTACATACCCACATCACGTCCCTACGGGACTCGGGAAAACCTCGGGGCGGTCGTTTTCTACCCACATCACGCCCCTAACGGGGCTCGCGTTGCTTGGCACAATCCTCCTCCTCTCGGCCTGCCAGCCCCAATCCGAGCTCCAGCACCTCCCCTACCAGCCCGAATATTTACAAGCTGCACATCCCCCCAGCTTTCCGCCCATGCGCATTCCGCCCGATAATCCCTTGACCAAAGCCGGGGTCGCCTTGGGTCGCAAGTTGTTTTTCGACCCGATTTTATCCAAAGACAGCACCATCGCTTGTAATAGTTGTCACCAACCGGAATTGGCCTTCACTGATGGCCAAGCCTTCAGTACTGGTGTAGATGGTCGGAAAGGCAAACGCAGCGCCATGTCCTTGCTCAATGTGGGTTTTTACGCCAAAGGACTGTTTTGGGATGGACGTGTAGCAACCCTCGAAGAACAATCGCTGCATCCGGTGCGCGATACCCTGGAGATGCGGAATGCCTGGCCAGTGTTGCTGCAAAAACTACAGACTCATGCCGAATATCCGGCTTTGTTCCGCCAGGCTTTTGGCATCAAAAACTCCAAGGAGATCGATAGTTTATTGATAGGCAAAGCCCTGGCCCAATTCGAGCGCACCCTGATCAGTGCCGACACCAAATTCGACCAGGTAATGCGGGAAGAAGCCCAATTTACGGCACAGGAAAAACGCGGCTGGACCATTTTTTTCGATGCCTCTCCAGCTGTGCCTACTTCCGAGTGCAACCATTGCCACGTTGATCCCCTATTCAGCACCTTAAACTTTGAAAACAATGGGCTGGTTGCAGCGTTATCACTGGATGATTACCCGGACAAGGGCAGGGGTATTGTAACCGGCAATCGCAACGACAATGGACTATTTCGGGTCCCCACCCTGCGCAACTTGAAATACACCGCTCCTTATATGCACGATGGGCGTTTTAAAACCCTGGAAGCAGTACTCGATCATTACGCCAGTGGCGGGCACCCGGGTACAAACGTGAGTCCCAATGTGCGCAAATTGAAACTGAACGAACGGGATCGCGCTGATCTAATTGCATTTTTAAACACGCTGAATGATGAAAATTGATCTGGGTTTTACCTTTATATTATGGTGGGGTAATCACATGGGCCGGGGCAACCACATAGGCCGGGGCAACCACGTAGGCCGGGGCAACCACGTAGGGTTGCCCGTACGGGGTGTTATATTATTATTGACATTGGGGGGGCTCTGGGCCTGTAATCCTGACGACAAAAAGGAAGATCCCAAACCCGATACCG
The DNA here is from genome assembly GCF_041740695.1 of Haliscomenobacter sp. GTDB lineage: Bacteria > Bacteroidota > Bacteroidia > Chitinophagales > Saprospiraceae > Haliscomenobacter. The sequence goes on along the minus strand of NZ_JBGSLK010000134.1, from coordinate 219,083 downwards.
ACCTCATCACTGGCACTTACACCCCCGAGGACTACGCGATTAACCTTCCCAAATGGATCCCACCACTACCAGCAACGGCCAACAATCCCTTGACCAAGGCAGGTGTGGCGCTGGGCCGAATGTTGTTTTACGACCCCATTTTGTCCCGCGACAGTACCCAGGCCTGTGCTTCCTGCCACCAACAAGCCAAGGCTTTTACCGATGGATTGGCCACCAGTCCAGGCATTCGGGGCCAAAATGGGGCCCGCAGCGCCATGCCCCTGGTCAACCTGGCCTACAATACCCGTGGCTTCTTTTGGGACGGGCGCTCGGTTGACCTCGAAAGCCAGGCACTGCTGCCCATCGAAGACCACCTGGAAATGGACGATACCTGGGACAATGTGGAACGCAAACTGCGCCGACACAAAGATTATCCCGGCCAATTTCGGCAGGCTTTTGGCATCAGCTGCAAAACGGAACTCACCCGGGATTTGGTAGTGAAAGCGCTTAGCCAGTTTGAACGTACCCTGATCAGCGCCTATTCGCGCTACGATCGGGTGGTTTGGGCCAAGGAAGATTTCCCTACGGATGAGGAACAGCGGGGACTGGAACTCTTTTTTATCGAATACGCTGGCACGCTGGCCCATCCCGGTTGCTCGCATTGCCACTTCAATCCACTGTTCACCGACAACAACTACCACAACAACGGACTGGACAATGTGCCCAACCTGGCAGCATTTAAAGATTTGGGCAGGGGAAAAGTAACTGGGTTCCAAAGCGACAATGGCCGTTTTCGCACGCCCTCCTTGCGCAACGTGGCCCTTTCGGCCCCTTACATGCACGATGGTCGCTTCAAAACCCTGGAAGAAGTATTGGAAAATTACAGTCGCGGGGGTCATGGAGTCGCCAACGAGGATGCCAACATCACGGGTTTTGCACTTTCGGAACGGGATAAATCTGACTTGATTGCCTTCTTGAAAATGTTGACGGATACTTCTTTTGTGAACAATCCGGCTTTTTCGAACCCATTTAAGCGGTAAAAAAGATTTATTTGGTTTTTTTTCTCTGAAAAAAGAAATCTTTTTTGGTGGTTTTTTTCACAAAAAAAGTCTAAAATCCTTTAAAAATTGGTATTAAATCCCGAATTATTTATTTTATTTTTTTCACAATACATAAATTTTGTCCTTGTACACCCCTATTCTTTGCCCCATATTTGTACTGTCAAACGAACGTAGCCGATGAATGAATCGGGTACAAATTTTGGATATGCATTATGGGATCTTTGTTTGCGAAAATAGTAAGTCAGGTTTAGGGATAAAGTCTGACTTACTATTGCAAACCTTTCCCCACCAAACTCGAAGTGTTTTTCACTCAAAATATACCCGCAAGGGAAAAGATTAGTTTTTAAAGTTCATGGGATTATATGCAGTAAGTCGCGCTCATTCAGCGCGACTTATTTTTTTTTAGGCCCGTCCGTAAAACCAATTGCAAAACTAAGCTGTTAATTCAGTATTCAAAGCCCAAGTTCCTGTTTTTTTTACAACACTTGACCTTAAAATTGTTTTAAGGTTGTGTAAAATAAAATGAAAAAATCTTGGTTATATAGGCGAGAATATTAGGCGTAAAGCTTAATTTCGTTTATTGATTAGAGAGGTATATTCATGGGATTATAATTTGTTAGTAGTTGGTCGTACTGCGAGTGAGTAGTGCGACTTTTTTTTTGACAACAAGCCGCTAACATTAAAAAAAATCTACATTATCTTCCACAAAGCTTTGCCCTTCTCAAAAATTAGTTGTTAATTTGCAGTACATAAAGCCACAACAACATTTTTTATTTGTTCTCCCCATCTTTTTAAGTAGTCCAACCCATTTTTCAGTCTTTTTGCATTGGCCTTGCTGTTTGGAGCAGCAAAGGGTTCTATTTTTCATGCTAACAAATTTTAATCCAATGTTCAAAAGACCAAACGCTATTTTGTCCCAAACGTATGGCGTGCCGATTAAACTACTCTTGCTGGGACTTACCCTGCTGATCAGTAGTTGGAACACTGAAGTACTGGCACAAATTTCCTTGAGTTTTGACGTTACCCACCCTAGCTGTGCAGGGCTGAGTGTGGGAAGTAAGATTGTATGTACACCGAGTGGTGGCACCGCGCCTTATTCCTTCGTCTGGAGTACAGGGGCCACCACTGGCGAGGTCAGCAGTCTGGCTGCTGGCACTTATTCCGTAAGCGTGACCGATGCAGCTAGCCGAACCGCTACTGGTACTGCTACCCTTACCGATCCACCACGCATCAATGTGACCTTTGAGTCGCAAAGCTGTACCTCTCCAGCGACCATCAAGGCTACGGGGAGTGGCGGTTTTCCACCCTACACCTACACCTGGGATGGGATGATTCCTGGACAAACCTATACGGCTACCCAACCAGGCAAGTACTGCGTTACGGTAACCGACACCAAATTGTGTGGCAAAATCGCCTGCTTTACGGTGTCCATCAATCCGATGATTCTGGACATCAAATCTACGGCGATTACTTGCCCCGGCGTAAACAATGGTTCGGCCAATGTCACGGTGACTGGGGGTACAGCACCTTACGAATACAAATGGAGTACGGGAGCTACGACCTCAGCCATCAACAATCTGCAACCAGGCACTTACACCGTTACAGTAATCGACGCCGGGGGCTGTTCAGGCACTGCAACAACCACTGTGGCGGGCAAAAATCCCATTCAAATTGTGCTGGACCCGGATAACCCCATTTGTGCTGGCGACCTCAATGGTTCTATTGCCGCAAGTGCCAGTGGTGGCAACGGCGGCTTCATTTACCGCTGGAGCACCGGGGCTACTACCAATACCATCGCGGGTCTGAGTGAAGGCATTTATACCGTTACTGCCACCGATGTGCGGGGTTGTACCGCCACCGCTACCGATACTTTATTGCCCGGTTCCAATTTGACCACCAAACCAATTGGGGTTCCCGTTTCTTGTCCGGGCAACATCGATGGTTTTGCCCTGGTGGAAGTCACCGGAGGAGTACTGCCTTATACGTTCAACTGGGCGGTAGGGGGATCAAACAACACCATTAGCAAGTTAGCGCCCGGCATTTACCGCGTTACAGTGACCGACGGCAAGGGATGTACAAAGATAGTGGATGTGGAAGTAAAATCTCCACCCCCGATTGAAATCACTCTTACCTCTACCAACAATATCACCTGTGATGCGACTAAAGGCACCGCCAAGGTGAAAGCCAGCGGCGGCGTAGGTCCATTTACTTATTTGTGGAACAATGGAGCCACCACCGATTCGATCTCGAACCTGCCCAGTGGCACTTACCGAGTGACGGTCACCGATGCCAATGGTTGCCAAAAATTTGGCGCAACGACCATCACCGAGCCGCCGAGTATGGAACTCACCCTGGATGTAAAACCAATCGATTGTACGGGGCAAAACAATGGCCGCATCACCGCCCTGGTGAGCGGGGGTACTGCTCCTTTTGTGTACATCTGGAGCAACCGCAGAGCGACCCAAACCATCGATACGCTGGCACCGGGCACTTATGGCGTGATTGTACGCGATGCCAAAGCCTGCGTGGTACAATCTTCAGCAACCCTGCTTGATCCACCCGCCTTGATCGTGGAACTTAAAGTGACTGATTACCTCTGTAGCAATGTCAATGCGGGTTCCGGGCAAATCACCGTAAGTGGAGGAACTGCGCCTTATACCTATCGGTGGAGCAATGGTGCTACTACCTCCAGCGTCCAAAATATTCCTCCCGGGCCATATAGTGTAACAGTTACAGACGCCAGAAATTGTATCAAAACGGCCAATGACACCATTTTGCTCAACTCGGGCATCAAATTCACCGCCCTCAAGTCGGATGTGAATTGTAATGGGGAAAACAATGGGCGTATTGCCCTTACCGTAATTGGCGGGAGTGGAACATTGATCTACAATTGGAGCAACGGCAGCAGCACTGCTACCATCAATAATTTAGCTCCTGGAACTTACCGCATCACCGTGACGGATCAAAACAACTGTGGCAAAGACACCAGTTTTGTAGTCACCCAGCCCGATACCCTGCGTACCCGCATGAGCGGCAACGCGATCGTGTGTGGAGCGCCACAAACCGGGGCAGCCAGATGTACCGTAACGGGTGGAACCACCCCTTATTCCTACCAATGGAGTACTGGGGCCTCTACTTCAGCGATCACCCAACTCAATGCTGGCTTGTACAGAATAACCGTAACCGATGCCCGCGAATGTCAGGTGATTGATTCCTTCCGAGTGCTGGATGCCGGGGCTTTGCTCTGCCAGGTAGTAGTTATCAAAGCGGTAACCGTACCCGGCGTCAGCGATGGAGAAGCCGAAGTGCAGGTCATTGGCGGCACTGGCCCTTATAGCTACTTGTGGAGCAATGGGGCTACCACTAGTGCGGTCACCAACCTCAGTGGAGGGACTTATTCCGTCACCACCACCGATGCCCTGGGTTGTGTTACTTCTTGTACAGTAGCACTCAACCCAAGCAAAGCCCTCATTGGCGACATGCTGTGGTTTGATACCGACGAAGATGGGATTATGGATGCCGGGGAGCCAGGCATTCCAGGCGTAAAGGTTGTCCTAAACCGAGTAGATGTGGGCAATACGTCAATGGAAATGACCACCACGGGGGCTAATGGCAAATACATTTTTGTAGTAGATCCAGGTTGTTACAAAGTCACATTCGTGTTACCAGATACCCTGCGGCCTACCCAACCCAATGTAGGTACCAACGATGCCCTCGACAGCGATATCGACCCGATTACTTACACAACGGATACTTTTTGTGTACAACCCGGCACCAGCAACCTGGATTGGGATGCAGGGGTTACACCCAGCCCAAAGGGTAGTACCCTGGGTACTTGTGTTTGCCTGAACAATGCCAGCGATGCCTTTACTGGCCATTTCCGCGAAACCATCACCATTGATGCCTTGCCGGGCGAAACCTGGCGCATCACCAGTGCCGCTGGGGTGTTCCGCGACGATAGCCCGAATCCGCCTGCAGCACCACTACCTATTACGGTAGGCACAACGCTGCCAAGTACCAGTCCAGGCATTTTCTCGCTGACCTTCCGCCATGTAGATGCCCAAGGCTATACCCTGCGGGTGACCAATGGAGTAGATACCATGATTTTCCAGAATTCATGCGCCTACCCTACCATCAGCATCGCGAATCTGAGTAATTTCCGGGATACTTTCTGTGTGAATGCAGCGCCATTTGTGTTGCAAGCCACCAGTTCAATTCCCGGCGAAATCTCCTTTACGCTGAATGGTCAACCTGTAAATAGCATTGATCCAAGTACACTGCCAGTAGGCACTTACGAACTGATTGCCCGCCTTTCACCGAGCAGTCTGGACGCTTGCGAAGCAGTACTGCGCCGCCTGATCATCATCACCCGCGAGAATTGCCGCGCAGTGATTGGCGATTTTGTCTGGCATGACCTGGATGAGGATGGGATCCAGGATCCGGGCGAACCAGGAATTCCCGGGGTAAAAATCATCATTCTGGTGGTACCCAAAGGGGGTCTTACCATCCCAGATACGATCATAACGGATGCCAATGGCAAGTTCAACTACACCGGGCCTGCCGGGCAGTACAAACTGACCATCATTCTGCCTCCAGGTTTTACCGTCGGCAAGGCCAACGCGGGCAGTAATGATGCCATCGATAGCGACTACGACCCGACGACTTTGATGACGGACGTCATCATTCTGGACGATGGGGAGATTGACCTGACCATCGATGCAGGTTTGATCAAACCTTGTGTCAACCTGACCTATGCGGGGGTGATTGGATATGACCAAAAATTATGCGGCCCCGGGGCTATTCCGGCAAAGCTAGTCAACGTGGTTTCACCTAGCGGTGCACCGGGCGAAGTGGAATACTTGTGGATGCAGTCCACCAGCAGTTCACGTTTTGACATGGCGTTTTTTACACCCATTCCAAACTCCGACTCGCCAGAATACCAACCCGGCCCAATTCAACAGACTACTTATTTTGCCCGTTGTGTGCGCATCAAGGACGCCAATTGTCCTTACATCGAAAACAATGTGGTCATTATTGAAGTAGGTGATGCCGTAAAAATTGACTGGAAGAGCCCAACGGGTTTTTGCGCAAAAGAAAATGCAATCCTTCAGATCGAAACGGGTACCCAAAACGCTGGGGTGCGCTGGGACTTTGATGCAGGGGTCAACCCAAGGGTCGCCTACGGAAAAACAGTAACGGTGAGCTTTGAATACGCCAGCCGCTTTGGGGTAACGGTAACGGTTTCCGAAAACAATTGCGTAGGCAGTTTCACTACCTCACTTTCCGTTAGTGACAACCCAACCCTTTGTGGTAGTGGAATCAACAGTTTTAGCCTGGATGCAGTACCGATGAACGATCAAACCATTCGCCTCAACTGGGCGGTGCGCAATGATGGGTACACTTACACCTTTGACGTACAACGTTCAAAAGATGCAGTGCTGTTTGATAAAATTGGCACGGTGAAAGAACCAGTCCGCATCAAAGATGGCAACCAGGAATATGAATACATCGACTACGACGCCAAACCAGGGATCAATATTTACCGGGTAAGGATGATCAACAATGTGTCGGGCAAAGACGCCTTCTCCAAACTGGCCAACAGCAAAGTAGGGGTAGCTTCCGATGAATTGTTCAACATCTATCCGAACCCGGTCAGCGACCGCCTGGTGATCCAATTCTTGCAACAATCAACAGGCAATATCACCCTGGAGTTGTTCAACGCGGACGGTCGCTTGCGGACCAGCAAGAAGGTCGACGCTGGGGCAATCCTGGATGGCATAGACTTTGACGATCTGCCTTCTGGTTTCTACTTCCTCAAATTGAATTTGGGAGAATTGGGAACTGAGGTGGTGAAGATTGTTAAAAAATAGAGATGAAAGATGAAAGATGAGAGATGATGAAAATTGGTGCTACCACTTTCATCTTTCATCTTTCATCTTTCATCTCTCATCTATCTTATTAGGTGCACTCCCCCATTCAGCACCGACCTTTTCCCACCACATTCCAGCTCAATCGCGTAATAATACACGCCGATATTGGCTTTTTGACCGCGGATGGTGCCGTCCCATTCACTGGTTAGGTCAGTGCCCTGGAAGACCAGGCTACCATAACGGTCGCGAATGAAGAATCGGAGAACGCTTAATTGGCTCCCCTCAGCAGCCATTATTTTGAAAGAATCGTTGATGCGGTCGCCATTGGGCGAAAAGGCATTGGGGACAAAAACGGCCCCGACATTGAGTTTAAGTGTGTAGATGCTGTCACAAAGACCGGGCCGTTGAACGGTTTTGGTATAAGTACCCGATTGGGTGTATCCTTCAACATTCCCGCCCGCACAAATACTCACTTCGCGAGTGTTTTCGGCAATGGTGTTCACGATAAGGTTTAAGGTGCGAATGCTGTCACAACCCGTGCCTCCTGCTCTAAGCGTATCGAGGTAGGTTCCAGCAGCAGTGTATCCCAGGAAGGATTCACCAGCACAAATCCGTTTGTCCAAAATGAATCTTTTCGCATCTGTAGCACTCAGGGTCAAGGTGCGTACACTATCGCAGCCAGTGCTCGATACCAGGGTATCCACATAGGTACCCGGTCGGTCGTAGCCCTCCACTCGCTCTCCAGGACAAATAGAGGCGCTGATGCTGCGGATGGTAGGTGGCAACACAGCCAATTGTAAGACCCGAATGCTGTCACAACCTGCCGGGGTTTGAAAAGTATCCCGATAAATTCCACTGCGGGTATAGCGTTCAAAAGTTTCACCCGAACAAATACTTTGCAACAACTGGGAACTTGCCGGAGGCAAAACCGTAAGCTGCAATATGTGCACACTGTCACAACCATCTCCACCTTGATAACGATTGGTGTAAGTTCCAGAACTGCTGTGACCCGCCAAACTTTTACCAGCGCAAATTTGCGCCAGCTCTTGAGTGGTATCTGGCCTAAATACCGTCAGTCGAACGATACGCAAGCTGTCACAACCTCGAAAATTGCGGAAAGTATCGCGATAAACACCCGTAGCAGTATAACCCAAAAAGGTTTCACCCGCACAAATACGCCGTTCAATCGTGGTCGTGTCTGGTTTAAACACCAACAATTGAATGGTGCGGACACTGTCACACCCTACCGCATTTTTTAATACATCCACATAAGTCCCAGCCTTTGTATAGCCTTCAAAAGATTGCCCAGTACAAATTCCCCGTAAGATATTTGAGGCGCTGTGGGGTAAAACCTGTAGGTTCAAAGTGCGGATGCTATCACAACCCAGGCGGGTTTGAAAAGTGTCAAAATAAGTATTGGTATAGGTATAGCCAAAGGCACTTTGCCCATTACAAATGGCGGTATCCACCGTATACCTGGGGCTGGGGTTCACCGTCAATTGAAAATAACTGACACTATCACATCCCCTGGCCGTGCGGATGGTATCGGCATAAAAGCCCGCTATACTGCGTTTACGGTACACTTCGCCGTCACAAATGCTAACGGGTTTGGCAATTTTTTCGGGTAAGGTATAGGAGTTGTACAGATCCAACAATTCCTGATCGGATACGGCTTTGTTGTAAATGTAGAGCTCGTCAATGATGCCAATGAAAAATTCTTCTGCACCAGGTTCATCGTGGCCCACTACCACAGGGGCATTGTTCTGGCGTACCGCAGTAAAAGGCAGGGTAATGCTGGCCAACAAATTGCCATTCAAAAAAATGTCCAGTTTGCCCCGATTGAAACGCCAGACCACAAAATTCCATTCATTGAGTTTGACCGCAAAAGGCGCCTGGTTCACAAACACCTGGGTCGGGTTGGCGAATAGCCCCGGTTGGGTGTAGCGCACATAGGGAATCAAACTCCCACCCTGATAAGCCAGGTTGAAGGGTGTATTCAAGGAGTTGGAATTGGACTTGGTAATGATGGAGACCGTATTGCCGCTGGTAGCAGTGGGAAAAACCCAACAGGCAAAAGTAAACTCGGATGTGAGGTTGTTGATGTCTGATACGTTGGGGATTTCAAAGTAGTCATTGCCATCCAATTGGTAAGCAGAGCCTTTGATACCTGGCACGCAGCGGGGATTGCCAAAAATCTGGGCATCATTGCGCAAACTGCTTTTATCCTCAGCAGTGCCTTCAAAAGGATAATAGCCAATAGGTGCGGTTTGTCCGCCCAGCCACAGGGGCAGGCAGAGCAACAATAGAAGTTGGGGGCGCATTTGTGAATCGGTTAGTGGGACAATTGGGGAAAGTTAGGAAATTGTGGGGAGATTGGCAAGGGGGGATTTTTTGAGCCTGCTTGAGCACAGGTTTTTTCCTAATTTTACTTGGAACAAAACACGTATTAAAAAGCTATAAACATCAACCAATGAAAACCACCCTTTTCAACCGCCGCCGCTTTCTCAAAGAAACCGCCACCACTGCTACCGGGATGGCCATCCTGTCTTCCCTGCCCCACACCACTTTTGCCAAAACAGTCGCCGAACCCCGCATCAAATTCTCCGTCATCGGCCTCAACCACGGCCACATCTATGGCATGGTCGAAGCAGTGACCCGAGGTGGTGGACAATTGGTGGCTTTTTACGCCAAAGAACCGGATCTGGTCGCCGCTTTTGCCAAAAGATACCCCAACGCCAAACTGGCCAAAGACAAGCGCGAAATCCTGGAAGACAACTCAATCCAACTCATCATGAGCGCGGGTATCCCCATCGAGCGGGCACCCTTGGGCGTCGAAGTGATGCAGCATGGCAAAGATTACCTGGTGGACAAACCTGGCGTGACCAGTTTGGCTCAACTCAAAAAAGTACGCGCAGTACAACAAGCCACCAAACGCATCTACTCCATCATGTACAGCGAAAGACATGAAAACCGCGCCACGGTGAAAGCGGGAGAGTTGGTCAAAGCGGGTGCCATTGGTAAAGTGATTCAAACCATCGGCATGGGGCCCCACCGCATGAATGCCCCTACTCGACCGTCCTGGTTTTTTGACGTTAAAAACTACGGCGGCATCATTACCGATATCGCTTCCCATCAATTTGACCAGTTCCTCTTTTTTACGGGTTCGACCCAAGCGGAGATTGTCGCATCACAAGTTGGCAATGTCAATCACCCCCAATATCCCCAGTTTGAAGACTTCGGGGATGTGATGATCAAGGGCAATAAAGGCACGGGTTACATTCGAGTGGATTGGTTTACGCCAAATGGCTTAAAAACCTGGGGCGACGGGCGACTGACCATTTTAGGCACGGAAGGCTACATCGAAATCCGCAAAAACATCGACATTGCCAGCCACGACAACGGCAATCACCTCTATCTCGTGAATCAAAAAGAAACCCAATACATCGATTGCAATCAGGTACCGCTGCCTTTTGGGACTTTATTGGTCGATGATGTGGTGAATCGGACGGAAACGGCGATGCCGCAGGCGCATTGCCTTTTGGCGACGGAGTTGGCTTTGAAAGCGCAGAGCATGGCTAAACCGATTCAATTGGATAAAGCTTAATGCTTAGGTGTTTCTTTAGTGTCTTAGGTTTCTTAGGTGGTGAAAATAATGCTCTTCTGCGCAGAGCTCCTTTCTTTTTCACCACCTAAGACACCTAAGACACTGAAGAGACACCTAAGAACATTATTTACTTTTCCAGGACGTCCTTCAACTGCGCCAAAGACTTCTCATATTCCGTGCCAATCATATCATCCATACTCATAAACAAACCCATAAAATTCATCGGGTAGCTCATTTTACCACTTATGGCCCAGGTCACCTGCGTAGTGGAATCGCTGAGCATTTTGGTGGCAAGGTAAGCTGGAGCGGTAGAGGCCATCATACCTTTAAAATGCATGTCAATGTCCACACGTTCTCCTTCGGCAATTTTGGTGATGACCTGTTCACCATCGCCCATCACTTTACTTTCCCAGCCATAAATGGTGCCAACCGTGCCATCCTTACCTTTGTACCATTCTTTCATTTTAGGGTCAGTCTGACTAAAGCTGCTCCAGCTTTTTTGGTTTTTGAGTAATTTTACATAGTCAAAAACCTCTTGATTTGGTTTGTTGATGGTAACAGAGCGCTCCACTGCAAAATCTTTTTTGACAAAAAGTGCAATGACCAAAACCAATGCGATCAGGGCAACAATGCCCAATAGGATCATTTTAAGTGCTTTCATGTTGCTAGAGTTTTAAAACAATTATCAATTCAATCAATACAAAAACAAAGGTAAGTTTATTTTTAAAACAAAAAAATGGAAATCTCGCCAAAATAGCGGGGTGATTGCGCCAAGTTTGGACAATTGAAGCAGAATCCTGGGTTTAGTACCCCAATCTTGCATTAAGCCGAAAAATTTCAACACGCTTATGGCTATTTGAGTATCGGGTTTATATCTTTGCGCTTTTAAACCCAATTGCTGATGCAGCACGTATCCGAACCGGAAATCAATGCCCAAGTGGCCCAAAACCTGGGACTCACCGAGGAAGAGTTTGACCGGATTGTCAAAGTCATGGGGCGTACGCCCAATTTTACGGAGTTGAGTATTTTCTCCGTCATGTGGTCTGAACACTGTTCTTACAAACATTCTATCCACTGGCTCAAGACCTTACCTCGCGACGGCAAACGTCTGTTGGTAGGTGCCGGGGAAGAAAATGCCGGCCTCGTCGACATTGGCGATGGTCTGGCTTGTGCCTTCAAAATAGAATCTCACAACCACCCTTCTGCCATTGAGCCTTATCAAGGGGCTGCAACCGGCGTTGGGGGGATCCACCGCGATATTTTCACCATGGGTGCCAGGCCAATTGCGGCTCTCAATTCTCTGCGTTTTGGCAACCTCGACCTTGCCCATACCCAACACCTGATTAAAGGGGTAGTAAAAGGCATTGGCGACTATGGCAACTCCTTTGGGGTGCCTACCGTCGGCGGCGAGGTGTACTTCAACGACTGCTACAACCAAAATATCCTGGTGAACGCCATGTCGGCAGGGATCGTCCGGGTGGGCCAAACGGTTTCAGCCATTGCCGAAGGGGTAGGCAATCCAGTATTCATCGTCGGTTCCGCCACGGGCAAAGATGGCATCCACGGTGCCACTTTTGCTTCAGCTGATTTGACTGAAGATTCAGTAAACGACTTGCCTGCAGTACAGGTGGGTGACCCTTTTCAGGAAAAACTCCTGTTAGAAGCTTCATTGGAAGTGATCAAAACGGGCGCAGTAGTGGGCATGCAAGACATGGGCGCTGCGGGCATCACCTGTTCTACTTCCGAAATGAGCGCCAAAGGCAAGTGTGGCATGCGCATCGATTTGAGCAAAGTACCCACCCGCCAGGCCAATATGAAAGCCTGGGAAATTTTGTTGTCGGAAAGCCAGGAACGGATGTTGATCGTGGTACACCTGGGTCAGGAGCAAAAAGTGCTAGATGTATTCGACAAATGGGACCTCGAGTGTGAACAAATTGGAGAAGTTACGGGCACGGGTCGTCTCGAATTTTACCACCACGACGAACTGGTGGCCGATGTACCTGCCGAACCCCTGGTGTTGGGCGGCGGCGCACCCGTTTACCAACCCGAATACCAGAAGCCCAAATACATTGATCAGGTCAATAAGTTCAATGTCAAAAGCATCAACCAACCCAAAGACCTGAAAAAGATTGCGCGGACGGTGTTCTCCTCGCCCAATATCGTATCCAAACGTTGGATTTACGAGCAGTACGACTCCATGGTGCGCACCAACAACATGGGTACCAATGCTCCCTCGGATGCCTCGCTAGTGCGGGTCAAAGGCACGAATAAAGCCTTAGCGCTTACCGTAGACTGCAACTCAACCTATGTATATGCCGATCCCTACACTGGTGCCATGATTGCAGTAGCGGAAGCTGCCCGCAACATCGTTTGTTCGGGCGGTACTCCTGTGGCTATTACCAACTGTTTGAACTTTGGTAGCCCCAAAAACCCGGAGGTATACTGGCAATTCGTCAATGTCATCAAAGGGATGGGCGATGCTTGTCGAAAGTTTGATACCCCGGTAACCGGCGGGAACGTGAGTTTTTACAACCAGTCGGTGTTCAAAGACCGCACTGAACCCATCTACCCGACCCCAACCATTGGCATGTTGGGTATCCTGGAGGATGTAAAATTCCAAATGACCCTCAATTTCAAAAAAGACGGCCATTTGATCTACGTGATCGGTACCCCTCAAAACGACATCAACAGCTCGGAATACCTGCGTTTGGTGCACAAGGTGCAATTGTCACCTGCACCTGGCATTGATTTGGACGAAGAATTCCACATCCAGTTGAACATCTCCAAATTGATCCGCCGCCGCTTGATTGAGTCGGCACACGATATTTCGGAAGGTGGCCTGTTTGCTTGTTTGGTAGAATCAGCATTAGCGGGCAATATTGGCTTCGAAGTAGAAACCGACGACAATTTCCGCAAAGATGTATACCTTTTCAGCGAAAGTCAAAGCCGGATTGTGGTGACCACTACACCTGAAAAAGAAGATGACCTGGTCAACTACCTCAACACCCATAATGTTCCTTTTACCAGAATCGGTGAGGTGACGGGAAAACGTGTCCTGGTAGATGGCGAAGACTACGGCCCGCTGAACGAATGGAAAACCATTTATGACCAAACTTTGGGTCAAAAAATGGAAAATGCTATTTAACATTAAATGATCAATCGCATGAACCGCTACATTCAAGTCTTGGCACTTGCACTGTTGTCTCTAGGTTTCTGGAGTTGTACACCTAAAGGCACCACCATTGAAGGCACCATCAAGGGTGCCGAAAACTTGCAAATCTTCGTTGATGAAGTAGCCATTGGCCGAGCGAGTACCGTTATGTCCAAAGCGGACATCAATGGCAGTGGAAAATACTCCATCAATTTTCCTGAAGGGCTCAAATCCGGAATTTATAACCTGCGCGTAGGTGCCAAACGCATCAACCTCGTGATGAACGGCAGCGAAAAAGTAGTGACAGTGAATGGCGATTTGAACACTTTCCAGGACTATGCTGTAGAAATTCAAGGCTCCAAAGACAGCAAAATGCTGGCGGATTGTGCCAAACGCATCATGGAACGCAGCATGTCGGCCAACGACGTAGGTACTTTTGTGGATACCACCAAAAGCCCACTGGTGGGTGCCTTTTTGGCGTACTTGTCCTTGGGCAATGCCGGGGCGTATCTTGGCACCCAAAAACGCGCTTTGGAAAAATTGCAACAAGCTGATCCTAATTCCAGCATCGCAGCAGCCTACTCTGAATACCTGTCCGTGATTGAAGCGCAGTACATTGCAGAACAAAGCAATCAGGTGGTGCAAGTCGGCAAACCTGCGCCAGATATTGATCTGCCCGATCCCAGTGGCAAAAGAATCAAATTGTCTGACTTGAAAGGGAAAGTGGTGTTGTTGGATTTTTGGGCCAGCTGGTGTGGACCTTGCCGGGGCGAAAACCCGAACGTAGTAGCAGTTTACAACAAATACAAAGACAAAGGATTCACCATCTTCAGTGTATCGCTGGATGGTTTCGACGACCGCCGGACTCAGGGTGCTACTCCCGCCCAAGTCAGTGAAGCACGTCAAAGAGGCAAAGAAGCCTGGGTTCAGGCCATCAAAGCGGATAACTTGACTTGGCCTTACCATGTCAGCGATCTCAAACACTGGGGTGCTGTACCTGCCGCAATCTATGGCGTACAAGGCATTCCTCGGGCCTTCATGATCAACAAAGAGGGTTTGGTGGTAGCTACGGAAGTACGTGGTGCCGCTAATATTGAAGCAGAATTGCTGAAGCATTTGTAATGCTAATAGCTTTTTAAATACTGGAAAAGGCAGCAAGGACTAGATTCTTGCTGCCTTTTTTATTATCAGGTTGCCAGATATATTTTTGTTCTCTTTAGAAAAAAATCTACCTTCACCTGCACACCATCGCAGGACCATGTCCAGAAGTTTCGCTGGTGCATCCTAGTAAACACCTACATTGATCCTTATGAAATCAGGCATTTTTTACGGCTGGCGCATCGTCCTTATTGCGCTGATTGGGCAGTTTTTGAGCGTAGGCTCGCTGCTGGTGTATTGTTTTGGCGTGTTTGTCAAACCACTGGCCGAGGCTTTTAAAACCGACCGAGGGTCAATTTCACTGGCGGTTTCATTGGTGAGTGTAGGTGTTGCGCTGGGTTCGCCCATCTCCGGGCGTTTGATCGATAAATTGGGTGGAAAAAAAGTCATTTCCTTTGCCTTGATTGGCATGGCGATTTGTTTGTTTGCGCTCTCACGGGTACAAGCCCCGATCATTTCCCTCTACATCTGTTATTTTTTGGGTGGCTTCATCGGATCGGGCAACTCCCCTCTGGCTTACTCCCGGATAGTGGCCAACTGGTTCAATCAAAACCGGGCGCTGGCCATTGGACTGGGCAATGCAGGGGTAGGTTTGGGGGCTTTGTTGATTCCCTTATTGGCGCAATTCCTGATTCAGTCCGCCGATTGGCGGCAGGTATACATCTTTTTGAGTCTGGCTTGTGTGCTGATTGCCCTACCAATCGTGCATTTTTTCCTCAAAAACAGTCCCGAAGAAATGGGCATGCAGCCCCAGGGACATATTGAAATTTCTGCTACTGAAAATAGTGCCATGAGCATTGGTGCCGCGGCGGCAACCCGGAGTTTTTGGCTCCTGAGTTTGTCCATTATGTGTGTGGCAGTCAGTTGTACGGGGATCATGACCCACCTTTCGGCGATGTTGACCGACCGGGGTTTGACCCCTCAAATTGCGGCCTTGGCCATTTCTTTGTTTGGCGGAGCATCCTTGGTGGGACGCATCGCGAATGGTTTTTTGGCGGATCGTTTTTCAGCGCCACTTGTTGCCGCTGGGATTTTTAGCGGAGCAGCCATCGGGATTTTGTTGCTTTGGTTGTACCCAACCGGATTCACGGTGTATTTGGCCACAGTGATGATTGGCCTGGCCATGGGTGCCGAATCCGACATCATGCCGTACATGGTCAGTCGTTTTTTTGGCATGCGTTCGATGGGTACGGTGTATGGGTTTGTTTTTTCAGCATATACGATTGGCGCGGCGTTTGGGCCGCTGTTGTTTGGGGTGGGTTTTGACAAAACGGGGTCTTATCAGTTTTCATTGTTGGTGGGTTTGGGGCTGATGATCGTGGCGATTGGATTGATGCTGGTGTTGCAGAGAAACACAAAGGCAGTATAAAATTAACCAAAGCGACATGGTTTCACAAAGGACACCAAGGCAGCACAATGGGCACAAAGTTAGACGTTGACAATGCTTTGTCCTTGGTGCTGCCTTGATTGGTGTTATATTTTTACAAAAATCCGCTTCCGATACATCCAATCCAGCACCAAAAACTGCACAGCCAAAAACACCGTACCACTCACCAAAGTCCGATACGCCTCTCCAAATACCTGATCGTACTGCGGATGAACATTGATACGGAAGGAGGAATCGATGAAACCAATCACGGTATGCGCCAATACATACGCGGCGATGGAATTCATGCCCAGTACCTTAAAGACATAAAACCAACGGCCCTGCTGCTTCAAATCTGCTACATAATAAAAACCTGCCAACAGGATAAAACACCAACCACCGCTGAACAAAGTCCAACTCGGCGTCCAAATGCGTTTGACATTGGGACAAATACCCAAGATGCTCAACAGGAACCCCGCAGCCAGAAAAATCACCCCAAACAGCAACAACTTACGCATCAGCAAGCGAGTAGATTCTGCGGTTTTGAGCCATTGTCCGGCAATCAATCCCAAAATCATGGTGCCCAGGGTCGGGATAAAACTGAGCGTCGCGTAACCGCCACCATTGTAGCGAAAAATATTTTCACGGGGGAAAATATTCAAAAACCAGCGGTCGAAAGCCCAGGCGGCATTGGTGTTTTTGTTCCAATGTGCCGCGAAACCTTTCGCATGATGCGGCCAATCCGCTGCTACCCCCGCCTCAGCCCAATTGAAATCGGGGCCAGGTAAAGGATAAAAAACAAACACCGCCCAATACGCCAGCAAAATGGCTGCAAAGGCAATCCACTGCCAACGTTCTTTGACCCATCCCAGGGCAAACAAAAAAACATACCCCAAACCAATCTGGGTCAGGGTGTCTTCAAAGGTAAAATTGGTCTGTTTGGCGTACATCGAGCGCAGGAAAATGCCCAATAAAATCAGGATCAGCGCCCGGCGAAAAGTATGCCCCCAAACCTGCCAGTTGTTTTGCCCACTGGCTTGCCGGCTGGCCAATGAATAAGGCAAGGCCACGCCCACCAAAAAGGAAAAGGATGGCTGGATCAAATCGTGCAAAGAGCAGCCTACCCAGGGTACATGGCTCTGGTGAAAATGCAAAAAGGACCAAAAGCCACTATCGGGAAAAGCTTTGGCGACGTGGCCAAATTCCCATACTTCGGCCATCATCAGAAACATAACAAAACCCCGGTAGATGTCGACGGAGGCGAGACGGGTAGGCAGAGGGACGCTAGGCATAGATGTAGGTGTTTGTGCGTAATAGTTTTCCACCCCACCTTCGGTGAAGTGTTTTTTTGAAACTCAGCCACAAATGACACAAATTTTCACAAACTAAGGCACAAACTTGCGTTTGTGCTCCCCAGACGGACGAAGTTCGTTCCTTAATTTGTGAAAATTTGTGTCATTTGTGGCTAAAAAAAATTATTGCTCATCGCCGAAGGCGAGGTGCTGAACTTCTACATTTTTTCTCAACCAAAAATAGCTTTTTTCCATACCAATTCGAACTTACAATCCAAATAAGCTATCTTGGTCGACACTAAGTATGACGCAAAAAATTACTTCCCGATTTTTTTTGAGGCTTTTGAATAGGAAGCTCACTTGAAATGAACCGTTCGACTTCCTATTCAAAACCCAAATCGGGAAGTTAATTTTTCTGCGTTACCAAAATCATCCTCCATGCCCTTCTTTCAAGACCCACTGGCCATTTTTGCCGTGCTGATGCTCAACATCATCCTGTGTGAGCAATTGACCAAATTGCCCTATTTCCGAGCCTTTGGCAGTGCCTTGTTGGTGATCATCACCACGGCGATCACCGCCAATTTGGGCATCATTCCCTCCGCCAGTACCCCCGCGCCATTGTACGATGGAATTTTCACCTACCTGGCCCCTCTGTCCATTTTTTACCTGTTGCTCACCGTCAATTTGCGTGGCCTGAAAAAAGCAGGTGCACCAATGATTTTGTTTTTTTTGCTGGGTGCGTTTGGAACCATGCTGGGCATATTGGCGGGCATGTATCTGATCAAAGGGCCGGAAAGTTTGGGCGATTCATTTTTTGCCCTGGGCGGTATGTTTACTGGAACGTACATCGGTGGCAGCAGCAATTTTAATGCACTGGCGCTACATTATAATGTCAACAAGGAAGGAAACTTATACGCAGCGGCTACTGCTGCCGACAACATCATCACCGCCTTGTGGATGGTGGTGACCCTTTTGTTGCCCCCCTTGTTGCAGCGCTATTTTCCTCGCCAACAAAAAGGGCCACTGGAGGCCGAGGAACAACAACGCCTAACGGATGAAGCCCACGCCCACGTCAACGACCAGGAGCAACTCAATCCGCTGGAATTGAGCATCCTGCTGGGTGTAGGGGCATTGGCCTTGTACATTTCTCAATGGTTCGCCACTCTATTCCCGGGTATACCCATGATCATTTTTTTGACCACCCTGGCCCTGATTTTGGCTCAGTTTCCACTGGTTCAGCGTTTGCGGGGATTGCGCTTGATTGGGATGTTCTGCATCTACTTGTTTTTGGCAGTCATCGGGGCCTATTGCGATTTGGCGGCCTTGATGCGGGATGGGCAATTGGCCATTTCCATGCTGATGCTGGTGACGGTGCTGATACTCATCCACGGCAGCGTACTTTTTGGCATTGGTGGCCTGCTCAAACAGGATTGGGATGTTCTATCCATTGCTTCACAGGCCAATGTTGGGGGTTCGGCATCCGCCTTGGCTTTGTCTAAAGGGCTTAACCGGGCCGATTTACACTTGCCAGCCATCCTCGTTGGGGCCTTAGGGAACGCTGTTGGCACCTATTTTGGCATTTTGATTGCTGAGTATTTGCGAACCTGGGGATGATTTTTACAAAAAAATTGTCTTTCTGATTGAATTTTTCAACTTTTTATTTATTTTTGAGCGGAAACACCTTTTAAGAGCACATTAAGTTATGCTCAAACTCTAAAAAACAAAAAAATGGCTTTAAACTATCTAATCGTCTTTCTTACCGGATTGATCCCACTCCTGACAGGTTTTGTCTGGTACAACCCTAAGGTATTTGGCAATACCTGGATGAAAACAGCTGGAGTCACGCCCGAACAAGGCAAAAAGATGAACATGCTTTTGGTCTTTGGACTGACCTATTTCTTTGGGCTCATGTTGTCGATGATCTTGTTTTCGGTTGTCATTCACCAAACCCACCTTTATTCGATCTTATTAGGCACGCCCGGTTTTGGACAAGAAAATTCGGAGATAATGAACTACATCGAGGAGTTCATGGCCAAATACAGCGGCAATTACCGCAGCTTCAAACACGGTGCACTGCATGGAACCATTGCGGGCGTATTTTTTGCGCTACCTGTCATTGCAGTCAACGCGCTATTTGAAATGAAGGGTTTCAAATACATTGCGGTGAATGCCGGATTCTGGATTCTGAATTTGATGTTGATGGGTGGAATTATTTGTGCGTTTGGGTAGTTTTTATCCGTAAAAAATAGGAATCCTTGTTCTTGAATGAAGGGTTCCTGTTTTTTATGCACGCTTAAAAAACTAAACTATTCCTGAAAAAACCCAGCTTTTCCTCCTATATTCGCGGCTTAACCTTTACTGAAGACCATGAATTCCAAGCCGCTCCTTTGCATCTTCCTGAGTGTCATTGCTTTGACCAGTTTTGCCCAAAAAAATAAAAAAGCGCCTCAGATCACTCCACCGGCTCAGACCGCCTCCGCACCGATCAGTACACCCTTGACTACCAACCAACTCAAAGCGCTCAAATACCGCTTTGTAGGGCCAAGTCGTGGGGGTCGTTCCACCGCGGTGGAAGGCGTACGGCAAGAACCCAATACCTTTTACATGGGGGCAACGGGTGGTGGTGTTTGGAAAACAAGCGATGCAGGTTTGACCTGGAACAACATTTCCGATCAAGACATCAAAACCGCTTCGGTGGGTGCCATTGCTGTTGCTCCTTCTGATCCCAATGTAGTGTATGTCGGAATGGGTTCAGCCGATCCTCGCGGCAACGTCATTCCGGGTGATGGAATGTATCGGAGTACCGATGCAGGCGCACATTGGAAGCAAATTGGCCTGGAAAAAGCCGGACAAATTGGCAAAATTGTAGTGCACCCCCAGAATCCAGACCAGCTTTACGTAGCCGTATTGGGCAACGTATTTGGCCCCAGTGATCAACGCGGCATTTTCCGTAGCAAGGACGGCGGCAAAACCTGGGAAAAAATCCTCTACGTCAACGATAAAACGGGCGCCATTGAACTAGTGGCCGACCCCAGCAATCCGCGCATTCTCTACGCTGGTTTTTGGACCGCCGAGCGCAAATCCTGGACCTTTATCGACGGCAGTGCCGATGGAGGTGTTTGGAAAAGCTTCGACGGAGGTGATACCTGGGAAAAACTGGGCGGAGGTCTACCCACTGGCCTGGTTGGTCGCGTTGGCATCGCCGTTTCTCCAGTAAAACCCTCCCGGGTTTGGGTCCAAATGGAAGCCCAGGAAGAAACCAAAGGTGGTTTGTATCGCTCGGATGATGGAGGGAAAAGTTTCACCAAGGTTTGCCGCGACCACAGCATCCGCCAACGCGCCTGGTACTACTCGCGCATTTATGCTGACCCCAAGGACGAAAACACAGTGTACAACCTCAATACCAGTTTTATGAAATCCATTGATGGGGGCAAAAGTTTCACCCGCATCTCTGTGCCTCACGGCGACACCCACGTGTTGTGGATCAACCCCGACAACCCCAACCTGATGGTACAAGGCAACGACGGTGGAGCCTGCGTGACCCTCAATGCTGGCCGCACCTGGAGCAGCCAACTCAATCAGCCTACTACCGAGTTTTACCGCCTTACCCTCGACAATCAGTTTCCCTACCGCTTGTACAGCGCCCAACAAGACAACTCTACCATCTCAATACCCAGCCGTTTCGACAATGCTTTGACTCCACAGGAGTTATGGCACGAAGTGGGCGGCGGCGAAAGTGGCCACATTGCCGTTGACCCGCGCAATCCCAATATCGTTTACGCGGGCAATTATATTGGTCAAATCACCAAAACGGATTTGAGTCGGGGACATCGCCGCGATGTAGTGGCATATCCTCAAATGCATGATGGCACTGCACCCCGCGACATTCGCTACCGCTTTCAGTGGAATGCGCCCATCCGGGTTTCTCCACACAATCCTGAGGTGGTCTACCACTGTTCGCAGTATGTGCACCGCTCCCCCGACGGCGGTCGGACCTGGGAAGTCATTAGTCCCGATTTGACCACTGACAAAGACAAATTCCAGGATATCCCTGGTGGCCCGATTCAGCACGACCACACTGGGGTTGAGTTGTATACCACCATTTTTGCCTTTGAAGAATCTGCCCAAACCGCTGGTGAACTCTGGGCGGGTAGCGACGACGGCCGGGTGCACCTTTCCCGCGACAACGGCAAAAACTGGAAAGAAATCACCCCCAGCAACATTCCACTGGAAGGCACCGTGAACATGATCGAGCTCTCCAGCCATGCCCCAGGGCGCGCACTTATCGCGGTACACAAATACCGTGAAAACGACTTCAAACCTTACATCTTTTTGACCAACAACTACGGCCAAAACTGGACCCTGCTGAGCGATGGCAAAAATGGCATCCCGGCTGATCACTACGTCAAAGTGGTGCGGGAAGACCCCAAACGTAAGGGTTTGTTGTACGCTGGAACCGAATACGGCATGTATGTGTCTTTTGACGAAGGCAAAAACTGGCAAAATTTCCAATTCAACTTGCCACCTGTGTCTATCGCAGACCTGGCTTTGAAAAACGATGACTTGGTGTTGGCCACCCACGGCAGGGGTTTTTGGATCCTAGATGACCTCACGCCCTTGCACACTATTCCTCAAAACATCGACGCTGCAGCCACCTTATTCAAGCCTCGCGTGGCCTATCGAAATCAGTTCAGCGGATTCCGTGGAGCTGCTGCACCTGATCCTAGCCCCAACGGAGCTATCCTGTATTATTTTACAGCGGAAAAAAAGGCGGGTGACACCGCAGTGATGCGACTCTCGATCATTGATCCTCAAGGCAAAACGAGAAAAGTGTACACTTCCAGCCCTGGTGCCAACGAAGAGCTGTTGCCCTGGCGCAGTGGCCTCAACCGCCTGGAATGGGACATGACGTATGAAGGCCCCGAAGCCTTATCTGGCGCTCAATTTTCACTGGCTGACATGAGCCCAGTAAAGGCGATGCCTGGTGCACACAAAATTGTGCTGGAATACAAAGGCATTCGGCAGGAGCAAGTCCTCGAAATCAAAAAAGATCCCCGCTGGGTTCAAAGTGACGCCGACTTGCAAGCCCAATACGAACTGGCCATGCAAGTAAAGGAATTGTTCAACACTTGCCATACTACCATCGCTGATTTGCGTTCCTGGCGTACCCAGATCAAAGATGTGTTGGAACGCAGCGGTAAATACAAACCCAATGTGGCCAAAGCCATCAAAACGGCTGGTGACCCTCTGATCAAATCTTTGAACGATTTGGAGGAAAAATTGATCCAAACCAAAAGTGAGGTCGGGCAAGATCCCATCAATTACCCTTCTCAAATCGACGACCAGATGGCTTATTTGTACTCGATTGTAAACAACCAAGACGATCGCCCCAACGCTGGTTGTTATGAAAGACTGGAAGACCTGAAAAAAACTTTTGCCCCCTTGCAAAACCAATTGAAAGCGATCAAGGCCAACGACGTAGCGGCGTTCAACCGCTTGTTGCAGCAACAAAGCATTCAATTGATCATGACTAAAGAAAGGTAAATAACTTATGTCTTTTCCACTTAAAGACTTAGAACGATACATCCACCCCACCATTTTGGAACGGGGTAAACTCATGTTTTTGGAAGACGCCGTGCAGGAATTAGCTCCCGCAGGCCCCAACCAATGGCAAGCCCTGGTGCGTGGCGACAGCGACAAATACCGCGTTGACCTCCTGCTGGAGGACGGCAAAATTGAAGAACACGATTGTTCCTGTCCCTATTACGCTGGCCCGATTTGTAAGCACCGCGTAGCGGTATTTATGGAATTGCGGGAAAAGTTGGAAAAGAATCCAATCATTGTGCAGGCTTTGTCCGTCCGTAAATCGGCTGAACAATTGTACCGGGATTATCGGGCTCTTTCTCCTGATGACAAATTGGTCCTGCGCATCCTGGCCATCGCCTACGAGGGCATGAACATCAACAAGTTCAGTTACATCATCACCGATGCGCGGTTTAAGGTGAGTTTCAGCCAGGCGACTTTGCGCAACAACCTGAATCGGCTGGTGCAAAGTGGGTATTTAACCCGCGAAAAAGCCGATCGCTACGTAGTCGACCCTGAATTTGCCGATTATTTGCTCGATCAGGAATTTTTGACCGAGCCCGATTTTGTCAAAGCCATTCCTTCGGTCAAACGTTTTTCTGACTCCGAATGGTGGCTGACCAATTCGCCGGATAAATCCAAACGGGCCTTTCGCAATGCGCGACTGGCCTATTACCAAAACGACCTGGCGACTTTTACAAAGGAAATTCAGATTGCCGAAACCCATTCGCCCAAAACGGGTGAGCCCATTTGGCGCGTCTTTTTGCCGTCGGTTTTTGACAAAAGTAAGTTAGAAAAAGCTCCCTCGGGCATTCGGCATCAATTGCTGATCACCCACCTGACCCACGTACTGCTGTATTTGGAGCCACTCGATGGGTATTATAAATATTTGTTGGACCTCAAAAACTTGCCCAGCCAGCCGGATCAACGCAGTTCAATTTTGCGTTTGATGTGCCAAATCGCCGTTTTTCAGGGCGATTGGGATACTGTAGGTAAACTATCCTCGGCGCTCGACGAGTTTGGGCAATACGGTTTTGCGGCCCAGCATCATTTTGTGAAAGGCAAATACGCTGAAGCAGCCCTGGGTTTTGATTTGTCCCAAAAAGCGTACCGCAAACAAACCCGCAACAACAAGTCCCTCTTGCCTGCCCTCAATGGCATTTTTTATTTATTGGCGCGCTGCAAGGATTTGGACATGGGTGCTTCAAACACTTTGCTTGAAGAACTTCGCCGGCAAATCAAACAAGAAGGCAACTATACCGCCATATACATGTACCTGGAGGCGGTCTTGGGCTCTTTTACGGGTACTTTAGAGCAAGCCAAACAAACCCTCGGTTTTCCACCCAACCACAATATTGCCTTGTTTTTCCAAGCCTTGTCAGTAGCTTGGGTAGACGATTCTGCATTGGATGTACCTGAATTAGAAAGTCTCGCGCAAAACCTGGAATCCAAGGGGTATCGCTGGTTGGCCTGGCAACTTTGGGCTACCTTGCACCATTTGGATCCCCAAGATGCCCGCTTGGAAACAAGCATGCAGGCACTGGAACAGGAGGGCGATAACTGGGGCCCCATGATCCAGATTTTCCCCAAAGTAGAAATGTGGGAAAGTGCCCTCAATGCCCTGTTTAACCTTACCGGAAAAATCAAACCCTCGGCAGTTGAAGGAGCAACCCGAGTTATTTGGTTGGTTGATTTTGAACGTTACGATGCCGTGGCCAAAGAACAAACCTTTGGCAAAAAAGGCTGGACCTCTGGGCGCAACATCTCGCTCAACCGCCTGATGAACCGCGAAGTCAAAGGCATGACCGAGCAGGACATGACCGCCGTCAAAAGAGCGGTGACCAGGGTTGGATTTGAACAATTCGAACTCAATACCGAGGCAGTTTTCCCCAGTTTGGTGGGGCATCCCCTTTTGTTTCTGATGAAATCGCCAGAAATTGCGGTACAATTGTTGTCCGAAAAACCAGTGCTCAAAACCCGCGAGGTTGAAGGGGGCTACGAATTGTCTTTTTCCCATGAAATCGACAATGTGGGTTACGAAATCACCAAAGAATCACCCACCCGCTATAAACTGATCGAATACACCGAGGAGCATTATAAAGTGGCCAAAGCGCTACAAAAGCAAAAACTCTTTGTACCCCACCACGCCCAAAGTCGCCTTAAGGATGCCCTGGCGGGATTGATGACCCTGGTAGACGTTGAATCTACCGTAGTAGGGCTCAACGAAGAGGCGCGCGAAGTACCAGCCGACGCCCGCCCCTGCGTCCACCTACTGCCCGTGGGCGATGGCTTCCACATAGAATTGTACGTCAAACCCTTTGCCGACAACCCACCTTATTTGCGGGCAGGTGAAGGTGAGGTCAATTTGGTGGCCAAAGTAGGTGAGGAGTGGTTGCGCACCGAGCGTGATCTGGAAATCGAACTGCTCAAACAAGCGCACTTGCTGGAATCGGTGAGTGTGCTGCGTGACAATATCCCCCACAACAGCATTTGGGAACTGGAAGACGCCGACCTCTGCCTGGAGCTGTTGCTGCAATTGCAGCCTTTCATTGACCAACAGGACATCATTTTGGAATGGCCCAAAGGCGAGAAGTTCCGCATTACGCGGGTAGCTGGCCTGGGGCAATTCAGCATGAAGATCAGTTCAGGACAGGATTGGTTCAATGTCAATGGCGAGTTGCGGGTAGATGAAAACATGGTGCTGAACATGCGCCAGTTGATCGAGTTGTCACAGCAAAAACGCAATGGGTTTGTCGAAATCGGCCCCGGACAGTTTTTGGCGCTGACCGAAGAATTCCGCCGCCGCTTGCAAGAAATTAACGCGCTGATGTCGCCCAACAAGGATGGCAGTTACCAATTGCATCCCTTAGCCGCACCTGCCTTGGATGGTTTTGCCTCCTTGCTGGATCAGGTGGAAGCAGACAAACGTTTCAAAGAGTCAATTCAAAGGATGAAAGATGCCTTTGAACGGAACTATACGGTGCCAGAAAGCTTTCGGGCTACCTTGCGGGAATACCAGATTGAAGGGTTTGAATGGTTGTGTCGCCTCTCGGATTGGGGCGTTGGCGCTTGTTTAGCCGATGACATGGGTTTGGGAAAAACCGTACAAGCCCTGGCCTTGCTGCAATTGCGCGCCGAACAAGGCCCCGCCCTGGTGGTCGCTCCTGCTTCGGTTTGTCGCAACTGGGTAGCCGAAATCGGCAAATTCACCCCCAACCTCACCCCCATTCTGTTTGGGGAGGGAGATCGCGATGCCGAAATTGAAAAAGCCAAAGCGGGTCAAATCCTCATCACCACTTACGACCTGATGACGCGTGAAGCGGATAGTTTTGCCCAAAAACACTTCTCTACCATCATCCTGGATGAGGCGCAGGCCATCAAAAACCGCAGCACCAAACGTTCAGAAACTGCTATGCGTTTGCAAGGCGGTTTTAAACTCATCACCACGGGTACGCCACTGGAAAACCACCTGGGCGAATTGTGGAACCTCTTCCAGTTCATCAATCCCGGTTTACTGGGTTCGATGGACAGCTTCAACGAACGTTTCGCAGTGCCCATCGAACGGATGGGCGATAGCAGCCGCCGTGACCAATTGCGGCGTTTGATTCAGCCCTTTATTCTGCGCCGCCGCAAGGATGAGGTACTGAAAGAATTGCCCGAAAAGACCGAAATTACGCTGACCGTAGAACTGAGCGGCGAAGAAAGAGCCTTCTACGAAGCGCTACGCCGCAAAGCTCTGGAGGAACTGGAGCAATCCATCGAGGGCATGCAGGGTGGGCAAAAACACTTGCGCATCCTGGCCGAAATCATGCGCCTGCGGCGGGCGGCTTGCCACCCGGGGATGGTAGACAAACAGTTTGTGAAAGACCAAAGTGCGAAGTTGCGGCTGTTTGGAGAAATTGTGGAGGAGTTGCTGGAAAACAACCACAAGGCACTGGTGTTCAGCCAATTTGTGGACCACTTGCACATCCTGGAAAATTACATCAAAAGTAAAGGCATCAGCTATCAATACCTGGACGGGCAGACTCCCCTACCCTTGCGCCAAAAACGCATTGAAGCCTTCCAAGCGGGTGAGGGCGACCTTTTCCTGATCAGCCTCAAGGCCGGTGGCGTGGGTCTCAACCTGACCGCTGCCGATTACGTGATCCACATGGATCCTTGGTGGAACCCAGCTGTAGAGGATCAGGCAACCGACCGGGCGCACCGCATCGGGCAGGAGAAGCCGGTCACGGTGTATCGCCTGGTGGCGGAGGATACGATTGAGGAAAAAATCTTGAAATTGCACGGGACGAAGCGCGATTTGGCGGATTCGCTGCTGAGCGGTTCGGATGTGAGTGCAAGGTTGTCGGCAGATGATTTGTTGAATTTGTTGAAGGAGCGGTAGTAAACAAAACTCCCACCTTAAGCTTACGACCAGCGGCGCTAGCCGCGAAACGTCGATAGCATTGGGCGACAGGGAATTGCTTGAGGTGCGTAGCACCGGAACATTGACATTGTTTCGGTGCTACGCACCTTTGGAATCGCTCTCCGTTCCCTTGGCTATTGACGTTTCGCGGCTAATGCCGCTGGTCGGTTTGTCCTAGCACATTGCTTTTCCTCACAATTTGTCTTCCATTTTTAAAACCACTTTCTTTTTGTAACCTTTTTTACACTTATTCGTAAAGAGCTGTATATAAAACTACTAAACAGCTCAATCATGGATTTTAAAGATCAAATTAAAAACCTGGCTACCCGCGTAGAAACGCTCCTGCCACAAATACAAACCGAAGAAGCGACCAAAAATGCCCTGATCATGCCTTTTATTCAAATTTTGGGGTATGATGTATTCAATCCTTTGGAGGTGGTTCCCGAATTCATTGCAGACATTGGCATTAAAAAAGGAGAAAAAGTGGACTACGCGATTCGAAAAGATGGAGTGCCCCAAATCCTCATCGAATGCAAATACTACAAAGAAAAACTGGATCCGCACAACTCTCAGTTGTTTCGTTATTTCCACGTCAGCAACGCCCGTTTCGCCATCTTGACCAATGGGATGCACTACAAGTTTTACACCGATTTGATGGAACCCAATAAAATGGACGAAAAGCCTTTTTTTGAGTTCAACATCTCCGAAATGAAAGATAGCGATGTTGAAGAACTGAAAAAATTCCACAAGTCCTATTTCAACATCGAAAACATCACCAATGCCGCTAGTGATTTGAAGTATACCAACGAGATCAAGGCCTTATTGGCCGCACAATTCAAGGCACCTACCGATCCCTTCATCCGTTTTTTTGTCAGTCAGATTTACACTGGAAGAATCACGGAAAAAGTGTTGATGCAGTTTTCGGAGTTGACCAAACGCTCCTTGAACCAATTGTTGAGTGAAATGATCAGCGAACGTTTAAAATCGGCGCTGGATCGAGAAAATGAACTGAATGCAGAAACGGCAGGTCAAAGTGCCAGCGAGGACGAAAATGCCGACAACATCCCCAAAGAACGGGTAGTCGAAACCACCGAACAAGAAAAAGAGGCTTTTTACATCGTAAAATCCATCCTCCGACCCGTCGTCGACGGCACCCGCATCCATTACCGCGATGCCCAAAGTTATTTTTCGGTTTTACTGGACGACAACAACCGCAAGGCCATTTGCCGCCTGTATTTGAATGGTAGTAAAAAATCCATCGGCCTATTTGACCATACCAAAAAGGAAAACAAGTTCGAACTGAAGTCCCTGGATGATATTTATGGGTATGCCGAGCAGTTGCAGAAGGTGATTGAGTATTATGATCGTGGGGGGAGTCAGGGGGAAGGGTGAATTCAAGTCGCAATCGCGAAACACCAATTTCTTCATACAAAACTGATTATTAATTGATTGCAATTTTTAGATTAGCCCCAAAATCACATCTAATATCTTGTAACCGCTCGTTTCAACGAGTGGATTAGGGGTCAAAGTGATATTCCATCTATCATCTTTGCCAGATCACACATCATTTTAATTTTATTTTGATGCGTGATCTGGCAAAGATGATAGATGTGAATGGGTGGGTGGCTTTTTTCCCGCCGTTGAAATAGCGAGTTACAAGATGATAGATGTGTTTATCGGTATTCAATTGAGATGTGGATGTTATTATTCTTTCGCCATAAAGGCTCAATGACAATAAGTATACATTTATTGCTTAACGGCGCGGTGGGTCTATGTGGTGCAAAAATCTTCAGTAGTCTGATTAAATACTTTTTATGGCTGACAAGTATAATCATTATCGTCTGCTTCTCCCAATAGTATACTTTCCTCAATTTGACGGGCATGATTGCGGAATCAATATGGACATCTTATCGCCGCTAGCGCGGCTCTAGGTACAAAAGGGGTAACTGCTATGCTATAAACCGGTCCACCGCCAAGGCGGTTAGATTTTACCGAACAACATCAAATTTTACGTAAGCTCCAAACCGCGTTAGCGGTGGCCAGGTTTATAGCAATTATGCCCTAATACGGCATTTGAACCACGTTAGTGGTGGCAAGATTGGGCTGATTTGGAGAAAAATCTCCGAACTCAGGTTAAAGTAAGCTTTCTCACCGCATCGCCACAACATTCATCAACTCTCCAATCCCTTCGATCCGAATGAACACCTCATCCCCTACCGCCAGCGTAAACTCATTTGGTGGCACAATGCCCGTGCCCGTCATCAGGAAAACCCCATTTGGAAACGACGTTTCACGGAAAAGCCAGGAGGCCAATTCCGGCAAGCTTCGCTTCATGCGATTGAGCTGGATGTTGTTTTCAAAAACCACCTGATTGGTGCGTTTGATCTGGATGGAAATCTCCGTTTCGGGGGAGATGGGCGCTTCCATCACCAGTATACCAGGGCCCAAGGCGGCGGAAGCATCGTAACTTTTTGCCTGGGGCAAGTACAATGGGTTTTCACCCTCAATGTCGCGCGAACTCATGTCGTTGCCGATGGTGTAGCCGATTATTTCGCCCGAAGAAGAAATGCAAAGGGTCAGCTCAGGCTCGGGTACATTCCACTTGGAGTCGCGGCGAATCAATACCTCAGCGCCCGGGCCGACAGTACGGGCAGCCGTGGCTTTGAAGAACAATTCTGGCCGTTCGGCGTCGTATACCTTGGCGTAAAAATCGCCGCCACCGGAGTCTTTGGATTCTTCCATGCGTGCTTCGCGGCTGCGCATGTAAGTCACCCCGGATGCCCAAACCTCCTGGCTGACAATGGGTGCCAGGATTTTGTTGCGCAACAAGTTCTGTAAATCGCCGTCAGGGTGTAAGTATTGAATTTCTTTTTTTAACTCCTGAAACAGGTCGTCGCGGTTGAGGAAGCTGTCCCAATCGTTGGAAGCAGACAGGAAATACTGGCCGTCAGATTCAATGACGATGCCCTGGGTAGTGCGGAAGATTCTCATGTTTTTTGTTTGTGTTATAGTTTCCAGCCTGCGGCTAGTGATAAAATATAAAGCTCAAATGCTTTGTTGCTCAATCAGCGCTTTGATCAGTGGCCGGTACTTCTCCCCTACTGGCAACAATTTTCCATCCACTTCCAGCTCATTGCTGTACAAAGCTTTGATTTTGTTTAGCCCCACAATGTAGGATTTATGTATGCGCAAAAAAAGCCTGTTGGGCAGTTTTTCTTCCAGGTAACTCATTTTTTGATAAACCACTGTGGTTCCTTTGCTGCCTACAATTTTGACATAATTGCTCAAACCCTCGATGTAGAGGATGTCATCCAAAAACACTTGCACCCATTTGTTGCCCGATTTGAAATACAAAAAGGCGGGTGCAGCTTCTGTGGCCGGAGCAATTTTGGGAGTAAAAGCATTGAGTTCAAAAAGTTTGTACAAAGCCGTTTGAAATCGTTCAAAAGAAATCGGTTTGAGTAGGTAATCCACGGCATTGAGGTCGTATCCCTCTAGCGCGTATTCCCGGTAGGCAGTGGTGATGATTACCCTGGGTGGCGTTTGCAAGGATCGCAGCAGAGACAAACCATTCAAACCCGGCATCTCAATGTCGAGAAACAACAAATCCACCGCATTTTCCCGCAAATAAGTTTGGGCCAGCACCGGGTTGTCGAAGGTGGCCAGCAACTCAAAATCGCTCAGTTCGGCCAGGTATTTGTCCAAAATCTGCCGCGCGATGGCTTCGTCTTCAACGATAACACAGCGAATTTTTTTCATTGCTTGAGTTCCAATACAACCATAAAAACATCCTCTTCTTCCAGTATTTCCAGGCGGTGTTGCGCGGGGTACAAGAGTTCCAGGCGGCGGCGTACGTTTTCTAGTCCCAATCCGGGGGACTGGTTGGGGTTGGTTGAACTGCCCACGCTATTTTCCACCACCCATTTCACTTGATTGGGCTCCGCTTGCAGGCTGATGTTCAACCAGGCTTGCCCCGTTTCGGGCGATACGCCATGTTTAAAAGCATTTTCCACAAAAGGCAACAACAAGAGGCCGGGGATTCTCCACTCTGCCGTGGAACCCGTTTTGTTGATGGCGACCTGCACCCGTTCGCCGTAGCGCAATTTTTCCAGGGCGATGTAATCTTCGATGATCTCCATTTCGCGTTGCAGCGGTACATCTTTGGCCTTGGCTTCGTACAGCACAAAGTTCATCAATTCGGACAAACGCAGGATGCTGGCCGGAGTATGCTCTGATTTTTCCAGCGCCAGTCCATAGAGCGAATTTAAGGTATTGAAGAAAAAATGGGGATGAATCTGGGCTTTGAGCAATTGCAATTCAGTCGCGATGTGTTGCTTTTCCACTTCTTGTCGCCGGGTCAATTCCTGATAATAGTGGCGTAAAACTTCCAAAGCCCCGGTAACACCCACCACCGCGATGCAGGTAAAGATGTATTGCAGGCTGCGTGTAGCCGTGATGAATTGGGGTACCTGGTTGTCGTACATGAACCTGGGCACGGGCAGAAAAAGCAGCAAAAAACTTTGCATAAAATTGGCAAACAAGAGTACCAATGCCAGGCCTAAAAAGTATTGGCTAAAACGTTGCCGAAACAAATAGCCCTCCAGCAAAATCCACAAATGCAGGTAAACCGCTAGCAATTTACCCGGCAATTCCACCAATTGCACCCACAAGGAGATCAAAAAGGTAGCCGGGAAGGTGGTGCGTTCTACAATTTCTTCCCCCGTTTCTTTGATCACCTTAATGGTTTCAAATTCATAAAAATTCATGTACACCAGCGACTGTACCAGGATGTACAGCAGCCAAAAAGCCAGGTGCAGTAGCCAGTAATTCGATTGCTGTGTTTTCACCGTATTGATTTAGGCCACAAAATTGACCCTTTTTTCCTACTTCACTTTCCCGTTTACATAAAAGCCAGGGCATTTCACATAAAGCTCCAGAAAAACACGGGGAAAGCCGCCAATTTTGAATCGAAATCAAAAAATCAATCCTTATGAAAATTAATTTCTTAGCCCTACTCCTCCTATTTTGTTTCCATTTGAGTGGGCAAAACCCGGCTTTTGACAAAATTGACCGCTTCTTGAGCGAATTGAACCAACAACATAACTTTAGTGGCAGTGTGCTGGTGGCCTGGAAAGGACAGGTGTTCAAAAAAGGGTACGGCCTGAGTGACCGCGAGGCTAAAACGGCCTTTACGCCTCAAACCATTTCTTGCGTCGGTTCGGTCACCAAACAATTCACTGGGGCAGCCATCCTCAAACTGGAAATGATGGGCAAACTCAAAGTTGAAGACCCTATCAGCAAATATTTCCCGAATGTTCCTGCCGACAAGCAAGGCATTACCCTGCACCACCTGCTTACCCATAGCGCTGGTTTTCCGGGTGCCATTGGCGACGATTACACCAGTATCTCTACTAAGGAATTTGTCAAGCTCGCCATGAACCAACCCTTGTTGTTCATTCCAGGAAAAGCCTATGAATACTCCAACGTGGGCTTCAGTCTCCTGGGCATCATCCTGGAACAAGTGACCAAAGAACCCTATGAGGCCTTCCTCAACAAACAACTCTTCAAACCAGCGGGCATGACTCAAACGGGTTACGTCCTACCTGACTGGAAATCAGCCAATGTGGCCACTGGCTACCGTGGCGAACGCAATTGGGGCAAGATCAATGAAAAAAACTGGGCCAGCGACGGACCTTATTGGCACCTGCGCGCCAACGGTGGCATCTTGAGTAATGTGGAAGAGTTGTACAAATGGCATCAGGCGCTATTGGGTGAAAAAATCCTGAGCAAGGAAGCCAAAGCCAAGTATTATGGCCGCCACATCGAAGAAGGGGAAGGTGCGGGCAGTTATTACGGCTATGGTTGGGCTATTTTTCCCACTCCGCGCCAAACGACCTTGATTGCCCACAATGGCGGCAATGGTATTTACTTTTGCGACTTCCTGCGCTACGTCGATGAAGACCTGACCGTGATCTTCCTGACCAATGCGACCAAGCGGGAATACCAGGAATTGGCAACTCAATGTGCGCGGGCCTGTATCCTGCCCGATTTTGTACCTGCGCTGAACATCAAAGACCCATCCAAAGCCGTGCCTGTTGGTCAATCCCAGTACGACGATTTGGCCAAAAGTTTTTTGCTGGCCATTGGTTCTGGTGATGAAACAGCAATCAAAGCGATGATGGACAGCCATTTTGCGCCTGGTTTCAAGGAAGATTTTCCGATGGATCAACACTTGAAGGTCTTGACCAAATTGGGTGGCAATGTCAAAAAACTGGAATTGGCGACGATCAATGCTACTGAACAGGGCTTGACGCTCCAATTTACCGATTCTCCTTTAACGATTGAGGTAGAATTGAATGGGGGGAAAATTGCGGGGATCATGGTGGAGAATTAGTTGAAATGAACCGGAGTAACTCACATTACGCAGATAGAAAGCAGCTTCGCTGCTTTTTTTAACACGACGACGCGACGGGACGACGACACGACGGATTAGCTACCGCTTCAATACGACGCTTTGCGTCGTATACACACTGAGCGCGTAGCGCGAAGATCGTCGTGTCGTCGTCCCGTCGCGTCGTCGTGTTAAAAAGATTTGGCGAAGCCGAATCCAATTCATTCGTTGTATTTATTTATCTGTGTCGTGCGACATTTCAATTAAAACGGCATTCCCAGCCCCAAATTCAAATTCATCCGCTTGAACCAGCGACTCGGTGGATTCCAAAAGTTCTCCCCATCCCAACGGTAAGGATAACGGATTTTCATCCCCAAATCGAGGCGCAGGATAAAATAACGGATGTCCAAACGTAGCCCAAAGCCACTACCGATGGCGATTTGTTTGTAAAAAGCATCATACTGCCCCAAAGCAGGGTTTTCGGAAGGGCGATCGGGGTCGGTAAAAAAGAAAGGAGATCCCGGGCGACTGGGGTCTTTTTTGATGTTCCAAACATTGCCCGCATCCAAAAAGAAAGCCCCGTTGAGCAACCAATAGATGTTGAAGCGGTACTCCAGGTTGCCTTCCAGCCAGAGGTCGCCCGTATTGACCAGGTACAGGTTTTTGTTGGCACCTGAGTTTTGAAAAGTAGTGGTATCGATGAAGCCCCCGGGGCCAAGTCCACGCGCAGGCCAGGCCCGGATGCTGTTGGGCCCTCCGGCGCTAAACTGTTTGATAAAAGGAACCACATCCGACGTACCAAAAGGACGCACAATGCCAAAACCCAGGCGGGCGGCCAGGGTGGTTTTGGGCGTAAATTGACGGTAGTATTTCAATGAAGTTTCCAACAGGGCATATTGGGCAAAATCAATTTTGTCGATCTCAAAGGTGTCC
Organism: Haliscomenobacter sp.; assembly: GCF_041740695.1. GTDB lineage: Bacteria > Bacteroidota > Bacteroidia > Chitinophagales > Saprospiraceae > Haliscomenobacter. Next base: position 184,290 of record NZ_JBGSLK010000134.1, on the reverse strand, counting down.
TTTTTCCCAGTGATGGCATTGGTGATACCGTTGATGGCCGACAATTCACTGCCCGCTGTTTCAAAACTGACTCCGGTTTGGATGTTTTCACCCCGACTATTGGTTTTACCCACATAATCGTAGTTGATCTCCCGAAACAATATACTTACGATAAACCTCGGGTCAAAACTGCGGATCAACAATGGGTTTTTAAAGACGTCAATAAAAGTGGGAGTCAGTTTAGATTTAAAGTATTCGGCAGCAAAATTGGTGATGGAATAAGTTCTTTGTTTGCTTTGTTTGAACTCGAAACCGTAGTTCATGTTAAAAATGCTGATGTCGTAAAAGTCAATGAGTTTGGTGAAACTATAGCCCAGTGAAAATCTACTGGAAGCATTTTCTTTCAATAAGTTGTACAAACCGGCACCCGATTGTTGCTTTTTTTGGCTATTGGTCACATCGTCTACCAATTTCCAGATGCCCAGGTAATCTTTGAATTTGGGCAGGTAAAGGTCGTTTTGAAACCCGATGTCCAGGGTATTGAACAAACGCTCCTTCGAGGCAAGCGGATTGATTTCAACCCCGGCTCTTAAACTGGTCACCAGGGTTTCAGCACCTTTAAAAATATTGCGGTTGCGTACTGAAGGGCGCAGCGAAAAGCCGATCAAGTTCAGGTTTTGGAGTTGGGTGGCCCGGTTGGTAAGACTAACCTCAAAGTCGGCACCCATTTCCAATTTTGGATTAGGCGTCAAGAAAATCCAGATGTCCAACAAAGTGGGGTCTTCCGCATTCTGGAGCTGTTTGATGCGCACAAATTTGAATACCCCGCTGGCCGCCAATTCGCGCTGGGTTGTTTCCAGATCGGTCTGCCTAAATGGCAAACCAACCCGAGCTTTTACGGCATCCACCAAAACGGTACTCCGAAAATACAAACTACTATCCGGTTCATTCCTAAAAATGAGCCCCTGGATGAGCGTATCTTCCATGGGGTGGTAAGGCGATTCCTGCTCTGGGGAGTAGTAGGGAAAAACTACGATTTTCCCCACTTTAAACGATTGATGGACACTGTCTTCTAGCGGTGGAAGGACTTCCAGGGTGACCAGGGCACCATTCTTTTTGTTGCTGGTATCTGCGGTCAATTGGGCCACATAGTTAGACAAAAAATTGGCGTAACCCTGATTGCGCATGTACAGGGCAATGCGTTCTTTTTCCTGGTCGTACAGGCGGCTGTCGAGGGGTTCACCACTTCTAAGCAGGCTTTCGCGCTTGAGGGATTGTAAAATGGAGTCCACCGTACGATCCGAAGAATGGTAAATGAGCGTATCAATGTACGTGCGTTTTTTAGGGTAAACGTGGTAAGTTACCCAGGCCTTTTTTTTGCGCAGCACCTCCTCATAAATCGCTTCTGAATTAAAATAGCCCTTGTTTTTGAGGTAGTCCTCGATGGCCGTTTCCGTTTCGTTGCACAGTTTTTCATCAAAAATAGCGGGAACTTCACTCAATACCCGTCGTTGCCAACGGTCAAATCCCGAGGTATCGCCGGGTTCATTCGTTTTGAACCAAAACCATTCCCGAGGAAACACAAAGAATAAGTTGCTGTTGGGCTTTTGTTTGTACAAGGTTTCCATCTCGTAGGTGAGCGTACCTTTGTTGGCAATTTTTTCTTCCTCGTGGATCAGCAGCTGGTTTTTTTTCAGCAGAAATTGATCAACATCCAAAAACTTTGTAGTATTACAGCTACTCAGCAACAGGCCCAGGGCCAAACTCATCCACAGTGGGTTGTACTTTGATTTCGACATGGTTTCTACAGGATCACTATGCTTTCAAAAAACAAAATTAAATATATTACGGCACTGCAAAAGAAGAAGTTTCGCAGCGAACTGCAATGCTTTTTGGCCGAAGGTGATAAAATAGTGCGTGAATTAGTGGCTTTCCCTCAGTGGGAGCTGGAGTGTATCCTGGCGGTTCCGGAATGGTTGGAAAACCATCAAGGCTTGTTTGCCGGGCGAAAAATAGAAATCATTCCCATCACATCCGCCGAGCTGGAAAAAATCTCTACCCTTCAAACGCCCAATCAGGTGATGGCTATTGTTAAAATGCCGCCCGAATTTGACTGGAATCAGCATTTTTCTACAGATTTGGCTTTGTACCTGGACGGCATTCAAGATCCGGGCAACCTGGGCACCATTTTGCGCATCGCCGACTGGTTTGGGATTCTGCAGGTGTTTTTGTCACCGGATTGTGTGGAGGTTTACAATCCCAAGGTGATCCAGGCAACGATGGGCTCTTTTTTGCGGATCAAAACGGCAGTGGTGGAGTTGCCTGCGCTCAAAGCAGGAATTTCTGGCTTGACGACTTATGGGGCGCTGTTGAGTGGGGAAAATGTGTTTGAGGTACAAGTGCAACATCCCGCTTTGCTGGTCATTGGCAATGAGGGCAAGGGGATTCGGGAGGAGTACATTCCATTGATTGACCGGGCGATTTCGATTCCAAGACATGTGGCTGGTGGAGCGGAGTCGCTGAATGCGGGGGTGGCGACGGGGATTATTTGTGGGGTGATGCGGAATGGGATTTTGTAGGGCTGAGGGGTAATAGGCTTTTGTGAAATTATTTTGTTGCTGGCTTGTACACTTGATGTAAATAGATTATATTTGGATGCGGCAAGTGCATTGCATCTGGGTAAAACGATGCGAGTGTCCGCAACTGACGACTAAGTAAAAAGTGTGACACAGATTTTGACTAGTTGTGGTAATACATTTGTTCTCGGGAACAAGAGCAAGAAAATAATGAAAATATAAATAAAGACCTCAATCATGGCTTGGAGTTTTCGCAGACGAATAAAAATCATCCCCGGAGTTCACCTCAATTTCAGTAAAAGTGGGATAAGCACCTCGATAGGCTTTCAGGGCGCAAGCCTCACACTTGGGAAGTCAGGGACGCACCTAAATACGAGCATCCCCGGACTGGGAATTCACAACCGACAAAAAATATCTGGCGGTAACAACCCGACTCAGCCACCTCAAAATGGCTTTGAGTATTTGGCTGATCCGTCTGAAAATATTTTTAGCGCAGACGTTCAGGAAATCACAAGCCAAGATATGCAAGGAATAAAACAAGCCATTTTGACGGCAAGGGAAGAGCGGAAAGATTTGAGAAAAGATATATCGAAAACAAAGTCGGCTTTAACAACTTCAAAAATCAAGTTGGGAGCAAGTTATCTTTTCTTGATTGGACTAATAAAAAATAAAATAAAAGAGGAAATAAAAACAGATATAAAAACACAAAAGGAAACCCTTGCAGGACTACATGAATGCTTGGAAAGTTGCTACGTCAAAATAACCATAGGATTTGAGCAAGAGATTGAAGCTAAATACAACAACATGGTTTCAGCGTATCAAAATTTGATAACCTCAAATAAGATTTGGGACGTGACGAGTGCCCATTCTGAAAACAGAGCACAAACAAGGTCAGTTGCTTCTACTGTTATTCAAAAGAAGGAAGTAAAATTTGATTTCCAAAATTTACCAGAAATCAAGACCGATTATCCAGCATTGCATTTTCAAAATGCAAATGGCGCGGATTTATACTTCTACCCTTCGTTTATAGTGATGTTTCAAGATAGAGAGAATTTCGCCTTGATAGGCTACGACGAACTTGAATTTGATTTTGAAACTACTAGGTTCGTCGAAGAAGACAAAGTCCCATCTGACACTAAAACAATAGAACACACTTGGAAAAAAGTGAATAAAAACGGTTCGCAAGATTTGCGATTTAAAGACAACTATCAAATTCCAATAGTAAGGTATGGCGGGATAACCCTCAAAACTAATACAGGGCTCCAAGAAGAATACTCATTCAGCAATTTCGAGTACTGTGTTGAATTCAGCAAAGCCTTTTTGGAATATAAAATTGCTATGCTGAAACTCAAACTTGTAAGATAAAATCGAGAACAATGCATGGTCACTTATGCGACCCACACAGCGAAGCCGCAAATTCAATGGTGGGCAACACCGCATCCATATTTAACTTGACAGCAATTAAAAAAATAAAAAGATGGCTGACTTACAAAAGATAAACAGCGAATGCATGTCTCTTATTGATAAGTACCTAATAAGAGGAAATGGAGATGGGAAATACGAAGCTTGCAAAATATATACAAAATTAATTAATGACAATTCGAACGAACATAACTGTTTAGGATGTCAATTTATGGAGTTACATCAACAAATTTATGATAATTTCTCTCAAATAAATCCGACTGGATTTTCATCTGAATTTTATTTTAAGACGTATATTTTTTGGCTTTATCAAAATGTGGAAAGAATATATGAAATTTTTGAAATAATCAATCCCGAGGACAAGAATCAAATTTTGAGAACGTTTTTTGAGAAAAATTTCATTACTACAAAAAAAATTAAAAGGTGGACTAACTTCATTAAACACCCCAAAGCATTTAAGTATACCCACCATCCACAGTATTGCTTTGAATCAGACCTCGTTAATCGAGAAAATTTAGTAGTATTAGATACTGTCGAAATTGAAAAGTTTTACTCGGGTCCCTCTAAAAATCTGGTGCTTTATAAAATGATAGCGAAAAAAGAAAATGTAGTTGTCGCTTTTCCAAACTTGGTAGAATTAACAGAAGAATTTTGCATCGAATTTCAAATATTCACAAAATTTATTTGCGAAAATGAAATCATTGCATCAGCATTGAAGGAAGAAACCACTATTTCTGATTATTTTGAACGTGAGGATGAAAAGTAAAAACTGCTGCCAATAGCAGCGCATACCATTAACGACTCCAATACGTCGCGACTGACAGATATGCTGCAACTCCTGGGTGAAAAACACAAAAAACCACCCACTTTTACCCCCTAAAACATCTTATCTTTGTTGAAAAGTAATTTTCCATGTCCCAAAAGCACATTCGATTTGATTGGGCAGCGAAAAAAATGCTGCGCGACAAAAAGAACTTCGGCATACTCGAAGACTTCTTGTCTGAGCTATTGGGAGAAGATGTAAAAATCGAAGGATTTTTGGAAAGCGAAAGCTGGATTTGGAAGAAGTGAAGGAGCTTCGCAAGGGCAAATAAAATTCATCAAACCAATACCAAAAAAATGATCGAGGTCAAAAGACAAGACCAGTCTCATTCAGGAACAATTTCCCTTTTCACACTCTTCCGCCCCTCCAGCAGCCCCAGCACCGACAAATCCTCATCCAGATTTTCCCAGGAAAAGTTTCTTACTAACTCACATTACGCAGTTTTAAACCGCAGAGTTTCGCAGAGTGCACGCAGAGTTTCACGGAGTTCCTTTTAGTTTTAAGGAGTTTGCCACCTGCGGTGGCGAGCGTTCGGGCACTACTGAAATTTGATTTTTTCGTACCAACTGCTGTTCAATGCGGCCTCTGAGCACTCTTTGCCATCGCAGATGGCCTAACTTAAAAACTCCGTGAAACTCTGCGTGCACTCTGCGAAACTCTGCGGTTAAAAAACCTGAGGTTAACTAGAATAAAGCCAATTCCCAAAGTTTTCGCTCCTTTCCAAACCTTTTACATATCCGTTACAAGCTTTTACAATTAAAAAGCGACAGCGCAATCACCCTCCCCTACCTTTGCCCCATTGTTTCACGAAACCAATGAAGGCCATGAAAATCCATAACCTTGCTTTTTTGCTGCTTTTTCAATTCCCCTCATCTCCAATCACAGCTCAAGATAGCACTAGGGCGGAAATTGTAAACACCGTTTTAAAATCCAATGATGGCGGACAAACCTGGCAGGACATTAGCGAAGGGCTACCCGGAAATGCGCAGGGAGAGGGTTTCTTTGCAAATGACAAGGGGTTCTATTGGTGTGCTGACAATGGGATGTACCACAGCAAATCAAATTCCACCACTCCTTCCTGGGAAAAAGAGGTTTTTCCTGCCGCACACAGCAGCATAACCCCCGGCAAGACCGGGATATTTGCCTACAATTACGCTGGCCAATTTTTACAAAAAACAAATGGAACAAGTGTATGGTCGCCCATCTACACCAATTTTCCAGAGAAAGAGGTACGCACTGTTTTTGAAACTACCGGAGGCACCGTTTTTATCGGTTGCGACAAGGGCCTTTTTAGATCCACCAACAATGGAAAAACCTGGAAACTAGTCCATGATGGCGGCTGGGCAATGAAAATGGTGGAGTCAAACGGGGTACTCTTGGCAACCAGCCAGGTGGGGATAATACGATCAACCGATGGTGGAGAAAACTGGGATACTGTGATTAGTGAGGGCGGTGTGGGCATCGCGGTGGAAAACATCAAAGGTGGATTCGCGGCCATCACTTACAATACAACGTCGGAGACCAGAAGAGTACGCACATCCTACGACGGCGGTAAAACCTGGCAGCCCATTGATGCTGGCCTTCCGGCAAGCCTCTCCATTGCCTCAATTGTGCAGGTTGGTGACGACTTCTTTTGTGGGCATCCAAGCGGCATTTTTAGATCATCAGATAAGGGAAAAACCTGGCAACTGTTGCTGCCTTCTGTAAACAATAAGGTCTTCAATTTATCTGTTTCCGGCAATGTGATTTATGCCATCCCCAGAAATGGAGGATGTTGAAAAATTAGGTTTACCCTACTCCTGATTAGCCTTGGAACAGATGTATAAGGCTCTTTTGAGTTCAGAGCCAAGAAAAGTACCAATTTACTTGAACCCTATTTTCATCAATTGCCTGATAATCAACTCGCCTCAAGTCTAATAGTTGCTATAGCCTCGGATACCCGAAAAAATCCGTTCAATAAACCGGCGTTCTTCAGTGATGATGCGAGCCTCTCCATACAATTCCTCTTCAGTGGCTACTACTTTACCAGCCGTGGTAATCATTTTATTGGGAAAAATTACCTCAACCGCTACTTCCGACTTTTCGCCATCGTCGCGGGGCGATAAGGCTTTCCAGGCGACTTCACCTTCCAGTACACCAAACTCTTGAAAATCCAGGCTCTCAAGGCGCACAATTACCTTCTGCTTGATTTTTACCCGTCCCGAACGATTGAATGGGATGAACATTTTGCCTACAATCTCTTTGTTCTTGTTCGGCAGAATCACCATCAATTGTTCATCCTTGTACACAAAGCTGTTTTCGGCTACATTCCGACCAACAATTTGCACCAAACCACTGCGCGGGGATTCGATGATGTAGCGTTGTTTCCAGGTATTGACCCCTTCTCGTAAGCGTGTAAACGATTCTCTCAATACATCCGAAGCAAAATTGGTTTCATTGTCGGCACCACTTTCCAGGCTCCGCACCTTGATCCGCAAAGCGGAAAGTTCAGATTCCCGGTCACGGATTTCTGTTTCGGTCCGAATCAATTCTTTATTCAATTCCATGATGCGCCGATGCACCCGGTTGACATCTTCTTGTGAGGCTTGATCGACTGATACCAGGTGTTCTTTGTTTTTGCGTTCCTGTTCAGCCTCGGCAATTTGTTCCTGAATCTGCCGCCGCATTTCCTTTTGGTAGTCGAGGCTCCGATCCAAGCGGCTGATCCGGCTTTGGGAAGAACGTAAATCCGAACTGGAGAGGTTTTTGTACATTTCAGAATTGTACTTGAGTTGTACGTCCTGGAAATCAAATAAATCTGCTTGCAATTCTCCAAGTACCAAATTGGAAGGGACTTTAAATTTCAATAAGTCTTCATCCCGCATGCTGGGTAAAGCGGTGATGTAATCTTCAAGAGATAAGACGTGTCGAAAATTAGCGGTGCTGCGAAAGGCGATTAGCGCCTGCCCTGAATCTACCCGAGTATTGTTTTTTACGATGACTTCATCAATCCGATTGGCATTGAATGCGGTAAGGCGTACAGGCGGATCTTTGGACACCAAACGAATGTCGGCGTCCACTGCATCGGGGTATTTTACCAAAAAAGACAACCACATCAATACCACAAACAAGGCAAAGGCGCTCAAGCTCCCCCAACGCACCATCCAGGAAGGGGGGGTCCCCAGAATTTCCTGAACTTCTTCACTGCGGATTTCAATGTCTTCTAATTCTTTCATTTTATTGGTTTAGGAGGTTGAGGAAAGTTGAGGAAGGTTGAGATCGGCGCTTCGACTTCGCTCAGCGACCAGATCTCAACCTTCCTCAACTTTCCTCAACCTTCTCAACTACTCAAGAACCAAGTTCCAACTGATTTTTCACCAACTGATAATAAGCTCCTCGCAAGTAGGTCAACTCCGAGTGGGTGCCTTGTTCCACAATTTCTCCATCTTCGATCACGATGATGTTGTCGGCGTTCATCACGGTACTGAGGCGATGCGCCACGATGATCAAGGTTTTACGGCGGAAATACTCATCCAGGTTTTCCATGATCACCATTTCGTTGAACACGTCGAGAGCGGTAGTGGCTTCATCGAAGAACAGGTATTCCGGGTTTTTGTACACCGCGCGGGCAATGTACAAACGTTGTTTTTGGCCCTGGCTCAAACCCAGTCCTTCGGAGCCAATTTTGGTATTGTAGCCCATCGGCAAAGCTTCAATAAAGCTTTGGATGTTGGCTACTTTTACTGCGCGAAGCAGTTTTTCTTTGTTGATGATTTCGTCACCGAGGGCTACGTTGCGCGCAATGGTATCGTTAAAAATGTAACCTTCTTGCATAACTACCCCGCATTTTTCCCGCCAGATGCGGTTGCTGAGGTTGCGCATCAATACATCTCCTACCCGAATGGTGCCTTCGCTGGGTTCGTAAAAATTGAGGAGCAGTTTGAGCAAAGTCGTTTTGCCACTGCCGCTGCGGCCCACAATCGCGGTGGTTTTACCTTTGGGGATGCGCAAATCTATTCCCTTGAGCACCATCGGTGAACTGGGGCCTTCGTAATGAAAACTTACGTTGTTGATAACGATATCGCCCGTTTCCGGCAAAATGGTCATTTTCTCCTGAGGGTTTTCTTCGTCTTCCTTCAGGTGGATTTCGTTGATGCGCTCCATACTGATGGAGGCTTCTTGCCAGGCTTGTAAGAAGTCGACCAAACGATTGATCTGGCTGTTGAGCTGCCCGATGATGTATTGTGCGGCGACGAGCATCCCCAGACTCATTTGGGCATTGACCACTGCTTGTGCGATGAGATAAATGATCAGGAGGTTTTTGCCTTCGTTGATGGCTACTGCCCCAGCGCGTTGCAATTGTTCGACCCGCAGCTCGCTCATGTTGGTGCGGAACAACCGGGCTTGCCCACGTTCCCAGGCCCAACGTTTTTGTTTTTCAGCATTGTACAACTTGATTTCCTGCATGCCGTTGACCATCTCCATCAGGTTGACCTGATTTTCGGAAGATTGGGCAAAATGGCGGTAATCCAGGTCACGCCGTTTTTGCATAAACCAGTTTACCCACAAGAAATTTACAACAGTACCAATCAGGAAAACCAGAAATACCTGGAGGTTCCAGGAGGCCAGGATGATCCCGAAGGCCAAGAGGTTGAAGAAAGAAAACGCTGAAAGTAAGGTGGTAGAACTCAAAAAACGTTGTACCCGCTCGTGGTCGGAGATGCGTTGCAACAAGTCGCCCATGACCCGGCTATCAAAAAAACGGATCGGCAGCCGCGTCAACTTGATCAAGTAATCGGAAATCAAGCTGATGTTGACCCGCACCCCGACGTGCAACAGGATGAAAGTACGGATGTATTCAATCAAAACCTGGGTCAAAAACAAAACGCCTTGAGCAACCAATACGAGGGTGATGAAATTGAGGTTGCGGTTGCCAATGCCCACGTCCACGACCCCTCGAATGAGGAATGGAAAAATGAGTTGCAACAACATGCCCAAAAACAAACCGACACAAAGCTGGATAACCAGATTGGAATAATTGCGGAAATATTTGGCGATGTAGCCGATGCCACCCTTGTTTTGTTTTTCGCCATCGCGGGAATAAAACTCGGGGGTGGTTTGTAACAAGAGGACTACTCCATGTGGTTCTTCTTCTTCAGATTCGACAATCCAATGCCGCATGAACTCGTCTTTGTCCAATAGGTAACGTCCTTTAGCGGGGTCGGCAATCCAAACACGGTTTTTGTAAATGCGGTAAACAACGACAAAATGCTCGTTTTCCCAGTGGACTATACAAGGCATGGGGATCACTGAAGCCAATTGTTCGAAAGTTGTTTCTACGGCCAGGGTTTGCATACCAATGGCTTCTGCTGCGTCGCTGATGCCCAGCAGGGTTACTCCTTGGCGGCCTACGTGACTGAGTTCGCGCAGGTATTCCAGGGAGTAAAATCGACCATAATGACGGGCAATCATCCGAAGACAAGTTGCGCCACAGTCCATTTTGTCGAGCTGTTGATAAATAGGGAAGCCGTCGTAAATCATGGTTCTCTCGCTGCTTCAGGGGGTAGTTTTATTGTTGGTGTATTCTCAGTGATTACTGTTTAGACGTAAGCTCTTTTACGTTGTTACAAATTTTAATGGGCAATATAAGTTTTTTGTGCAAAAAAGTGTAACTATTTTATTTAGTTACTCACATTACGCAGTTTTTAACCGCAGAGTTTCACAGAGTACCCGCAGAGTTTCACGGAGTTTCTTTTAGTTTAAAGGAGTTTGCCACCTGCGGTGGCGAGCGTTCGGGTACTACTGAAATTTGATTTTTTCGTGCCAGCTACTGTTCAATGCGGCCTCTGAGCACTATTTGCCATCGCAGATGGCCTAACTTAAAAACTCCGTGAAACTCTGCGGGTACTCTGTGAAACTCTGCGGTAAAAAAAACCTGAGGTTAAATAGAATGAAGCTATGCACTTTAGCTGCACCTTGATTAGAATCAAACTTGTGTAATGTGAGTTAGTCATTCAATTTTGCAACGAATTCCTGGTATAAAAATCGTTTCTCGCTGTTCAATCGCAGCAGATAAGTGCCTGACGGAAGCTCTTGCAAGCCAATTCGCTCATTCACCCGCAACTGCTGCCCCAATTTCCGCCGCCAGACTACCCTACCCGTCAAATCCAACAACTCCAGTTCTAACGGCAGCGATTCCTTGAGTTGCAATTCCACTTGCAAAACATCCTGCGTAGGGTTCGGAAACACCCGTGCGGCTTCGACCAGGGTAAAATCCAGAGTCGCAGTAGACATGACCAAAACTGACTCCCCACTCTGGCAGTTTTTGCTGTCGGTAATGGTCAGGAAATAAGTGCCTTTGGGGATATTGCTCAAGTTATCCGTCGTAGCATTGTTGCCCCAGCGGTAGCGATAAGGCGGATTTCCCCCGCTTGGTTTGGCCAGGATGGAGCCATTCGCCAAGTCTCCTTTGGGCTGAACTATTGCAAAATTGGCACGGATCGGATCTGGCTGGGGTACGGCATAAGTGAAAAACAAGGAACAATTGTCCGCATCACTCACCAGCAGGGAATACTGCCCGGCGCGTAGGTTGTTGATTTTGCGTACATCCAATCCCAATACCTGCCCTTGAGCATTTTGCCAGGTCCAGCGGTAAGGGGCTAAGCCACCGCTCAGGCCAATGGTCAATGCGCCCGAAGCGCCACCATTGCATTGTACAGCGGTAATGGTGTCGGCTACTACTATTCCCTTAATTGGTTCTGAGACCGTAAAAGGCCCAAAACTGGCTTTACAACTGTCTGAATCACTCACCAGCAGGGTGTATTCTCCCGCTTTGAGGTTGTTGATGCTGCTGTTGCCCAGTCGATTGTTCCAGGTATATTTGTAGGGTGCCCGCCCGCCCTGGATGTCTACGGTAATGACCCCACTGGCCTCACCCCGACATTTCGGGTTGGTGATGTCCAATGTGGCAACTTTTAAGGGTGCGTTGCCCTGAATACTGGCTGGGGGCAGGGAATCCCGGCACAGCCGCGCATCGTGGACGATGGCGTAATACGAACCTCCACCCACCTGGGTCAAATCTTCGGTATTGGCAATCGGGAGTTTGGTCGTAAAGTCGTACCAGGTGTAACTGTATGGCCGATTCCCACCTGAGCTGGAAACGTACACCCCTCCCCCAATCAGATTGCCACACATGCTATTGCGAATGCTATCGCGGCGAATCCGCAAACGTGCGGGTTCACTAATCGATTTCAGGACGGAAGTAACTTGACAACCTTTGGCGTCAACCACCAGTACCTGATAATCATTGTCGGCGGGCAGGTTGCTGATTTTAACGGTTGTTTGGGAAGTGCTGATGGAATTCACCACATTGTTGAACACGAACAAATAAGGGGCCGTACCGCCCGTAATGCTGGCACTCACTTCCCCATCTTTTTTCCCAAAACAACTAATGTCCGTGGCCACAAAAGCCGTCAATTGGATGGGGTCACCCGCATTGCGCAATTTGATGGTCGTAGGTTCTACGGTACAGCCATTTCCATCCGTAACGGTCACGCTGTAATCGTCGGCGGGTTGATTCACAATGGCACTTGTGCGCGCCCCGGTACTCCACAAGTAGCTATAAGGCAAGGTGCCTCCACTCGCGGTGACGCTCAATACATTGGAGCGGTCGCCCTGGCACACACTGCCTACCTGCACTTTTGTTTCCGCGTTCAGTTTGCTCGGTTGGGTGAGATTGTATTCGAGGTTGAGCGGGCAGCCATTGTCGTCCAGCACAAAAAGGCGGTAATTGCCCGCTGGAAGGCGATAGGCGCTAGGCCCAGTAGAAGTGCTCCCGATCCAGGAGTATTTGTAGGGCTTATTGCCGCCACTGACGGCTAATTCAATAAAGCCAGTAGAGTCGCCATTGCAATTGATTTGCCCCAAAGCCATTACTTCGTGGCTCAGTTTTGGTGGCGTACTGAGCAAAATGGAATCCTCTTTCCAAATACAACCTAAGCGATCGGTAATGGTCACCGAAAACAAACCTGGAGCTAAGTCACGGCGCTCCTCTAAGGTAGAGCCGTCGTTCCATTTAAAGCTGATGCCTGGGTTTTCTACCCGCAGCATTTGTACATTAATAAAACCATCCCGGGAGCCAAAGCACAAGGGTGGTACTGCCGTGATACTCGCCAAAAGCGGTTGTTTTTCCGGCTGTAAAACAAAGCTGGTGTCAAAAATACAGCCTTGCCCATCCCGAATCCGCACTTTGTGCTGACCGACTCCGAGGTTGAGCACAAAATTGGTGGTATCCCCTTTCTCCCAGGTGTAGCGAAAAGGAGCAGCACCTCGGGGTACGATGGTGACAATCCCATTTTCCAAACCCAAACAAGTCGGCGCGTTAATCGTGGCCGTCAGGGCTATTTTTGAACTGGCATTTAGCGCTACGTTGAAAGTATCTGCGGTACAACCTTTGACATCGCGCACCAGCACTTTGTATTGGCCAACGCCTAAACTAAGTAGGTTTGCCGTGCTTTGCCCAGTATTCCAGGTATAGCGGTAGGGCGCAGTGCCCCCTATAATCAGCGTGGCAATCCTTCCGGTGGTATCGCCAAAACATTTGGGCGCAGTAATACTCCCCGCATTGACTTGTAATGCCGCCGGGCTGCCAACGGTAATCGTGAGGGTGCTGGTACAATTGTTGGCATCGGTAATGGTCACTTTGTAATTGCCCGCTGCCAGGTTGCGAATGACGGGCAAGGTGGCGCCCGTTTCCCAGTTGTAGCGGTAGGGTGCGGTGCCTCCCCGACCACTTACCCGAATCATGCCATTGCGGAAACCTGCACAGGTGACGGCCAAATTGGAGTCGATGCCCACCGTCAACAAGGCAGGCGAGCTCAAACTAAAAGTCCGGGTGTACAAACAACCCGCTCCATCGGTGATGGTTACTGCATGGGCACCTCGGGCTACCCGTTCCAGGTCTTCTTTGATCGAGTTGTTGGTCCAGCGGTACTGAAAGTTACCCGCACCGCCAAATACGCTCAAATCGATGCGGCCATCCAGGCTGGCGAAACAAAGGGGTTGGGTAAAAGTGGCCAGGACGCGTACCGAATCTGGCTCAGTTAACACCAGATTGTCCAACACCGTACTACAAGTTGCGCTGGTGATGGTTACGGCATAAGTTCCACCGGGCACTTTGCTCAAAATGGCTGTGGTATCCCCATTGCTCCATTTGAAGCGGGGATTGCCGCGCACATCCAGGTTGATTTGGCCGTCTTTGGCCCCGTGGCAAGTAACCGGTTGAATGTCGATGTTACGCACCTCTATCCCAGGCCCATTGATTAGGGCATTGCGCAGAATAAAGCGGCAGCCCCGGCTCGAATTGTCGGTAATGGTCACCCGGTAGGAGCCTTGCTGCAGTCCGGTTATTGTAAAAGCACCTGCTGGCACATTGCTGGAATCGCCCTGAATTCCCGCGCCATTCCAGGTGTAACTAAAAGGTGCCAGGCCATTGAGCGGTGTAATCGTAATGCTGCCATTGTTGCCATTGCACACACTGACATCGCTGGTGCTGCGGCGAATGGAGTCGATGCTGTTGGTCGTGGTGACCACTACTTTTCCGGTATTGCTACAAGCCTTGGCATCCGTGATGGTGAGTTGGTAGCGGGATTTAATCCCTTTTTCGGTGCCTGCGGTGATGCGAATGGCGGCAGTTTCTTCGCCCGTGCTCCACAAGTAGCGGAAGGCTCCAGTTCCGCCGCTGATGCTGGCCCCCAGTAATTGGGTAGATTCCAGGCACAAATTGAAGGAGTCGGAGGGACTGAAGGTTATGTTGGGTAAAGGGTTGACTTTTAAGGTAAAGTCTCCCGTTTTTTTACAGCCCAGCGGACTGGTCATTTCAAAAAAATACTTGGTGCTCACACCGGGGCTGACCAAGGGATTGTCGATGAGCGTGCTGGCGCTGGCGGGTAGGGCGCGGTAGAAAGCCAAACTGGCTTGGGTGAAATGGTCGTCCTGGAGTTTGACCCGATTGAGGTCAAAAATCTGCTGGGCGCAAATCTCAGGTTGTTCGGTCACTACTGGATTGGGCAATGGATTGACCACCACGAGGACTTCTGCTCTGGTGTTGGAAAAACAACGCAGCCGGTTGTCAACCGCTTCGGCATAATAGCGGTAGATTACTGGCGTAAGACCATTATTGGCAGGGATTTGGGGCAAAAATACCTGCCCTGAGCTTACGGCAGTGCCGCCAATAGGCTGGGTGTACCAAAAAATGAGCTCGCCTTGTACCGGAGTTGCGTTCAGATTGGGTACTTCGCCAGAACAGATGGTGTCTCCTTTGACATTGGGTGGCAGCAAGATGGTATCATCACCTGCACCGTTGCAGTTGTTGTCGATGTTGTCGCAGGGAACTTCGGGGCGCCCGGGGTTGATGTTGGCATTTTGGTCATTACAATCCGTTTTATTGGTCACGTAACCTGCGGGAGGCGTAGTGGCACAGCTGTAAATGAACACCGCAGCATTACCGTAACCATCTCGGTCAACATCGGCGTAAAAGGGTTGTTCTGGCCAGCCCAGGTAAGTTGAACCATGCAGGGCAATGTGATCCAAACCGATGTCGCCCAAAGAGCCGTTGCCCTTGATGCCCACAAAGCGGAATTGCATCAGAGTACCGTTGGTGTATTTGCGCAAACTCAAGGACTCCTTGATCCATTGGTTGCCCTTGCTGCCTTGACGGGTCCAGAGGATTTGCCAACTTAGCCCCCCATCTACGGAAACCTCTAAACGCAAAGTTCCAGTAGAACTACCGTACATGTGGTAATAAAAGGACAAATGGCAGGTGTCGGAATTCTTTTTGTCCAATAAAAAACAGCCCGATTGTAATACGGCTTGGCTGCCATTGGCGCATTGAAAGCCAGTGGTTTCGATGTAGGCATAGTGGCCATTTCCACTTACATCCTGATCAGGGCCAGTATCCGGCGTGGGGGTTGGGTCTTTGTAAATGAGCCAGTTGAAGGTGCTGCCAGGAGCGTTGCGCCATACCCCCGTTTGGGCACAAACAGCGTTGCAGATGGGGTCACAAATGAGTTGGTTGTTGAAGGTTTCCAGCGTAGTGGGCTTGGGCGGCAAACAGCCCGTTCGAACGCTGATGGGGCAGGAGTTGTCGGAAAAAGCGCCCCCATTGCAGGTTCGACGCACGTAAATATCGTAAGGGGTATCGGGTAAAAGTCCCTGCAAAGCATAGGGTGGGCAAGCGGTAAAAGGTACCACTCGGCCTTGGGCACCTGCCTGTGCGCCAATGCCCGGTACAAATCCAGGTGGGCCGTATTCGATGACAGAAACGCCAGCGCTACAGCCATCGGTGGGTGTCCAATTGAGGACAACGGTGGTGGTATCCTGCGAAACGATGTGCACAGATTGGGCAGGCAAACAGCTCAAAGGGGCAAAAATGAGCTCTACAAATTCCAAACGCCCGGTGTCTTGTTGGGAGTCATCACAAATCAACAATTGCCATTCGCCGTTCGCGCTGGTCTTGTTGTCGTTAAAATTGAGGAAGGATTCCTGTGGCAAATAAGGCCTATCAATGAATGGCGCTTCACCTTGGTCAATCGGCGTACAAGCGCTGGTGGTAAAACGCACATAACCCTGACAATTGGCACTGTCAGGCACGCCATAGTTGTCTTCCCCCCCACCATTGTTCATGCTCAAAATAACCCGGGTGCCATTGGGTGAAATCAGGCGAATGGCCAAGTCGGCGGCCCATTGGTGTTGGATGCGCAAACGTACTTCTTTGAGGTAAACGTCCCGCCCTAAGACCGTTCCAGGTGCGTTGTTCACCCGAATGTTGAAGAGATTGGCCAAAAAAAAGCCGTTGTTGTCGGGGCAGGTAAAATCCCTGATCGCCCAGGCCGTGTCGCAGCGAGAGGGGTTGCTTAAAGTGGGTGTGACGGTTTGGCTATAACCCCAGGTGATGCTGCATAAAAATAGCGCTGCTACCTGCAGCAAAGTATAAATGGATGTTGCCTGGTTTGGGTTCATGTTGTGCATAATCGTGTTTTGGGAAAAATCTGGGGCTAAAAGTACGGATTTTGGGGGCATTGACAAACGCAAAAATTGTCTTTAGGTTTGCGGAAGAGAAGGTTGGTGCAATAAGTGTTTTGAAATATGTCTCGTCATCAACACCTATCCCAATCAATATCTTTTAAAAAAATAAAGTCATGAGATGCAGACTTTTGTTCACAATGCTAATCTTCGTTGAACTAATTTGTTCTTGCGATAAACCCTATTCATCAAAAGAGCGCCGATGGAATACGTTGGATGAAGTAAAACTCGATTTTTACGCCGTGAATGCGGATAAATTTGGAGTAAGGTATGACAGTAGAGGTAAACCGAATAGAAATGACAGTGTAGCATTGTTGTCATGTAATGCTGTTCTCGTTAAAGACTATTCATTTATTTCAAAAGATACCTCGCGTTATTTTTTTAAATGGCAAGACAAAGAAGGTAAACCGCTCTCGGGTCTTGCAAGAGATTGGTTTTTTAGCGGACTTGTCTATAAAAACGATACACTTATAGGGGCATCATTTGAAAACATAACAGTAGACTTCAAAGGCTATAGTTGCGAAGAAAATGTAGCGTTTAAAGAGGGCTTGAAGCAGAACAAACGGCATTTGAACAGATGGTTATACTGGTATGCAAAGCACAAGAAACTGCTGTAGAACTTATGTTAACATTAAAAATTTCAGCGTATTGGAAAATCAATACACTTTCTTTATCTTTATCAAGTCAGTGCAAAAAGTGCGCATATTTTCATGACAGGCACAGGCCTAATTGAGTTCCGCGCGTAAAATCAAAATTTTTCATATTAGACAAACATATACAAGCCAGAAAATAAATGAGAAACGCGTACAGTGGCTACACATATCAAAAACAAGTAACTTTACTGCTATTATCAATTATGGATGGTGAACGCAACATCTCTAAAATTGAGATAGAGGCCAAGACTCCTGATAATTTTGACGATTTAATCCTTACCACTAATTCAGAAAGTTTTCAACTTCAAATAAAGGACTTTGAGGATGTATCAATTGAAGATTTAACGATAAAGGAAAATGAAATTTTCATCAAAGAAAAACCGCATAAACTATCGATAAATCAAAATATAATCTTCTTCAAACATATACCTATTAAACCAAACGAAAAGTTTTTGAATTTTGAGAGCTACAAACTTGATAAAAATGTTTCCATAGTTTCTTTGTCAAGAGTTCAAATTGACAGAATAATAGAGAAAATTTATGAAAAAGATCCACAAAGAAAAAATGAAATCGATAGTTTTTTTAGTTCAATCCTAGACAATAGAATATGGAATATACCTATTGAATCATTGCCTCAACTCAAAATATTCATAACTAAATTACAAGAGAAATCTATTTTAATAAGTCACAAACTGCTTGAATTTGAAAATATCCTACTAATTGAAGGTAAACCTGGTGTTGGGAAAAGTCATTTTGTAAACACATTAGAAAGTAAGTATAAAAAAAATATAATTTATCGATTTTGGATTGGTAATCAAGATAATGATTACAAAGAAAGATTAAAGTTTGAAAATTTTATTCGGGATTTAAGTTATAAACTTTTTTGCGACCAGAAAACAAGAGAAATTGAAGAAATTTTTATAAAACTAAAGTCCGAAGAAAAAATTTTCATGATTGATGGTCTTGACCATATTGAAAACTATAATGAACAAGACTTTGAGCGCTTTATCAATTTCATCAATAAAGCAAAGGATTATTGCAAAATAATTGTTTTGTCAAGACCTTTAGTAAATGAAACAAATTGGAAAAAACATATTCTTGACAATTGGAGTTTAAACCAAACTAAAGAAATTCTCAAAACATTATTCCATTTATCAGATTATCCAATTATTTACAAAATCTATAAAATTTCTCAGGGATACCCAATAATTGTTAAATACTTGGCAGAACACTACAAGATTCACAAAACAATCCCTAAAATCGAAAAGGTTGAGAATATAGATTCCTATTATAAAAACATTATAGCTAACGAAAAAGGTAAACATAGTTTATCATTTTTTTTATGCGCTATGTCTTATATCATGAAATCAGAAGTAGTTTTATTTATCGGAGATGAAAAAGATTATGTTGAAGAATTCATCAAGGAGCATCCCTATTTATTTGATATCAAGCTAAATAGAATTTCACTACTGCACGATAGCTTTAATACTTTTTTAAGAAAGCAGGTTAAGTACGAAACCAAATCAGAAAAAATTGGTGAAATTGTTAGTGAATCTATTTTAAACCTTGAAAAAAGATTTTTATCCAGGTTTAAGTTTTTTCAACTTTCTATGGAACAGAAAAAGAAAATTTTGATCAAGTATGCATCAATGGAAACGTTTGAAAAAATTTTAGAAAATTCTGTTGACTTTGAATCAATAAAATCTTTCTATACTCAATTGAGAGAAACCCTAGTTGAATGTCCTCCAAACATACTAAGCGTTAATAACTATTACGAATTATCTTTAATATTTAATTTAATCACTCGAGACCATCTAGCCACAATCAATACATTTTATTACGCATATGTTAGGTCTTTGATTGCAAATGGGATAACTGATGAAGACATTACTAGTTCTGATTATCTTTTTGGAATGTATTATTATGTAAAAACTAAAAACACTACAATTCTTTTAAATAGAACCGCCAAGGATCATTATGGAGTTGAACATTTTTATGAAAAACTAGAACAGGATATCTATGAAGAAGAAATATACATAGAAAAGCACTCTACAAAGGTAGGCGAAAAAAATATTGACAAAAAATTAAGAGATAAGATAAGATTCAGGGAGCATATAACTTATATCATTGAGAATGTTTTCATTCATAAATCAAACATAAAAGGCTATGAAATACTAAAATCTACCTTTGAGGAATATCTAAATGGTAATACTTCCGAAGCTGATTACAAACTTGAGCAATTTTTAATCAAAAAATATGATGCCCCTCACTATGATCGAAAATGGATTTTGCAAGGTGTATTTAATAATTTAATTTCTTATGGGTATAGAATTGACAATGGAAAAAATGAGAATCAAGATTTAACGTTGAAGGAGCTTATCTACAAGTATAGTGATTTGGGTAGCTTTGGTCTTGGCGATAAAATACACAGATACATTCGATTAGCACTGCTGGAAAACAGAAAAATTGATATCTCTAGTATTTATCTGTATTGGACAAAGTACTACCAAAGGAAAGATTACACTTTGCACGGGTTGCCAATAGCTTTAAAGACACTACAAAGTAGAAATCTAATTTCACTAGAAGAATCGATTCGATTAATTAATGAGCTGCAAGAAATGACTGAAAAGGGAGTTAGGCATTTACTTTCAGAGTTTATTAAATTATATGCACCATCCAAAATAATATCTTGTTTGGAAGAAAAATTCGAACCTGAAGATTTAGAAATTGAATGGTTCAAACTTCCGCCAAAATATATAAATAAGATAAGTGAACGAACATACAAAATTGAAGAAAGTAGACTAATTAGACATCACCGAACACTTTCGATTCCGCTAGATGAAATCGAAAATGTTCTTAACTCTAATAAGAATGAAAGACTTATATCCACCCTTAATTATTCAAGAGCAAAAATCAGCTTTAAGAGAAGTCAAAATAAAGTAGCTTTGAAATTTAAACAGGCTGGATTAAGATTTGAAGAGCGAACAGAACAGAATGATTATAATAAATACAAGCAAAATAGCCAAGAACGGTTAGATAGTGGTATTCTCACACTCCAAGATATAAGGCTAATTAAGAGGAAAAACTTGAAATCCTATGAAATCGCTAAGTATTCTGATGGCTACTACACTTCATTACCTGAAATAGAAATCTTTAAAATTTTTGAAAAAAAACAAATAAGTCAAGACTTCGAACAGATTTTATATAATTCACTAACTAATAAAACACGGAGCATAGATTATTTTTATTCATTATACTATCATCCGGGAAATATTCTTAAAATGATAAAGCTTTATAGGGGGGATGAAGAATTTAAACGTGCTACTACGAGTTTTGAAAGGTTTATCAACTTATCTATGTTCAAACTAAAACTAAAATAGAAAAACATCTACACCAAAGCGCAACGCTGGTGCATGGTCTTACACTTCATGACTTTGCACCCATTATCTCCGCGTTTTCAAGACGCAGCGTATGCACGATGCTATAGAAGCGCCACCCAAAAACAAGTTGATTTCGTCAAATACTTTCTGTGAGAACACCCTTTAAAACTCATTTTTGAAAGCTCTACTAGTTTTATCTTGAGTGTCCAGATATTTTGATGCCAACCTATCGGGAATAAAGAGCAAGGAGTGAATAAATCTAATCAAAGCATAAATGCCAACAAGTAAAATAAAATTGATAATAGTACTGACAATCAACTTGTCACTATCTATCATTAAGAATACGTTGTAGGACATTAAAGCAAAAAGCAGAAGGGAAGTAAATAGATTAACCCAGAACCATGTTCTTGGTTCAGTTTGCAGTATCCTGCCTGTCTCTGAAATTCTCCCTTTAAATTCGATTTCACCACTATGTTCAATTTCCAAAACAAATGCATCGCCAGAATCCAAATAGTCAAAATTCAATATGATCTTACCATCTTTCGCTAGTGGTTTCAAATGGCCTTCACCCTTTATTACACGAAAATTTTTGATCATTTTGAGCGCCGAGCTTATTTCAAGATGACTGACTTCTTTTTTTGTTAGTGTTTTCCTACCGTTATTGCAAACCAAAATCCTTGAGCTAAGGATGTTGTTTTCATTTTTCCAGTCATTAATACTTTCACACAATTTGCATACTCTAGCTGATGAATAGGTCAACCTAAAAAAAGTTTTAAAGTAAAAATAAAACCCTAGAAAAGTCCCAAGAATGAACAGAAAAATTGATAGTGCGTTACCTGCACCTAGATAAGATATAAAGTCGTTTAATAAGTTGATCATATTTTAAGTTTTGTTTACCGAAACAGCCTGATTATGGGTTCCATTTAGTTTGTTTCAGGCCTACGCGTCACATAAGTATCTAGTACATGGGCCACTATAATATTGGTATCCAGCAAGCCTATCATTAGTCAAAGCTTGGAATTTCCCAATCAAGCAATCTCCCCTCCCTAACGAACTGTGCTAAATTCTCATCCGTATCTCGCCATGCACCAAACAAACCCTTCCAGGGCTCATCTTTTTCAGGAATACCTTCTACATATTCCTTTCTGAGGCTATTGGTCAATTGCATGATCAGGCGCAGCTTCAAATCAGAACTGAGGTGGTTTAGCATGGCCATGTAGTCCAAAATAATTCGATCTTCACTGGTCATGATCCTGGAATTTTTGATTCAACTATTTAAAACCCCTAATGAATCCTCCCTCAATCAAAAGCTTACGTTCCAAAATTCGTTCTACCTCATTGAATTTGAAAATTTTGATGGTTGCCTCCCCAATGATTGTATGGTGATGAATCATGCCTTCTATCAATTCAAAATGATCGAACCACTGGTCAGTACGAGGATTGAAAAAGCGGATGATGGTTTCGGGGTTTTTCAAAAAAGTGCCCAAGTCGGACCCTTTATTTGAATTGCAAATGCCGCAGCAATAGGCAAGATTATCAAAGTGAGTAATCCCTCCGTGCTTAAGGCTGATCACGTGATCAATATGGAAAGTGAATAAGGAAAAGCGTTCTGGCATTAAGCAGTATTCACAACAACCTTTAGCTCTTTGAGCGATAGCCTTACGTTGCCGCTTAGAAATGTACTCACTCATTGCGCCATCTGAATCGCAGCACGTATTTTAACCAAGCGGAAAATATGCTCCAACATAAAATAGTGTTCCAACTCCGATGCCTCTTCAGCGCTGAGCGTTTGCTCCTTTTTCTTCCATACCAGGTCATCAAAACGATGTTGTGTCGCTTCTGAAGGCCGATAAGCCAATATTTGCACAGGAGCAGATTGTGCTAAAAAAGTGGCCACCTCATCATATATCTTGATGTTCTCCATATTTGCGGATGCATTTTTAAATTCAACTTTTCAAAGTTAGGTCATTTTTTTGACTTATTCAATGTCTTTAAAGGAATTGATGAAGAAGAGTTCATGATAAAACAAATCTATTGATTCGGTTGGCCACTTAGTTGATTGAGTACCGTTCTACTGCCATGGGGCCAATGCCCAATTCATCCATCAATGCCTCTAAAGGTTTATTTTGCAATACCGCCAACTCCACCAAGGCCTCCATCCGCTGGGCATGGGCAAGATCAATCGAATCGGTCAACTCAATTAATTCAGCCAATTCAGTATCAGTGATGGTATGATGTTCCCTCTTTTGAACCAAGCTATAAAAACGACTCCAGACTTCGGTTGGCAACCCACGATTGATCAGCTGTAACAAAGCGATGCTCTTGGATTTTTCTTGGCTGGGTTGACCCTGCACATTTTTTTCCAACAGGCGTAAAATATAGGCATCAACATTTTGCCCCGCAGCGGATGCGGTTGCGCGTAATTTTTGTTCCAGGTCTTGTGGCAAGTCAAGTACAATAGACATGTTGATTGATTTGTGCTGGTAAAGATAAGTTTTTCAAGAGAGAGTGGCAAGTGGAGTGAAAACTCGGCAGATCCGCCCCTTCTTTCTCCACTGGAACAACGTAACCCCTACACAAATTGTCCAGGGGCAGATAAGGTCCAGTCCTCTACTTCCAGGCCTTCATAAACTACAAAATGCCTGGTATTGTTGGTCACCACCACAAGGTCATAAACCAATGCTGTTGCAGCAATTAAAACGTCAAAATGATCGTGCATGGGTGTTCCTGCTTTGTTTAGGCGAACTTTCTCAAATGCGAATACATCAAGTACCTTAGAGATGGGTAAAACGGTCACCGTTTCAGTCAATAAATTGATCAGTGCATGATTTTTTGCTGGGTCTGCGCTACTTTCAGCCCCAATTTTTAGTTCAGCTAATGTTATCTCGGAAACAAAACAATTTTGAAGCCCAACAGAGGCCATTTTTTCTTGAACCTGATATTTCTGTCTAAACAAAAAGATGACAATATTGGTATCGAGAAGATATTTATTCATAGTGCCTCAATACTCCGGTTAAACACTCTTGCTTCTTTAATTTCTGCAATAATTTGCTCTGCAGTGCGGTCATCTGACCATGCACCAGCTAAGGCATTCAGCTTATTTAATTTTTCTCGTTCATCTTGTTCAGACACCGCCTCACGTTCTACTTTTTTTACCTCGATATAATTCAAGGTCTTTAAAAAAAGCAGCAACGTAGAAAGATGTGCATTGTCTACATCTAAAGTAATACGTGTCATTTTTCGCCTTTGATTTCAACAAATTTAATTCATTTAGCAGAAAGGCGCAATTTTAATTTACGCCTGGGGACTAGTTGGCCTACTAGGATAAGATAAAGCTTGAGCCGACAAAGTAAAAGAGTTTCGCCTCAAAACCACAAAGGCCCCAAGAGAAATCCCCTCAGAGCCTTTGTGTATTAGGACAAAGTTTCCAAACCTACCCCTGGGATGCGAACCTGAGACCTACTGATTAGCTTACCTGCTGGAACAAGTCTCTCCCCTGGCGGCATTTATTTTCATACGTTACGTTTTATTACTTAGTCAGGCTCAAATTTCCTTCGATACTGTCATCCATAGTCTGACCAGTAATCAAGGAAGACATTCTTTTCAGAAAAGATACCATTTTGCCATTTTTGGTATCCCAGTAAAACCCATCTTGGGGAGTTACTTTTAAAAGGCGAAGTTTTGGATCATCTACGCCATCTGGAAACCATACTTTAACATAGGGATTCCACAATTCTTCTATTTTTTTCCGATCACTAGAAATTTCCGCTTTTCCAGACAGCACCAGGTAGGAGGAATCACCATTGTCAGCATAAATCAACTGAACACGGTTATCACGGTTGATTTCATCAATATGTTGATGGCTTACGGTGGTGAAAAACCAAATTACGCCCGTTTCTTCCTCCACCTTTTGGGTTGCCATTGGGCAACAGGAAAAGGGAACATTGGTCAAATTTGAACAAAGCATAGCTATGCGAGAGTCTTCGATTAAATCCCGTAATTTTTCAATGGCGTCTTGGTGCGCCAAGTTTTGTACATCACTCATGGTTTTAATTTTTACTTAGAGGTAAAAATTCAAGCCAGCGAAGTTGTGTACAAATACAAGGTTTTTTTTCTACACTTTGGGTAAAAGTAGGGCTAGAACTCCCAGTGCCTTTTTGGTGAATGAAAACCACAAAGGCCCCAAGAGAAAATCCCCTCAGAGCCTTTGTACCTTAGTAACGAAGCGGTTCAAACCTACCCCGCCACCACAATATTGATCATCCTTTTCGGAACAACAATCACTTTTTTCACTTCCTTACCTTCGGTCCATTTTTGTACCGCTTCCAGCTCCAAAATGGCTTTTTCCAAAACCTGTGGAGGCGTATCCGCAGCAAAAGCAGCCGTCATGCGCAATTTGCCGTTGATTTGAACAGGGTATTCGATGGTATCTTCGACCAAATAAGCCTCGTTCAAAATCGGGAAATTGGCGTGGTGCACCGAGCCGGATTTCCCCAAGCCCTGCCACAATTCCTCCGCCAAATGCGGCGCAAAGGGCGCGATCAACTGCACCAATTCTTCCAAAATCGCCACTTTGTTGCAGCCTGCTTTTTGCAAGTCGTTGGTGGCGATCATGAAGGTACTCACGCAGGTGTTGAAGGAATAGCGCTCCACATCGTCGGTGATCCGTTTGATGGCGGTGTGCAGGATTTTCCATTCCTCACGGGTAGGTTCGGCATCTGAAACGGTCCATTTGCCCTGTTTGTCAAAAAACAAACCCCAGAATTTGCGCAAGAAGTTGTACACCCCGCTGATGCCTTTGGTGTCCCAGGGTTTGGCTTGTTCGATTGGCCCCAGGAACATCTCGTACATGCGGAAACAGTCTGCACCGTATTGCTCAACGACATCGTCGGGATTGATCACGTTGTACAAAGACTTCGACATTTTGCCGACCTCCGATTGGGTCATCAACTGGAAAGCACCGGTTTTGCCAGCTTTAGCCGTAACCACTCCGTTTTGGAAAATGGCATCCGTACCTTCAAAGATGGCCTCGGCATAATCGGGGCGCCAGGCGATGAACTGTTTCACCCCCACCTCATTCAAGTGGGAAGCAGGCAGGCCATAATCCGCCACATAATCCACCAATACGGGCAGTTTGGTGAACTTATGGCCCTTGGCTTCCTCTTCGGCCAACAAGGAGGCACAAATGAAGCGGTTTACGCCATTCACCTTATCCTTTTGCATGTACAGGTTTTCCACAACGCCCTGGATCATGCCCTGGTTGATCAACTTTTTGAAGGGTTCAACCGTAGGCACCAATCCTTTGTCGTACAAAAACTTGTGCCACATTCGGGAGTACATCAAGTGGCCCACCGCGTGTTCGGTGCCCCCAATGTACAAGTCCACATCCCGCCAATAGTTCACCGCATCCTGACTGGCAAACTCCTGGTCATTCTGCGGATCCATGTAGCGCAGAAAATACCAAGACGAACCGGCAGAGCCGGGCATGGTATCGGTTTCCCGCGTCATGCCATTGGGCAAATTCACCCAGTCCGTTGCCCGCGCCAAAGGTGCCTGGCCGCCAGTGCTGGGTTTAAAATCGTCCATATCGGGCAATTCCAAAGGCAAGTCCGCAGGCGCCATTGCCTCAGCAATGCCATCGGCATCATAAGTCACGGGGAAAGGTTCACCCCAGTAACGTTGGCGACTGAACAAGGCATCGCGCAATTTGTAATTGACCTGGCGTTTGCCCAAGTCCATACCTTCAATGCGGTTCAACATTTCATCAATGGCCGCAGGCACTTCCATGCCATTCAAAAAGCCGGAATTGATGATGATGCCCTCTTTATCGTGGCGGGTGGAGCCGGGGTAATTGGACTTGTCGACTACATCGATGATTTGTAAGCCAAACTTACGGGCAAAAGCATCATCGCGGTCGTCGTCGCTGGGTACGGCCATGATGGCCCCGGTACCATAATCTTTCAACACATATTCGCCAATCCAAATTGGAATTTGTTCTTCGGTAAATGGATTGATGGCGTAAGAGCCCAAAAAGGCCCCGGTTACTTCTTTCACATCGGCCATGCGCTCGCGTTCGGAGCGGGCTTTGGCATAGCTCAGGTAAGTTTCAACTTTTTCCTTTTGATCAGGGGTGGTCAACTCCGGCACCAAATCGTGCTCGGGTGCCAACACCATATAAGTCGCGCCAAAAATGGTGTCTGGGCGCGTGGTGAATATTTCGATTTTTTGCTCAGAGCCTGCAATCGGAAAGAATAGTTGTGCACCTACCGAACGGCCAATCCAGTTGCCTTGCATGCGCTTCATGGCATCCGACCAATCGATGTTGTCCAAATCGTACAACAAACGATCGGCATAGGCTGTAATGCGCAAAGACCATTGCATCATGGCCCGGCGTTCTACGGGGTGGCCGCCGCGTTCGGATACGCCGTCTTTCACCTCATCGTTGGCCAATACGGTACCCAAGGCTTCACACCAGTTGACGTAAGAAGCTTTTTTATAGGCCAGGCGGTAGTTCATCAGTACGTCAGCCTGCTCCTTTTTATTCATGCCCTGCCAATCGGCAGCGCTAAAGGTTTTGTCTTGAGAGTTAGCAGCGTTGACCTGGGTGTTGCCTTCTTTTTCAAAACGAGCCACCAGGGTTTCGATGGGCATCGCCTTGTTCAGGGCTTTATCGTAATAGTGATTGAACAACTCCGCAAAAATCCACTGGGTCCACTTGTAGTAGGAAGGCTCACAGGTGCGTACTTCCCGATCCCAATCGAAACTGAAGCCCAAATTGTCCAACTGCTCGCGGTAACGGGCAATATTGGCTGCGGTGGACTTCGCAGGGTGTACTCCGGTCGTAATGGCGTACTGCTCCGCGGGCAAACCAAAGGCATCGTAACCCATGGGGTGCAACACGTTGAACCCTTTCAAACGCTTGTACCGCGCGTAAATGTCCGAAGCGATGTAGCCGAGGGGGTGCCCCACGTGCAATCCGGCTCCCGATGGGTAAGGGAACATGTCCAAGACGTAAAACTTCGGGCGGTCGCTCTGGTGGCTTACTTTGTAGACCTTGTGCTCATCCCAGTAGGCTTTCCACTTTTTTTCGATTTCGCGTGGTTTGTATTCCATATGCGTAGCGTTGTTCGGGTATTAACGTTAGTTGGGGTGATTTTGTCCCCACGGGCGGGGATTTTTTAGGAATTGGGGGCAAAGGTAAGAAAAAAGAATGTAGGATTGGGCCTATATTTGCGATAGGGCTTGGCCATTTTGATTTAATAGGGCTATGCCCTATCTTATGATATATCGCCCTTTCAGGGCTTTTATGATGGTGGCCCTGAAGGGGCGATATCTCGTAACGATGGGTGCAGCCCATCGGTAGCGGCATGTAATCTCTTAACGATGAGTGTAGCCCATCTCACTAGACACACATGGGACAATCTCTCGTCAAAAACTACATCCACATCGTGTTCAGCACCAAATACCGCCAGCAGCTGATCTACCCACCCTATGAGCAGGAGTTACACAGCTACTTGGGCGGGACTTGCAATGAGTTGGGCTGTCAAGCCATCATCGTGGGAGGGTATACCGATCATGTGCATATTCTGTGCCTCTTATCAAAAAAGATAGCGCTCATGGACTTGGTAGAAAAGGTAAAAGCCAATTCTTCGAAGTGGTTCAAAACGAGGCATGAATCGCTAAAAAACTTTTACTGGCAAGATGGATATGGGGCATTTTCGGTAAATCCCAAGCAGGTAGACATTGTAATCCGATACATAGCCAATCAACACGAACACCATCGAAAGAAAGACTTCCAAATGGAATATAGGGCTTTTTTGAAAAAGTACAAAGTGGAGTATGATGAGCGGTATGTTTGGGATTAATCTTACGGTTTCATCAAGTTTTCCGTTCTTTTTTCTTTGCTGCGGGAAAAAGGATGTTGTTCAAAATCAAGCGGTACCCTGGAGAATCGGGGTGCAAACTCAGGTCGGTGTCCGGGTCTTCGACTCTGTGCAGGTAATCTTCGGGATCGTGCCCCCCGTAAAAGGTCCAGAACCCTTTACCAAAAATGCCGTGGATGTAACGCGCCTCGTTTTGAGCTTTGTTTTCACCCAAAATCAATACATTGGTTTTCAGGTATTGTTTTCTAAATGCGGTGGTTTGCCCAATAAACCCCTTGACTGTTCGGGTATGGCACTGGGTAAGGATGGAAGGAACGGGATCCCATTTGGCCGAAAAATCAAACAAGGTAAAATAATCCTGCTGGGGTGATACGTTTCGCGACCATCCGCGACCAACATCAATGGTAGAAAAATTATGCCCGGAAGGGCCATCTGCCAGAATAAAATTTTTAAAGGCAAAGGTTTTATTAAAATCCAATTTTGACTGCGCATTGGGATCTGTAGGATCTCCGTCAAAAATTTCATGGCAAATATCTATCCCATCTGCTGCCAGTGCTATGTCGTAAGTTTCGGTGGCCGAACACATGGCAAACATAAAACCGCCACCAGCTACCCATTCCCGGATTTTTTTGACTACTGCCAGTTTGGAATGTGATACTTTTTTGTACCCCAGGCTATGGGCCAAATCCTCAGATCTTGTCTTGTATTCTTCATACCAGGAAGCGTTTCGATACCCGCGAGTGTTGCGTCCAAGCTGCCCGGTAAAATCTTCGTGGTGCAGGTGTAGCCAGTCGTATTGAGGCAATTTATCCTGGAGCACTTCCCGATCATACAACATATCAAAGGGAATTTCCGCATAGGTGAGTACAAGGGTGACCGCATCCTCCCAGGGTTGTATGGCCTTGCCTTTTCCGTCCACTTCCGGGGTGTATACCGCAATTTTGGGTGCTTTTTCCAGTTTCATGGCTTCCATGTTCACCTCTGGATTGGCGATTTGATCGAGTATATTTTTGAATTGGGCATCGGGGACGATTTCGTACGATACCCCTCTGGTCAGACATTCTTTTTCAAAAAGCTTATTGTATTCAAAGGCAAAGCTGCCCCCCCGGTAATTGAGTAGCCACCAGGCTTCCACTCCGTTATTCAACACCCAATACGTAACCCCATAAGCCTTCAGGTGGTCCTTCTGCTTGTCGGGGTCCATTGGCAGCAGGATATAGGCTGCTTTTAGCTGCCCAACAACCGCAGCGATCAGCACCATCATCAATAAACCTTTCTTAATCATCTCCAATTTATTTAGCTTTGTTGATTGGAATAACAGAGGAAAATCAGATCATTTCATGGGGTAATGGAACGGTTAAACTTCCATTCCTCCAAGTTAAACTTTTTTCAACAAAAACAATACCATGGCCTCTGATCAAACATTCGTTGACTTCATTGTAGACCAAATCGAAAATGCTGGAGAGATAACAGCCAAAAAGATGTTTGGAGAATACGCGCTGTATTCCGGGGAGAAACTGTTCGGCTTGATCTGTGACAACAAGTTGTTCATTAAACCCACCCAAGTCGGACGAGCATTTATAGGGGATGTGGTGGAAGCGCCACCATATCCAGGTGCAAAACCGAGTTTTTTGATTGAAGAAAAGGTTGAAGACAGGACTTGGTTAAGTGAGTTGGTGAGGATTTCAGTAGCCGAATTGCCCCTGCCAAAGCCAAAAAAGAAGAAGTAACCGTTTGAATAACTCGAAATTCGGTGAGGTAAAAAAGAAGCGCTGAAAATCTTTAAAAATTTGATTTTCAGCGCTTTAGTGGAGGCGGCGAGAGTCGAACTCGCGTCCAGAGAAAGCACTCATTAGCCTTCTACATGCTTAGTTGCTTATTTTGGTCTCAGCACAAGGGTAGGTCCAGCAACGCACCAGTCTTGTACCCAGCCCGTAATCTCAAACAATGACGCGGGCCGCATCATTGTTCCAGCCTAGCGTTGGTTGATGTACGGGTGCGGGCCGGTTAGGCAAAGGCCGAAGCTCCGAAGAGCTGTGCACCGTCGTACAATGACTTTCTAATTCCTAGAATTAGGCAGCCATGGCGTAGTTAGATTCGCCATTTATGGTTTAATGATTATTTTTTATACGGAGTAAACCATCATTCTCCGGCATGCTTACAAATCAGTCGACAATCCTGTCGATACCATTACGCCCCCATTTTCAAAGATCTTGGTTATTGTGCTGAATTCAAACCGACACTTCGACTACGCTCAGTGACCAGTTTGAACTCAGCACAATAACCCGCCAAAGGTATTAAAAGTTCCAGTAGTCGCCAATAAAAAATTGCGTGATCTCCAACAAGGGCGATCACGCAATGGTAATGTGGTCATAAAGACCTCTTTGTGTGTTTTCTCATAGTTATGTTCTCCAGCTCAGTTGTGGAGATTAAAGCATGGGATTATGCAAAAATTGCCTATTGGAGGCTTTCGGTTCTTGGATTATTTGTCAGCAGTTTGGTCGTTTCTTCGTGCTTTATACTCTTTCAGACGGGGTACTATTTAAAAGTCACTTATACGCGAAAAAAAAATTTAAAAAATTTTGTCTTTCGTGAAACTTTCCAAATCATGGGCAGGTTAACATTGCTTGTACTATTCTAATCAACCGGAACAAATCATAACTTAAGTAGGGAAAATTTAAACGCAGGCCTCTGCGTCTGAATCTGTTATTTTTTCACAAAAAATTAAAAGCCGATGACAGCCACAAACAAACAAGTTGCCTTTTTAGATTTCCGGCTGGGTAAACCCCAAGTGTTTAGAAATCTTTGTGTGATCCCAATTTTTGGCACCGAGCTACCACATCAGCTATATACCAGTTTGACTGATGCACTGGCCAAAGGGGATGTAGAAGTTACGGAGATTGGAGAGGGAGGTTCAGTACCCGAACTCAAGGTGATCAACAAGGGAGAATTGCCGGTGATCATTGTTGATGGAGAGGAGCTAATCGGGGCCAAGCAAAACCGCATTGTCAATACCAGTATTCTGCTGGCGGCACATTCAGAACTGATGATTCCGGTAAGTTGTACAGAATCGGGGCGCTGGCAGTACAATTCCCGGTCTTTTTCCCATTCCGACCACGTGATGGCCTCAAAGGCCCGCATCAGTAAAAATTCACGGCTTTACAACAATATTGCCGCTTACAAATCTTATGATGCTGGCCAAAGAGAGGTGTGGAATGATGTTGAGCGCTTGCATCAAAAGTTGGGTACCTCTTCTCCATCACGAGCGATGTCTGATGCTTTTGAACAAAAAAAGGTGGACATTGAAGCCTATCAGGAAGCATTTCCTTGCGAAGAAGGGCAAAAAGGAATCATTACCTTTTTGAACGGAAAATTACTGACTGGTGATTTTTTATCCCGCCACGATGTATATCAAAAAGTACACGCCAAATTGTTGCGTAGTGCTGCTGCTGATGCCATTGTCGAAACAGACATTGCTATGGATACAGCTGCATTGTATGAGGAAGCCAATCAATTGTTAGAAAACATTGCACAGGCTGAACCTCAACAAAAAAATGCGGCAGTAGGCCTGGGTGAAGATTTTCGTTATGATTTAGGTGAAATTGGTGGTGCCGCCCTGGTTTATCAGGACGAAATGGTGCACCAACACCTGTTCCGCAAAGCGGCAGCGATGGAATAAATAAATGTTGAGGCACGGTAATAGAACTACCGTGCCTCAACACTTTTACAAACGGGTGTTCACCACATTGTTGTACAAAGCCCCGAAAGTATAACGCACCCCAAAATTGACATTGGAATTGTAAGCTGTCGCCAATTGTTTTTGGCCCAATAAAATATCTTCTAAAGTTGTATCACCACGGGGCAAAGTAATTTGATCATTCACAATGCGGAAGGTGCCGCCCATGTTGAAGGTCATCCCTTTAAAAACCCGCAACCCTACCCTACCGTTGATCGACAAGTGATTGCGCGACCAATCGTTGAGAAAACAGCTGCCTTGCATAAACATGGTGACGTCGCCCCACTGCCGCCGCAAATGCAAATTGACATCCATTACATGGCTGTATACCTCGTCTTCCATTTTCAGGAAAATGGTTTCTTCAAAATAACGATTGTGCAAGCGGCCAATGTGATAGGCTACCGTGAATTCTCGGGTAACGACATCGGAGTAGGGTAAAATACTGTATTCTATCGCTGGGGCGAGCCACATTCCAAACTTGACATTGTTATAGGTGTTGGAATAAATATTGTTGAAAACCCCTACCGACCAATGATCGCCAAAACTTTTGACCACTTTGGCATTGTACCCGTTCTGGCGGCGGTAAGAGCGGATTTCTTCTTCATCGGTGCGCACGACCCTTTCCTGAAAATAAAAATTGGGATCGATTCGAATCCGCCATTCTGGAGTCACATACTCCACGTGCATCCCATAGCGCAAATCAAAGGTGCTCCGCAAGGATTCTTTGTCCCAATTGAAATTGGAAAACACTTCAAAAAGCCAGGAATCCAGCATTTTTTTGCCTTTGCCCACGGGAATCGTCTCTTTGGGTTTCTCCTGATTCTTCACCTCCAAATCCATACTCGATACCATTGGGGTTTGGGCTACAAAAGGGACCAAACCCAGCTTGAGGGTGCGCACCAGCCCTTGCTGTTTTTCCAGGTCAGTCATGGTAGGTTCGGCTTGGAATTTCAAGGTAAATTTGTCATCGTCAAAACCTTCCTTACCCAAAAACTCAAGCTGGTGAACGGCACCACTGCTGCCGGTGGTTTGAGTGCTGACCAAGATGTGTACCTGTGCCCGCAGAGGGTCGTTGGCATAGTTGACAAACTTGATTTCGTTCTTGACGTAGTTGAGGTCACAGCCCGGGCAATCCAGGTAAACATTTATTTGATCTTCAGTGGTTTGAGCAAAAGTTGTACCGCCTGCAATCAAAACAAAAAACAGGATAAGGATCCGACACATAGCAGTTGTGAATTTAATGGGTTATGGTTCATTAGGGACGGAAATAAAATAAAGTTCCAATCTGGCTGACTCTTTTTTGATTTTGCTGCGTTACTCCTCAGTTGCGTAGGTTTACTATGCGCCTTCGTCGTGCCTTGCCAAATCAAAAAATAGTTGAGCCAACTTTGCAACTTTATTTTATTTCCGTCCCTCAAAAATGTTGAATAAATCCAAACATCGAAATTACATTTATGCCCTGATTCGTCATGTTCAAAGGAGACGAGTAACCTTTTTTTGACGTAATATTGCAGGATATATACCCTAACCAGAAATAGTTTATGTTAAAAATTGGCATCATCCGGGAAGGTAAAGTGCCACCAGACGCACGGGTTCCACTGAATCCGAGTCATTGTGCGTTGGCACAGAAGGAGTTCCCGGTAAACATCCTTGTTCAGCCCTCTGAGGGGCGTTGTTTTGCTGATGGAGAATACCTGCATGCGGGTATCGAGTTGGCCGAAGACTTGCATTCCTGCGACCTATTGATGGGCGTCAAAGAAGTCCCCGTCGACCTATTGATACCCGAAAAAACCTACTTTATTTTCTCTCATACCATCAAGGAACAAACCTACAATCGAAAATTGTTGCAAGCCGTTTTGGCCAAAAACATCCGCCTGATCGACTACGAAGTGTTGACCGATGAACAAGGGCAACGCCTGATTGCTTTTGGCAAATTTGCGGGGATGGTCGGTGCCCACAATGCTTTGTGGACTTATGCTCAACGCACTGGTAAGTTCCAGCTCAAGCGCATGAAAGATTGTAAAGATTACGCTGAAGCCATTGACCTCTACAAAAACACCCCCTGGCCTCCAATCAAAATTGTGCTCACGGGAAGTGGCCGAGTCGGTATTGGTGCGGCGGTCGTTTTGCGCGATATGGGCATCCGGGAAGTGGATCCCATCGAGTTTTTGATGGAGGAGTTTAAAGAACCCGTGTTTACCATCCTGCATTCGGAAGATTATGCCGGGCGAAAGGATCGGCATCATTTTGACAAACCTCGTTTTCACAGTCACCCCGAGGAGTACCGCAGCATCTTTGAGCCCTATTTCCAAGCGGCGGATGTGATGATCAACGGGATTTTTTGGAACAGCCGGGCTCCGGCATTTTTTACAAAAGAAGACCTGCGCAGGCCAGATTTCCGCATTCGGGTGATTGCAGATATAACCTGCGATCTTGCGCCGATTTCTTCCATCCCAGCTACCCTGAAAGCGTCAACCATTGCCGATCCCGTTTTTGGCTACGATCCTTTTACTGAAGCGGAATGTGTACCCTATCAGGAGCATTGTATTGATGTAATGAGCATCGACAACTTGCCGAATGAATTGCCCCGGGATGCTTCAACGGCTTTTGGATCGATGTTTATTTATCGGATCTTGCCAGAGTTGTTGAAGGAAAAAAGTGAGGTATTGGAGCGGGCGACGATTGCTGAGGGAGGGAAATTGACGCCGAGGTATGGTTATTTGCAAGGGTATTTGGAAGGGTATTGATTTCGGATGGCTGATTTCGGGTTTCGGCAGCCTTTTATCCAAAACCCGAAATCTGTCATCAATGAGCTCAATTTTGTCCTGCACTCTCAATTGAGCCAATTCAAAATATTCCGCTCAATGCGTTCCTGAATATCCTCCGTATCCGCCTTCACAAAATCCGTTCCCGTAATCCGCTCGTACAACTCGATGTAGCGATTCGAAATTTCCCAGACAAATTCATCGGACATGTCCGGTATAGTCTGCCCTTCCTTACCTTGGAAGCCATTTTCAATCAGCCATTCGCGGACAAATTCTTTGGAGAGTTGTTTTTGACGTTCACCTTTGGCCTGCCGTTCGGCATAACCATCCAGGTAAAAATAGCGGGAGCTATCGGGGGTATGGATTTCGTCGATGACGTAAATTTTGCCATCCTTTTTGCCAAATTCATATTTGGTATCAACCAGAATCAAACCTTGTTTGGCGGCCATTTCGGTGCCTCTTTGAAAGAGTGCCCGGGTATATGCTTCTAACTGGAGGTAGTCTTCTTCACTCACAATTCCTTTGGCCATGATGTCTTCTCGGCTGATGTCTTCATCGTGGCCCTCTTCTGCCTTGGTTGCGGGGGTGATGATGGGTTGGGGAAAGCGGTCATTTTCATGCAGGCCCTCCGGCAGGGATACCCCGCACAGGCTTCGTTCACCGCTCGCATAAACCCTCGCAGAATGCCCTACCAAGTAGGCGCGGATCACCATTTCTACCCGAAAAGGTTCACAAGCATACCCCACTGCTACATTTGGATCGGGGGTAGCAATCAACCAATTGGGGACAATGTCTGCGGTGGCTTTTAAAAAATGGTCGGCAATTTGGTTCAACACCTGGCCCTTGTAAGGAATGGGTCGCGGGAGGACGTAATCAAAAGCAGAAATACGATCGGAGGCGATCATCAACAATTGATCAGTAAGGGTATATACATCACGTACCTTGCCCCGATAAAATGCGGTTTGGCCAGGTAGTTGAAAATTGCTTTCGCGAATGGCGTGTTGTTCAGGCAGCATACTTTGTAAGTTCGAAGGTTTCAGAGTTACTGAGTTCCAGGGTTCGGGGCAAAAGTACAATTCCAGCCTGATTCGGCCAAAATAATTGCATAAACCCTTAAATCCTCAACCCATTAATTCCTGGCACCTTCGAACTTTCAAGATCACTACAACGCTGCCGTGGCTTTTGTAGTTTTCGCTGCAGCTTTAGTAGTAGAAGCTTTCATCGCTCCGGATGGTAGACATTTGGTAAGGTCACACTTGCTCAGGTCGCACTTGCTTAAGTCACAATTGCTTGGATCACAATCCACAGCCATTGTTTTGGCGTTTACACCACCACTAACAAAAGTAGCAATGCTAGCTGGCGTTTTGGCAGCAGTGCTGGCCGACTCGCTGCAATGACTAGTGGACGCAGTGCTGGCAGTTGCTTTAGCCATATCACAGCCGCTTTTCTTTTCAGAAACACTGGCAGTAGAAGTGGTGCTAGCCTTGGTTTTGTCGCAGCAAGTTTGAGCATTAAGGGCATTCATACCCATGAACATCAGCGCGAAGAGGATTAAAAATGAGTAACGCATGAGATTTGGTTAAAAAATGATTCACCCAGATCCGCTGGGTTGCCGGTATTGTTCGCTTTGAACAGTGCAAAAGTAAGTCGCCAGGATCGATCGAGGTGTTTTATGCCTGTTATTCACTTGTTAAGCGCCTGTTAAAATGACCTAGCTTTGGTTTTTTTCCTGTTTTTTTGTAGCAGATTACATGTTTTAAGCCTATGTAGTGGGCAAAAATAAGTGTTCATTTTTCCTAAGCCAAAGGATTAGATAAGACACTTAAAATGGAACGTTTACTTATCTAATCCTTTGGCAAAATGAACACTTATTTTTTTATCGCCCTATGAGAACGAATCGAATAAAAATAGTCATTGCTGCTTCCTGCCTTGCGCTGCTGGGTTTAATTGCCATCCAGGTGCGTTGGATGAATTATTCACGGGTGTTGCTGGACGAACAATTTGAGCATCGGGTAGACATGGCCCTCTGCAATGCCGTACAAACTACCGCCGAGGAGCCGCTAAAAAGTACCGTAGGCATGACCTGTGCCAACAGCAAAGAAGGCTGTTGTGCCGACGCGG
This sequence comes from Haliscomenobacter sp., assembly GCF_041740695.1. Classification (GTDB taxonomy): domain Bacteria; phylum Bacteroidota; class Bacteroidia; order Chitinophagales; family Saprospiraceae; genus Haliscomenobacter. Next base: position 146,892 of record NZ_JBGSLK010000134.1, on the reverse strand, counting down.
TCTCCGAAAGTATGATCCTCAGCGACGTACAATTGCGCAAAAATCTGGATCGTTCCCTGGCTTTTTACGACATCAACCTGCCCTATAACGTAAATGTAATCAATCCTGATCAAAATAATGGCTCCAAGGCTAAAGCTTATTCCTGCGCCCTGGATCCCTTGGTCGTGGATGATACCCGCAGGTTAGAGCTGAGTTTCCCCACCAAACAAAGTTACCTCTTGGGGCAATTGAATGTGATGATTGGCAGTTCCGTCCTGATCCTGAGTGTCATCCTGCTGGTATTTTTTGCAGCCAGTTATTACTTGCTGAAGCAAAAGCGCTTGTTCGATCAAAACATCGATTTTTTCAACCACATGGCGCATGAATTTAAAACACCTCTGACCAATATTAAGTTAGCCGCCAATTTGTTGGCCCGCAAAAAACCGGAACTCAAAGACGATCAAATATTACAAGTCATTGGCAAAGAAAGCAATCAATTGATTCATCAAATTGAGCGTTTTTTACAAATGGCCAGTTTGGAGTTCAACAAAAATCCATTACAACGACATAGTCTGGATTTAGAGCTTTTGATCCGCGAAGTCATTGAAGACCTGACCCCTCTGATCCGCGAAAAAGAGGCCGTAGTGGAACTGGAAGTGAAAGGTGCTTTGCCGCCCATGACTGGCGATGCATTGCACCTGCGCAATGCTTTCCGCAACCTGATTGACAATGCCTTGAAATACTGCGAGGTCAAACCCAATATTCAGGTAGCCTTGGAAGTTGTCAAAAATGAGCATATCCAGGTGGCCATTCGCGACAATGGCCTGGGTATTTGCGAAAGTGATTTGTCTAGCATTTTTAAGGACTTCAACCGCGGGGAAGAAGCAACAGCCAAACGTTTTAGTGGGTTTGGCCTGGGCCTGGCTTACGTCAAAAAAATTGTCGACCTTCACAATGGGGCCATAGCTGTAGATTGCACCCAAAAACAAGGCACTTGTTTTTCAATGAGTTTTCCTACTAAATAAAAGGGGTTATGGCCGTCAAAGGAAATATTCTGCTGGTTGAAGACGACTTGAATCTAGGTTTTTTACTAATGGAATTGCTGGAGTCTGAAGGACATACCGTAAAGTTGGCGCGGAATGGCGAAAATGGACTAGATCACTTCAAAAAAAATAGCTTTGACCTCTGTATTCTGGATGTGATGTTGGGCGATACTGATGGTTTTCAGGTGGCCAAACAAATCCGCCTGGAAAACGAGCACATTCCCTTCCTTTTCCTGACTGCCCGCGTTTTAAAAGAAGACCGCCTTAAAGGCTATGCACTGGGCGCAGAGGACTACATCAGCAAACCCTTTGACGAAGAAGAGTTGTTGTGCAAAATAGCCGTTATCTTGCGCCGAAATCAACAACAAGTCAGTACTGAATTGCCCGTACAATTCCAGATTGGGGATTATTCTTTTGACTACAAGCGCCAGGAATTGGTGTACGGTGATCAGGTAGAACGCATCACGGAAAAGGAAAACGAGGTATTGCGCCTGCTCTGCCTGCACCAAAACAACATCTTGCGCCGCGACGATGCAGTAGAAAGGATTTATGGTGAAAAAGATTATTTTTTAGGCCGGAGCTTTGATGTGTTCATTTCTCGCCTGCGGAAGATGCTGCGCCACGACCCGCGCATCAGCATTGAAAATGTCTTTAAAGTGGGTTTTATCCTAAAAATAAAATAATGCATTAGTTCCAATTTGCCGAATCTGGCATTTGGGCAATGACGGTATACGTTCTTCCTTTATTCTTCATGATCTCCTGCCATAGTTCGGTTGGATCCATTTTGAACAAATAATTGGCATCGGTATCGGCAATCACCCAGGAACCCGTAGTTATTTCTTCGTGCAGTTGCCCCTCGCCCCAACCAGTATAGCCCAAAAAGAAACGAATGTTGCTTGGTTCAATCAGTTCTGAAGAGATCAGAAATTTGAGCTTTTCGAAATCCCCGCCCCAGTACAACCCATTGGAAACCTTGATGCTTCCTTCCAAAAGGTCACCTACATTGTGCAGGTAATGAAGGGTAGTTTCAGATTCTACCGGGCCACCAAAAAAAACTTCAGCATCAAATTCCGGAAAATCCTCCAGAATGGCGTTGATCCGGTGGTTCAAGGGGCGATTGATGACAAAGCCAATGCTACCATCATCCCCATGATCACAGAGCAATACAGCGGCCCTTTTGAAGTTTGGATCCAACATAAAGGGTTCCGCTAACAGAATTTTACCAGCTTTTAGCGCCTTCATAGGAAAATAGTTGCCCGGTAGCCCACGGATAGCCCACGGATAAATCCATGGGTTGGTCGTGGGTTAATCGTCGTTTATAATGCGCTTGTCGGAAAAGCACGATCAATCTTTTTCACTAAGCCTTGCAATACCTTTCCAGTACCACCCACCTCTACAAACTCCGTTACACCTGCCTGGATCATGTTTTGCATGGTTTGGGTCCAGCGCACCGGAGCCGTCAATTGTTCAATCAACTTTGCTTTAATCTTTTCGGGATCGGTTTCTGCCTGAGCATTCACGTTTTGGTAAATGGGGCAAAGCGGTGCAGCGAACACGGTTGCATGAATCGCCGCAGCCAATTCTTCCTGGGCAGGTTGCATCAAGGGAGAATGGAATGCCCCCCCTACTGGCAACAAAATTGCTCTGAGTGCTCCCGCTTCTTTGCACAAATTTACTGCTTTTTCTACGCCGGAAATGGTGCCAGAAATCACCAACTGACCGGGGCAATTGTAATTAGCAGGTACGACCAGGTCATCGCTGATGGAAGCACAGATTTCTTCAACTTTTTCGTCGGACAAACCCAGCACAGCTGCCATGGTACTTGGCTGAATTTCGCAAGCCTTTTGCATGGCCATAGCACGTTTGTACACCAGTATCAGTGCTGCTTCAAACGACAATGCTTTGGCGGCAACCAGTGCCGAAAATTCACCCAGGGAGTGCCCCGCCACTGTATCGGGCTGAAAGGTATCTCCTGCCAAATGTGCTTTGACGATAGAGTGTAAAAATATGGACGGTTGGGTGATTTTGGTTTGTTTGAGGTCTTCCTCGCTCCCTTCAAACATTACATCCGTGAGCGAAAAACCCAAGATTTCATTGGCTTGATTAAAAAGGGATTTTGCGCTCGCGTCGCTCTCGTATAAGTCTTTTCCCATTCCCACAAACTGGGAACCTTGTCCAGGAAAAATGTAAGCTTTCATGCAGTACTACTTTTTTCGCTACAAAAGTACTATTTTGTTGATTAGTTTATCCTATAATTTGGAGGCGCTTGATCCTACTAGGCGTCGCCAACAATTCAACTATGGAAACGGTTATCAGAAACCCTTTAAAATCAGGTGAAAGAATCACCGATCTTATTTTTTCTGCCCGAGGAGCATACCACATGCTTTTTTGGGCCATCGTATTGTTGATCCTCACCATCATGGAAGGTACGCAGCATGGGTTCTTTTTTACCATCACCAATGAGTTGATCACGATTTTTTTTTCGGTGTTGATTGTGTACATTAATCTATTGTACCTCATTCCGAATTACCTCACACAAAACCGCTTTTTGACCTATGCCTTGTTGCTTGTAGTCGTCGTCTTGGTCCTTACACCCATTAAGACCTTGATTTTTTACTTCAAATTTGCCCAGTACCCCGTCGAGCAGGAAAGAATTCAACAGACCCAATTGGCCTTTTTTTTGTTTCACTTTTTATTTGCAACTGGCTCAACGATATTCAAAATTGTCACCGATTGGTTTTATTACTTGCGCGAAAAACAAGTGCTGGAAACCGAAACCATGCAATCTGAACTGCGTTTTTTAAAATCGCAGATCAATCCGCATTTTTTATTCAACACCCTCAACAACTTATACGCGCTGACCCTTAAAAAATCGGACCGGGCACCCGAGATTGTCATCAAACTTTCGGAAATGATGCGCTACATGCTCTATGATTGCAACGAAAAGCGTGTACTTTTGAGCAAAGAAGTGGCATATCTGCAAAATTACCTCGATTTGGAAAAGTTGCGGCAAGGCAATACTGTGAACATCAGCTTCACCGTAGAGGGGCAGATCAGTGAACAAAAGATTGCGCCACTGCTGTTTATCCCTTTTTTGGAAAATAGCTTCAAACACGGATTAAATAGCTATATTACCAACGGAGGATTTGTAAACGTGCTCCTGCAGGCGGATCAACAAACGGTGTATTTTTCGATTGAAAACAGCAAACCCGAAAAAGTACCCATTGCAGACCCGAACCGACGCAGTGGCGGGATTGGTTTGGTCAACGTACACCGCAGACTTAACCTCATGTATCCCAACCATTACGAACTTAAAATCGACAATAACCCTAAAACGTACATTGTCGATTTGATGATTGAATTAGACGAATAACCCAATAAGGTCATGATCAAAGTAATCATCGTAGATGACGAACCGTTGGCTCAAGATGTATTAGAAACTTATGTAGAAAAGTTTCCTGAGCTGAGTCTGGTCCAAAAATGCAACAATGCCCTAGAGGCCAACGAAGTCCTAAAAAATCAAGACATTGACTTGATGTTCCTGGACATTCAGATGCCCCAATTGACCGGGATTGATTTTTTAAAAACCCTTACCCGGCCACCTTTGGTCATTTTTACCACGGCCTATCCCAATTATGCATTGGAGGGCTTTGAGTTGAATGCCCTGGATTACCTGCTCAAACCCATCTCACTGGAGCGATTCATCAAAGCCGTCAATAAGGCCGTGGAGCAGATCAAACTCCAGCGCAACGAACCTGGTGCAGCCAGTTCTAATGCTACTGAAAGCACGGATCATCCTGATTACATCTTTGTCAAGGCCGACAAAAAACTGATCAAGGTCAATTACCACGATATCATTTACATTGAAGGTTTAAAAGACTACGTCATCATTCGCATGGAAAACCAACGAGTGATCACCTTACAAACCATGAAGAGTTTGGAGGACAAACTGCCTTCAGTACGTTTCAAACGCATTCACCGCTCCTACATCATCAACATCGATAAGATCAATGCCATTGTGGGCAATATGGTAGAAGTAATGGAAAAGAATCTGCCCAAACATTTGCCGATTGGGAAAAACTATCGGGATGAGCTGAATGATATGATCGAGAAGAACAAGTTATAAAAGCTTTTAGACCAAAAGGCCATGTCGCAATTGACATGGCCGTACGATAATTATAATCCCATGAACATATCCAAATTTGAGGGGAGAGCGCCTACTCTTCCAGACTTGCACTATAGCTTTTCCTGCCATTCGTAGTCCTTACCACCTTTCACTTTAGTGCAATACAAATATTTCACTTTCTTTTGGAGAAAACAAGTGTCAATGACATTTTTATTACAATTTCTACTTTCAACACCTTGAAGGAAGAAATTGTTGCAAACAAAAAAAGCCGCGCATCAGACTGCACGGCTCTCACTAGCAATGATTATAATTCCACGAATAATAAGCTTAGTAGTGGGGCGAAAATAAGTGTTCACTTTTATCGCCCTTTGCTGAAGGAAACGCAGCCGAGGCTACGATTATTACACATGCGAGAAAAAATAAATTATGCCACTGGTTTAAGGCTTTATTTTAAAACCTCAAATTTCTCGCTGTATACTCCTTTGTCGGTAAACACCTTGGCTACGTACATTCCTTCGATCCAGTGGCTTACGCCAATTTCTGCATAAGGATTGCCATTACCTAGGCTATTGTGTACCATTTGCCCCAGGGCATTGAATATTTGCAGTCGTTGCAAGGTTGCGCCATTGCGCAGGTCTAAACGCACTACATTCGAAGCCGGGTTGGGGAACAAACGAACCGAAGGTTGTTTTTGCTCCAATGGTCGGCCCAAGTTTGGAATAGTTGGTTTGGTTCCCGTCTTTTTGAATTTCAATTCAAAAGGCGCTACCCGGATGCCAAAGGTTTGACCGGTGCTGGAGATACCTGTGCCAGTACCACCTTCAAAGCGGATAACTGTTTCACCATCGCCATCATCAGGCAAACTAAAGCCGTCGATTGCATCAATCACCACACCTTTACCTTTGCCGATCCGACCATACCCACTCACCAAAACTTTATTGGTTCGGGTGTAGGCCATTTCCAGCAAGCCCTTATTGTTGTCTCGGGTCATACTCAATACAGGTGAGTTGTAGCCCAACCAACTGTCTTCATTGAAACTGACCGTAAAAGAATTCGGTTTAAACAACTTGGAATTGTATGGCAACGCAAAAGTAAAGCCATACAAATCCACTACCGGATTTTTTTGATCCCCAATTACCAAATCAAATTCAAATGGTTTACCCGGTTCCAATTCCTGATTGGACACGATTCGAATCTCATAGTTGTAAAAGGGAATGGCAGTAGGGACAAAGGAGTGGGTATTGCCATAAAACTTGCTGATGGCCAGGGTATCCCGATCCATGATCAGGCTGTCTCCATCCGTATCAAGGTGTTTGAGGTCATAACCGGTCACAAACGGATTGTTCCAATCGCTGCCATGCTGGCCGTACCATTCATTCAAATCAGCATTACCACGGGCAACACCAACTTCACCCATGTGGAGGCCGAGTGGCAACAAATCATTCAGGTCTACAATTCCATCCTGATTGGTATCACCTGCCCATACACAATCATCGATACAAGATGGCAAAATGGGACTGCCCACATTGAGCACATCTACTTCCACCTTGATGCTCTTGCGGTTTTTGCAATCTTTGCTATCCGCTGGGCAATAAGAGACTTCGAAAGCGTCCAGGCCGGTGTAACCAAGGTTGGGCACATACAGCAGAAGGTTGTAACCCAAAATCCGGCGACCAGCAATAATCTGGTCAACTGAACCTGGGAAGAAAAGCACCTTGCCTTGTTTGGCCTGGGCTACGATATTGAAGGTATAATTTTCAATTGGCACATTGTACGCAATGACCAAGGGGGTGGACTTTGCCGTGCTCATCAAAAATTTGGGATAAGCTGGTTCGTAATTGCTCACGTAGACGTATACCGTAGCTTCTTCAGCTACCCCACCACATCCAGGAGGATAACTTTTATAAGTAAACTGATCGACCCCAATAAAACCATTGGGTGCCTTGTAGGTAAAAATTCCTTTGTTGCGGCTGTCATAACTAACCTGACCATATTTGGGTTGAACATATTCAATACAACCAGCACCGTAGACGTACCCGTCGTTTTGCAAAACATCAACTTCCACGTTTTTGCCCGGCAATACGTCGGCACGATCATCAACCGCAAATTTGTTGCGTACCTGATCCAAGACTTCTATCTCGGCTACAATTTTTGCATTGCCGTCTTCAAAGGTCAGATAATCCAGCCCTTTGAAGTTTGGATTAGGCGTATACACTGGAACATCCAGTTCGCCATTAAAAAAGCCATGCTGAGGATCTATCGTAACCCCATATACTGCTGGAATCAGTACGGGTGCACTTTCATTTTTGAGCGTAAATATTTTAACGGTATCCGGCTTGGAGCGGTCGTTGCGGTCCACAAAAATACTTACGGAAGCTTGATCACAAGAGCCCACTTTATCACATACCGTATAAATCAATTTTGCTGTACCGAAAAAGCCAGGTTTGGCCTGGAATTCGATATTGGGATCACCTTTGGTGATTTTGGATGTGCCATTGTTGATCGTGGATACACTGACAATTTCCAGTCCTCCTACATTCGAAATATCGTTGGTTAGTACATTCAACTTTACGGGTGTCGCAGCAGAAGGAATGTAGTACAAATCAGGATACGCATCAACTTTTGATAGTTTAATGGTCACTGCTACCGTCACTTCTTTAAAACAGTTGTTGCCTGCTGTACAGGTTCTTACAAAATAGGTAAAAGTATCCAGACCGATATATCCAGGATTTGGTCGATAAATTAAAGTGAAGATTTTAGACCCGTTTGCACCGTCTACGGTCATCGAGCCATCCAGGAAAGCTTGCCCATGATTGGGAGCAGCAATTACACCAGAGCTACTTACCCCTTCATAAATCACTTTGGAAGGAGTATCCTGAAGGGTGACCAAAGAATCGAGTTGTTTAAGTTGGGCTGATAACATCAAGGGTACTAACAAGAACAGAAATACCCTACAAAGGGTATACAATACAGTTTTTGGTAGAAATACATTCATGGTTTCATGGATTTACATCATTGCTAAAAAACGCGACACAATACTTTGGGGCTAAGATACGACACTCTACTGAATTGTCTAAAAAATGTCAAAGGAAAAAAAAGAAAAGTTTCCTTATTTTGCCCCCTCGAACAGGTGGTCGCAAAAACCGTACCAGTATTAATTTTTATGCGACAATCAAGCATTCATTCTTATCTGTAAATCAAATGTTAAGGGATGCAAACTTTTAAACTTTTCCAAATACTGACCCACTTTGATAAGTTGGAACAAAACCGCATCCGCAAGTTCATCAGCTCACCTTATTTCAACAAAGACAAGGTGGTGCTTGCTCTTTTTGAGTTGATGGCTGAAGAAATCAATGATCCTACCAACAAAGTTTGGACCAAAGAAAAAATCTGGGATACCTTGGTCCCTGAACTTCCTTATGACGATGCCAGGTTGAGAAAGTATCAGTCTGATTTGTTAAAATTAATTGAGCAGTATTTGATTCAGCAGGAATTCGAATCTGACACACTAGCTGCTCAGACCTATCTATTGCGCTCTATCAAAAAAAAGAAATTAAAAAAACTGCACAATTCGACTTTAAAAACCGTCAAGGATATTCCCAACAAAACCCCTTATCGAGACGGCAACTATTTTTTAGGTCAGTTCTTGATAGAGACCGCCTATGATGATTTATCCAGTGACTTTGAAGAAAAAAAGACAGATAAAACAAACCACGAGCATATTTCAAAATTATTGGATTTTTTTTATATTGGAGAAAAACTAAAAATATATTGTGAAGTGCTGTCCCGTAAAAAAGTAGCAAAACATGAGTATGAAATATCCTTGATTGAAAAGGTAATCAACTTTGCAGAATTAGATGACTATCAATCCATTCCATTCGTCTCGATCTATTACCAGATCTTAAAAATGTATGTTGATCCACAAGAGTTAAATCATTATTACAAGTTTTTGGAATTATTAAAGGATTCATCCCATTTTTTTCCAAAAAACCAGGAAAAAAGCTTTTATGACTCAGCTCAAAATTATTGTGTAGCCCAAATTAATCAAGGCAATAGTGAATTTCTTAAAGAACTTTTTAGTGTATACAAAACGCTTATTGATAAAAACTTTTTTGAGCATCAAGGTAGTTTGGAATCTTGGGAATTCAGAAATATTGTGGTGGTTGGCCTACGTAGTGGAGAATATGAATGGACTGAAAAGTTCATCAATACATACATAAATATTTTACCTAAAGAAATCAGGGAAAATGTATTGTCATTTAACCTTTCCCAGCTTTATTTATATCAAAAAAAATATCCCAAGGTGATCAGTATTCTTCAGGAAGTTGAATACAATGACTACATTACTAACCTTGCTGCCAAATCAACACTCATTGGAGCCTACTATGAAGTAGGTGAACTAGATCCACTTTCCTCTCTGCTGGAAAGCTTCAGGGTATACTTAAATCGAAACAATGAAATTCCCATCCCCAGGAAAATTTTGTATAAAAACCTGATCAAGTTCACCAAAAAATTGATCAGCTTGCCCCCATCTGACAATAAGAAATTGTTGGTACTCAAACAAGAGGTAGAATCAACCAAAAACATAGCCTCCCGCGATTGGCTCCTCGAAAAAATCGCCGAACTAGTGTAGCCCTCAACGGGTTAATTCCACCTCCATCCACACCGCCTGATGATCCGAAAACCGGAAGTTTTGATTGATCCCCTTGATTTTTTTCACCTGTAGATTCGGCGAAACCAGGAAATAATCAATCAAGGTTACATAAGTTTTGTATTGCTGATATGGTCGGTCATTGTTGCGGTTGGTCGGCACCGTCGGGTCATATATCCAATGCCAATCGCTGGGGAATAGCCCAGGGTCCATGTTTTGCCCCTTGTCTTTAGCCTTTTTGTCCTTCATAAATACATCGTGGGCCAAATAGGGCGGGCAGGTATTCCAATCGCCCCCGGCGATGACATAGTTCCCCTTTTGGTATTCGCGCAGCGCCAGATCACGCAGGTAAGCCTCCTGCTGTTTTTTGATGCCTCCTTTGTCAAAGGCTTCATTGTGGATGTTGATCACCACCAGGTCTTTGCCAAAACTGGTTTTGTAGCGCGTATAACCCAGGCAACGATCCAGCATAAACAGACGTTTGGGCCAGCCAAATTTGCCAGGCAATTGCAAACGTTGGGCCTCGGCAGGCTCATACTTGGAAAAGGTTACCAAACCACTGTTTACGGCGCCGTAAGCATTCCAGGGCTCCAATACAGGCACGGGCACCCGTTGGGCGATGTAATTCGGAAAGTAGGCCGCAAAAAAGCCAGGAACTTTTTGCTGCATGGCTGTAAACTGGTTCCGGTAATAACTGCGCTTGGAGGCATAATCCACTTCTTGAAACAGGTAGAAATCGGCTTGATAGGTGTTGACCGCCGCCGTAGTGCCCGCAAAGTACTGATCGACGAGCTGTTTGGGTGGGCGCACCATCCGGCCTCGGGACGTAAAAAAACCACCGCCCTGGTAAAAAAAGTCAGCTTCAGCACCTAAGCCTGCGTACCCCTGGTTCCAGATGAGCAAGGAAATCACACTGTCTGCCAGCACTTTTTCTTTGGCGTGGGCTTTAACCTCAGCGGGCAAAATGGGTTCCGGTTGGTAATCCGTCAAGGTTCCATGCAGCATGATCCCCCCAAAGTACAAGGCAAATATCAGGGGCAATAGGGCCAGCCAGCGCAATTTTTTCATTATCCTGTTTTTAGAGCTTGTTTGAGTGTTAGAAGCCCAAAAGATCGGTCATGCCGAAAACTCCTTTTTTTCCTACCAACCAGGCTGCGGCCTGCACAGCACCGCTGGCAAATCCTTCCCGTGAATGGGCAGTATGGCGGATTTCGATGCTATCGATCGCCGATTCGTAATAAATCTCGTGGGTACCCGGAGCTGGATCAACGCGGTAAGACAATATGCTCAACTCATCACCACCTTCCGATTTGTGATTGACCCATTGCTTTTTGCGACCAATTTGTTCCATGATCCCCTCCGCCAAGGTGATCGCCGTACCACTGGGCGCATCCAGTTTTTGGGTATGGTGGGTTTCGGCCATCCGTACTTCGTACTGGGGGTGTGCGCTCATCATTTGAGCCAAATAACGATTCACTGCAAAAAAGATGTTGACTCCAATGCTGTAATTGGAGGAATGGAACAAGGCGCCATTGTATTGGGCGCAGCAGGCTTTTGCCTCTTCCAGATGCTGTACCCATCCCGTCGTACCCACTACCACGGGAGTACCCGCTTCGAGGCACTTTTTGAGGTTTTCAAACGCCGTTTCGGGCCTTGTGAACTCAATGGCTACGTCTGCCTTACGCAGGTTTTCCAGTGTAAAGTCTGCAGTATTGTTCACATCGATGCGCAGTACCACCTCGTGTCCTTGTTGCTGGGCAATTTGTTCGATGGCCTTGCCCATTTTGCCGTAGCCAATTAATGCAATTTTCATGAAAAAAATTTTCTGTTTGTGACTTTAGCAATTGCCGCCGTCAAAAGATTAAATATCCCAAAAGCTGAACACACTACACTAAATATTCATTCCCCAGTGTACTAAATCCCAGGGCCCCAGGCCCCCAGTTTTTTTCCCTTTCTATTCCCCAATACTCCAAAAACCAAACTTCTAGGGGGCAGCCTTCGGGCTGCTTTTTTTGTTGGGGCAACCCTGCGTGGCTGCCCTTGCCGTTGGGGCAACCCTGCGTGGTTGCCCTTGCCGTTGGGCAGCCACGCAGGGCAGCCACGCAGGGCTGCCACTACTCGATCATGCCTTTTAATTCCCGCAATTTCAGCATACAATCAATCGGCGTCATCGTATTGATGTCCACCTCTTGCAACAGGGCTTTGATTTGACCTGCCATAGGATCCACCGTTTCAAAGATGCTCAGTTGGAGGGCTTCGGTATTGATTTGTTTGGTTTTGGGTTTTTCGACATTGGGGCCATCAGCGTGCATACTTTCCTGATTTATGGATTTTTGCTCCAGTTGTTCCAGGATGTGATTGGCCCGTTCCACGATCATTTTGGGCATACCCGCCATTTTCGCCACATGGATGCCAAAACTATGCTGGCTCCCACCAGCGGTCAATTTTCGCAAAAAAATCACCTTTTGCCCGACTTCTTTAGTCGCCACATGGTAGTTTTTGATGCGGGAAAATTTTTCCGACAACTCATTTAACTCGTGGTAGTGGGTAGCAAATAGCGTTTTGGGCCGCGCCAAAGGGTTGTTGTGCAAGTATTCCGCTATCGACCAGGCGATAGAAATCCCATCATAAGTACTGGTACCCCGCCCAATTTCGTCCAACAAAATCAAACTGCGGTCCGAAATGTTGTTCATGATGCTGGCCGTTTCGTTCATCTCCACCATGAAGGTCGACTCCCCAGAGGAAATGTTGTCTGAAGCGCCAACCCGGGTGAACACCTTGTCCAAAATCCCCAGATGTGCCGACTTGGCGGGCACATATGCCCCCATTTGTGCCATGAGACAGATGAGGGCGGTTTGGCGCAGCAAAGCGGATTTACCAGCCATGTTGGGCCCGGTGATCATCAGAATTTGTTGGTGTTCGTGGTCAAGGTACACGTCGTTGGGTACGTACAGTTCTCCCAGGGGCAATTGTTGTTCAATCACTGGGTGACGCCCCTCCCGAATATCGATTTCAAGGCCTTCGCTGAGCTGGGGGCGGCAATACTGGTGCCGGGTTGCTACTTTGGCAAAGGCGATTATACAATCTAGTCGCGCCAGCAGCGTAGCGTTGTGTTGTACAGGCTGGATGTAGTCATTGAGGTCGAGTACCAGTTCCTGGAACAAACGATCTTCCAGGTCTAAAATGCGTTCTTCTGCGCCCAGAATTTTGGCTTCCAGTGCCTTAAGTTCTTCTGTGATGAAACGTTCAGCGTTGGCCAGGGTCTGTTTGCGCATCCATTCGGGTGGGGTCTGGTTTTTGTATTTGTTGGTCACTTCCATATAATACCCAAACACACTATTGAAGCCGATTTTGAGGCTGGGAATGCCACTGCGTTCGATTTCTGCTTCCTGGATGCCCTGGAGCAATTCTTTGGCGTGGGTGATGACGTGGCGCAGTTCATCCAATTCCGTAGAAAATCCATCGGCAATAACCCCACCTTTGCTCAGGTTGACGGGAGGTTCATCCACGATCTGCTTGGCAATCCGCTCTACCAAACCAGGACATGGATTTAGTCCATCGGCAATTTTTGCCAGTTCATCATGGCCGGTACTCGTCAGCATTGCGCGCAAGGGCGCCACGGCCATTAAGGCTTTTTTGAGCTGTACCAACTCTCGTGGGTTGACTTTGCCGAGGGGGACTTTTGAAATTAGGCGTTCCAAATCCCCCATTTGCCGCAGGTATTGCTCTACTGTGCGGGCATTTTCATCATTTTCCAAAAAATAAGCCACCATTTCCAGGCGGGAGTCGATAGCCGTTTTGGACTTGAGGGGAAGTACCATCCATTTTTTGAGCAAACGCGCGCCCATCGGCGATACGGTTTGATCCAGAATTTTCAGTAGCGAGACCCCGGTTTCGTGGGGACTGGACAACAACTCCAGGTTCCGAATCGTAAAGCGATCCAACCACACATAGCGATCCTGGTGGATGCGGGTGATGGCTGAGATGTGTTTGAGGTTTTTATTTTCGGTGCTCTCCAGGTAATGCAAGGCAGCACCGGCAGCGATTTGCCCCAGCTCCATGTCTTCCACCCCAAAACCTTTGAGGTTCTGCACTTCGAAGTGTTTGAGCAACTTTTCGCGGGCGTAATCCGTGGTAAAAACCCATTCATCGAGGGTATAGAGGTAAAATTTTTCGCCAAAACGAGCTTCGAACTGCTTGCGGCGGTCTTTGGAAAAAATGACTTCGGAAGGATTGAAGCCTTGCAACAACTTATCAATGTAAGTCCAATCTCCTTCGCTGACCAAAAACTCTCCAGTGGATATGTCCAAGAAGGCTATCCCAAAATCGTCTTTGCGTCCAAAATACAAAGCAGCCAGAAAGTTATTGGAGCGATGATCGAGCAGTTTGTCATCCACGGCTACCCCCGGAGTAATCACTTCGGTGACTCCGCGACGGACGATTTTTTTGAGTGGAGAAGGTTTTTCCAGTTGTTCACAAATGGCCACCCGATAGCCCGCGCGCACCAGGCGGGGCAAATATAAATCGAGCGAATGATAGGGAAAACCAGCCAATTCAGTGTCGTTGCCCCCGTTGTTGCGGCTGGTGAGCACGATGCCCAATACCTTGGACGCAGTCACCGCATCACTGCCAAAGGTTTCATAAAAGTCCCCTACTCTGAACAAGAGGATTGCATCAGGGTACTTATTTTTCACCTTGTTGTACTGATCCATTAAAGGCGTCACTTTCTCTGACATAGCGTGGAATGGTTTGGGGGACGATTTGCAAGCGCGCAAAGATAAGTACCAGATTATAATTAATGACACTTTTTGATGGACTAGTCCTTTCCTCAAATTAAATAGACTAAATAAAATCGAATTGGGGCGACAAAAAAATAAGTGCTTCATTTTGTCAAAGGATTAGATAAATAAACGGTTCATTTTAAGTTTTTTATCTAATCCTTTGACTCAGAAAAAATGAATACTTATTTTTTGCCCACTACATTGGTAGATTTTATGAAATTAATGCGAACTCCTTTTATTTTTGCGCCTAAATTTTAATCAACTGAACCAGGGCACGTTTCTGGTCGTTTACATTGAAAATTCTCTGACCCATGGCAATAATGATTACCGATGATTGCATCAACTGCGGTGCATGCGAACCCGAATGCCCCAATAATGCAATCTACGAGGGTGGTGTAGAGTGGGCCATTTCCGATGGCACCAGCATTTCCGACGATTACACGCTGGAAGATGGTAGTGTAGTGGATGCAAGCGACAAGCAAAATCCAGTTTCGGATGAATTTTATTATATTGTACCCGATAAATGTACAGAATGTGTAGGCTTCCATGAGGAACCACAGTGTGCCGCAGTATGTCCGGTTGACTGTTGTGTGGCTGATCCTGAGCGTGAGGAAGAGGAAGTAGTGCTTCTGGCTCGTAAAGAACGCTTACACCTGTAAAGCTTTGAGCGATTGCGCCTGAAATGATCCGGGAGCAATCGCTTGTATTGTTCACTCAATATTGAACTCAAATTGGCCTTCAGAACGCTGCTTGGTATTGTGTTTTGTTGCCTGTATCTTGGATTATGGGCTGGGGAAAATGATGTTCAGCCCCCAGTCAATACGACTCCAACCATTGATAGCCTGTTGGCAATCCTGCCTAAATCTGCGCCCGATACCCACAAAGTTTTGATGTACGCAGCGCTTTGTTGGCAATACCGCAACCTGGATATGCTCTCCGCCGTAAAGTATGGTCAAAGGGGCATTGCACTAGCAAAAAAACTAAACTACAAAAAGGGGGAAGCCGAAATCTGCCGCTTCATCGGGTTGACTTACCGCCACTATTTTTTATTTTCCGAGTCCCTTACCTGGTACTTCAAGGCGCTGAATCTCTCCACCCAAATCAATGATGTTGTTGGCATTGGCTTTTGTTACGACAACCTCGGAGTGGTTCGTTTCAACCAAAAACAATTCGACGATGCGCTCAAGTATTTCAACAAGGCCAAAGATCATTTTGAAAAAGCGAATCACCAGGAGGGCCTAAGTTATGCGTACAACCACATCTCCTGGGTCTTGGTGGAAAAAAAACAGTACACATCGGCTTTAGATTACATTCAGGAAGCGCTATTCATTCGTAGAAAAATCAAGGCCACTCCAGAACAGATCAGCAATACCCTTGGCGATGTAGCCATCGTGCAGGTCGCTTTAAAAAAATACACCGCCGCCAAGATTACCATAAAAGAAGGGATTCAGTTGGCGCGCAAAATGAACAAACCCATCATTGTTGCAGTACACCAACTGACGCTAGCTTCTTTGTACCTAAACAACAATCAACTGGATGAAGCCATTGCCATTGCCCAATCCAGCTATCAAATTGCCAGAGAAGCCAACAACAGCTTACAACGCATGAAATGTGCCAGTACCTTGGCCAAAATTTACCAAAAGCAACAAAAATACGACCTGGCCTACCCCTACCTGATCGAGCAATATGCCTTAAAAGACAGTCTTTTTAATGAGGAGATCAACAACAAAACGGCCAATTTAGAAGCCAAATACCAATTTGACCTCAAAGAGCGACAATTACTCGAACTTCAAAAACGCGAAGAATTGGAGAACAAACGTAACCTTGACCGAGAGCGTTTTTTAAGTTCTTCGCTGTTTGCCGCGCTCTTGTTTGTAGGTATTTTGACTTATTTTATTTACCAAAAACGCAAGCAGGATAAATTTATCAACGAGGAATTGGTGCAAAAAAATGCCGAAATCAGTCGGCAAAACCAGGAAATCCAGGAACAAACCGTGCAGTTGGCTGAAAACAACCGCTTTAAGGACCGCCTGTTTTCCATCATCTCCCACGATTTGCGCAGTCCGGTAGTTGGTTTGGTCGGAAGCCTGGATTTGGTAAACGAGGGATTGTTGTCGGAAGCTGAATTCCGCAGTATGCTCCCCGATTTGGCGCACAACATCAACAGCATTCAAAGTTTGTTGGACAACCTCCTGGCCTGGGCGCGAACCCAGATGAAAGGCATCGCCGTGCTGCCCGAAGCATTCCACATTCAGGAATTGCTGGATGAAAAAACCAACATGTTTAAGAAACAAATCCAGGCCAAAGAGATTACCATCATCAATCACATCGAAGAAGATTTACAGGTGCTTGCCGATAAAAACATGATTGATCTGGTGGCCCGCAACTTGTTGTCGAATGCCATCAAGTTTTCCCGACAAGGGGGCACGATTACACTGACTAGTATCCGCCAAAAGGGCTTTTCCCAAATTTGTATCGCCGATAATGGTATCGGCATTTCGGTCGAAAACCTGAACAAGTTATTCGATGCGCAGACCGTCTCCACCAAAGGCACTGCGGGTGAAATGGGTACCGGTTTGGGGCTCTTGCTTTCCAAGGAGTTTATTGAGCAAAACGGGGGGAAGATTTGGGGGGAAAGCGTAATTGGTCAGGGGAGTAAGTTTTATTTTACCATTCCCGAGTAAAAAATATAGGGAGCCAAAATAGCCCCCTATTTCAAGGTTTCCCTTGGTAAAACTGCGATAGATCTGGTTTTCAATTGCTTGTTTGGACACTATTGGCTCTTTGCCGACGGCGCTTAAAGGCCATTTTAACTACAAAATAAATCACCAAAGCAGACAACACCCCGGTTAAAAAATCGGTTAGTGGCACCATCACTGCGGTATACACCATCATCGAAAATTCAAATTTTCCGTGTTGTTTGACTTCCTTAATCTCCGATACTTTGATCATGTTACTGGCTACCCAAACCAGAATCCCTCCAATACATGCCATGGGAATCAGTTCGAGATACTGCGCCAGGTAGAACGCCATGGTGAGTTTCAAAATGGCTTTAAAATACCCCGCCAAAGGTGTGGCTGCCCCTGCTTTTATGCTTGTAGCCGTGCGCGCCAATGCTCCTGTACAAGGAAAACCCTGAACAAGTGGGGTAATGATTTGCACCATCCCTTGCCCAAAAAACTCCTTGTCGGGGTTGAATGGAGTCCTATCGTTCTTCGCCAACTTATCCGCCATGGTAGAACACAAAATACTTTCCACGCCAGACACAAAAACGATCGCCCCAACGAAATAAATAATATCAAAGATCACACTGGCGCTAAGGCCAGGCAATGCAGGAGCCGTAAACACAAAGAAATTATTGGGGATCGAGCCATACACATCCTTAACCAGAATAATTCCTTTATCCGCCAATACTGTTGCCGACAACAAAGTCGCCAATCCCATTGCAATGACTGGGCCGGGAATAAAAATCGAAATGCGCAACAACCCTTTGGTAAGGCCAAAAGTAAGGAGGCCCAAAAAGATCGACCACACATTGATTTTGTGTAAATTGTCTAGTGCGTTGAAATAATTGTGGATAAATCCTCCCTTGATGTCTTCATCCTGGCCAAGTAAATCATTAAAAGATTCGATGCCCAAAATGTCTTCAAAATTGGTGAGGGCAATGGCAACCGCAATACCGATGGTGAATCCAACAATAATGGAGTTGGGAACCAATTTTGCATACCGCCCAAACCCAAAAAGGCCCATGATCATCAGTACGATCCCCGCAAGAATGGATACCAATACCAAAAAGCTGTGCGCCGTTGCAAAATCACCACCATTTGCTGGTCCATACTTCATAATCAAGGCCGCGATGATGGGAATGAATGCCGCAGTGGGGCCATATACCTGGTATTTTGAACCGCCAAAAGTACGGCCAACTACACAAGCCAAGGCACCGGCAATGATGCCATGTTCGGGACGCATCCCCATCGCCATCGCAAAACCCATGGCCATCGGGATGGCGGTCATGGCTACAATTAGGCCCGCGCTGAAATCTCGGTACACTATTTTGGCCCAGCCTTCTTTGGTTAAATCTTCCCAACGAGAGTCAAAAAACGTAAAGAATAGCTTCAGCCTACTGAGTGGAGTGGCAGGTAAGGATGTTTTTTTCATAACCATCAATTGTTGAAAAGTAATTGTAATTGGTTTTCCTCGAAATAGGTCCCTTGATCCTTCCATGCCAAAAACTGGATGGGAAACTTGCTCTTTTTGATCAGCGGAATGGGGTCAAATCCACGCTTGGCGGGTTTAAATGGGTAATCCTGGAGGACAAAAACCTGGTCGATTTGATTGGCTTCTGCAAAATTGTGGAAGGCTCTGGTGTTGTAGCCATGAAACAGCTCGATTCGGATGCTGTTGATCCGATTTTCGAAGCGGTTCTGTAAAATCATCAGGGCTTCTTCAAACACTTCTGACTTAAGGCTTTCAATCCGTTTTTTGGGAGAATAAAAGAGTAGTTCAGAAATCGAGTCGTCTAACCACTCCGCATACATCAACACCACATCAACGGGCTGATCGTGCTGCCGCTGCTCCAATGCAAGGCGCAAGGCGTTGAGGGACGTAATACTAAAATCTGTGGGTACAAGTAAGGTCTTTTGCATACTCAATCTTAGTTGTGAATTGGTAGTGCAAAAGTGGAATAAGCAGATTAGGGAAATTTAAGAATGAAATTAGAGGCAGATTAGAATGAAGAAGGTGAGATTAGAAATGGATTAGAATTTTACGCAACAATACTGGCGATAGGCAATTTGATTTGTACGGTAGTGCCTACATTGACCTCGGAAGAAACCGTGAGTGTGCCCTCGTGCAGCTTGACAATGTTGCGCGCCAAAGGCAGGCCAATGCCATACCCTTCAAACAATTGGGTGTTAGAAGCCCTGAAAAATGGGTCGTAGATGAACGGCATTTCCGCCTCTGGAATCCCCACTCCCTGGTCTTTGACGACAATAATTACCTGATCATTACTCGAAGCGATGTACACAATCACTGGCCGATTGTGTGAATATTTGCAGGCATTGTTGAAAATATTGGCCAATGCAAGCTGCAATAATTGGCGATTGCCGTTGACTTTAAGCTTTTTGTGGTCTTCAGGGAGAAGATTTAAATCCAGCGTAATTTGATTCTGAGGATTCATCCGATCAATCAAAGTCTTGACCTCCCAAAGCACCTCATCCATACGGACTATTTCAAAAATGATTTTTTTACCTTTGTACCCGGTTTGCGCCAGGAACAACAAGGACTTCGTAATCTGATCCAAACGTTCGGCTTGCAGCAGAATATTTTGCAATACAGCTTGATAATCCTCTACTTTCCTTTCCTTAATCAAAGCTACATCAGCCTCCCCGATGATCGCGGTCAGCGGTGTGCTGAGCTCATGCGAAGCGTTGCTGATAAAATTCTTTTGCGTTTCAAAAGCAGTTTCAATGCGATTGAGCAGGTCGTTAAAAGTGGCCGTTAGTGCACTGATTTCGTTGTTGTTGTCTTGCTCTTCCAACCTCAAGTGAATGTTTTCCGTACTGATCAGCCTAACCTTATGGGTAATTTGTTTGATCGGGTCAAATACGTGCCGGGAAAAATAGATGGACAGCAATATGGTAATCAAAACGATTAAAAAAACACCTCCAAAGAGAATATTGCGCAAAAAAGAAAGGTGATGGGTAGCATAATAATTTTCGGCAGAAACGACTACCAAGTGAGTTGTACCATTCTGCTGGTGTTTTATTCCGGCATAAAAAGTATTGCCTTGGTTGCTGGTGGATTTGCCCCTTTGAAGTACATCTTTTAAAAAATAAAGCGGCAGTTGGTAATTGTCAGCGGCTTGATTGAGCGCAGCTGCATCAACAATTTCCAGCACATATTCCTGTTCTTGCTCCAGTTTTTCAAAGTATTGTTCACGGATCGTTTTAAAAGCTTCGGCATTGAGCGTATCATGTTCCAGTTTGTATTTTGCAGTAATAATTGCCCTGGTTTGTAATCTTTTATAAAAATCAACAAAAGAGTATTTGTTGAAAAAATAGTAAACCCCTGACCCAAATATCAATACGATAATCAGGTTACAGAAAAACAACAACAAAGCGATTTTCGACTGTGTTTTCATGCTTCTTTTAGTACATAGCCCATTCCTACGACTGTATGAATGAGTTTGTTGTTCGTGTCTGCGTCGATTTTTTTTCGTAAATAGTTGATGTACACATCTACCACATTGGTACTCAAGTTAAAATTGATGTCCCAGGCGCTTTCCAACAAATCCAGGCGAGAAAGGACACGTCCTTTGTTTTTGATCAAAACCAAAAGTAACCGGTATTCAGTAGCCGTCAAGACAATAAAAGTCTGATTGCGCTCTACGGTTTTAGCGTCATCGTCCACTTTCAGGTCAGCAATACTGAAAATATTATGGGGCTTATTGAGTTGCTCCAAAGGGCCTGTCCTGCGCAAAAGCGCCTTAATCCGTGCGTTCAACTCAATAAATTTGAATGGTTTGACCAGATAGTCATCCCCACCAATGTCCAAGCCCAAGGCTACATTTTCGGAAGTGCCCAAAGCCGTCAAAAAAAGAATCGGTGTTTGAATCTGGTTGCTACGTATTGCTTTACAAATTTCGAGTCCATTTGTATCATGCAACATAATGTCCAAAATAATCAAATCAAAATTTCCCTCCAGTGCCATCTTCAACCCCGAATTCCCATCAAACGCTACTGACACTTCATAGTTTTCCTCTACCAGGCCTTTTCGGATGAAACTTACCACACTTACCTCATCATCAACCAACAAAATTTTTTTCATGGAATAGGAATTAATTTTTCAAGGGCGCCTCGCCAAGCAATCCTCGCAACACCCCATTGGTCCAACCAAAACCATCCTGCACCGGGTACTCGCCGCCACCCGCTTTCAAGGTAATATCGCTGACATTGTATTTTTCCACCATCTTACCGGTTGCCCTGTAGGTTTTTACATTGAGCTTGACCCAGCGCGATTTGATGGTTTCAGCTAGCTTGTCCTGCTCGTAATGCCGGAGCCCCTGGATACTGACCCATTGTAAGGGCGCCCAACCATTGGGCGCGTCCCATTGTTGGCCATTGAGGTTGGCGGTACAAACCAGGCCGCCGGGTTTGAGGAAGTTTTTTTCCAAAACCTTAGCCGCGCTGGCGGCTTGGGCTGGAGTGGCCAGCTTGTAAAACAATGGAAACATCCCAGCTAAGGAAAGAACACCCGTTGGGCTGCCTTTAACCCAGTCGTAATCCACAAAATAGCCCGCCTTGGCATCCCAGCAATATTTTTGGATTGCCTTGTTCCGAGCTTCAGCCAGGGCTTGATATTCCTGAAATTTCTTTTGATTCTTATTGATTTGATGCGCTTTGGCAATGGTCATTTCCAAGTTGTACAGCAGCGCGTTGAGGTCGACGGGGATGATCCAAGTGGTGCGAATGGTGTTGAGTTTCATGGGATCGGTCAACCAGCGGCTGCTGAAATCCCAACCCGATTCACAGGCCGAGCGCAAATCCCGGTACAACTCTCCCGGTGGGCGTTTGGTGGTATTGGACAACTCTACATCAGCCGCGTACATTTCAGCCCGCGGACTGGCGCTGTTGTCGTAATAACGGTTGAGCACCGAGCCATCCTCCATGCGCACCACCTTCAATTCGGCTTTGTTTTCGGCACTCAATTTCTCCTGGCCTTTCATCCAGTATTGGTACTCCTTCTCCATTTGGGGCAAATATTTGACATAAATGTCTTCCCCTTTTTCTTCCGCCAAAATTTTCACCATCCCCGCAAAAAATGGCGGCTGCGAGCGGGATAAAAAGTACGTGCGGTTGCCATTGGGGATAAATCCGATGGTATCAATCAGGAAAGCAAAATTGTCAATCATGTTGTTGATCAGATCGGCGCGGCCATCTTTTTGCAAACCCAACATCGTGAAATAACTGTCCCAATAATATACCTCTCCGAAGCGCCCACCGGGAACAACATAGGGATTGGGCAGCGGAATCAAGGTACCCCGGTGCCGTTCATCGGGATTGCGGGTCAGTACATCCCACAAGGCTTGAATGTGTTTTTCGGGGGCCTGGCTGGTATCCGATTTGAAGCCACTGGAATAGGCATGGGGCATTTCAAAACGATCGAGCACAAATTGCTTGAGATTGAAGTTGGGTTCCTTGCGCAACTCTACATAGTCTGCCATGATTTGATCAACGCTGACCTTAGGCGTACAATCTGGAAAGGTTTTGCCATCGGGAAATATTTTGCCCAACTGCACATCAATAAACAATTGCCCCAGGCGCTGCGCAGGATCGTACAGGAATGGTTCACTAGCATTGGCAGCACTCGTCGAGCCTCCTTGAGAAGTGGATTGACGACATGCTGTGGTTAATAAAATCAGCGCTAAAGGCATGATGGTGCTCAATTTCATGCGGTAAAGAATTGGTTATAGCCCAATGTAGAAATACATAGGCTTGCGGTTTCCGATGGGTTAAATAGTCGGGCAAAATAGGTAAATTGATGGGGAAGTACAAAAAAGGGGGAAATTTTGTTGGCTATCCGTCGCTTTTTTAAAATTTATTATTTGCATTTTAGCTTGTTGTCCTATTTTTTGTAGCTTAATGGCGGCTAAATTTCTCTCAGATCAAACCAAATCAATTGTATCATCTCAAAAAAATCTCCCTATATTTGCTTCTCTCCTATTCTACAGAACACTTCGTTCAAATTTTAGCAATTTTTGTACCCTATGGTCATCCAGCAATCCATTTATGCTCAACAGCAATGGACCGACCTGCCCGCCGAGGGCAGTGTAGGGATGGATGGGCATAGCCAATTGGTGTTGATTTTTGGGGCCAAAACCCACATTGCCAATATAGACCTACGCACCCAAATCCGTACCCGTTATCCCCGTGCTGATTTGGTATTTGCTTCCACCGCTGGTGAAATTTTCGACAATCAGGTGCTCGACGATACCCTCTGCACCATTGCCATTACCTTTGCCAACACTCCCACCCGCTGTGTAATCAGCAATATCCGGGATTATCCCAGCAGTCATGCCATGGGGCAATGCCTGTTCCAACGTTTAAACCAGCCCGATCTCAACAGCATCTTTTTGGTGTCTGATGGTACTTTGGTCAACGGCAGTGACCTGATTGCCGGCTTGAATGCAGAAAATCGACAAGGAGTGTCCATCAGCGGCGGATTGGCTGGTGATGGGGACCAATTTGTGAATACCCTGGTCGGTTTGAATGATCACGTGGGGATGGGCAAGGTGGTTGCCATTGGGTTTTATGGTGATGCTTTACAGGTTTACCACAGCTCCCTGGGCGGCTGGGACGAATTTGGTCGCGACCGCATCATCACCAAATCGGACAAAAACGTACTGCACGAACTGGACGGCAAAAACGCCCTGGACTTGTACAAGGAATACCTGGGGCCATTCTCCGCCGAACTGCCTGGCTCTGCACTCCTTTTTCCCATTTCCATCAAAACTGCGGAAAGTGAACAGAAACTGGTCCGCACCATCCTGACCATCGACGAAACGCAAAAAAGTATGACCTTTGCCGGAAACATGCCCGAAGGTGCCACCGTACGGTTGATGAAAGCCAATTTTGATAAACTGACCGGAGCCTCCGCTGAGTCAGCGCGGCAAATCATGCAATATGCCGATCACCGCAACCTCGAATTGGCCATTCTGATCAGTTGTGTCGGGCGCAAATTGGTACTGCAAGCCCGCACCGAGGAAGAAGTATGGGCAGCCAAACATATATTGGGAGAGAAGACTGCCATTGCAGGTTTCTACTCTTACGGCGAGTTGTCGCCTTACAACCCCAGTGGTCGTTGTGAATTGCACAACCAGACCATGACCATCACCGGATTTTGTGAAAAATGCTAAACGTCTTGTATTAGAACCATGGATATACACCCTACGCTAATTGCCCAAATCAAAAAACACCTCTCTGAATTTGCCCAGCATGATCCTGGGGCACTGGCTTTGTGGCAATCCATTTCGCACCACTATTACTCCATGGAGCGCGACAAAAGGTTGACCGAACACGCCTTTGAAGTAAGCGAAAAAGAATACCAAGAGCTGTTGAATGACCTGCGGCGGGAAAACGACCTCAAGCAACAATCCATCTCTAAAATCAAAGCCGTTACGTTGGCTCTGGACGCCAATTCCAGTACCGAACACCGCGAAGGAGAAGACCTGCTGGACGTGATTCAGTTTTTGGAGCGCCAAATTGTCAAGACCAAAATCCTGGAAGAAGAACTGCTGCAAGCCAAAGAAATCGCGGAGTCTTCCTCCAAAGCCAAAAGTAATTTCCTCTCGGTGATGAGTCACGAGATTCGGACGCCGTTGAATGCCATTATCGGGTTCATCCATTTGATGTCGACCGAGCCCTCTTTACCTACTCAGGAGGATTACATCAAAGCCATCAATATTTCTTCACAAAACCTCTTGAACCTGGTCAACGACATCCTCGATTTTTCCGAAATTGAAGAGGGTAAAATTGAGTTCCTCTACTCCAAAATCAACATCCGCACCCTCATCCACGAAATCAAACTGGCCAATACTTTCCGCGCCAACGAACGGGAAAACCGCATCACCGTGATGTTGGACGAGGAATTGCCTACTTATGTCCTGGGTGACGAAGTGCGTTTGAGCCAGATCCTCAACAACCTGATTTCCAACGCCATAAAATTCACCCACCGCGGGCACATCCGCATCGAGATCCACAAATTCGCGGAGGGTGAAAACCACCAACAAATCCAGTTTGTGGTCAAAGATACCGGAGTAGGCATTGCGCCCGAATCTAAAACCCTCATTTTTGAACGCTTTACCCAGGCAAACTCCGAAATCGACCGGCAATACGGCGGCTCAGGACTAGGCTTGTCTATTGTCAAAAAATTGCTGGAGTTGCAAGGCAAAGACATTTCCGTAGAAAGTGAACCCGACAAGGGTTCCACCTTTACCTTTTATATGGATTTTGGGAAATGTCCTGAAGAAGAAATCACCTTATCACCCAACGAAGACAGAAGCAGCCAGCACCTCGCCGGAGTCAAAATACTCCTCGTTGAAGACGTGTACATCAACAGCGTGATGGCCAAAACCATGCTCAAAAACTGGAAAGCGGAAGTAGACCTGGCCGAAAATGGGCAAATCGCCATCGAGATGTGCCTGCAAAAAAACTACGACGTCATTTTGATGGACCTCCAAATGCCCGTGATGGACGGCATCACCGCCACGACCAAAATCCGGGAATTTGATCCCCATATCCCCATCATCGCCCTCACGGCCTCCTCTTCGTACGAAACCCAAAACGACATCAAAGCCTGTGGCATGGATGATTTTATCGCGAAGCCATTTAATCCGTATGTGTTGTTTGAGACGATTAAGAAGCGGGTGATGAGGGTGGTGTAGCTGCTATTCTGACGATTTGCACCAAAACTATGACGATCTGCACAAAACCCCTTCCCCCACTCCAGCTAAATTTGTACTAGTTCAGCGTGAACACACTTAACTAGTTACATCATGAAAATCAGATCGCATCACATTGGCTTGCTCTTGCTCGCCATGCTCTTCAGCGTGGTAGCCTGGGGCCAGCAAGTCACCCTCAGCGGGCGGGTAGTCGACACCGCCAAAGAACCCTTGCCCGGCGCAACGGTGTTCAGCAAAGCCAAACAAACCGGAACAGTAACCGATGAAAATGGAGCATTCAGTCTCGTCGCCGAAGTAGGTGATGTACTCGAAATCTCCTTCACCGGCTTCAAAGCACATTTCGAAACAGTCGGAACGGCAACCGTTTTGAACATCATTTTGGAAGAATCCAAAAATTACCTCGAAGAATTGGTGGTAGTCGGATATGGTACCGCTAAGAAAAAAGACCTGACCGGCTCGGTAGCCACCGTTACGGCCAACAACTTTCAAAAAGGGCAAATTTCCACCCCCGAACAATTGATTGCCGGTAAAGTAGCCGGGGTACAAATCACCCCGGGCAGTGGTGCACCAGGTTCGGGTAGCCGCATCCGCATTCGGGGGGGTAGCTCCTTGAATGCCAGCAATTCGCCACTAATCGTCATCGACGGAGTGCCTGTCGATAACGGCGGCATTTCCGGCGTAGCCAACCCACTTGCCCTGCTCAACGCCAACGACATCGAAAGTTTCAACATCCTGAAAGACGCCTCCGCTGCCGCCATTTACGGTTCACGGGCCGCCAATGGGGTCATCCTGATCACCACCAAAAGTGGAGGAGCAGGTCAGTTCAAAGTCAATTTCTCAACCCTCAACTCCGTAGGTTTCAAAACGGGTGCGGTCGATGTATTGACTGGGGATGAGTTCCGTTCAGTCGTCAACGGTTACACGGGCACTATCGCTTCTTCCGCTGATCGCCTCTTGGTCGGCACGGGCAACACCAACTGGCAGGAAGAAATTTACCGGGGCGCGTTCACCACCGACAACAACATCTCTTTCAGCGGTGGCATCAAACGCCTGCCTTATCGCCTGTCGGTGGGTTATTTGAACCAAAACGGGATTTTGCTGCGCGACAACCTGCAACGGACTTCGGTGGCCTTGAACCTCTCGCCCAGCTTTTTGGACAACCACCTTTCGGTCAAAGTCAATTCCAAATACGCACAAACCAACAGCTTCTTCGCCAATCAAGGCGCTGTGGGTGCAGCGGTTTATTTTGACCCCACTCAGCCCATCTATTCCGGCGAGCAACCTTTTGGCGGCTACTTTGAGTGGCTTAACGGTGCTCAACCCAACTTCAATGCTGCCCGCAACCCCCTCGGTTTGCTGTACATGCGGGAAGACAAGGGCAACTCCGACCGTTTGATCGGCAATGTGCAGTTGGATTACAAAATGCACTTTTTGCCCGAACTGCGTGCCAATTTGAACCTCGGGATGGATCAAAGCTGGGGCTCTGGGACCGTTTTTGTACCCGCTGAAGCCGCTTCACAAGCCAATCGCGGTGGTACCAACAACCAATACAAACAAACCCGCAGCAACAAACTGCTCGAGTTTTACCTCAACTATGCCAAGGAATTCGAGGCGATTAAAAGCCGCCTGGACTTCATCGCCGGGTATTCCTGGCAAGACTGGAAAACCGAATCCCCCAGCTTTCCTGACCTACGCGCCGATGGCACCGAGTTTGAACCCGCCGGGATTGATTTTGCCACCCAAAATACCCTGGTCTCTTTCTATGGCCGTTTGAACTACAGCGCCTTGGATCGTTACCTCTTTACCTTTACGCTACGCCGGGACGGCTCTTCCCGTTTCAACCCAGATGCGCGTTGGGGCAATTTCCCCTCCGCAGCCCTGGCTTGGCGCATCAGCAATGAAGCATTTTTGAGAGGCAGCAAAGTAGTCTCCGACCTGAAACTCCGCCTGGGTTGGGGTACCATCGGCCAACAGGATGGAATCGCCGACTACGGCTATCAGGCCAACTATTTCTATGGCGATGCTGCTGCGCAATACCAGTTTGGCAATGAGTTTGTGACTGTCGTTCGGCCACAAGGTTATGACGCCAACTTGCAGTGGGAAAAAACCGAAACCCAAAACATCGGTTTAGACTTGGGGCTTTTTGACAGCAAACTCAGCTTCAGTGCCGACTTTTTCATCAAAAATACCCGCGATTTGTTGGCAATAGTTCCTGTAGCAGCGGGTACCAACTTTACCAATAACTTGCTGACCAATGTTGGCTCGATTCGCAATCAGGGTTTGGAATTGGCCCTCAATACCAAGGTAGTCAGCAACGCCAAATTCAGCCTCGATCTGGGTGTCAACGCCACCTTTATCCTGCAAAATGAAATTACCAAACTGCAACTCATCAGCGACCCCAATTTCCTGGGTGCAGATGTCGGTGCAACGGGTTTC
This sequence comes from Haliscomenobacter sp., assembly GCF_041740695.1. Lineage (GTDB taxonomy): Bacteria > Bacteroidota > Bacteroidia > Chitinophagales > Saprospiraceae > Haliscomenobacter. The sequence goes on along the minus strand of NZ_JBGSLK010000134.1, from coordinate 118,415 downwards.
AACTTTGTACAAAAACACAGCGTGGGTTACCGCCCCAGTACTTTTTTCTTGTACAAAACGGTCTATGACGAGCAGGGCAACCCCATCGAAGGACTCTACAAAGACCTGGATGGCAGTGGTACCTTGGGCGAAACAGACAAACGTTGGTACAAAAACCCGGAACCCAACGCCTATTTTGGTTTTACCTTGAGTGGTTCCTACGAAAAGCTCAGCTTTGGTTGTGTGATGCGCTCCAACGTGGGCAACTACATGTACAATGCCGTAAAAGCTGGCGCGGGTATTTACCAGAGCATTTTCCCCAACCAGGGTTACCTGAGCAATGCGCACCGCGACATCCTGAACACCCGCTTCGACAATCGCCAAACCTGGGCGGACTATTATCTGGAAGATGCCTCCTTCCTGCGCATGGACAACCTTTACTTTGGCTACGACCTGGGTGCAATGGGCAAGTCGGGAATGACCGCCCGCCTCAATGCCAGTGTACAAAATGTATTTGTGGTGACAAAGTACAGTGGCCTGGATCCCGAAATTGCTGGCGGCATCGACAATGCCATTTATCCACGTCCACGGGTATTCGCAATCGGCGTTAACCTTGAGTTTTAACCTCGCAAAAAAAGAAGCATGAACAATTTAAAATTCAGCCTCCTCATAATTTGTGCAGTCTTTTTGGTGGACTGTACCAAAGACCTCGATCGTACGCCGGAGAATGGCCTTACTGCCGATAAACTGTTTGCCAACGAAGCGGGTTACCGCAGCTCGCTGGCCAAAATTTACGGCGGGCTCTCCCTCACTGGCAACAACGGCCCCGATGGCAGTGGCGACCTGGGTGGCATCGACGAAGGTTTTTCCTCCTACCTCCGCAATTACTGGAACCTCCAGGAATTGTGTACCGATGAAGCCGTGATTGGATGGAACGACCAAACCATCAAGGATTTTCACGAAATGGACTGGACTCCTGCCGACAACTTCCTGCGGGCCATGTACAGCCGTTTGTTTTACCAAATTGCCCTGGCCAACTCCTTCATCCGCGAGTCGGAAGATGGCGTGTTGAGCAGCCGTGGGATCAGTGGAAGCGATGCGGATAAAGTGCGCGCTTACAAAGTGGAGGCTCGTTTCTTGCGCGCCCTGAGCTACTGGCATGCCCTGGATTTGTTTGGGAATGTATCCTTCGTTACCGAAGAAGACGCGATTGGCGCGTTTTTGCCCGAACAAATTTCCCGCGCTGACCTGTTCAGCTACATCGAGAGTGAATGCAAAGCCATCGAAGCGGAGTTGCCCGCGCCCAAGCAGAACGAATACGGTCGCGCCGATAAAGCCGCCGTATGGATGCTTCTGGCCAACTTGTACCTGAATGCACAAGTGTATACGGGCCAAGCCAAATACACCGAAGCCATCACCTACAGCAAAAAAGTAATCGCCGAAGGAGGTTATGCCTTGCAGGGCAATTACCGCCACCTGTTTCTGGCTGACAACCATAAATCTACCGAGATGATTTTTGCGGCCACTTTTGATGGGGTCAAAACCCGCACCTGGGGCGGCACCACTTACTTGGTACATGCGCCGATTGGCGGTGACATGCAGGCCGCTGATTTTGGGGTAGACAATCCCTGGGGTGGCTTACGTACTACGAGTGCGCTGGTCGACAAATTCAGCGCTGGTGACCAACGCGCCAATTTCCAGGAAGCTGGCCAGAAAAAGGACATTGAAGACATCGGCAATTTCCGCGATGGTTTTTCCATCAAAAAATGGTCGAACAAAACCACTACGGGTGCCAATGGCTCTAACCTGACCTGGGTGGACAATGATTTTCCCATTTTCCGCCTCGCCGAAGCCCATCTGATCTATGCCGAAGCCGTTGTGCGCGGTGGTACCGGGGGGAGCACGAATGAGGCCTTGGGTTATGTGAATGCGCTGCGTCGCCGGGCTTTTGGCAACAACAACAATGACCTGGCTACGCTCACTTTGCCAAGCATCATTGATGAACGCGCCCGGGAGTTCCATTGGGAGGGCAAACGCCGCACCGATCTCATTCGTTTCAACCAATTCACCACGGCTGACTACCTCTGGCCCTGGAAAGGCAACGTGAAAGATGGTCGGGCCGTGGAAAGTTTCCGCACCATTTTCCCCATTCCTGCACCGGAGATCAATACGAATCCGAATTTGCAGCAGAATCCGGGGTATAATTAAAAGGATTGAGAAGGTTTAGGGAGGTTTAGGAAGGTTTAGGCTACCGCAGCGATTTTGACGTCGATAATGTCTAAGTCGCTGCGGTAGCCTAAACCTCCCTCAACCTTTCTCAACCTCCCTAAACATCAAAAAAACAGTTATGAAAAAGAACTTTCGTTTCATCAATATATTTTTTCTGGCAGGTCTGGCCCTGAGCTCTTGCAGCAAAGAGGACATCGATTCCGTATTCACAGATGGGGTGGCACCTACGCTGTCCAGTTCGGTCAATCGTGTCAATCTGGTGCCTGCCGATTCCTCCAAAAACGTCATCACCTTCAACTGGTCGGACCCCAATTACCAAATCGATGGGGAAAAATCCAGCCACAACGTGACTTACACTTTGGAGATTGACTCTTTGGGGAAAAACTTCGCCAAACCACAACGTTTAACCGTAACGAATGCGGTGAACAGTCTGGTGAATGGCAAGGATTTCAACCGCATACTGGCCAACCTGGGGATTGCCGACAGCGCCCGGAATTACAGTCTGGCCATTCGTTTAAAAGCAGCCTTGTATTTGCCTAGCACCGAGTTGGTTTCAAACACCCTCAACTTGACGGTGAGCCCCTACTCTACTGAGCCAATTGCGCTGTATCCGGTGCCTGACAACCTGTTCATCGTCGGTGATGCAACGCAAGGCGGTTGGAACAATCCCGTACCAGTGCCCACCCAAAAGTTTACCAGATTGGATAAGTTCACTTTTGGCGGCATTTTCCAATTGACGGGGGGCAACAAATACCTCTTCCTGCCCACCAATGGCGACTGGGGGCATAAATACGCGGTGGCCAATGCTGGTGCAGCGGGGATGCGCGAAGGTGGCGATTTCATTGTGGATTCCGGTCAGGACATCCCAGCACCCTTAACCAGCGGGTTTTACAAAATCACGGTTGATTTTGTCAAAGGGAAATATACCGTTACGCCCGTGGCCAATTCCGAATTGCCTCCTGCTAGCTTGTACATCGTGGGTGATGCAACTGGTGGTGGGTGGAACAATCCGGTGCCAGTACCTACTCAGGAATTCACCCAGGTTTCCAATGGCACTTTTGAACTCAGTGTGCCACTCAATGCTGGCAAAAAGTATCTGTTTTTGCCCCAAAATGGCAGCTGGGACCACAAATTTGCCATTGCCAATGCGGACGCTCCAAGTGTGAAATTGGGTGGAAAATTGGTGGCGGATAGCGGAGTAGATATTCCTGCTCCTGATGAAGGCGGGACTTACCGCATCAGCGTGGAGTTCATCAACAAGACGTATAAATTGACTAAATTGTAACTAGTGTTTTAAGGTCTTTTTAGAGCTTGTTTAAATGTTCTATTATTGTGCTTACGTCAATCCCTGGGTGTGTGGAAAATTCCATCACCCAGGGCTGACTTTATTTTTAAATCGCCAGCATGAAACGCATCATCCTATTTCTATCCATCCTGCTAAGCCTCACTTGTTCAAAAAAAAATGCGCCGATCACCGTTGATCCGCCCACGGACAACAAGCCCAAAGCCGAATTCGCCAAAGGTGCCGACATCAGTTGGATCACCGAAATGGAAGCGGCAGGCCTCAAGTTTTACAATGCTGCGGGCACCCAACAAGAAGCGATGGCCCTGATGAAATCCCTGGGCATGAACAGCATCCGCCTGCGGGTATGGGTCAACCCCTCCCCTGCCTGGAACAATACCGCCGATGTAGTCGCCAAAGCGCTCCGCGCCAAAGCTCAAGGGCTGCGCATCATGATCGATTTTCATTACAGCGATTCCTGGGCCGACCCGGGCAAACAAACCAAACCTGCCGCCTGGGTAGGTATGGATTTGGCGGGATTAAAAACCGCCCTGGCCGCCCATACTGTCGAAGTACTGACTGCTTTAAAAAACAGCGGCGTCGAACCGGAGTGGGTACAGGTTGGCAATGAAACCAACAACGGTATGCTTTGGCCCGATGGCAAAGCTTCGGACAACATGAGCAATTTCGCCCAATTGTTCAATGCCGGGGCCGATGCCGTAAAATCGGTTTTTCCCAAAACAAAAGTCATCGCCCATATTTCCAATGGGTACAACAACTCGCTCTTCCGTTGGATGTTCGATGGCCTCAAAGCCAATGGTGCCAAATACGATGTGATCGGCATGTCGCTGTACCCTTCGCCTACCGATTGGGCTACTTTGAACCAACAATGCCTCAGCAACATGAACGACATGGTGGCTCGTTATGGCAAAGAAGTGATGGTGGTGGAAGTGGGCATGAGTTGGGACAGTGCTACGGAATCTGGTCAGTTTTTAAGCGATTTGATCAGCAAGGTCAAGTCGGTTTCTGGAGGCAAAGGTTTGGGCGTTTTATACTGGGAGCCACAGGCTTACAACAATTGGAAGGGCTATTCTTTGGGCGCTTTTGACAATTCAGGGCGGCCTACTGTGGCGATGAATGCCTTTAAAAACTAAATTAAAGTCTTACTTCCCATTCCCTTCGGTGTGCCTTAAGTGCCTTAGGTTTCTTAGGTGGTGAAAAAAGAAAAAACCTGCGAAGCAGGATATTATTTCACCACCTAAGAAACCTAAGGCACTTAAGGCACACCGAAGGGAAGTCACAATCTGATACAAACGAAAAACCACTCATGCAAGCATTCAAATACCTCTGGCTCTGCCTGCTTTGTGCCGCTGCACTCCACACCAGCGCCCAAAGCTCCCCCCGCGAGCGCATCAACTTTGATGCCAACTGGAAATTCCATTTCGGCCACGCCGCCAACCCCGAAAAAGACTTCAACTACGGCATCACCACCATTTTTTCCAAATCCGGCGGCGCAGCCCAAACCGCCATCGACCCTCGTTTTAAAGACAGCACCTGGCGCAGCCTGAACCTGCCCCACGACTGGGCCGTAGAGTTACCTTTTGTCTACAAAGACAATTTTGACATCATGGCCCACGGCTACAAACCCGTAGGTGGCCATTTCCCCGAGACCAGCATCGGTTGGTACCGCAAACACTTTCTGGTATCTCCCGCCGATTCCAGTCAACGTTTTCAAATCCAGTTTGATGGGGTCTTCCGCAATGCGCAGGTCTGGATCAACGGCTTTTACCTCGGCAACAATGCCAGCGGCTACATCGGTATGGCCTACGACATCACCGATTTCATCAATTACAACCGCGATAACGTCATCGTAGTCCGCGTGGACGCTACCCAGTACGAAGGTTGGTTTTATGAAGGAGCCGGCATCTATCGGCACGTTTGGCTCAACAAGTACCAAAACACGCACATTGCCACTGACGGAATATTTGCCTACACCAATTTCCAGGGCAATGCCACCACTGTTCAAATAGAAAGTACCCTGGCCAATGAAAACACCCAAAACAGCATTTGTACCCTCAAAACTTACCTCCAGGATCGGGCGGGCAAGCTGGTCGGTGTGCCCAAAGAACAAACGATTACGCTGAGTGCGAATAGCGAGCAAACCCTCAAACACAGCATCCCGGTCAGCAATCCCCACTTGTGGTCGTTGGAAGACCCTTACCTGTACCGTTTGGTCGTCGAAGTACGCTCGAATGGTAAACTGCTCGATAAACAAAACATCCGTTACGGCATCCGCAAGATTGAAATCAAACCCGATGGCGTTTTTCTCAACGGTGAAGCCATCAAACTCTACGGTGTCAATTGCCATCAAGATCACGCGGGGGTAGGCAGTGCGCTGCCCGACCACCTGCAATACTACCGCATTGCTTTGCTCAAAAACATGGGCACCAATGCCTACCGCAGCAGCCACAATGCACCCACCCCCGAACTGCTCGACGCTTGTGACAGCCTAGGGATGTTGGTGATGGACGAGCAACGCCTGCTCAACAGTGGGCCAGAATACATGGGCCAGTTCGAACGCATGGTGAAGCGGGACCGCAATCACGCCTCTGTCTTCATGTGGTCGATCGGCAATGAAGAGGGCTGGATCCACACCACCAGCCACGGCAAACGCATCGCCCAAACCTACATCGCCAAACTCAAACAACTGGACCCCACCCGTACCTGCACCTACGCCGCCGACTTGGCCAATGTCTACAAAGGCGTCAACGAGGTGATCCCCGTGCGCAGTTTCAACTACCGTCAGTTTGCCGTAGCCGATTACCACGCCGAACACCCCAACCAACCCATCATCGGCACCGAGATGGGCAGTACAGTGAGCACCCGTGGAGAGTACGCCAAAGACAGCATCCGTGCCTACCTCCCCGATCAGGACATCCATGCGCCCTGGTGGGCCAGTCGCGCCGAAGAGTGGTGGCATCTGGCGGCAACTGAAGACTATTGGCTCGGCGGTTTCATCTGGACGGGCTTCGATTACCGGGGTGAACCGACGCCCTACCAATGGCCCAATATCAGTTCACACTTCGGGGTGATGGACATGTGTGGTTTTCCCAAAAACCTGTACTATTATTACCAAAGTTGGTGGACCGATCAGGACGTATTGCACATCTCCCCACACTGGAACTGGCGCGACAAACGGGGCCAACCCATTGATGTGTGGGTCAATTCCAATGCGGACGATGTGGAGCTGTTTTTGAATGGCAAAAGTCTGGGCAAACAAGAAATGAAACGCAATAGCCACCTTCAATGGACGGTCAATTACGAGCCCGGCAAACTTGAAGCGATCGCTTACAAAAAAGGCAAAAAACTGACGGCCAAAGTCGAAACCACGGGTACACCAACCGAAGTGGTGCTTACCCCCTACAAAACCACCATGTTGGCCGATGGACAGGATGTGAGCGTCATCAACGTCAGCGTAGTCGACCGCGAAGGCCGCGAAGTACCCGATGCCGACAACCTGATCCGTTTCGCCATCGAAGGTGAGGGCAAAATCATCGGCGTGGGCAATGGCGACCCCAGCAGCCATGAACCCGACCAATGTGTTGATGGGGCCTGGCAACGCCGCCTCTTCAATGGCAAAGCGCAGTTCATCGTGCAGGGCAGCCTCAAACCGGATATCATCAAAATTGAAGCCACCGCGGCTGGTTTGTGGAAAGGTTCTACCGACATCATCACCGTGACACCTCGTGAGGTAGCTAGTGTGACCATCGACAAAACCTATGAGCTGAAAGGCGAAGCGGCCAAACCCCGCCCGGTGGGGCAAATGTTGGGGGCCGACATTTCCTTTTTACCCGAACTGGAAGCCCGCGGCATCAAATTTTCGGAAAAAGGAATGCCCGTGGATGCCATTGAAAGTTTAAAACAACACGGCTTCAACTACGTACGGCTACGGATTTTCAACAATCCCGCCCGCGACTCCGGCTACTCGCCCCAAAAAGGTTTTTGTGACCTCGCACATACCAAGGCCATGGCCAAACGGGTCAAAGCCGCCGGCATGAAAATCCTGCTCGACTTCCATTACAGCGACTATTGGGCCGATCCGGGCAAACAATACAAACCAGCGGCCTGGCGTGGACTGGGCTTTACCGAGCTCAAAAAAGCGATGTACGATTACACCCGGCAGGTGATTCAGGAACTGAAAGAACAGGGCACGACGCCCGACATGGTACAAATCGGCAACGAAATCAATCACGGCATCATCTGGCCAGAGGGTAAGGTCAGCAACCTGGATCAATTGGCGCAATTGCTCAATGCGGGCACCGCCGCCGTCAAGGCGGTGGACCCCAACATCGTCATGATGCTCCATGTGGCCCTCGGTGGCCAAAACCACGAGTCGGTCTTTTTTATCGACAACATGCTAGCGCGCGGGGTGCATTTTGATGTGATTGGAGAGTCGTATTACCCCAAGTGGCACGGCACCCTGGAGGATTTGGAGCACAACCTCAACGACCTGGTGCGGCGCTACCAACGCGACGTGATCGTGGTGGAATACTCCCAATTGAAACGGGAGGTGAACAAAATTGCTTTTGAACTGCCGAATGGCAAAGGGAAAGGTACTTGTATCTGGGAGCCGCTGAATACCTGGGAGCAGGTGTTTGACCGGGAGGGTAAGTCGAATGAGTTGTTGCCGGTTTATGATGAAATTGCGAAGGCTTATTTGAAGTTGGGTAAATAGACTAGACAAACAAAATATACTAACTTAGCCCAGCTAAAATCAACTTTATGCACAAACTTGTCAAGTACGGTTTAATCGTCATTGGGGTAATGGGCTGTTCTGCTGTTTTTGGACAGAGCCCTCAATTCCCAATCGTAAAAGCTTATGGTGGGATTTACGAAATCCCTGATGCAAGGGAGCGGCCCGATTCTTCATTGACCTACAAAATCCTCGTAGATTTATCCACTGCCGCCGAAGACAACAAACAAATTTCCAGATGGGTGGACAATGTAGCCCGGCTAATGAACCTACATGGTTTGGCTGGAGTCCCCAAAGCGGCGCTCAAAGTGAAGGTGGTCATCCACGGGGGGGCTATTTTCACCTTGCTCAACAACGAGCAATACCAAGAGCGCTTTCAGACCGATAACCCCAATCTCAAGGTTTATGAAGCCCTGCTGGAAGCAGGTGTAGACATTATGGTTTGTGGCCAATCCCTGATCGCGCGCAAAATGGTGACGAAAGACCTTTGGCCAGGGGTAAAAGTCGCTCATTCGGCGTTGACGACCATCACCACCTACGTACCACAGGGGTACGTGCTTTTGAAGTTTTAGGCAAAAGGAGATGGATTGAACATTTTTCTAGTCTTAGGTGGTGAAATAATTACCCTGCCGCGCGGGCTTTCCTTTTTCACCACCTAAGTAACCTAAGACACCATAGGGCCACCTCAGTAGTTATGCGCCTACGGCGCTCAACAGTAAAGCTCTAGTCCAATGCATTTTGGAAACCTACGCCACCGTGGCAATCTTTTTGTGCCACAAAAAGTACGAAGCCAACAACATGCCAATAAAGATCAGCATAAAAAATACGCTAGGCTGAGGGCCATCTACTTGGAGCAGGGAAAAAAAGGCACCCACCAGGTCAAAAAACAAGCCCGCATACGCCCATTCCTTGATGCGCCGAAACGAAGGAACCAGGATCGCAATGGCACCCAAAATTTTGGCAGCACCTAAAAAAGGAATGATGTACTTGGGATAACCCAGGTGGTCACTCAACATGGCGACAGCTTCCGGCGCTAAAGTCACGTTGGAAATGGAGGAAAAAATCATGAAGGCGGCAAAAAGTCCGGTGACGATCCAATAGATGAGGGTAATTCTTTTCATGGTTTTAGCGTTTGAAATGAAAGTAAAAGCCAAACAAAATACAACAAAATTATTTATCTTAAAAAATTAATAAAATTATTTTTTTATTTTTTTTCAAAAACCTACCCTCCTCCCCGCCCCTGCAACTCCTTCAAAAACTGCGACGGCGTCTTCCCATACTCCGCCTTAAACGCCTTGGTAAAATACGACTGTGTTTGAATCCCCACGCTGTACATCACCTCGGCGATCGACACATCCTGGGTTACCATCAATTTTACGGCATTTTTCAAACGTACGCTGCGCACAAAATCATTGATTGATTGGTTGGTCATACCTTTGATTTTGTTGTACAGCTTGGTGCGACTCATGCCCATTTGAGTGCAGAGGTAGTCGATGTTCAAGTCGGGGTTGAGCAGGTTGTTTTCGATCAGGGTGATGAGGGATTCTAGGAATTCTTTGTCTTTGCTCGAATGTACTTGATCCTTTACTTCGGCGTGGTGATCCTGCACGTAGCGCTCGACCAGTTTTTGTTTTTGGGCAAAAATGTTTTTGATATTCAGCTCCAACAACTCGATGCTGATTGGTTTGGCAAAGTAATAATCCGCCCCGGAACTGGTGCCTTCAATTTTGGATTCCAGCGCCTCTTTTGCGGTCAATAACATGAAGGGAATGTGGGCCAATTGCGGGTCCGCTTTAACCTTTTTACAAAATTCGATGCCGTCCATCACGGGCATCATGATGTCGCTGATGATGAGATCGGGTTGTTCGGCCAGGGCTTTTTCGTAGGCTTCCTGGCCATCTTTTGCTTCAGAGATTTGGTACTGACCTGCCAAAACCTCCCGCAAGAAGGTGCGCAATTCTTCGTTGTCGTCCACTACCAAGATGTGGGGACTGGGTGAAAAAATGAGGGGGTTTTCAACGCCCAGTTCGGGTTTTTCCTCGCCCAAGGGCATAAAATAATCGTACTGCGCCTGGAAACTTTCCAGGGTAACCGGTCTATTCAGGCCATCTAGCCAAAGCTCATTTGAACCATAATCCTCCCGGGTGCAGGGAATGCCAATCACAATTTCGGTACCCTGATGCCGCTCGCTGGACACCAAGATCCCCCCTTTGTGCAGGGCGGTCAAACTTTTGACAAAAGCCAAGCCAATCCCCGAGCCCAAATGCGCATCCGAAATGCGGTAGTAACGTTCGAACAAATGCCCAATGGATTCTTTGGAAATGCCAATGCCATTGTCGAGCACCCGAAAATAGAGGTAACGCTGGGCTTTGTACTCACTTTTCAGGGTCAGTTCATTGGCAAAACTGGGCTTAAAGTTGTCCAGGTTTTCGACAATTTCCAGGGTAATCTGGCCGCCAACCGGGGTATATTTAAAGGCATTGCTGATCAGGTTGATGAGGATTTTTTCCAAAATTTGCCGGTCGAACCAACTGGCAATGCTGGCATGCCCCGGGTTTACCACAAAATCAATGCTTTTTTCCTGGGCCAGCACGCTGAACTCCTCGGCAATCTCCTGCAAAAACCAGGCGACGTTGCCCTCCATCACGTGCAGGCGTAAAATCCCCGCTTCGGATTTGCGGAAATCCATCAGCTCGTTGACCAAATGCAGGAGCCGATTGGTATTCCGCTGGATGACCTGGTAATCCTTGCGTTGGGTCAGACGGGTTTCTTCTTTCAACAACTTTTCAATCGGCCCCAAAATCAGGGACAAGGGTGTGCGGAATTCATGGGTGATGTTGGTAAAAAACTGCAGTTGTAATTGGTGCAGTTCCTCACGTTTTTGTTCCTCCAAACGCTGCAGTTCCAAATCCCGGCGGAAGCGGTAAAACCAATACAAACCCGCGCCAATGCTCAATACCAGCAAGGTTCGAAACCACCAGGTAGCCCAAAAGGGAGGCAAAATGATCACTTTTAAACTGCGCCCGGTTTCGTTCCACACCCCATCGTTGTTGCTGGCTTTGACGCGGAAAGTGTATTCCCCGGGGCTCACGTTGGTGTAGGAAGCACGCTTTTCGGTACCCACTTCATTCCAGCCCTGATCCCAATTTTCCAACATATAGGCGTATTGGTTGTTTTCAGCGGCGGTGTAATTCAGGGCGGCGAAGTCGAAAGAAAAAGTGGCCTGTTTGTGATTGAGCACTATTTTATCGGTCAAACTGATGTCTTGCTGTAAGGGGGAGTTTTTATCCCCTGGCCAGACCTTTTCATTGTAAATGTGAAAATCGGTGAGGTACACCGGGGGCACGTATTCATTGGTGGCAATGTTTTTGGGGTAAAAGGCATTGAAGCCATTCACACCCCCAAAGAAGAGTTGCCCGTCTTTGGTTTTTAAAAACGCATTGGCCTCAAATTCCAGACCTTGGAGCCCATCAGCGGTATTGAATTTGCGGAAGCGCAGGGTTTTGGGATGAATTTTGGTAAGGCCATGGGAGGTGGAAACCCACAAATTGCCATCCTCATCTTCGGCGATTCCTTTGATGAACTCGGTGGCCAGGCCTGCTTTCTGGGTGAATAGCTCGAATTTTTTTTGACTGGCATTGAAGCGATAAAGCCCAGCCTGTCCTAGCCAAAGCTGACCTTTTTTATCCACAAAAATGACGCGCAAGTCGGGCTTTTTTTCGTCCTGGTGAAAATAGTGACTGAACTCGCCCGTGCTGGCGTTGAGGCAATTGAGGCCAGCGTCATCGGTTCCAATCCAGAGGTTGCCGCTATGGTCTTCGTTGATCGAAACGATGTTGTTGCCCAGGAGTTGGGTTTTGCCGCTTTCACTTTTGGTGATGCGGCGGAAAGTCCCGCTTTGTCGATCAAACAGGTTCAAGCCACCAAAATAAGTCGCCACCCAAAAGTTGCCCTTCCGGTCTTCAAAGATCTTTTGGATGTAATTGGAACTGATGCTACTGGAATCTCCAGGGCGGTGTTGAAAGCGGGTGAATTGCTCACTGTTGCGCTCGTACAGGCAAAGTCCTCCGCCCCAAGCCCCTATCCACAATTGCCCCAGGCGATCTTCGAAAACATCCAGCACTTCGTTGGAGCCAATGGTACGGGGGTCAAAAGCCTGATGCCGGTAGTGTTTAAAGCTGCGGGTTTTGCGCTCAAAACGGTTCAATCCTCCCCCATCAGTACCGATCCAGATGTAGCCGTAGTGGTCTTCTGTAAAGGTTTTGACGTCGTTGTAACTCAAACTATTTGGGCGAGGCTCCTGGCGGTACAGTTCAAATTTTTCGGTTTTGGGCATGTAAAGGTTCACGCCGCCGCGGTGGGTGCCGATCCAGGTGTTGCCCTGGTTGTCTTCGTACAGGGCAGATACGGTGCGCTGGGAGAGGCTCTGAGGGTCGTCGGGTTCGTTTTGGTAGTTGTAGAAGCGGCCTGTAGCGGGATCAAATCGATCCAGACCACCATTGATGCTGCCGATCCAGATTTGGCCGTTTTTGCTGACCAAAACACTACGTATAAGATTGCTGCTGATCGAAAAGGGATCAGCATCGCTGTGAATGTACTGTCGACAGGCTCCACTTTGAGGATCGTATTCCATCAGGCCATTGTCACTGCTGCCCAGCAACAAATGGCCCTTGGGCGTGGCAATAATGCTGCGAATGGCGGGTTGGGCACCTCCGCGCAAGTTTTGGGGCAAGGGAATGCTTCGAAATCGTTGTGCAGAGTGGTCATAACTGTGCAATCCACTGGCAGTGCCCACCCATAATTGAGCTTTTGTATCTTCAAATACGCAATAAACCTCCTCGCTGTTCAGGCCGTCGTTTTGGTGGAAGCTGCGGAAGGTGCCGGTTTTACGGTCCAGCTTATTGATGCCTCCACCGAGGGTAGTGACCCAAAAAGTGCCTTTGTGGTCTTCCAACATAGCTGTCACATAATTGTGGCTAAGGCTGTTTTTTTGCTGGTTGGCATGTTGAAAACGGGTAAAACGGTTGAGTTGGGGGTCATAGCGGTTCAGCCCATTGAGGGTACCCACCCAAAGCTGGCGCTGGTGGTCTTCGTAAATGCAGGTGACGTAGCTATCGCTGAGGCTATACGGGTATTTTGGGGTGTATTTGTACACGGTCATTTGATACCCGTCGTAACGGTTTAGACCATCGCGGGTGCCAAACCACATGAAACCTCTATGATCCTGGTGGATGGCTTCAATGGTGCTATTGGCGAGGCCGTCTTCGTTTTGGATGTGTTTGAAGTGGAGTTTGGGCTTTTGGAGCTGGGTGTATCCCCTGGGTAATAGGTTTAAGAGGATAAGCCCCAAGCAGCACAAGTGCCTTAGGAAAAAGTAGTTACACCGGCTATTTGCTGCTCCCCTCACTTCACGTAATTTAAACGCCTAATGGCTAATCCCAAACGTATTTCCAAGTCCCATCCGCCTGCCGCTGCCAAACGGTATGGAATATACCCTTAATTTCGTTGACTTTGCCCGTGCTGTCCTGGCTGGTCCAGGTGAATTTTCCATAAGTATAAGCCAGATCACCATGGAAGGACACTCTAACATAGTCGGGTTTCCAATCCACTTTTGCACTTTGGTAAAAAGGGGCACTGTAGTATTGGCGAATGGCATCCCGCCCCATGATCAGGCTATCGTTTTGGCGTTTGATGACGGCGTCTTCGGCAGCAAAGGTATAAAATGCCTCGGCAATGCCTTTGTCGGCGGCTATTTTGGCGAAGGCAGCTTCAGCGTCGACGATTTCTTGTTTGAGTTTTGCGGGGTCGAGGAGCTCTTTTTGGGGCTCGCAGGCCAGGAAGAGAAGGAGGAAAATGGGAAGAAAAGTAAGTTTTGGCATGGCTTTCAGGTTTTATCCTTTCGAAGTTAAAACAAAGCTGAGTATTTGTACTATTTTTTACCAATGGGTTTCATATGTGGATATTCGGTTCAGCATCTTGCACTCGCCTCAGAACCTACCTATTTGCAAGGTCTTTCCACGCAGCGGGAGCCCCGCTAGGGGCGCAATATGGGTAGAATACAACCGCCGGAGTTTTCCCGAGTCCCGTAGGGACGAATTGTGGGTATTTTGTCTCTAAAGATACCCACATCACGTCCCTACGGGACTCAGGAAACATCTGGGCTATTATTTACTACCCATGGCGCGCCCCTAGCGGGGCTCCGGTTGCGCAAAAGATTGAACTTCGAGGAATTAAAAAGCTCGGTGATGTATTGACATTGCAAACAGGCACCTAGATGCGTCCACACTATTGATAATTAAACCAATCAAATTCAACGTATTCTTTAGGCAAAGTTTTAAGCTGTGTTATTTTTGAACTTATTCCATCCTCCCGCAGCAAAATTTTGGGATTATTTTCATCTCGATAGATGTACTCTAAAGGTTCAAGCTGATAGCCTTTCCAACGTTTTTTATACAAACTAATATCTTCAGGGCGGCCGTAACTAAAACCTCTTACCTGCCCCTTTTTTTCGTCAAAGACAGGATTCATAAGCTCAAATTTAGGCGTAATTTCTCCGTTCTCTTTTTGCAAATAAACAAAGAATTTATCCCGAGGACAACAGCCTGAGAAACCGTACCAATGGGTCAGATAGTCTTTACGCCCATCTAGATTAACATCCATGAGCGTATCTCCCATAAATGCGCCATCACCAGTACCTGATAAAAGTAGTTGCATTTCACCACCTGCGGTTTCCCGATAAAAAACAAGGTGGGTCTCGTACAACATTGGAGTACCCACACTGTGCATTAATATTAGATGTTTGAATTTTTTAGAAAAAGAATGCCCGTAATTAATGTTGGTTCCCAAAAAGGAGTGGTCTTGAAAAGTTGTGTCAAAATTCATTTTGACACGTGGTTGATCCCGATGCTTCCTAACCAACTCCAATGCTTTTTCTAATCCAATCTTCAGTTTAACACTATCGGGAATCTCAATGATGGTATCCTGAGGCACCTTAGCTTTTTCATTCTTTTTTTGATCCTTTTTTAGCCCGCTTAAATCCTTTTCTGGGGCGTT
This sequence comes from Haliscomenobacter sp., assembly GCF_041740695.1. Classification (GTDB taxonomy): domain Bacteria; phylum Bacteroidota; class Bacteroidia; order Chitinophagales; family Saprospiraceae; genus Haliscomenobacter. The sequence goes on along the minus strand of NZ_JBGSLK010000134.1, from coordinate 103,119 downwards.
GGTGCAGCAAAAGCACAATAATCCGATCAGCAAAGTCAGGGTAGAAGTTAATTTCATGTGTTTTTTATTTTAGGTTCATTCTTCTCTCCTACAACGCATAAGCATACACCCGATTATCAATTATTGTGAGTATAATTTTTTGCTGTGGAAAAAAAGTAAAATGATCGCCGGCGACCGGAAACCCTTTGATCACCTCCCCTTTGGTAGACAAACACCATACCTGATGCTCACCTGAAATACTACAAATAATCCGGGCATTTTCCTTTTGTCCTGCTGCGCTAATCCCGGTAATATTTCCTGCAAAAGTTTCATTAAACACCAATTTGAATCTCTCCTGGTCATAGGCATACAAAAACAACTTTGCCCCATTCGTCGCCAAATAATCCTTCCTTCCATCTCCAATTAAATCGACAAAACAAAACTGGGTCGCACCAGCCAAACCAGCTGTAATCGCCAGCGGAAAAGACTCCCCTTTTTCATTAAACACTTGCGCCTTACCTTGCCCATCCGCCACTACCATCCTTTGGCTCGCTTGATCCCACTGCCATTGGGGAGGACTGAAAAAAGGGCCTTTTAGTGTTTGGACTGGGAAATGCGCTTGGGTAGCCCGATCCAACACATGAAACTCCCCCTCCTCGGTCAGGGCAAGTAGGTAATCCTCCGTAGCCGATTGAAAATAGCTCAGAGGCTGCTTTACTGTGCCGATTTTTGGTCCGGGGTTCCAACCGCTCAGGGGTTGTCCATACTTGTCCAGGCCATAGATTCGGCCATCGGCGCTGGTGTAAAACAAAAACTGCTCGCGTCCTCCCACACACAAACCCGAGGTGGTAGCTATACTTAGCGCCAAAGGAAAACCAGGTGCTTCCTGTCCATCCGATTGCAAAGCGTGGATGGCCTTTTCTGTACTGAAATAAACGAGCGTTTGACCCAATTCCTGGCGCGTTACCGGCGTCCCTGAGCCTACTAGTGAGGATTCCAGTTTTTTATCCCATTGTACATTCCCTTCCAGGTCCAGCGCGAGCAGATGTTGTTCATCCGTCTCGACCAGGCATTGGTTCCAGGCTTCGATGGCCCATAATTGTTTGGCCTTTCCCTGATGCAAATCCTTTTGCCAAAGCTCCGTCGAGGCCTGGTCATGGGATTCCAGGTTGGCTGCATCTCGAAACGCCCAGTGCTTGCCACTTATTTCTCCTTCCCATTGCAAGGGATCAGGTAGTGCCAATTGTAGGTTCAAAGTTTGATTGAGTTGCGCTATCAGGAAACCCAAATCGCGATCGGTACTCAAACGCATCCACAAGCCACTGGGGGGCTTGCGCAATTGTCTGGTGATGGTATTGCCCACAATGACTGCATCGATCCAGCGCTCCATCAGGTTTTCGGAGGCTCCAACGACCAAAAACCGCTCAAAAACGACGAGGGTGGCCTGACGGATATTCAAGGCGTTTAAACCTACATCCAGTACGGGTTGAAGCGAATAGGTTTGATAGTTTATGGGAGCTAGTGCACCATAATTTCCAGCCAGTTCATTCAAGGCTTTTTGAGCCAATGTATTTGTTGCAAAGGGCAAAACTAAGGCGGCTTGGCTGCTTCTTTCCCGGCCAAAATAGAGTAAAAAGGCAGATTCAGGCTTCAGTCGGGCCAAAGTGCCATCGGTGCCAAAGTAAGGTACAACACTACGCGCCGATCCGGGAGCAATGGCCAAAATAGCGGCCAGGTCTTTTTCATTCATCCTAAGAGGGCTTGCAAATTGCAGCTGCCCTTGTATTTGCCCCGCTTTAGGTTGAAGTTTCAAGGTAACATTATGACAATGCCCCGCGAGTGCATCACCCTTTAGTCCGTAAAAATCACTTAGCCCCGCATAGTTAAATTGCAACTGATTGGCGGATAGTGCAGTGATCCAATGAGCGCGTTTACCTGCTTTAAAACCAAGCGCAGCCTCTTCCACCAGTGCTGCTTCACGCGCTAAATATTTGACCTTTTTGATTTGAGCCAAAACCCATTTTTGCCCTTTAGTATCTTGAAAATGTTCAAATTGCACACCTCCCCATTGAGTACGGGTGATCCGTTTTAAACCTTTGGTTTTGGTGGTTTGAATCTCCGTTTGAGCCGTGCTGAGGTACAACATTCCGGTTTGATTTTTGCTAAAAGGCATCAATATCGTACTCCAGGATAGGGTAGGAAATGGCAACTCTGAGTCTACGTTTTCGGTAGTAAGTATCGCCAAGGCAGTTGTGGGCACTAAAGCTTCCAGGTTTTGTTGATGCTGACAGGAAAGTAGAGAAATGACTAAAAACAGACTGAGTGCTCTAGGGTATACTATTTGCAAAACCTGATATTGAAGTATCTTTGCCACGAAACAATGACTTAGCTTGTATTTATGAGAAATATATTTTTACGCATTGGTAGCCTAATTGGCTTTTTAGCGGTAGCCTTCGGGGCATTTGCCGCACACGGCCTGCGACCGTATTTGAGTCCAAAACATTTTGAGACTTTTGAAACGGCAGTAAGGTATCAATTTTACCACGCAGTTGCCATTTTGCTGGTTGCCGTTTTGAGCCATTTTGGCCGCAAGGGTTCACTACGTTTTGCTGGATGGGCCTTTACGGCTGGCGTTTTATTGTTTTCAGGCTCTTTATATGCATTGAGTACAAGAGACTTGCACCATCTTTCAGTTGGGTGGTTAGGGCCAATTACCCCTCTTGGAGGTGTGTGTTATTTGTTGGGTTGGGGGGCCTTGTTTTATTCGAGTTTCACTCATTATGACCGTTCGGGGAAAAGTGATGGGGCTGGGCAGTAGAGACGCACGGCCGTGCGTCTCTACTTGGTATTTTGACTACCCCTCTTCCTCTTGGTCAGTATCTTGATTTCTGCGGCGGTTGCGCCACCATACGAAGGCCAAACCACCTACCAAAACGTAAGGTGTAGCCAACATGTAAAGAATACCCGCATTGAGGCCCTTTCCGGCGCTACCACCCCCTTTGAGGTTGCTTTCCACAGCCATCCGGCACATGGGGCACTGGGCATCCAGAGCAGGCGCAGCAAATAGGAACAAAGCTGCGAGGATCAATCCGATTTTGAAATATTTCATCGAGCGCATAGCGTCAATTTTTGTTCAAATTTAAGCAATTAATAGTAAGGAATCAACATAAAATAGCAGATGGGTCCGGTAATGGCCACATATAACCACAGCGGGAACACCCAACGCGCCATTTTGCGGTGGCGCTCAATCTGATTGGTATAGGCCCGAATAAAGGTGAACAAAATAAAAGGGAAAATTCCAGCTGCCAACGCAATGTGACTGAGCAGCAGCAGCAGGTAAAAGGGGCGAATCCCACTCACCGCGGCCTTTTCTGCTTCGTTTACAACCCCATCATGATTGCTATCTCCAAACAGCGTTTCGGGCGTTGTGAAATGGTAAGCGACATAAGACAATAAAAAAAGCACTGACAGTACAATCGCCACATAAATGGCATTGCGGTGTTGCTGCACTTTTTTCTGTTTGATGTAATACAAGGCGAGTAGCAGAACCACCGCGGTCAGTGCGTTCAAGGTAGCGTGAAAGGGAGGTAAAAAGCCCAGGTCCAGGCTCTCCGGTACGGGAATTTTAACTCGGCGCATCATCCCAACCAATCCCAAAACCGCTATGGTGATGATCCAGGCGGCTACATTCAACTTCTTTTCCAATTGCAGATTTGCTTCCATCCTATTTTTCTTTTTCGCGGTTCAAATAAGGGTCGTTCTTCTTATCGCGGTGCATGAGTACGGTAACATGCTCGGTCAATCGGCGCAGTTCATTGCCGTCACGGTAATTGTAGTAGCGGCGAATGGTGCCCGTTGTATCAATGATGGCCACCATACCCGCTTTGGGGAAGGAATAGGATTGAATCAGTTCGGGGGTACTGCTGGTGATCAATACCTGCTCGGGGTCAGCAAGTTTGTTTTTCCGCAAAAAAGCACCCACTTTACCTGAATCCTGCACAGTAGTATGCAGTAAAAAAAGCACGTCGTAGCGATCATCGAACTGGGTGTGCAGGCTATTTAATGCAAAAAGTAGGTCTTCATCCTGCTCCAGTTCCTTGGCATCCAGCTCCTTGGCAATGATCACATTGTTTTGTAGATCCGTGCTCAACAGACTATCGCTGTCCAGCAATTTTGGGAGGAAAAATTTCGGCAGTTTGCCGTAGTCTTTTAGTTGGGCGCGCATTTCGACCTGGTAACGTTCTCCTTTCTTGAGGTAGTACCAACTCAGCGCAGGCATTACCACCAACATCAAAAACAGTGCTGTGGTTTGTAGCCATTTTTTCATTCCGTTCGGTTTTCTTTTAGGGGCGATGAAAAAATAAGTGTTCATTTTGCCCCATAACTTATGCTAGCAAAACACCAAAAAGTGGCAAATGTTTTTTAGGATTGAGTCATACTTTGATCAAAAGAAAAAGAGTGCTAAAACACAAAAGGCGGGTTGTAGCCCGCCTTTTGTATCTGTGTCGAAAAGGATTAACCTTTCCAATCCAGTTGATACGTATCTGGAGACAACAAACTGCCTTCCTGTGCTGGAGTGATCGGCTGCGCATTGCGTTTTTGGACGTCTTCGCGGCGATTTTTCCAGGCATTTCCTTCCTGAAAAAAGGCGATAATTGCCCAAACTAAGAGCAGCATTGGCAGTATGACACTCATTGCCAAACCCTTTACTTCGTGCTTCATGTGCATGAATTCATACACAATAAAGTAGGCTTTGTACAAGGACAAACCAGCAATGAACAAACCGCAGGTCGCCAAGACAATCACATTGCCATGAACCCCCTTGATGATGTGACCTTTACCAAAGAGAGAGATGACTACCTCAATCAAGGTGACTACTGCCAGAAGGATCAAACCTTTGACTACGTTTTTTTTACTTTGTTCGTAAGATACGTGTGACATCTATAGAGCATTAAATAGGTTCAACCATTGGATGTTAAAGCAGGTAAAATACCAGGAACACGAAGACCCATACCAAGTCTACAAAGTGCCAGTACAACCCAATTTTTTCGACCATTTCATAACCATTCTTCCGCGCCGCGTAAACCCCGCTTGCTACGTTGAGTGCAATGATCACCAGGAATACCACCCCCGAAAATACGTGGAAACCGTGGAAACCAGTGATGAAGAAGAATAGTGCACCGAAAGCTCTAGGGCCAAATTGCTCGGTTTGCGTTTGGCCTTTCAGTGGGCCATCAGCGTAAACGTATTTGCGGTGGATGAAGCTTTGATCATCCAGCATGTATCCAGCCTGTTCGCCTTTTTTGTATTCATGCGCAGCACCGTGACCAGCTTCATGGCTTTCGCCATGTCCACCAGCCGCATGGCGGTGAATGAGGTAACTTTCCCCTTCGCGGAAGGTTTCAGCGCTCTTTTTACCTTCGTGGTCGAGGTAGTAACCATCGGCAGTATGCGTACCGAAGGTGTTGCGAGTCAAAGACATGTTTTCCCCACTAATCAGGTTGGTCCACTCCCAAGCTTGGCAACCCAAGAAGCCCAAACCACCAAAGATGGTCAGGATCATCCAGATCAACACCCCGTTTTTGTTTTCCCGGTGCCCTTCCTGTACCGCACGAACCATTGTCACCGAGCTGATGATGAGCAAAAAGGACATAAAGGTTACGAAAATCAATGGCGCTGAACCGAAGAAAGCGGAAATGCCGAAGGGGTCTGTAGCAAACACGAAGTCTGGTACAGGCCAGGTAGGACTGCTAAAACGCAGCGCACCATAGGTAATCAGAAAGCCAGCAAAAGTAAAGGCATCCGATAAGAGGAAGTACCACATCATCAGTTTGCCATAGCTGGCCTTGAACGGAGATTGTGCTCCAGACCAGGCATCGCCTTCGTGATCGTGTTCATGAACGTGGTGTTCAAGTGCGGTATCTGTAGTCGCCATTAGATAGCTTTTTTTCCACGACTAAAGTCGTGGGTTATGGTTCTATATGTGCCTCCCACAACCCACGATTTAAATCGTGGGATTCAGTGGGTTGGTTTTTTGCATGTCTACCACGACTAAAGTCGTAGGTTGTTGCTATGTGTGGCCTCCCACGGATAAATCCGTGGGTTGGCTTACATTTGTGTCATTAAAAAGAAAAAGATGTAAACCCAGAGCAAATCTACGAAATGCCAGTAGATCATACTCAATTCGAAGCGGTGTTTTCGTTTGGGCGTTACTTTTAAGCCCAGGGAAAATGCGTGCAGGGTGCTCAATAGCAGAATGGCCAAGCCTCCAACCACGTGCGCTGCATGCACATACGAAAACACATAGACAAAAGATCCCGAAGGATTGGTAGTCAGTTCTACTCCAATTGCGGAGAGTGCCAACCAGCCCTGGTATTGCGTGTACAAAAAAGAGAACCCTAGTACCAGGCTTGCGACCAACCCATATTGGTATACTTTTTCATTGCCTTTCAAAAACGCACGATACGATACATGCAAAGTAAAACTACTCAGCAAGATCAAAACAGTGCTCAGGGTAAACACTTGGGGTAAGCTGAATTCCAGCCAATTCCCGGCAGCTTGGCGCACCATAAAGGCACTCGTCCAGGCTGCAAACATCATCATGATACTCGCACAAGCAACCAGCAAGGCGAAAGTTTGAGGATGTATTTTATTCCGACCGTAAGCATTGGGGAAGGTTCCTTCCATGGTTTTCCAGATTAAAGTTGATCTAGTAATAACACAACCAAAACAAGCGGAATGTACACAAAAGAGAAAAACATCAAGTGCAATGCCGATTTGCGATCGTTATTCCGATACAAACGCCAGCCCAAATAGGCAAAAAAGACGCTTGATACCACAATACAAGTAGTCGCAATCCAACCAGCAACACCCAAGCTCATGGGCAAAAAACCTACCGGAATGAGCACCAGTGCGTACAAAAAGGATTGTAATGCAGTATATTGCTCTTTCTGTCCTTCGGGGCCAGGTAATAACTTGTAACCAGCCTGCTCGTAATCTTCACGTCCCAACCAGGCAATCGACCAAAAGTGGGGAAACTGCCAGAAGAACTGAATGGTAAACAAAGTCAATCCCAAGGCAGAAATGTATCCTTCTGCTGCAGCAGCACCAATCAGTGTTGGTAGTGCTCCAGGAACTGCTCCTACTGCAACCGCAATAGGGGAAATTCTTTTTAGCGGGGTGTATAAAAAAGCATAAGAAACCAGGGCAAGGGTACCAAAAAAAGCGGTCCAAGGATTAAACAAGGCCAAGGCAGTAATGCCCACCATACTCATCAATCCAGCCCAAAGCACGGCATCCGCAACTTTCATTCGACCAGTTGCCAAAGGGCGATTGGCCGTACGTTTCATCAAGCGGTCATAGTCCTTTTCCAGCACCTGATTCAGTACATTGGCTGCTGCTGTGACCAAAAAACCACCCGCCGCAAGGATTACAATACTCAATCCCGAAATGGCCCCAGGTACTGCAATCAAGTAAGCCATCACCGAAGAAAACACCACGGTGAGGGTCAAACGCAACTTTACCAGTAATTTGAAGTCTTCCACCTTTTGCCAAAAGGCGGCCAAAGGTTTGTGCACTGCTGTTTTTACCACCACTGTAATCGAGAAGTATTGGGGAGGAGGACTGAATAAATTGAATCCTCCTCTCCTATTGAAAATGATCTATTTCTACCTCAAACAGCTCATCAGCTGTTGTTCAATCTGCATCAGTGCTCACCTGATGTTTCGCCCTCTTCCATCGGCGTAATCTGGGTGATGAATTCTTTTCCATCTTTACCGTAGTCATATGGCCAACGGTGTACAGTAGGGATTTTGCCAGCCCAGTTGCCGTGTCCAGGCTTGATAGGCGTAGTCCACTCCAGGGTAGAAGCACCCCATGGGTTTTGAGTGGTCATCTTTTTGCCCTTCCAAATGCTGTAGAAGAAGTTGACGACAAACAAAACCTGGAAAGCAAAAGTAGCAATGGCTGCGATCGTAATGAACTTATTCAGGTCATCAAAGTGCGAGAAAGAAGCAAAGGTATCAAAACGATAATAGCGCCGTGGCACCCCAGCCATACCAATGTAATGCATCGGCCAAAAAATGGCATAGGCACCAATCATCGTACCCCAGAAGTGGATTTTACCCAGCGTTTCATTCATGAATCGACCGTACATCTTAGGGAACCAGTTGTAGATCCCTGCGAACATCCCGAAGAAAGCGGCAACCCCCATTACAATGTGGAAGTGCGCAACTACGAAATAGGTATCGTGCTGTTGGATGTCAATGGCAGAGTTACCCAGGAATATCCCCGTCAAACCACCCGAAATGAACATCGAAACGAACCCGATCGCAAACATACTGGCCGCCGTAAAGCGGAAATTACTGGCGTAGACCGTAGAAATCCAGTTGAACACTTTCACCGCCGAAGGAACGGCAATGATCAAGGTGAACACCACGAAGAAGTTGGAAATAAATGGGTTTACCCCCGACATAAACATGTGGTGAGCCCATACGATAAAGGACAAAAACGCAATGGCCAAAATTGACAATACCATTGCTTTATAACCAAAGATTGGTTTACGTGCATGTACCGAAAGTACTTCTGAAACCAAACCCATCGCTGGCAAAATGATGATGTATACTTCCGGGTGTCCCAGGAACCAGAATAAGTGCTGGTACAAAATTGGACTACCACCTACGTGATCCAGGGCTTGACCGCCGACATAAATTTCGCTCAGGTAAAAACTAGTACCCATACCACGGTCGAACATCAGCAGCAAGAAACCGGAAACCAATACCGGGAAAGACAACAGACCAATGATCGCCGTCACGAAGAAGGCCCAAATGGTCAGTGGCATCCGCCACATGGTCATACCTTTGGTACGCAGGTTGAGTACCGTGGTGATGTAGTTGATCCCTCCCAGCAGTACTGATACTACAAAGAAAACCAAACTCAACAACCACAGGGTCATACCTGCACCAGAGCCTGAGGAGGCTTGTGGCAATGCACTCAAAGGTGGGTAAGCGGTCCATCCCCCAGAGAATGGTCCTGTACTTACAAACAGCGAGAACATCATGATCATACCGGACATAAAGAAGAACCAGTACGAAAGCATATTCAAAAATGGCGACGCCATGTCTCGTGCTCCGAGCTGCAATGGGATAAGTAGGTTACTAAATGTACCACTCAAACCAGCGGTCAGTACAAAAAACACCAGGATGGTTCCGTGCATGGTCACCAACGCATAGTAAAAATCTTGCGAAAGGGTACCCATTCCGGTTTCCGCATTGATGATGATCCATTTGCCCAGCAGGGGTTTCAACCAGGCCATACTTTCTTCAGGAAAGCCCAGTTGCAAACGGAAAATCAAGGACATGCCCGCACCAATCAAAGCCCAAATCATCCCCGTAATGAGGAATTGTTTGGCGATGATTTTGTGGTCCATGCTAAACACATAAGTATTGATGAAGTTGGACTGATAACGGTCGCCCTCATGGTGATCATGGAAATGATCATCATAACCCAGCTTTTCTATCAGCTCTTCTTCTTGCGTCATTGGATGGTTTGCTACGTGAGCCATCTGCTGAATGTTTTAAATACGTTTACAATGCCAAATTTTGAATTGAGTCACTTTCCATAACAACTCAATTGAACCCACTTGGTTCAATTCAACATTTTATATTATTGCCCCACAATACGGAACTCTGTACGGCGGTTCTTGGCGCGATTTTCATCACTATCGTTTGCGACTACGGGTTGAGCTTCTCCAAAACCTTTAGCAGACAAACGGCTGGCATCGATGCCTTTGCTTTGCAGGTATTTTAACACTGCGTTAGCACGTTTTTGCGACAAGGTCAGGTTTTGAGCATCTTCCCCGGTATCATCCGTATGGCCGGCCAATTGTACTTTCAAGCCAGACTTCTCTTTCATGGCTGCAATGAGGTTGTCCAGTTCGTAACGAGATACGCCAGTCAGTTTTTCTGAGCCAGTTGCAAAAGTTACATAGCTAAACTGAACTGTTTTTTTCGCAGTAGTCAAAGCAGTGTCCAAGGCTTCGATGAATTCTTCCTTCCTGGCTTCAATTTCAGAAGAGAACAACTTTTCTTTGTTCGGGTCTTCGTCCTTGAAGCGGATATTGCTCAAGTAGTAGGACTTTTGCTGCATCGCCCACATTTCATAGGCTTCTGGCTCCACGATTCTCACCGTCTTGCGCATCGCAAAGTGGCTATTGCCACACAATTCTGCACAAGCCAGTTCGTAGTCAAACGCCTCCCATTTCGGCTTGGAGTTTGGATCTTTTGGGTCAGATGGCACTTGGAATTCCGGGTAATTGCGCAATTGTTCGCGGAATTCCTCATTGGTTTTTTGTGGCTCAAATACGAAGTAGGTAGGGATACCAGGAATGGCGTCCATTTTTACCCGGAAGTGAGACAGGTAGAAGTTGTGCAAAACGTCCTTGGAAGTGATGCGCACCCGGATTTTTTTACCCTTGGGCAGTACCAATTCATCGGCATGGAAATCGTCTACATTCCGCTCATCGGTCCAGTCTTGACCCAAGGGGTTTGCCCCCGTAATGAGTTTGTAGTTTTTAGGCCCCAACACTCCATCTGGACCAGGATAACGCAGAGCCCAACCGAATTGGAAACCCGTTGCTTCAATTTCCAGATAGTCCTCACCAGGTTGGATGTCAGCCATGATTTCGTTCCAGGCATCCAAACCCCGAACCACTAGAAATGCCATTACTATAGCCGGGATGATGGTCCAAATCGCCTCCAGTTTATTGTCGTGAGAGATGAATTTGGCTTTTGCGTTCCGACGGCCTGAGTATTTCCAAGCGTAATAGAACAGCAAGATGTGGGTGATCACAAATACAATCCCACAGATCACCAAGGTTATAAAAAACATGGAATCGATCTTGCTGCCGTGGGCAGATGCTGCCTCCATCGGACCGAAGCCCAAGTAATAATTTTTGTATGCTGAGCCAGTGTAGGCCGTAAGCACCAGAAAAGCGATCATGAAAATGAACATGTAGAGCCCTTGCCTACCATTGACAATCTCCTGCATTTCTTCCTCACCTCGAATTTTGGCAGCCAATTCGGTTACCTTGCCAATTTGAATGGCAGTCACAACGATCAGGATGAGACTTAAGAATACGAGCAAAGCAGTCATTATTCTTTAAATTTTAATCGAATTCAAATTTACAACCAAAGATTCAATGATGTGTTTCACCATTGCGATACTTTTCACTTGTTTAGACTTCGTCTAAATTAGTGATGTGCAGCATCATGGGCTCCATGTCCATCTTCTGGATAAGGCCAAACCGAGTGGTGCATGGTCTCATCCAAGTATGGATCGTTTGCAGGCACCAGCGCGGCTTTTTCCAGCTGTTTGAATACAAAGTAAACAAAACCAGCCAAAAAGCCGAGAAAAATACCCAGTTCCAACAAACCTGGCATGGAAAAACCAGCAGCAAAACTCAGGAATTTATGTCCTTCTGCTGCAACCTCAGCACCATGTCCGCCAGCATGTTCAGCCGCAGCTTCGATTGCTGTCAAACGGGTACCTGGTTTGATCATCAGGAAGAAATCCAGCCAGTGACCAAACAGGGTCAGGATAGCGGCAATGGCCATCGGGCCGTATTTGCGTTTGTTGTCGTTGCGCAGCAAAATGAAGAATGGCAGCACAAAATTGATGATCAGGTTGCCAAAGAACAAAGGACGATAATTGTCCAAACGATGACGGAAATAAATGGTTTCTTCACCAATGTTGGCGTACCAAATCAGCATGTACTGCGAAAACCACATGTAGGTCCAAAAAATGGTGATGGCAAACAAAAATTTGCCCATATCGTGTAAGTGGTTGTCCGTAACGTTTTCAAAGTAACCCCGACCTTTCAGGTAAATCATCATCAGAATGGTAATCGCCATTGCTGAAATGAACCAACTTGCGCCGCTATACCAGGCAAAGAGGGTAGAATACCAGTGTGCATCTACCGACATGACCCACTGCCAAATTACAGCTGCACTCGTGAAGCCAAAAATCGGTAAGAAAATAGCTGCGTAAATGCGCATCTTGCGGTGGTGCCAATAATTGTCGGCAACACCTTGACCATCTGCGTCTTCCGCAACGGACAGCTGCCGGTTTTTAAAGGCAAAATAATACCAGGTACCTACAATGATCAGGGTACCAAAGGTATACCAAACGGGATTCAAGAACCCCGATTTGCCTTTTAAGATTGGGTCAGCCTCTACAGCATGAGCATCGGCCCAGTGGTAAAGGTGGTGCCAGTGTCCCCACATCCCAATGATGATGGGAATGAACAACAATAAACCTGGCAATAAAAACAGGGAGAATGCTTCCCAAACTCGTTTCATCCCAGTATGCCACCCTGCCCATGCAGTGGTAAAAGCAGCCAAAATGAACATGGAAATACCTGCAATTCCGGTGAAAAACACCGTATTGTGGAGATAATTAGACCAGAAGCGTACGTGCATGGGTTCGGAGTCCACAAAGTAGGACAACACCAGACACAACACACCGAGTATCATAAACCCGAGCAGGAAAGTCTTTTGCTTGGCTTCGAAGGTGAATTGGTTCATTGCTCGTCGGTTATTTATTTTTCTTCAAAAGAAGGTGAATCAAATTACTTGCCGCTCTTGGATTTGCTGCCACTACCATCCCCACTTGCTGGAGCAGGAGGAGGAGGAACAGAAGCCAATTTTTTCACTTGCGCCGCTGGTATAGCAAAGCTAGGGTTCAGCGTATTCGCACTGGAGCTATAAGCCAAACCTTTTGCAGTTGCCTGCAAAGAGCGGATGTGGTGAATCACTTGCCATCTTTCCTCGAAACTCAATTTTTCAGCATACCCACCCATTACGTTTCTGCCATACATGATGGCATGGTAAAAACGTCCGTTGTTAGAAATGTAAAAGGTATCCAGCATAAAATTGGCTGGAGCTGCGGGGTATGCGCCACCTGGGTCACCTTTGGCAGGATTGGCGTCCCGTATCAGATAACCGGCGCCGTCCCCTTTTTCACCATGGCAAATGCCACAGTAAATATTGTAGAGTTCTTTGCCTCTGGCCAAACCGCCTTCAGAAATTGGGAAAGGGTTACCGACAATGTCTTTGCTGGCACGAATCCGTTCTTCTTCAGTGTTGCCATAGTGGTAAGGCACTTTACCATTCACGGGTACCGCAATGGCATTGAGTTGATTGCCACCTCTGAGGATATTCATGATGGAATCATAAGCCTCCGGGCTCGCAAAACTAAAGCCTGCATATCCACGAGGAATCGTACCTACGGCAGGATTCAAAGGGCGCGACAAAAATTTGCGGTTGATTACACTTGCGCTATCCCAGTTGTTGCGTGAATAGTTGGCATACGACTGGTATTCAAATCCTACTGAGTGCGCCATATCCGGCATGTACTCCTTGCCAGCATAATTGCCTCCTGCTGGTGTGCAGGAGTAGAGCAGGCTGACTGCGGCTACCGAATAAAGAATATATTTTAAGTTTTTCATCATTGCTCGATTTTCCTTGGTTCAAACATTGACCGGCTGTCCGGGTTTAAATGTGCTTTTGATCAATTTCTTCTGCACCGGATGTTTCCAAAAAAGCCTTGAACTTGGCTTTTTCATCATCTGATACATCGGTTACATCAAAGGCCAGACAGAATTTATCGTCGGTAATGCGGTCGTGCAGTGTAGGGTTGATGATACCGGGGCCCATACCGCAGATGGTGTAAAAAGTAACCACCATACCAATACTGGCAAAAAGTACCGTCAACTCAAAAGTAACCGGAATGAACGCAGGAACCGCCCAGTATGGTTTGCCACCAAAAATGATGGGCCAGTCACTGGTAAACACCCAGGTCATGCCTAGAAAAGCGGTCAGTGTTCCGATCAAACCATATACAAACCCAGCCTGGTGAATGCGGCTTTCAGTAAAACCCATTGCGTCCTCCATGCCGTGAACCGGGAATGGGGAAAACACATCGTAAATGTCCAGGTGTGCAGCACGAGCTTTGTTGACTGCACTGAGAATCTTGGTCTCATCATCGTACAGACCGAAGAGTACATCTTTATTTGGAGATCTTGTCATTGCACTTCGTTTTTGCTGTCTCGAAATTTAGATTAGTGCGCGTCACCGCCGTTTGTTTTCACTGATTCATGCTTGTGGTCATGCTTCAATGCATTTTTCATCCCTACGTACTGGTCGCCAGCGTTCTTCAAGATACTCTTGATTTCGGCAATGGCTACTACCGGTGCAACACGGGTGAAAATCATGAAACAAGTAGAAAACAAGCCCAAAGTACCGACGAAGAGACCAACCTCTACCCAGGTAGCTGAATAGTAGCTCCAGGAAGAAGGTAAATAATCACGCGCCAAGGTAGAGGCAATGATGACGAAACGCTCAAACCACATCCCGATGTTGATGAAGATGGACATTGCAAAAGTCACCGTGATGTTTTTGCGTAGATTTTTGCTCCAGAAGATTTGTGGAGAAATTACGTTGCAGGCCATCATCCCGATGTAAGACCAGAAGTAAGGTCCCATCAAACGGTTGTAGAAAGCAAATTGCTCGTAGATGTATCCAGAATACCAGGAGATGAACAACTCGGTGAGGTAGGCTACCCCGACGATGCTACCTGTTGCCAGGATTACCTTGTTCATACTGTCGATATGCTCTAACGTAATGTAGTCTTGCAAGTTCAATACTTTACGCGTAATGATCATCAGGGTTTGCACCATGGCAAAACCGGAGAAGATTGCACCCGCTACGAAGTAAGGAGGGAAGATGGTGGTGTGCCAGCCAGGAATAACTGAAGTGGCAAAGTCAAAGGATACAATGGTGTGTACTGAGAGTACCAGCGGAGTGGACAAACCCGCCAGGATCAGTGACAAACTTTCCCAGCGTTGCCAGTGCTTGGCAGAACCCGTCCAGCCAAAAGCCAGGAAATCGTACATTTTGCGACGGAAACCCGAAGCACGGTCGCGCACCGTTGCAAAGTCAGGCACCAAACCGGTGTACCAGAACAGCAAAGAAACCGTAAAATAGGTAGAGATTGCAAATACGTCCCAAAGCAGCGGAGAGTTGAAGTTAACCCAAAGTGGTCCGCGGGTGTTGGGATAAGGGAAGATGAAAAAACCCAGCCAAAGACGGCCCATGTGGATGAGCGGGAACTGACCGGCGCAAATTACCGCGAAGATCGTCATCGCTTCTGCTGCACGGTTTACCCCCGTCCGCCATTTCTGACGGAACAGCAACAAGATGGCAGAAATCAAAGTACCCGCGTGACCGATACCGACCCACCAAACGAAGTTGGTAATGTCCCAACCCCAGTTGATCGTCCGGTTCAGGTTCCAGGAACCGATCCCGACCCAAATGGTCCAGGTTACACAAAATACATAAACTGCGAGACCCGTTACGGCAAGAATGAAGGCAATCATCCAGGCAACGGAGGGCGTACGTTCAGTAGGCCCACAGATGTCCTCCGTGATCTGGTGGTACGTTTTTGCACCTGTAATCAGGGGTTCCCGTATTGGAGAAATGTGTCCACTCATGATTTTATTGTTAATCCCACGGCTGACCGTGGTTAAAAAAGTCCTAGGTTAATAATGTAGGTTTATACAGCTTCGTTCCGGTTGACAACCTTAGCCTGGTAGTTTACCGAAGATTGTACGTTGATTTCCTCGAGTGCGAGGTAGTTCAACGGATGCTCCATCCGCTTGCTGACTTCGGCAGTTTTGTCATTGCGGTCACCGAATACGATGGCACCGGTAGGACAAGCCGTTTGGCAAGCAGTTTTAACATCATTTTGATTCAGTTTGCGGCCTTCACGCTTCGCAGTCAGTTTACCTTCCTGGATGCGTTGTACGCAGAAACTACATTTTTCGATTACCCCGCGAGAGCGTACCGTTACGTCTGGGTTCAACACCATACGCATCAGGTTGTCAGCAGTGTAAGGCAGTTCTTCACCGTTGATGTGGTTCTCGTTGATTGGGAAAATATCGGCAGTGGTATAATCCAACCAGTTGAAGCGACGTACTTTATAAGGACAGTTGTTGGCGCAGTAACGGGTACCAATACAACGGTTGTACGACATTTGGTTCAAACCTTCGGAACTGTGGTTGGTGGCGTTTACCGGACAAACGTTTTCACAAGGAGCGTTGTCGCAGTGCTGGCACATCATCGGTTGGTAAACCACGTTTGGCGTTTCGTAATCGCCAAAGAAGTAACGGTCGATGCGCAACCAGCTCATTTCGTGGTGGCGGGATACTTCAAACTTACCTACAACAGGTACGTTGTTTTCCGCCACACAAGCTACCTGACAAGCCCCGCAACCGATACAGGCACTCAGGTCAACGTGCATCGCCCACCATTGTGACTGGCTGTAGCGATCAGCTACAAATTTGTCAAATGGATAGAGGGTTTGATCGTTGAGGTGTTGAGCCTCAGTGCGTTTCTCCTTGATTTTCTCAGCCAGTTCCGGCAACTCTTTGATGTTGCTTTTGTAGATGATCGAACGATCCACAATACCGCCCTGGTAACCAGCACCAAGGGTCATTGAAGTGTGTTCGTCCAGGTTCAGGTCTTTGCCATCGCTGGCTTTGATCTGTTTGCCATCTTTATCTTTGCCAGTCATACCCATACCGTGGTGGTATTGTACACAAGCAAAGTCTTTGTCTTTTCCGACTGATTCAGATACTTTGGCACTTAGTGCATAGTACTGGGTGTTGCCGTCTGAGTCGATGCTCATCATCGGATAAACATTGACACCCACTTTGTCCCCAATTGCGCGGCCCTGGTAACCAGTGCATTCGCGACCATAACCGATGGCCAAACCAACAGTGTCCCACATTTGACCAAACTGGCGTACGGCAGTAGTGGTTACTTTTTGTCCTTTGGCTTCAACTTCAACAAAATCGGCAGAACCGTACATTTCGCGTTGGTTGAGGTCATTCAGGGCTTTGAAGCGGATGCCACCTTCGTACTTGAGTGGAACGGCCAGGTTGTTGCCCCATACCGTACGGGCAACTGGATCGGGCATTTCTTGCAACCAAGGGTTGTTGGCGTATTTGCCATCACCCAAGTTGACTGTTTCAAAAAAAGCGAGTTCCAAACCATCAGCGCCAGGTTTGCGCACTTTTGCAGCAGCAGCAGCTACGTCACCGCCGAAACCGAACTCAGGAACCACCGAGGAAGGTACTTCAAAGATACCATCGTGCAAGGTGCTGTCCCAGAAGCTTTGGAACGTCGCAAAGCGGCTTTGTTTGGTGAAGATGTTGGCTTCCCAGAAAGCCACCAAATAATCGTACATCGGCTGCTCGGAATCCTTGTTCAACTTGTCGCTTTTCGCCCAAGTCAACAAAGTCTCTTCAGACTGACGGGTTTTGAACAAAGGAGCAATCGTGGGTTGGATCAAACTGTAGTGGCCTTGCTTTGGTTCCGCATCACCCCAGCTTTCGAGGTAGTGATTGGTAGGTAACACATAATCACAAAGCAGCACAGTTTCGTTGGGTGCAATCGCAAAAGAAACTTTCAATTTCACTTTGGCAATGGCATCGCGGAATTTATCGCTATTGGGCAGGTCATAAGCAGGATTGACTCCGTCGAAGAAAAATACCGCGTCGACTTGGCCAGCAGCCATATCTCTAACCAGCTTTTGTACATTTTTATCCTGACCCTGGCGTTGGTTGGAAGCATTGGCAAAAGTGATGGTATTGCCATAAGAATCCAACATCGCGTTGATGGAGTTCACTAGGATTTGTTCGCCAGTGTTGTTTGAACCGGAAACCACCAGGGCTTTGCCTTTGGAAGCAACCAGATCCTTCGCAACAGCTTTGAACTTCGCTGCGGTTTCCGCAGGAAGGGATGGTCCAGAAACTCTGGCACCACCCGTCAAGGCAGCAACTTCGTTGTGCAGTGCAACAACGGCAGCTCCTTGATGAGAAGGTTTCACCAAAATCCGGTTATCGGCATTGGAGCCGGTCAAACTCAAGTGCGCCTCCACTTGGTAGTGGCGAGACATCTTGGTTTGTTTTACGTCGGTGATCTTGCGGTTTTGAATGTATTGGGTAGCAAATTCAACTGGAGATACCCAGCTGCCCAAAAAGTCGCACTCAAAACCAACAATGACTTCAGCTTTATCGAAGCTGTAAGCTGGCACTACCGCTTGACCAAAACACTGCTCGTTGGCTTGCAACAAAGCAGAGCTGGAAGCTGGGTCGTAGATGACTACTTCGGTATTGGTGTAAGCTGCCTGGAAATCAGCAATCGCCTGCTTGGTCATTGGGCTTAGAATGGTGGGTGCCACAATGCGAACCCGGCTTCCACTATTCAGTTTTGCCGCAATTTCACGGTCGATTTCCGCGAGCGATGGGCCTTTGCCGAATCTGGCGTCCGCCCGATCTACCTTACCACCTTTTACACGGTAAGGGCCGTCGAAACGGTTAGAGTCGTACAAACTCAACACACTGGCTTGTGCCCGTGCGCTGGTCCCTCCCTTGGTAACGCTGGAAAGACTATTGCCTTCCACTTTGATGGGGCGACCTTCACGGGTCTTCACCAAAATGGCACAATAGTCACCCCCGTTCACAAAGGAAGAGGCATAATAGGTAGCTACCCCGGGTACTATTTCGTCAGGTTTGACGACGTAGGGGATCGCTTTTTTGATTGGAATATCACAGCTGGCAGCAATAGTTGCTGCACCAAGGCCAAAACCGAGGTACTTGAGGAAGTCGCGGCGATTGGCGTTCAGGTCCATCGTTTTGTCGTCAGCCAATTGCTCAGATAATGGCCGCTCGTAAAACTCCTGATTGGTGATCTCGTTGTAAATCGGATCGTTGGCAATTTGATCTGTACCGATCCAGATTTCTTTATTTTGGTTTTTCATCTGAGTTGATGCGTCTGGTTATCCGAAGACCCGCTGGGCGGGTTATATCGCATATGCCTCTGTCTAGGCTTTTCCCGGTCTAACCCACGAATAAATTCGTGGGTTAGACCGGGGTTATACCCTCCCACGGATAAATCCGTGGGGTGGGTCTAGCCCATGACTTTAGTCGTGGGTTAATAATGGCATTTTTGGCATTCCAAACCGCCAATGTCTTCAACGGTTACTTTTTTCCGCGTACCTTCTTGAAGCTCCTTGTGGAATTTCGCGTAGTAGCTATTGTAGTACCCGTTGTCGGCAAACTTGACCTCCGTTTGGCGGTGGCAGTTGATACACCAGCCCATCGACAGGGGCGCATGTTGCTGCAACAAGTCCATGTTTTCCACTTTGCCGTGGCAAGTTTGGCAGGCTACCTGACCTACTGAAACGTGTTGAGCGTGGTTGAAATAAACATGGTCTGGCAAGTTGTGGATGCGCACCCACTCAATTGGACCTTGAATTTTTTTATCGCCAGTTTTGGCATCAGTCAAAGCTTCTTTGATGGCGTCCCATTGCAAACCACCTTCTTTGACGGCCGCATCAGGAGATTTACCACCTTGGATCGCGTTGTCTTCAATCCATGCGGTATAGGTACTCTTGATGTCGTCCTCGGAGAGGTTTTCGTAATTCTCGATGTATTTGTCTGCTCTAGGATCGTAACCGATCGAAGCAAAAATTTTGGTCAATTCCGCAGTACCGTATTTGGAACCTACTTTGATGGCGCGGTGACAGTTCATACAGGTGTTCGCTGCAGGAATAGCAGAGTGTTTGCTCTTACGTGCGCTATCATGGCAGTAGTTACAATCAATTTTGTGTAAACCTGAGTGGGTGGCGTGCGAAAATTTGATCGGCTGATCGGGCTGATAACCTTGCTGGCGGCCCAATGAAATTGCTTGATTCACCGTAGTGTAGCCACCTAAAACAACGGCTGCGAACAAGGCGAAGGCAATGACACTTTTGCTGAGCAGGATTTGCTTCAGGCTTTGGCGTTCAGCAGCTTGACCTTCCTTCACCGCCAACATGTACTTGAGGTTGGACAGGATGCGCGCAAGTACAACTGCAAAAATACCCAGGATACCTGCCAGCAAGATGAACAACATGGTGTTGTTCTTAGGCTTAGCTGGTCCACCGGCAGCAACTCCACCGGCAGCAGCAGCAGCAGCTGGGTCACAAGAGCCATCGTACATACACTGGATATACGCCAGGATGTTCTCGATGTCCTGATCACTCAAGCCGTTGAAGCTATTCATCACGGTTGGTTGCCATTTGGCCCACAGTTCTTTGCCCCGTGGATGGGTGTTGATCATGGATTGAGAGTTGCGGATCCATTTGTACAAATCGGTGCGTGGGTAAGCAGCCCAACGCTCTTCTACACCGCCTAGAGCAGGACCAGTAAGGTCACTCTTCATGTTCTTGTTGTGACAAGAGGCACAATTGTTCTGGAAAACGGTTTTCCCCGCCTTGTCATCGCCCTTTGCCACACCTTGGCCGTACATTGCCATGGTACTGAGCAATAGAGATGCAATGAGCAGTACTCGGCTAGTCAGAGACTTAAATATCATCGTACTTGCGTTTTATAACCTAGTATAACAAGATTGTATAAACTGTCATTTTTCAGTCAGCGCAAAGATATAATTAGCTATATCTTTTTAACAAACTTTTAAGGAAAGACGTAGTTATTTAGATCAACTCTAAATAAATCGGTCTTTCTTGCATTTACACCGATACTTCGGCTTTAATGGCGGGGTATGGGTCGTAGTCGCTGAGCAAAAAATCACGGTATTGAAAATCAAAGATTTCATTAATAGCGGGGTTCAATTTCATTTTTGGGAGGGGTCGTGGTTCGCGGGAAAGTTGGAGTTGGGCTTGCTCGAGGTGATTGAGGTATAAGTGTGCGTCGCCAAATGAATGAATGAATTCACCGGCTTGCAGGCCACATACTTGTGCCATCATCAAAGTGAGCAAGGCATAGGAAGCAATATTGAAAGGAACGCCGAGAAATACATCGGCAGAACGTTGATACAGCTGACAAGAGAGTTTACCATCCGCCACATAAAACTGGAACAGGGCGTGACAGGGGGGTAAACCCGATTTGACCATCACTGGAATGTCTTTAGGATTCCAGGCCGACACCAACAAACGCCGTGAATCAGGGTTGCGGCGGATGTCGTTTACCACTTGTACAATTTGATCCACACCTTCAAAGTTGCGCCATTGTTGACCGTAAACCGGCCCGAGGTTTCCCCATTGGGCCGCAAAATCGTCGTCGGTTTTGATGCGCTCCACGAATGCGCCGAGCTTGTCTTTCCAAGCTGGGCTGTATTTTTCGGTTGCCAATTCAGGATGATGGTTTTGCAACCAAAACTGAAAGGGCCATTCATTCCAAATGCCTACTCCATTTTGTACGAGGTATTGGATATTGGTATCCCCTTTGAGGAACCACAACAACTCGTGGATGATGGATTTGACATGTACTTTTTTCGTGGTGATTAGTGGGAATCCTTGATTGAGGTCAAACCTCATTTGATAACCAAAAACACTGATGGTGCCTGTACCGGTACGGTCATGCTTGCGTACTCCATTTTCCAGGATGTGCTGAAGCAGTCTATGGTACTGCTGCATATCGGTGTTTTTGTTTATTCTTGTTTGGACGGCGAAAGGTAAAAAGGATTAATGAAAAAATGGTCATGCTTTTGCAGGAATTTGCGGCATTGCAATGATTTTTTTCAATATGATTAGGGATTTTAGCCCTTGTTTGACTCCTTTTGTGCTGATTCTGTAATTATTGGGAATACCTCTTGTGCAAAAACTCTTCCTGCTTATTTTTGTTGCTTGCACAGACATAAACGAATCAACAATGAGTTACTCCAGCCTGCGCGCTTGTGTGAATGATCTGGAAAAACACGGCCAGCTACTCCGCATCAAAAAAGAAGTAGATCCCAATCTTGAAATGGCAGAAATCCACCGCCGCATTTTTGACGAAGGTGGCCCAGCGATTTTATTTGAAAAAGTAAAAGGCAGTCCTTTTCAGGCAGTGAGTAATATATATGGTACCTACGACAGGACAGACTTCATTTTCAGGCATACGCTGGAAAAAGTCAAACGGGTGATTGAGCTAAAAGCCGATCCGGCCAATTTTTTCAAAAACCCTGGTCGTTATCTAGGAGCACCTTTCACCGCCTTGAGCGCCCTGCCCATGCGCAGTATCGGCAAGGGGCCGGTTCAATGGGGCGAAACCACGATCGATCAGTTGCCTTTGATCAAATCCTGGCCGATGGACGGTGGGGCATTTGTGACCATGCCCCAGGTGTTCAGCCTACCTCCCGGTTCCAAAAACATCATGCAATCCAACCTGGGCATGTACCGCATCCAACTGGACGGCAATGACTATGTCACCAACAAGGAAATCGGCCTGCATTATCAATTGCACCGGGGCATTGGGGTGCACCACACCTTGTACAATGAGACCGAGGAAGATTTTAAGTGCTCCGTTTTTATCGGTGGGCCACCCTCGCACGCTTTTTCAGCGATTATGCCCTTACCTGAGGGTTTGTCGGAATTGACCTTTGCGGGGATGCTGGCTGGTCGGCGTTTTCGCTATACCTGGCAGGATGGGTATGTGCTGTCCAGTGATGCTGATTTTGTGATTACTGGAACGATACGGAAGGGGGAGAAAAAACCGGAAGGGCCATTTGGCGACCACCTGGGTTATTACAGTCTGACCCACGATTTTCCGGTGATGGATGTGCACAAAGTGTACCACCGCAAGGATGCGTTGTGGCATTTCAGCGTGGTAGGTCGCCCGCCGATGGAGGACAGCAGTTTTGGCTACCTGATCCATAAAATTGTCAAACTGCTTACCCCTCAGGAATTCCCGGGCATCAAACAGATTCACGCGGTGGATGCAGCGGGGGTACACCCCTTGTTGCTGGCCATTGGGCAGGAGCGTTACATGCCCTTCCGCGAGCGGGTGCCGGAGGAGATTTTGACCCAGGCCAATCACATTTTGGGTTCGGGGCAAACCAGTTTGGCCAAATTCCTAGTGATTGCTGCGGCAGATGATGATCCGAATTTGGATTGCCACGATATTGCGGACTTTTTCCGGCATGTGCTGGAGCGCATCGACTGGACACGGGATTTGCATTTTTATACCAAAACCACGATCGATACCCTGGATTATTCGGGTTCAGGCTGGAATGCGGGCTCAAAAGTGGTGATGGCTTGTCGAGGGGAGAAACGCCGGGACTTGGCCACTACCCTACCCTCGTTGGCTTTTAATTTGCCGACTGGTTTTGGTGGGCCGCAGGTGGCTTTGCCGGGGGTATTGGCGATTAGCGGGCCGGCGTTTAGCAGCAATGAATCGTATGCAGATGTTCAGGTGCTGGCCGAAGCTTTAAAGGGGCAGGCTGAGCTGGAAGGATTCCCCTTGATTGTACTGTGTGATGATCCGCAGTTTTTGGCGGCTACTTTGAATAATTTCGTGTGGGTTACGTTCACCCGCGCCAATCCTTCGCACGATGTACATGGAGTAGATGCTTTTGTGGAGCATAAACATTGGGGCTGTCGGGGGCCGCTGATCGTGGATGCGCGGAAGAAGCCGCACCATGCGCCGGAGTTGGTGGCGCCGGAGTTTGGATGGGAGTTGGGGGATTGGAAGTAATGTTTTAGGGATTGACGTTTACTAAACTTTAAAAGTTTAGTAAACGTCAATCCCTAAAACATTCACCGCTCGGTATATCTTTGCACTTCTTCCATTGAAAGGTTGAGGGCTTCGGCAATCAGGGTGATGCTCAATCCTGCTTGCAGGAGTTTTTGAAAAGCTCTCTGTTTTTCCATTTCAGCTTTCTGTTCAACTATCGCAATTTTCTCTTCGGCCATTTCAGCTTTTTGCTCCGCCACCTCAGCCTTTTGCTCTGCCACTCCGGCTTTTTGCTCCGCCACCTCAGCCTTTTGCTTTTCTAAGGCTGCTTTTTGCTCAGCATTGGCAATCTTTTTTTTAGCTTCATCAATGTTCTCCTGAGTCCATTTGGTTTGTAGCTGGAGTTCCCTGAGTTTGCGCTGCTCTTTGGCTAGAAAGGCCCAATTTTTTTGGAATTCTCCGACAGCTTGTTTTTTGAACTCGCGCAATTCGTGGTAAGACAAAAACGGATCACCATCTGGCTGAAAAATGTTTAAGGTCACCTCATTCCACTCAAATTTCACTTTTAAACGAGGACTAACCCATTCACCCAGATTTGGATATTTAACCAATTGCTCACCGGAGCGGATGTAGCATTGAAAAATATTTCGCTGAGGATCGTATGTGTAATATTCTTGTATCCCATATTTTTGGTAAAAAGCCAGTTTGTTCTCCATCTCTTTTTTGCGGTTACCGGGAGAGATGATTTCAAAAACCACTTGAGGGGCAATGCCCTCTTCAACAAACTGAATATAGGATCCACGGTGGCCTTTGGGGCGGCCAAAAGCGACCATCACATCGGGGGCGACATTGATTTCGGGATGGCCTTCTACGGGATACCACAACAAGTCTGCGGCAACAAATACATCTTGTATTTCATCATAACAGGCCTCTAAACCAAACTTGAGCAATACGATCCACTCCAGTTGCAAAGTGTTCTCCGCCATAGGTTTTCCGTCGCTATCCGGATAAATTTTTCGCAATTCCTCTGCTGAAGGCGTTTTCATGAAAAAGCTTTTTCCGGCAAGTTAATTGTAATTTTATTTTACAGCAATAGCAAAAATAAATTTTATTTTAAAAATTACAAAACTTTTTATTTTAAAAATTCACAAAAAAAACTCCTGCCCACACTCGTGTGAACAGGAGTTTTTTTGATCTATCCTATCTCAGACTAGAACACTTCCGCTGGAGCATCTTTCTCCAACTTCGATTCCAGTTTGATTTCTTTTTTCTCTTGTTTTTGACCAACTTCTTCCTTTTTGGCAGCGTACTGCTCGCCGAGAATCGGAGCAATGGCCAAACCAACCAGACAGGTCAATTTGATGAGAATGTTCATGGATGGGCCAGAAGTATCTTTGAAAGGGTCACCCACTGTGTCACCAATAACGGCAGCTTTGTGTGGTTCAGAACCTTTGTAGTACATTTGACCGTCAATTTCTACTCCTTTTTCGAATGACTTCTTGGCGTTGTCCCAGGCACCACCAGCATTGGACTGGAAGATTGCCCACATCACCCCTGATACGGTTACACCAGCCATATAGCCACCCAATGCTTCTGGTCCCAACAAGAAACCAATCACAATTGGAGTAACGATGGTAATCAGGCCAGGAATGGTCATCTCGCGGATGGCGGCTTTGGTCGAGATGTCTACACAACGGCCATAATCAGGCTTACCCGTTCCTTCCAGGATGCCTGGAATCTCGCGGAACTGACGACGTACTTCCTGCACCATCGACATGGCTGCACGGCCTACCGCACGCATGGCAAATGCAGAGAATACCACCGGAATCATCCCACCGACAAACAAGGCGGAGAGTACGTCAGCTTTGAAGATGTTGATCCCATCAATTTTGGTGAAGGTCACATAAGCGGCAAACAAACCCAAGGCAGTCAAAGCCGCTGAAGCAATCGCAAAACCTTTACCGATGGCCGCAGTGGTATTGCCTACTGCATCCAGGATGTCGGTGCGCTCACGTACTTCTTTGGGCAATTCGCTCATTTCGGCGATACCACCAGCGTTGTCCGCAATCGGTCCGAAAGCATCAATCGCCAACTGCATAGCCGTAGTGGCCATCATACCGGAAGCAGCCATGGCTACACCGTAAAAACCAGCCAGTGAATAAGTCACAAAGATGGCAATGGCAAACAGGATGACGGGCAATGCCGTAGACAACATCCCTTGTGCCAAACCTTCAATGATGTTCGTTGCCGGGCCAGTGGAAGAACGTTGGATGATGTCATTCACAGGTTTTTTACCCATGGCCGTATAATATTCGGTAATGATCGAAATCAAACCACCCACGATCAAACCGACTAAAACCGCGTAGAAAACGTAGAGAGAAGGGACCGTTTTGATGCCTTCGCCAAAATAGTTGATGTTCAAATCGGTAGGCAACATCCAGGTGATGACTGGATAAGCGACCACCCCAGTCAGGATGATTGAACCCCAGTTGCCGCGGTTGAGTGCATTTTGAACGGTTTGAGAAGAAGCATTGCCTTCCCCAACCCGAACCAATAAGCTGCCAATGATGGACAAAACAATGCCCAATCCGGCGATCAACATGGGAAGCAGGATTGGTCCGATTCCACCAAAAGCATCGTTGGCTACGGAAGGGTTATCCTGGATCAGGTAGTTGCCCAAAACCATCGCCGCCAATACCGTGGCTACATAAGAGCCAAAAAGGTCGGCGCCCATGCCCGCTACGTCACCTACGTTGTCACCTACGTTGTCGGCGATGGTGGCCGGGTTGCGGGGATCGTCTTCGGGAATACCTGCTTCTACTTTTCCTACCAGGTCGGCACCTACGTCGGCAGCTTTGGTGTAAATACCACCACCTACGCGTGCAAACAAGGCGATGGATTCAGCGCCAAGTGAGAAACCAGCCAATACTTCTAATACCCGCTCCATGTCATTCACGCCGCTCATCTGGCCACCCATGAAGAAGTTGTAGAAGAAAATGAAAAACATACTCAACCCAAATACAGCTAAACCGGCAACACCCATCCCCATTACGGTACCTCCCGTAAAGGAGACTTTGAGGGCTTGTGCCAAACTGGTTTTAGCGGCCTGAGTGGTGCGTACGTTGGCCTTAGTCGCAATACGCATCCCAAAAAAACCAGCGAGGGCCGAGAAGCTTGCGCCAAAGATAAAGGCTACAAAAATCAACCAATGGGAGTTTTCAACCATTTGGGATTGGATCACCAGTAAGATACTGGCAATGACTGCAAAAATAGCCAGGCGGCTATATTCAGCTTTCAAAAAAGCCATTGCTCCGTCGGCAATTGCAGCCGAAATTTCCTGCATTTTATCTCCACCAGCATCTTGCTTGGTTACCCAAGAGGATAAATAAGCCATGTACAGCAAAGCCAAAATACCAAAACCTGGTAGTAGGTACACTAAGGATTCCATAGAAGTGTGCGATACTTTTGCGTGTTAAAATGTAAAACACTTAGCAGTTTAGAGCAGCTAAATGAATACGATAATTTCAGAATCGCGCAAAGGTAGACTGAAAATTGTAACTTTTATAGTATGGGTTGGGAATTATTGAGGTGGGGAGATATGTTCAGGTGTGGCAATTTGGTTTCTGATCCTCTTTTCGGGGGATAAGCTGCCTCCTTTTCAATGGTTTTTGGGAATATTGGTGGTACTACAAGGTCCTGCCCTCTTTTGCAAACTCCCGGTGCAAACCTTCCATTAAATCAGTATGCGTAATGGCTCGACTTTCAGACAAAGCTTTTAGTGCCGACATTTGTAAGATATTGACAATCGCTGCACCACTTATTTCGTATTGCTGCGCCAGTTGGTCAATATTCAAGTCAGGCGCCAAGGCTGGGTGAATCGGAAGAGCATTGCGCCATAACAATTTGCGCTCCCTCACGTCTGGCATCGCAAAACTCACCACCCCTTGAAAACGACGCATAAAAGCTTGGTCAAGGTTGCTTTTAAAGTTGGTTGCCAAAATGACTAGACCATCGTGGTCTTCCACTTTTTGCAACAGATAGGAAACTTCTTGATTGGCAAAGCGATCGTGCGAAGATTGGACATTGGTGCGTTTGCCGAACAAGGCATCCGCTTCATCAAAAAACAAAATCCAATTTTTGTGGGTCGCCTTATCAAAGATGTATTGTAAATTTTTTTCCGTTTCGCCGATGTATTTGGATACAATCATGGAAAGGTCGATGCGGTAAACATCCAGATCGAACAATTTTCCCAACAATGCAGCAGTGAGGGTTTTGCCCGTACCTGGAGGCCCATGAAACAATGCCCGAAAGCCCGGTTTGGTGCGTTTACCCAATTTGGGATCCGCATCAAGATTGTCGTGATGATCCAACCAATATTTGATCATCGATAATTCCCGGTGGGTAGCTGGTGCTAAAATGAGGTCATCCCAGTCCATGTCCGTAGTGAGCAGAGCCGCCGGGAATTGACCACTGTAGGCCGGTCTCCAGCGGTTTCCGGTGATGAACTCCGTCATTTTTTCGGGGGCCAGTAATAGACGGGCACTCATTTCAGGTTCAAGATCTTTGCTGCCATCAAAACTCACCAAACCTGTGGCAAAAGGGAAACATTCCTTACTGTTGAACCAATGCATCAATTGGAAGCGATGATCCAGGTTCATCCCGGCCAGCACAAAAAGTACGGTCTCACCAGTAGGCATGATGCCCCGGTAATTTTGTCCACGCACTCCTCCAAAGTCTGGGAAGTCGCCTCCCTTGGGCAAGTGGTTTCTGATCAAATCGCTGAACAAATCGGGATGCGCATGGGGGGCCAAGGCCAGCAAAAGGAGGATAAATTCCTCAACGCTGAGTTTGTGGTCAATCACATATCGAGCAAAAACCGAACCATCGTCTACAAATGAGTATTCGGGTTGGACAAAAGTATCCGTTTTGCCAAAATGGTGATTGAGGCGGGCGTGGATGATGTTTTGAAGAAAAATAAGAGATTTGGCCAGCGCTGACGCTCCTTCCATCGCATTAATTCTTTCAATAGGAAGGGGAGTCCCTTCTTCTATTTCTTTTCCACTCGAAAAAAGACGACTGAAGATGTTTTCTTGATTTTTCATAAACGATCCTGATAAATAATTCAAGGGGTGCAAAATGACGCAGAAGAACCTACACAATCTACTTCTTGCACTTGGGCTTCTTGAAGCCGTTGGTTGTAATCCCTCATTTCTTGGTTAAATCGGGTAATAGCTGCTTGGTATTCAGCCCTGGTCATCCCCTCGGCTCCGGTAAATTGGGGCAAGGGATTATTGCGTGTAAATTCCATCGCCAGGGTTCCATGGCTTCCTTCATGAAAACGTAAAGAAACGTTGCCATCAGCCTGATCACCAGGGGTAGTACCTCTACCATATCCAGAAGGGTTCTGTGTATCAACACCACGACGATAAGTAGTGCCAATGGACATGGAAATTCTTACTGAACCCCGAATACCTGAAACTGTTGGCGAAAAACTTGCACTAGGTGTAGTCCAGCGTAAACGAACATTGGTAACTCCACTCGATCCTCGGGGGACTCTTCCTCTTCGGTCAGGATTAATGGCCACATTTACCCCGCCTACTGTTCCTGCAGCACGAGTGGCTCTTCCTCGGCGATTGCGGGTTACCGCAAAATCTTCAGGAACTGGGGTTGACATTTCTTCAACATCTTGACGTTGAATAGTTGGGGTAGGTGCTACTGCACCCTGCTGCACCACATGGGTCAGCTCGTGCGCCAAGAGCCGTTTGCCATCTTGGCTTTCAGGGTTGTACTTCCCTTGGTTGAAGTAAATGTCATTGCCGTGGGTGAAGGCCTGAGCGCTGATTTCTTCGCTCAACTGCTCGGCCTGGCTATCGGTGTGGATGCGCACCCCGCTAAAGTCCTGGCCAAATGCGGTGGACATTTCGTTGAGGGTACCTTTGCTCAGTCCACTGCCTTGCCCTTTGCTGTGGTTCAGGTTGGCCGCAAATCCGGAGGGGGCAGTTCCGCCCCCATTGCCCGAAGTTTGAGCCTGTACTTTTTCTTCTTCGGGTTTGCGCTTGACCTCTTCTTCTTTTTTTTGGACGGCTGGTTCTTCTTCCGGTTTGCGCTGCACCTCTTCTTGTTCTTTCCGCTGGGGTTCTTCGGGTTTGTCCATTTTTTGGATGGGCTTTTCCTCTTCGGGTTGAGCCATTTTTTGGACTTCCTCGGGTTGGCTTGCCTTTTGAATGTCTTCTTTGCCCTGGCGTTGGGCAGCCTTTGGTGCTGGAGTGGCGATACTTTGTGTCGGTGGTCCACTATTGACTACCTGTTCGGCCATCGCATCGGCTTGTTTTTCGTATACATCGCCGGGTTGGTTCACCTGGAGTTTGGGCTGTACTTTGCCGCTGGCTGGACCAAAAAAAGTAGTATTGTTGATTTCAATACTCGATTCAGGGTTGGCATTTTGGAAAAAAGCCGGCCGGCTGGTGTTCCCCTTGGGGCCTCGGCGCTTGCGCCGAAATTGTCGTTGCTTGGCCATTAGCGGTTGTTTTGTGGGTTGGCGAATAGTTTGCTCAGTTCACTCGGTAGCGGGTACAGGGTAGAGAGTTGCAGGTCGCGGCGCATGGAAAGTAGTAGTTCTTCATACGTTTTTTGGGCCGCTTGCGGGCCTTCTTGGGCTGCTTGATCCAGTAGCCGGTTCAGGTTTCGGAGCACTTCGGCAGAAGCGACGAGGGCCATGCTGCTTTTGAGTTCGTCGGCTTGTAAATGTAAGGTAGCGATTTTATCCACGTCTTGCAGGTTTTTTAAGGACTGCCAGATGACGATGAAGTTTTCGTAAAGGTCGAGGCGGCGGTGGATGATTTCTTTAAATGTACAGCTCCGGCCATTGCTGCGGATGGCGGCGGCGAGGATTAGGGCTGTGGCAATGGCTATGAAGCTAACGATGAGCAAGGTTGCCCATAGATCAGGGGGCAGCACCTGTACCTGCTGGATGAGTAGGTGGTAGCTGTGGATGGCTGCCCATGTGAGGGCGGCGAGGAGTGCCAAAAAAGCAATAACAAAAATTGCTCTCATAGATTGTTCGGTTTTTAATTTATACTTCATCTGGCCCTGTAAAGTTTTCCTTAGTTATATTGTTATAATTATCATTACGCGCACCTAATGAGCTATTAAGTTCTGTGGAAATTATCTTTAGATTACCACTTGAATAATTATTATACCAGTTTTGACGGAAATTCTGATTTTGGTTATTTCCGTCTTGGTTCCAATGAGTTGCAACAGGAGTAGTGTGGTCAATAGAAGCACGAGTTGGCAATATTAACTTTAGCCTTCTACCATCTTTATCATCAAATTCGTTAGGATTGGTTTCAATATCATTATATTCACTTATAAAATAGACAATACCATTCTTAATGTGCTTTAAGTCAGTATTTAGCCTTGCTTGTTTCCATCTTAATGTGTCTGCAAACCAGCTTCCATATAGTACTTGGCGAATAGCTTCTCCTAGTCTCTTTCCTCTGAACCTCGAATGGTTTAATTCTAATTCATAATTTGGTTTTACGAATCTTGATCTAGGTCGATTTGCGGGGGCTTTTCTCCATGTACGTTCATTTTCCTCGTAAGGGAAAAACATGTTGCTTTCACTTAGGCTTTGAGAGCTAGCCCTAAATCCAAACCTTCCTCTATCTATAACTCTAACATCTGTAACTTGATAATAACGATCTGTATTAATTACAAATACTTGATCTTGTACAGAGACATCCGTTGCACCACCAAAAGCCTCACTAAATGTGTCTAACATGTATGAGCTCATTGTTTCAATTTTTTCTTCAAGTTCGTCAAGGCCGTCTTCTAGAATTCTTTGTTTTTCTGAAGCATTTCGAGAATTATTGTGTTCCCCAATAATCTCCCTCCTTCTCAGTCTTATTTCTTCTATCTTTCTATCTAATTGTTCGAGAGCTTCAGGTTGATTTTGACGTGCTAAGTGCCCTCCTTGACCATTGTATCCTTCGATATAGTGTCTTTTTAATTCCACCAATTGACTCATCACTGGCAGAGGGGTTGAGCTGGCCATAAAAAATTCAATATTCCCGCTCATTTCAACACTTATTGAGTGAGATTCATTGGCAAATCTCAATGGTTTCTGTATCCTACCTTCTTGTACATCAGAGGATTGAGCCTCATCTCCCCCTCTCCCCATCAACCGATCCATCAACCTCCGCCCCATCGTCACCGCTTTATTCACCAACCAGGTCAAGCCCTGATCCACCATTTCCCGCACTCGACCCACCATGTCGCCAATCCGGGCACCCAAGCCGCGCAATGGAACCTGATTGGCCAAAAAGCCAATCACTACAGGTACAGAGCGAGCCATAGTTCCCTCCAAATAATTAGCCGCAGTGGCGAGGCTACCACGGGCAATTTCTGCAATGCCACCTACGAAGGAGTTGATGACCTCCAGGATTTCACGCAAACGTTCAATGAAAGATTTTACAGCCTGATAAAAGGCCATTGCTCCATTGATGATCGCCATGATTCCGGTGGGGTCTAACATGGTAATTAGTCTCCTCATGATGCCATTTACAACCTGTTCCATCACCCAATTTTGTACCGACTCCAATACGGTATTCCACAGATTGGCCAGTTGCTCTTGTATGTGTCGCCAAATCGCGCTTATCCCTTCTCGTTGGATGTCCTGAATGAAAGCCCAGGCTCCTTCCACTGCACCACTAGCCGTTTCGATGAATTGACGCACCCGGGCTACCCGCTCAGGGCCGATTTGAGGATGTTCAGCCAGTTTTTGCCAAATGCGCTCCATGCTGATGTTCAATACCTCGAAGACAAAACCAACAATCGAGCGTAGACTAAAATCTTGAGGAGGAGTAATCCCCGCTTGCTGCAATTCAGCGAATAGCCAGCCGCTCAGGCCATTGAGCAAGTGGGTGCCAATGTTGCCAAAAAATTGTTGCAGGCCAAGCTTCATGGCCCCAAGCAAGTTTTTCAAAAAACCTAGTGGATCGCGCTGGATGTCTTCAATAGCGGCCATCGCCCGTTGAATAATTTGGGCAATCAGTTCTGAGGGGAATTGCATCAGTTCCAAGACGATCTCAACAACCTTTTTGATCACTTCCACAATGAAGGTCAATACCCGCTGGATGGGGTCGCGGAATTTGGTGATCACTCGCTCAAAGGCATCCAAAGGATGAATCAAATCTTGAATGGTCAAAGAATTCCAGATTCCCACGAACAAATCGATGACCATTTGCAAAGTAATCCCCGTACGGGCAATCAAACCTTCGAGCCAAGCAGCCATCCGTCCAATGGCCCCACTTTGCTCAATTTCCTGGAATTTTTCGGGGCCAGCCACCAGTTCTACGAAACCTGAGAGGATGTTCCGGGCATTGCGTTCAACTACCTGATCAGTAACGGGGTCTTTACCCAGTAATACCGTCATCAGGTGGTACCCACGGATGCCATTGGCATGGGTGCGCAACCAATTCAGAAGAGAGTCTTTTATGAATTGTAATACGGTAATTGCAACATTGCTGGCGAAAGTAAATACCCGTTGGACGAAGCTGGTAAAGGCCGTGATGATTTCCTCTAATTTCCCAACAATGTCGCTCAATGTCTCTAAAGAAAACAAAGCCCAGATTCGTTGAAAAATTCCACCCAACTCGTCTATTAAGGACATGAATTGTCCCATTTGTTCATCAATCCAATCGGCAGTTTTTTGCAAAGTTCCTCTTTCGCGCATTTGCTCCAGCTCATCGTTGGCGTTGATCATGCGCAGAAAATCTTCGAGAATTTCCACCGTTGTAGCCGGAACTTCTTCACCAGTAAGGGGATCGCGATGCAAAATTTTGGTCAATAAACGGTATGCAGGCAATCGATCAATGGCCATGGCTTTGAGTACACTGACTAAGGCATCTTTCAGCAGCTGAATGACCTGATCTACGGTATTGCTAGCAAAGGTTCTAATGTCATCAACAAGCGGGTTAAAATGCCGATACAACAATCCTGGAACGTTCAATACGGGCATCTCGTCCCAAGCAGCCTGAATAATCTCCCGAATTCGGGACATGTTGATGTTAAGCGTCCGCAGTTGGCCTCGCAACCAGGTAAAAGCATCCTGAATTATCTGGTATTCAGCTAATTTATCGTAGACGAGGTGGCCCAATGTGCCGAGCAAGCCAAAAATTCCTCTGACCAGGTTTTCCGCAGTCATCGGTACACTCTGACCAGTGAAAATGTCCTGGCCAATCAATACCTTTAATAATGAATACCCAGGAATATGATCAGAAAAACCTGAAAGCCAACTCAATGCATCATCAAACCATGATGCCTGCACATCTGGAGTACTGGCTTCACTCCGTTTCACCGCCGCTCCCTGCTGTACCGTATGTGTCAACTCATGGGCCAGCAGGAAACGTCCACTTTGGGTTT
Organism: Haliscomenobacter sp.; assembly: GCF_041740695.1. Lineage (GTDB taxonomy): Bacteria > Bacteroidota > Bacteroidia > Chitinophagales > Saprospiraceae > Haliscomenobacter. The sequence continues at coordinate 69,164 of NZ_JBGSLK010000134.1, read as the reverse complement.
CCGGCTGGTAATTGCCCTCATTAAAAAAGACGTGGTTTTGATAAGTAAAAGCTTTGGCACCAATTTCGTTGCTCAAGGACGCCGCGCTGGGACCAGTGTGGATTTGTACCCGGCTAAAGTCGGCATTGAAGGCGCTTTCCATGCCTTGCTGAACAGGTGCTCCCAGCGCGGATCCGCCGCTCAGACTGGACTGCAATCGCCCGGCAAAACCAGTGGTGGTTTGTAAGCCGCCACTCGGCGCACGTTGCAAGCCCGGGGTTCTTTGCACCATTTTGCCCTGCACATCTGCGGGTTCATCCTCTTCCTGGCGGCGGATGCTGCTGCCCGTATCGCTGGGCACAATGCCTTCGCCGCTCGAAAACTGGGTATCGGGCATCCGCATCACCCATTCGCCCATTTGGTCGGCTTCTTGTTCGTAGCGATCATTGGGGGCACCTACTTTCAGGCTGGCCTGGACGCCGTTGGGCACGGCGGAAGTGGGTATTTCAGCGGGCTGAATGGACTCGGCCGCGCATTCCGCACTTGCAGCTTGCAGTTGGGGTTTTTCCTGAACCTCCTCAGGCTGGCGTTGAAACTCAACATCTTCCTCTTCGGGGCTGCGTTGGAGGGTGGTCTGTATGGTAGGTTCGGCCTCTTCCGGGGCGCAATCTGCACATTTGTTTTGGATTTCAGGCTCCTGGGCTGCTCGTTGCACCGCTTCCTCTACTCCAGTTTCTGACTGGCGCTGAATGTCGTCGGATGCTTCGACTCGTTGAATTGCTGGAATGAACTGGGCCTGTACTTCTCCTTCCGACTCGCATGTTGCACATTTGGATTGGACACCTTTAAAAAAACTACCTTCTGCTGAAAAAAAACTGGAACTGGCATGATCTGCCTGGGCGCGTTTGCTTTGTACTTCTTCTTGTTTGCGAAAAAGTTTCCCAGACTTGCGCCCGGTTTCAACCGTTGCCGTCGTGCCTTTTACCATTCTACATACAGTATCTGTTGCATCCAGGGCAATTTAACCATGCTGTAGCCCCAGCCTGGCGGGAGGCGATCCAATAGTACATCCAGGGTTTTGCGTTCAATGTACAGCTGCCAGCCTCCGTCGGGCCCCTGGATGAGTTTCCCTTCGCGTTGCAAAAAGGTGTGGCGCAAGTTTTCAATGGAAGTTTTTTTCAAAGCTGTCCATTGCGCTATGACGGCGAGGAGTAAATTTTCTGCCTCCTGGCGTGCCTCAGTGGGGAGCGGTTCAAGCAGTAGTAAAGCCTCTTCCAGCGGCCAGTTGCAGAGGATTTTGTTCAGGAGTAAATCTTCTTCGCTGGTTTCGCTTTCTCCAGTGGCCATAAATTGCAGGAGTGCAATGGCTTGTTGTTGCATTTGGGTGTCGACAAAGTTTTTGCCCGTCACCCAGTTCAGGTTGCGAAACAAGGTTGCCAAAAATGGTGCCAGCAAAACCAAACCTGCGTTTTGAATCCAGATGCCTTCGGCTGGCCATTCCTGGCTAATAGCCGATTCAGACGTGGAGGGTTGAGGCAATGGCGCATCGCTTTGAACCCGAGCTAAGGCATCCACCAATTGCTGGAAGTTTATTTCTGGAGGAAGTGTTGGTTCGGACGCTACCAATTGTAGCAAAACAGACACCCCAAATTCGAGCTGTTGCAGGGCGTGCAAATGGTGAAAAGTGGCTTCCAATTGAGTCAACAAAGGGCCAGGTTTCAAGGCTTTGCTGCTGGAGGGATCAAGTTGTTTTTGTAAAAAAGTCAAGGTATTTGGAGTTCCCAAGCAAACAAACATTCGCCGCCAAAAACGGGCTTCAGCTTTGCTTTCTTTCCACAAAAACTGAAAGAAGACCGTATCGGTTTGTTGTAGCAAGGTTTTTACCCGTTCGCGGATAGCCACTGCGCTGGAAGCCTGCGCGTACCAAGGCAAAATGCCCCAATGCAGATAGTAACAGAGGATGGCATCGAGGTTTTGAGCCGCAGCCAGCATTTCTGCTGAGGTCTCCAGCTGATGGGTTTGTTTCAAACGCAACTCTCGTAAGGCCAGTTGTAAGGATTGTATAAAATTGAATTGAAAGCTCTTTTCACTCGAAAAATCCACTTGGAGTTCCAAATGATCGATGCGCCAGATTTGTTCAGTTGGGGCAAATTGATCCAAAACAGCCTCTAATGCTTGCCGAAAATCCCGCCTCTGCACCAAAGTACTCAATTGCACTTGGCGTTCCCAGGCACCCTTATGAGCGGGGAGCGCTACATGGACTTGGAGGCGTTGGATGTGGTGATCGGCCATGGTTTAGGGTTTGCGTTGGGCAGGCTTGTTTTTTTTCTGTGCTTCTACGATATTAGGGGGAGGTGGTACATTAGCCAATGTACGTAAACCAGCAGGCTGAGGATTATCTTTGCAACAAGTGTATCGATAAGGCAGCACAAAATCAGCAACTACGACATAGGGGTCGATTTTTGGGTCATCATTACATTCCTTTAGGTCAATTGTTTCTTCAACTTCTGTGTATATGAGCACCAGGGTTTGGCCAGGTATTAAGGACTGTTGATGTTCCAAGCCCAATAACTCTTCTAAAGGAAATGAAGGTGGCTTCGTTGTCATATTAAGTGGCAACGCAATTACATCTAAACAGAAATTGCTTTTCTTAAGCTCTTTTAAAAAATCAATCTTTGTGAAATAAAAATTGCTTGTGTTACCATTAGGCCAACTAAGCTGTTTCCCAATATGCCCTTCAACTTTCAAATACGGATACCCTTGTAAATCAAAGCATAAAGGGTAAACAGTTGGATCCAGGCTGGAATAACCGTCTTTGAAAGGCTTAGTGCTTGCCTCGGCATCCCCCACATTGTAGGAGCGATGTTCGTCAATGCGCTGTACTTTGGTAAAATGAGGATTCCAATAACGATGTACGGAATAAGAGCTATCACCATCGAGTGGGTAATAATAAGGGATAGCTTGTGCTCCTAGTTCACCATAGGGTAGATGACTAGGTGTAATAACAATTGGTAATTCATCAATTGAGCCTTTAGCCTCCCAATAATTGGTGGAATCAAATTTTTCCTCATTTCCAGGATCATAACTAAAGCCAGGCATAGCCAACACTTCCTGCATCTGTAAAAAAGGCAAGTCAAAGGTCCAGATCATCATCATCAGCCGCCAGTGCAGGCACTTGATGTGCTGGAGTTGCGCTTCGCGGTTGGATTGTCCGAAAGGAGTTGTAAAAGCATCGCGAAAAACGAGGGGTTGGTGGCTACTGCGTCCACCCAGGACTGGCCCCAAAAGCAGGATGGACTGGGGTTTGGTACCCAGCCCTTCACAAATGCACTGCAAGCGGACATCCGTTAATGCGAGGCGCAATTCTTCATAAGCTTTGACCAGATCGCGCAGCCAATCGTAGAAATATTGAATGTAGTATAGGTGTTTCCCTCGTTTACAAAATTCGGCCCATTTGGCTTCCAATACTTTAGGGAATTTGTCAAGGTATTCTGCATACTTATGGGTAAAAAGTGGGCTATACTTTGTATGCAATCGTTCCAAAGCCTCGCTGAAATCCGGAATCAAGTCGTCCAAAATCGCTTTGTATTCTGAAAAGATCAATTGGAAAGAGTCGATTTTAGAAAATGGATTGACCATCACGCCTTTGAATACATTGGCTTTGTCAGTAATTGCCAAAGTTTTATACCCAAAGCGAGGCACCTTAATACTGGGCAGACTAAGTACAGGTCGCAAATAACGATCAACCTCGATAGGATCCACCTGAGTGCGGGTAGGTGCTTTCGTAAATAATCCTTTGCTGGCCATTGGTGCGGATTGAATGCCCAGGCCCTTTGCCAATTCATCAAGGGGTGCCAACCAAAAACTGAGCTGGGGTTTGCCGTCTTCGGCATTCGTATCGACAGACAGCAGCAGAATTTTATTGTGTAAAAAAGCATGTTCAGGCAAATCACTCTGGTATTGCTGCTTGAGTGAGTCCATCGTTTTGGCGTTGAATGTGGCGTCACTCAACTCATAACAGGTTTGTATATTTAATTGCTGTTGAATGGATTTGGCTCGGGTACTCACGGGCTTAGTCGGCGAATAATAGTGGTTGAATTTTTTGATTTTCTCCAGATGGATCGTTTGTCCAGCGGGGGTGATGGCCGTACCCGCTTGCACCTCAATCGAACAATCATCGTTGACGTGGACTTCCAGGCCACAAACAATGCCATAACCTGATATACAAGGATCTAAATATTTTGGAGTTGTCGTAGCCATTAGTTAGGTTTTTGCGTTTTAAACTTGGGCAGGTAAATCCCATTCCTTCATCTTTTCAACCAAAGCATCAGTACTGCTGGCCAGATTTTCCTGCTCGGTCGAACAAAGTGCATGAAGCCATTCATAATAGACCTTTTCAAATTCCAACATTTTTTCGCGATTCAATGGCTGGATATGAATGGCTAAATGTGCTGGGGCTTCACTGCGCAAGGTTTGTTCAAAATGTTGAAGCAGGCGTTTGTCCTTGAAGCGCTCTACCCATTCGGGGACTACTACCGTAACCCAGAAGGAATAAGGGTCGAGTAGCTCCGGGTATTCCAAATCAAAAACCCTGGGCCTCAGCACTTTTGTATAAGCCTCATTGCGCGGTCGCAGCAAAATGTGTTCAATGAGGTGAAAACTATCATCCTGGCAATTGGCAATCGCTAATTCCTGGATTTGTTTCAGCCTTTGTTCAGGATCAGACGCTTCTAACTGTCGCACAAATTTGGTCTCCAGCAGCAAGGCATTGTTCATTGTGCGTTGAGTTTCTGTTGGCGACCAAAACCCAACAGTGCTGTCTATTACCCCATAATTATTGGTATCGGCGGCATGGTTCAAAAAGTCCTGACAAGCTATTTGAGCCCCTTCCATGCTGCTGAATTTAGCGGTACTCACCAGCAAACGGGTGGCACTATCTTCATTGGTTTTGATAAAAAACTCATACTTATTGCGGCTCCGGGCGCTACTTTTGGTCGATAAGCTCAAGGGCTCCACCCCCAGGAAAAATCCGGGTTCACAGGTAATGGTGTGTCGGGTAGCATCTTCAATGCCCAATAAAGCACAAACCCTTTTTTTCAGACCTTCCACGTTGGGGCTATTCCAAAAATGGGTATTATCCCCTTGAACTTCGGCTCGGTAATTGAAGGCAGTGCCCCGGCGACTACTCAAAAAGGGTGCAGCGGCCAAAAGGTTTTGTTTGTCAGCGATCCAATCGCTGAGGCTTCCTTCCAGTAGGGCCTTCGCATCAATTGGCCTTTCGATTTCGTACAAACCCAAGACGTAGTCGGTAAACTGCTCGCCAAAACGCGCCAAAAGGTGGTTTAAAATTTCGTCCTGACGCAGTTGGCGTTGGGTAAGGCTGCCTGTAACCCCTTCGTTCAGGGCTTTGCGGTAGTCATTGTCGGGCTTATCGGTAAAATTTTCCCAATCCAGACTCCCATCAAAGGCAGTCAAAATATCTTTGATGCCCGGTATCTCGTACAAGGTTTGATATAAGCTGGGTTGAGTCATCCCCGTAGTCTGCCCTTCGATGGATAAAGCCTGGCGCACCTGATCCAGATGAGCCAGGTAATTGGCCAGGATTTGATCGTAAAAGAAAAGATAAGCCTGCAACTGTTTGGCTTGAGCCTTGCGCAGATCAAATTCGCGTGAGGCCATCCCTGTACGGCCAACTTTGTACGTGCGGGGAAGGTCTTCCTGAATACTGGTGTACTCCTGCAAATTTCCAAAGTCCTGGCCTTTGGGAGCGGATAAATCCAGGCTACCCAGTCGATTGATTTTTTCATTGCGCCGCCGCAATTGCAGTGCATCTTCGATGTCCAACTGATTGATTTGAACCGAAATGGGCCCTTTGCCTACCCTCCACTCCGAGCATTTCAAATCCAAATCAGGCAAACAGCGGCAATTCATTTCGAGGCACCAGCGGTTCTTATAGTTGAATTTCTGGTCTTTCTCTTCACAAAAAAACAATTCGAGGTTTTCCACTTGCACCACGCCGGGCACCGCCATGATGCGCTGGTACAAATCCGAGCGGTAGATGGTTTGGCGGGGCTGTGAGTGCAACAGCTCAGCTTCATCAATAAAACCGTGTTCCAGCATAGGGCCCTGGTATACCGGATGTGCATCATAACGTTTGTCGGTGCTGACAAAAATTTGGGGCCAATAATCCTCAAAGTCGGCTTTGGATAATAGATTGCGAACTGCTGCCTCAAAATTTTGGATGCCTTGATGCACTTTATCCTGCAAAGGCTGCAACGCATTGATGGCCTCGCTGGGCAGATTGGCATCCACTAAGCGCTCAAAAGCAGCAGGGTTGAGGCTGAAAGAGCCATACTTATTCAGCATACCCTCCAGGGAGTAAAAATGCACCGGGGGGATCAGGTAATCTTCGATGGCCAGGTATACTTCCGCAAGTACTTCGGCGGGGATAGCACTGGGTTTGAGTTCCAGTTGCAGGTCGATACCCAGCGGTTTTTTTTCCAGGATTTTGAGGCTTGGAGCAATGTCTTCACCCAGGTTGCGGTATTGGTGCAGGCGGTGCAGGGCTGCTGCTTCGATGTCACGAGTTGAACCCAGGTGGGTTTCTTCGATGTCGAGGTAAATGGTGTAGATGCCTTGGGGGATGAAGAGGTTGTAGTAGAAATCGGGTGATGGAAGATCAGGTGGATGTTTATCGAAACCCAGACTGTCTAAAAGCAAAAGAAAGAGTAAGGGTTGACTAAAGAAAAAATCCTGATGCATTTCTGCAATTGAATCCAATTTTACTCCAGAAAAATCTTGGTCAAAAATCTCCTTGATCTTCTCTTTTTTTGCCGCTTCATCCTTCAAACCAAGTGCAAATGAGAGGTCTTTTAACCCTTTAAGTAAAAATCTTTCTTTTGCTTCTACATTTATTCCTTTTGCAATTTCCTCCTCTATAAAATAAGCTGACTCGGCCATGTAATTGTCGGCCATGTAGAGGAGAAACGTTTTTTCTAATAATTTACCTGCGAGAGTCCGAGTAGCTGAAGTTGTTAATTCTTTTTTTAAATTAATTCTTGCATTCGATTCTGTCTTATCATCCTGACACTTTTTAATGTCAACAATTAATTGATCGATTGTTGTCGGCCATGAAAAATTAATTGATGGAAAAACCCTAGGTGTACTATTTATCAATTTCCAATATTGTTCCAAACGTTGCTTTGGCATTTCATGTGCCACAGACTCTCTAAGTTTAAACCTCACTTCCGGCTCCTCCATCTGTTCCACCCATACATTCCTTACCCCTGGAATATCGATCAACACCCGACGCAAATCCAGCGCTGTAACCGGATCATTGGGCAACACGTACTGCGCTGTAAAAAAATTGACCTTATCTCCTACTGAAAACAAATCCGCAGACGAAAAATTACTGCGATAGCCCAGGTCGGTCAGGGCGTAGCACAAGACCTCCAGCATGGTAATGCCAGGATCATGGGCATTGAAATCCGTCCAACAAGCCGAGCCGAGCCGCTCAATGTGCTTGATGCCCTCCCGGCGGAGCAAAGGCCAGTCCATACTGGGTGGATAAACGGGATTTTTGGGTATGGTGAGAGATTGGGACATGGCTAGCTGGGTTTAATGATTAGTATTTCAAATCTTGCTGGGTTATATACTGCAATTGAGATTTTTATTCCAATAAGGTTAGGATTTTCAATTATGCGTTCAATTCCAAAAGCTAGACCAGGTACAGGTTGCAAATCACCGAGGCTTCCTAAAGGTGGCATTTCGGGTCCTTCTAAATCTCCTGATCGAATAAAGGAGTTGAGGTATTGAATAATGTTATTGATCAATGCTAGCTGGGCGCTGGGATTGCCGCTGTCAATCGGAGCCTTGAACCAGGATTCTATCTGCAACCTAATTTTCTCCAACAAACACGTCTTACAAGCACAACCATCCTGCTCCGAAATCACGTTGATTTCGTGATCCAGCACATTAGGATTATCTTCATCCAGGCGGTTCAGATATGTGGTCAGCAGAGAAGCAGCGGTAAAGGGCACGATGGTGTCGGGAGCAGACCAGGGCACTTCATTTTCACCATAATCTGAGCCGGTTCGTGAAGCGAAGTGTTTGATTTTCAGGTTCATTACCACATCCACATAATCCAGGTTTTCCAAAAACAACAACAGGTGAGTGGTGCTGATGGAGTTCCCAAAAAGTAAAGGTTGGTGCTGGTCGCTAGCCCAGGGTGCCAGGAATGTTTTGAGGTCTTCGTTGAGCTGTTTGGTGTAAAAAGGAATGTCTTTACCCGCGTAAAAACGCACACAAATCTGTAGGCGAATGGGTTCAAAGCGGGCATTGATTACACGGAGCCGCGATTTACCGTGCCCACAGCCACAATGGCAATCATGTTCTGCGGTAGTATCATGCTCTTCTTCGTGGCAACAACAAAAACCAGGGCTACCGTACCCGCCCACGAAGTAGCTGTTGTGTCGATTGAGGTACTGGCGAATGGCTTCCAGGTCACCGGCGTCCAGGTTGGGGTAATACTTACGGTTGCCAATCATTTTATCGGGATACGGAACCGCTGCCAAAGTCACATGCCCGGGCATTCCTGCCGCCACCACTTGAGTGTGTGACAAACATTTAGCCAAGGCTACTTTTGGGAATTTTTCCAACACTATCCGTTCGTAATCCCACACGCTAATGGCCCGTTGGCGGTGCCGCAGGCGCTCGTGGATGCGGCGGTAATAACTGTGGCGGTCGCCCACTTCCGAGAGGCGGCCACCAAAGGAAGCATAAGGCTGTTCCACCCGTTTCACATTCACATCGCGAAACCGCAGGGCGCCGATGGTTTCAGCAGGTAGGCCCGGTTCCAGGTGTTCGGGAGTATTTCCATCGTCTTTAAATACTGCAGTGCCCGCATTGACATGAATGTCCACCAACATGGGCAGGGCATCCACCAAGATGTCATCGTCCGGGAATTCGGTGGCTGAAGCCCGCAGCCAGAATAAATCCGTACGGTCTTCCTTACCTTTGATCCAGGTATTGCCATTGTTGATGTCTTCGGGTATCTGGAAGCGGATGATGCCCGTTTGTTTCAATCCCAGGGTTTCGTCCTTGAGGATGAACCGCGGCGGGAAACGCACCCAGTCATTGTCGCGCAGGTACGACCAGATCACATCGGGGGCAATGTGGTCGGGGTTTCCGGTACCCTCAGCCATTTTGAAGAGTAGGTTGAGGGTTTGGTTGGGAAGCAGGGAGGCAAAGCCGAGGAAGAGGTTGCCGTGGGCTTCTTTAAGTGTAGGTTCGTCTTGGCCAGCGTTGGACAAGAGTCCACTTACAATGGGTTGCTGGATGGTTGGGATGAGTTTGAAAGAATTCCCTATATTGCCTACTGGCCAATCTCCGAAAGAGGTTAAATAGTTTACTGTTGCTGGCTGTGCTAGTGTGGTATAGGTAATATAGATGTTCTCGCTAGTAAGAAATATTGCCGGAGGAGGCAATATTTCTCCATTTTCTCCTTCTATTTGTGGATGATCAAATGTAATTTTTATTATTCCAAAGTCATTCTCATTAAATAGTGCAGTGGGTGCATGAGGGCCCTTTTGAGCATTCAGATTAACCAGGGGAACTTCATTAAAACTTTCATCATAATGAACAATAATGGTAACTTCATGTTCCCATTCCAAAAAATCCACTCCAACAATTTCACATACAATTGATGCAAGATTTTTCCTAAATATTTCTTCAAACTTAACATAAACTACGACAGGACGCACATCTCCCGCATTCCTTGAGATTATGACTGGCTCTCCTTTTTGATATACCTTATTTTCGCTTGTTTCATCAGGATATTTTTTTAATAATATTCCCAGCCCTTCATTTTTGAAGAATGGAACATTACGAGAATAATAAAATTGTCCATCTCCAATAAAATCATTAATTAATCCTCTTTTAGAACTAATTTCAAGTTTGTCAATTTTAACATCTCGAATATCATTTTTTGAAACTAATCGCAACAAGGGAATATATTTATCCTTTTCATACAAAAAACTAGGGAAACTTGGACTTAATGCAACTACTATCTTATGGTTTTGGTAAATTACGGCAGAGTCAGGTTTATTTAATTGTCTAGTCGATGAATATGTAATTTTACTCAAATCTACAAGGTCCATCTCTTTCCAACCTTCCACACTGAGTAGCTCTAGTTTTTGGAATAATGAGGGAGGTATAGATTGTCCGGCGTTAAAAAATGGAGTAATTTCAATAATTCTATCATCCCCACCCTCCAGCCACAACTCTGGCGAAGCAATTAAAATCCCAGAAAAACCTTTCAACTGTTCTTTCTTGGCCTCCCAAATATTTTTCTCTTTTACTACATGTGGAGGAAAAATATTTTCATATAACTCAGTAATACGGTTTAGTTTAAATTTAATTCGTTCATATACCTCCATCCCTGAAAATGCACTCCAAGCTTTCCAATTCGGTTTAAACGCCTCCTCTACCCCATCCCGCATATCAGCGGCAGGCAAGGCAATTGAAAAAATCGACCCGTCGTCATTTTTTTTAAAATAAAAATTCTTCTTCTCCACCAACTTCACCTGTCCTACCACCACTTCATCATCCAAACCGTAAATCCTCAATTTCCCACCCTGGTCGGTTCCTCCCGCAAAGAGGGTATCTTCTTTCAGTCGGTAACGCAGTACATTCTGTGCCAATTCAAATACCACATGTACTTTATCTGGAATGGCCCGGCGTTGTTGTAGGCGCAGTACATCTTCGTAATAAAACAACAGGTGGCGCTCCGGGAGGCGGTTCATTTCGTCCTGCAAGTAGCGGAACAGGTGCAGGAAAGTCAAAAACAGGGTGATGTGTGGCGCGTGGTCATCCCGACTGCGTAGGGAGCTGCGGAATGCCCGGGTAGCCTTGTCCACCATCAAGGCCAAAGCCTGGTAAAATTGGAGGAATAAGCGCCAAAGTGCTTCGCGGTTTTCATCGGGCAATAGGTAATCAATGCACAAAAAGTCTTCGTCTGTCGGCAAGCCCCAGGCACTGGCAGCTGGGCTACTCCCAATAAAATCGGCATAATCCTCCAGCAATAATTTGTCCACACTTCCTTTGTGAAAGGCAATTAAGTCTTTGAGTGGCATCACCAACTGGGTGCTCACGATGCGCTGGTATTCCGCGTACAAAGGATGCTCAATGGGTGCTTTTTGGCAAAGCTCCGCCACTTTTAAGGCAAGTTCATAGATAAAGCCCACCAATTCCCGGATGGTACTGGCTGCCGTGGGCTGATTGGGGTTGCTCGGGCTGGGGTTTTCCTGCTCAGCTTTTAATAAACGCAGGTATTGCAATTCCAGCGAACGGTACTCCGTGCGCAGGTTTTCTAAATCCACTGCGGCCATAATGGCAAACAAGGTAGTATCATCCGATTCCCAGAATGAGGTCCAATCGCCCTTCGCCTCATTGTCCTTGTTCCAAAAACGAACCTGCTCCGAAAGATGTCCTACAAAAGCAATGAGGTCTTGCATGGAGCGTTCATCCAGGCGCAAGTTGCTCGGAATCAAGGCTTGCAACAAACGTTCACGTTGGTGTACGCCTTGGCGTTGGAGTGGATGCACGGGGGTGTTAGCATGGATGATCATAACTCAACATTGGTTCCTTCCTGATAATAAAATGGATACACTCGATTGAAGCGGGTATTGGTGCTGCGTACGACGTAGACAATTTTGATCTCCAACAAACCCTGGGTTGGGTCGGGGGTAATGTTTAAACGTTCCAATTTGATCCGGGCTTCGTGCAATGCAATATTCCGAATGATCAAGTCCTCCAGGTAAGAAAGGAGCGATACATTCATAGCAGAAAAAACAAAATCTTCCAGATTGCAGCCATAATCAGCCTGGAGTACCCGCTCGCGAACACTAGTAGAAAAAAGTATTTGCAGGCTTTGCCAAATGTCTTCCTCCGCTTGTACCATAACCGGAGCACCCGTGTTGGGGTCAAACTCAGGAGGGAAAGCCCAACCTTTGCCTAAAAATGATTTGCGCTCTGGCGCATCTGGATTGAATAAGAATTCCATGTTTGGTCTGTTTTATCCACCAATGAATACGTCTGGAGAACCTTCTGATATCATACTGGGGCTGTGGGTCGTTTTATCTAATTGTCGGGCTACCGCTTTACCACCAATGAACACGGTTCCCGAACCTTCGGCAATTCGACAGGGCAATTCCTGACAAGTACAATTGTCCCCTACTACCGCGGCAGCTCGTTGATTGATGAATACAAGACCTGCGCCAGCAGCTATAATCGGCCCACCAGTGTGAGCGCCGCCCCCAGAAATGGGCTGTGTGCATATTTGTTGGTCATTGTTTCTTGCGGCAGGTTTAGCTGGCATAGTTGTTTAATTTAGATCGATGCGGGTTCCTTTTATCTTCACTCCTTGAGTACTCAGTTCAATGGAATTGCTCGCATCAAGGGCAATCGTAATTTTGTTGTTCGCGGCATCCAGCTCTATTTTGGGCCCAGAGGCTCCTCCGCTTATGCTGATCAATTTTGCCTGTTCATCATCGTCAAAGGAGAGGGTAAGCCCGGTTTTGGAAACAAACCCTTTTTTGAAATTGTCATCGTTGGCTGGAAAAGCACTGGGCGCTGCATTGTTGTTGCTGTGCAAGGATCCAAGCACGATGGCATCGTTCGGATCGTTGTTGAGGAAACCTACAATAACTTCGTCGCCCACATCCGGCCGAAAAACAAAACCCCGGTCGTTGCCCGCATGCAAGGTGGCCAAACGGGCCCAGATGCCATCCGCCTGGGTACCGTTCGTATTGTTGGCGACATAAGGCAGACGCACCTGCACCCGATGGTTGCCTGATTCGGTATCGCCACCTACTTTGGAAATGATGCCAATTTGTAGTCCTTGAATGGCTCCCGTCAATCCAGCCGCGTCAGGAACCTGGACGTCCAGGTTTTCCGATGTGAATGCCGCCTGCCAACCAAACTGAATATCGGTCTGCCAGGTACCATTGTGGATTTGGTGCATCACGCCCGAAATCAGGTGTTTGCCATTGAAGCGATCACCCACCCCATTGAGCTCGATGGTATCGCCGGGAATGGCTTCCAAACCCAAGACCCTTACCCGCCCCCGCACATGCGAGAGTTCACTGCGCTTAAATTTGGCTTCGGCCCAGACTTTGAGTTCCTGGGTGTCTAAGTCGCCACCATGGTACAGGTTAATCGGGTTTTGGCCATACAACAATTGAGGAAAATCTCGTTGCGCGGTACCAGGAGCACCTGCGGCACTGGCCACTTGACCCACACCAGATGCCCCCGCAGCAGCTCCGGTATTCCCGGCACTCTCCGCTGCTAAACGCGTCTCTTGTCCCCCTGGCTGTGGCGGCTGTTGGGTATAGTCCCAATTGTAGGCTTTGACACCAGGATAATGCATACGGGTATCTATATCTGCTTCAAACTCCAGCAGGGAAACCCCTGCACTCCCTTGCCCATATTGCACTTGCAATTGGGCTTGTGCGGCTACTTCTGGTTTTTTAAGGTTGACTTGTGCGTCAAGAACATTGACTGCCAGACCATTTGCATCGGCACGCAAGAGCATAAAATCCCAATCCGTGCAATGGAACTGCACCAATTCAGGGTGTTGAACGGGTGTACTTTGGATGGTACCCACACTTAAATCACTGTAACCTTGAATGATCTGCTGCAAAATCCCATCATCCGATTGGTTGTAATGGTAAGTGCTCTTGCGCACCAGTGCCATTTTGATGGCGGGGTCTTTACATTCCAATTCCAGGACACTGGGCCGACCCGTCCGGGCCTGAATTGCGTGCCGAACAATGATGCCTTTAAAGATGGTTTCTTGCTGCTGGCTGTATCCCGCTAAAATTTCGACTTCTTTCCCCGGTGTAAAATCGTTGGTATTGCTTTTTGGAAAATCCTGTTGCTCCACGGCACCATCGGCGAAGAAAAGCCGTGCAGTGGGGATTTTGTTCAGCTCTCGATGAATGCTAGCTGAAATATACCCGCCAGGATTAGCCGTTACATCTTTGCCTCCAATCTTAATCGTTACAGAGACAGTATGGGTAGCCCGTTGCTGTAAATTTGCGGAGTTTGGATTGATCATGAGGGGCGGCTTTTATCAATCGGTGGCAAAATTAAACGGGTGCCCTCGGGTATTTTTCTAAAATTAACCAACTTGTTTGTCTTGGCAATTTCCAAATAGTACCGATCACTTTCGTACACTTCATGGCCGATGCGCAGGATGTTTTCTCCGGCTTTTACCACATGGTGGCGGGTGAGGTCCGGAGAAAGTAAAGACATTAAAGCTGATTGTTCGTTGGGGACGCGTTGAGACTTTAGTTTTAAGGTTATTTCAGCACGCAGCGGAATTCCCGCTGGGCTAAAGAGGTTGTAATTCATCGTCATTTCTTCTAAAATGCCCCTGAATACCAATTTGCCATAGTTGACCAATACAAAGGGCGTTCGGTGATTTTGATCATAAAAATCATACACCACTGATTGGAGTTGAGCTACTTTAAGCACGACATAAGCAGATTTTGCTTCATCAGGTAAAGCTGAAGCAACCGCACTGATGACATCAATGGCAGGGACGTCGTTTTGTTGTACGGCACCCGTTCCATCCAGAATAAATTTTAGCTCCAATACTTCTGCATCAACTCCGGCAAATTGGGCATTGTCCGTGCCAGCCCCTTGTTCAGCCGGGTTTGCATAAATCACTTTAAAGTTTCGGGTAATTTGCTCCGGATTGATCTGGGCTTCAAAAATTCTACTCGTTACTGCATCAGCAATAAAGCCCGCTACTTGTCCTGGCGAAAGGCTGGAACCTCCCAACTGATCCTTGGGATTTTTTAAAGAAATAATCCGCAGTTTATTGATGGCACTTTCCATGGTTAGCGGTCTTTTTGGCGTTCAAGAATGGCCAATACCTGTTGAACACAATCTTCCAATAGTTTTTGGCGGCTGGCTTCATCTAAGACGTTTGGCAATTGTGCTGAAGCGGTAGTACTACCATTTGTATTCCCTCCCTGCCGATTGCCATCTTCAACCAGGATTGCTTTGACCACCAATTCTTTGATTTCAATAGGCATGAATGTAGGTTTGATCAAACTCTGGTGAAATAATTGTAGTTCAACTGGATCGTCTCAATCGCCAGGTCATTGTTCATGGCATTGAAGCCACTGATCTCCCACTTTACGGGATACGCATGTACAATGTGCCAGGCCACCAAGGGTTTGGGTTCGCCCCCTCCCGTTTCTGTATCCAACAGAAAAACATGTAGGTTGTAGGGTTTGAACGAAAACTCTTCAATGGCTTTGCGGCACCAATCCATCAAAGGGGAACTGACCTTGAGGGCGCGTTTGAGCACCAAGGGTTCCGCTTTGGCAGGTAAGGGCAATTGGTGGGTGAAACGATTCTCACCCCCTTCCTTCACTGCCTGCAACTCCAGGCTCATGGATAGGCCCGAAACCTCTTGAAAATCCGAATCGCTGTCCGGCATTTTGTCAATCTGGATTTTGAAATAAAACCCAACCGGAGGATAGCTTTGCAGTGCATTGGCCATAATTGTGGTTTACTTGTACTCCATCGTTAGGCCCTCATGGGCTAGCTCCAGCGTGTCAATGCTGATTTCGTTGGCATCGGCTTTCATATCGCTAAAAGCCACTTTTACCGGGAAGGCATTCTGAAGCGTCCAGGCTATGACTGGTTGGCTTTCTTCATCAATCAGGGTGATGGTCAGGGTTTTCCGGTATTCTTTGCGCGAACGAATGGAACCTGGTGTCGGAGTGCCCGATCCACTGCCGTCGATCCACTTGTAAAAATCGCTGTTGGCATCCTTCATGCCTTGCACCAGCCCCTTTTTCAGGGTGACATTGCTGAATTTGCGCATGCCAGGCATTTTGATTTTCGAAAGACCTATGTCAATACCCGTGCGGTATTCGATCAAATCGATTTGATAATCCAGGCCACTGACCTCGGTAAAGCCAACTTCAGTGGCATTGCTGAGTTCTGGTTTGCTCCAAGCAACGGTAAATCGAAACTTGGGTATGGGATATCCTGTCGCCATGATGAGGATAAGTTTAATTTTTTTGATAAATGAGTTTAGGCTTCGGTCAATTCAAATTTGTGCTCGTATTGCAGGACAATAAATTCAGCAGGGCGAGCTACAGCTACCTTGATGATGACCCGCATGATGCCCCCCAGAACGTCTTGCACAGACATGGATTCGGGTTCACCCACAATCACTTGATAGGCAGCATCGGGCGTATCTCCGTACAAGGCTCCAGCTTTCCAGAGGGTATTTAAAAAACTGCCAATCATGGATTTGACCTTGATCCAGGTTTGAGAAGTATTGGGTTCAAATACAAAGTCCTGCATGGCCCGGGCAATAGAATCTTCGATGAAACAGAAGGTGCGCCGCACGTTGACGTAGCGCCATTCCAGGTCATTGCCAGCCAGGGTGCGGCCACCATAGACCAGGATGCCACGGCCTGGATAAGCCCGAATGACGTTGATGGCTTTACCATTGTCGGGGGCGTTCAGTAAAGCGTGGTCATCATCATCCAATTCGATGGATGGTTTGATGGTGCCAAATACGCTTACATTGGCCGGGGCTTTCCATACGCCTTGGGTAGCATCGGTACGTACGTAGATGCCAGCAATGGCTGGGCTGGGTGGCATGATGACACCGAAGTTGCGGATGGCTTCGATGATTTTGTTGTAAATAGCGTTATTGACGTATTCAAGTACAGCTAAGGTGCCACCTGTCAGGTTTTTCCCTTTTAGGTTTTTTACTCCATTATCATAATTGGTCTTTGCAATGACTAATGCCTCTTTTGCCGTTGTAACAGCATCATCTCCTACTGCAGTGGACAGTGCAGTTTGGGCAGTACCCAATGCGGTTACCAAACCCTTGATAGTAGTCACCCAAGTACTGTCAGGCGTTTGAGTTGGAGTTTGTTGATGTGTCTGAATAGATACACTCTCAGCAGTGTATCCATAGGAAAGATTGGTTGTGAGGTAGGGATAATAGCCCATTCCATATTTTTTTATCTCGATATCACTGGGCATACTATTTTGAAAAGCTTCGGCACTAGCATTTACGGTGCTAGCATTATCTCCGTCGTGAACATCTATTATCGTAACTCTATTTTTCATTTTTTCGCAATGCTGCAAAGCACTTTGAATGATACCCGTATACGCACTCGGCGCCATCGACGTACCGTCTGGGAATACCAAAATGGTCACATCTTTTACTTTTTTGAGCGCATTGAAGCAAGCCAAGCCAAAGAGGCTAGCAACTGGAGCTACAGGGGTATCTTCATATTCCGCCACGGACATAATAAAACAAGGTCCTCCACCATTGGCGTAATACAATTGAAGCGAATGGTACATTTTATAAAACAGTTCACTCGTCTCAACTATACGCACCTCTGGGCGGCGTGGATTGCTTTCTCGATCATCCACATCAACTTGAATAGTTGTAGTAGGCGCTCCCCCAAACCAGTTCTCGTACTCTTGCATGGATTTGATCCGGGTGGGTTTCCCGAGGAGAGAATCTCCATTTTTCTCTGCTTTTTCGGTATACCCGATGAACACGGGTACAGCACTGGGGATCACACCTACCGCTGGTGGCAAGGTGGGCACTTCCTGGGTATAAACACCCGGCATCCTTAAATCTAGTAAGGCAGGCATGTTTTTTTGTTTTATAGATGAACAAACAGGTTTGTGGTGTATTGATCTCGTTTTGGTGTAGGTAAGTAGGTCGTTCTTGTACCACCAGTAAGCTTAATTTTGGGCGGACTAGCCTCGAATAAAGGAATCGCCGCCGCTGTCTCAAACAAATAAATTGCGGCGATTTTATCGTCGCGAATCGCACTAGCTATGGTCAATTCCTCCGTCGTCCAACTGGCATTTGGTTTCAGCGCAATTGTAGTACCAGGATAAGGTGATGCCACTTCGTAATCCAGGCTAAAGGTTGGTCTTAAGTCTGCGCCAGCAAACACAGTTTGCCGAGCTTTGGATAAGGCTACGAAGTAGCGCCAGATGCTTTGTTTATGAGGCAGATTGACGGTATACTGCACGGCATTGGCTGGATCGTAATCAATTGTTGCATCCAGCCTGAAGTGCAGAACTGCCCAATATTTAGTTGCCTGGTGTAGTGTTGGGTCGAGTAAGTAGTTGCTTTCATCTCTAGTGCCATCGGCTTTGATTTTACTCACCCGATACTGCCCTGGCTGGTTTACTGTCAAGTTCAAGGTTTCTTGAGTAGGCAAAACATCAATCTGGCGAACGGGGGGTTCCCCCAATTTGTTGACCTGAATCTGGCGGTAAAGGCCTGGGGGTAAAGCCAGTTGAAGGGATAAAGGGGCGATGCTGAGGGCCAATTCATCCACTGAACCCAGGGTAGCTCCAAGAGCTAAATTTTCCTTAAAGGTTCCATCAGCGTTTTGATTGCTCAGCCAGTAGTGTTTGGGGAGGCCAGCTAAATCACTGAGGTTTAAAATATCCGAATTTACCTGTACAACAAAAAATAAATCCAGGGGCTGGTCGATGGGGATAAGTGGAATCGTGGTAACAGGATCAGTGTATTCTTTTTGGCAGAGGATTTTTAAACCACCTTTGGTTTGAGCCAATTTTAGGCTATACTGTTGCAGCAAATCGACCGTAGCTGCCGTAGGAAGACAGTCAAAATCCTTACTGACTCCATTGAGGTAGTAGGGATGCTTAAACTGTACACTCAACAATGGCTCGTAACGGTATTGAAACATATTAATTGGGCTTTTCAGATTCACTAATTTCGACAATTGCTGGCCCACCCACGGGAGGTGCCGCTTGAAAGGCAAGCGTTCTTACTTTGTAGATGACCGACGGCATGTATTTTCCACCCAATACAGTCCAGAGGTTATTTAAATTTTCGAACCCAATATTGTGTAAGCTGCAAATCACTTCGATATTAGGTGTTCCAATCGCTAATCGATTATTGGCCTGAAAAAATAAAATGACTAAACCTAGATGCTTCAGCGCTTCATCGTAATTTGAGTATTTTGCACTAAACAATAAATAGAGATTAAGAAACAAAACTGGCTTTTCACTTACTGCAATGTTATTTTGGATTCGAACAGGATAATTGTTTTTGAGGGTATTTTCTTCTTCTACATTGACGAGTGTGATGATTATTTTGTCCAGCAAATCCGATCCCTCTGAGCTTTCATGTTGAGCAATATCGCCCCAGGTTACATTTCCTCCTGGCTGCAATGACAGGTAACCTTGTAAACGATTCATGATGCCTTTGATGGTTTCTTCTATCATAAACTGAGGCAATAAGATTCCTGCTCCTGGCTATACCAGAAGTTCAAGATCCGTGACTAAATTTTTTCTAATTGACTTTACAAAACAATCCAATTTTTACGGATCATTTTTACCCAAAAACCATGAATCCATTTTTATCATGGTTTTCCATGAGGAGTAAATGGATAGCCTTGTCGCAAGATGGCTTCACGAACCAGGCCAGCCGTGTTTTTCACTCCCATTTTTAGCAATAAGTTTTTTCGGTGGGTTTCAACGGTTGGGATACTAATGTAGAGTTGTTCTGCGATCTCATGATTGGTGTATTCCTCCACAATCAATTCGAGGATTTCCTGTTCTCGTTTGGTGATTGCATTCCTTTTTACTTTACCAGATTTGTAATTCCCAAAACAGTTCAGTGCTTTGCTGATCGATTCCTGTAAATAAGCATGGCCGTTCATTACTGATACTATGGCTTGTACAAATTCCTGGCAGGATACATCCTTGTACAGGTAAGCATCCAAACCCATTTTCCGCAATTTGAACAAAATACTCAGGCAGGTTATGCGGCCAAATAAGATGATTTTAAGTTCAGGGAATTCTTTTTTGATTTGGCGAATCAGGAGCAGCTCAGAAAAATTTGTATTCAATTCAGCGTCAAGGAGGAGTAGATCAGTGGCTTCGTTTTGCAGGGCTTTAAGGAGTTCCGGGTAACAGGTAGTCAAGTGGTTCAGGTGTAATCCCGTTACTGTTGAAAGCATTTTTGTTAGCCCTTCAGCATACACGGGTTGCGTTTCTGCAATAGTGATTTTGATCATATCTGGGGGTGTGTTGGTTTAGTGTCAGAAACTCAGATCCAATTGCTTGGATTTAAGCTTAAACAAATATTCAAAAAATACGCCTAAAAGCCAAATCTAATTTGATGCTACCCTATAATTTCTGAATAAATCTCCGTTTTTAGGTGATGAATCATTTTGTTACTCCAGCACCTCCACAATCCTCCCCACTCCCTCTTCCAACACCGCCACCACCGGCACGCCCAATTTCCCTTCATACTCCTTCCGAAAAGCGTCTACATCCGCAGAAGTCGCCCCCCGCGTATTCAACGCCACCGCCACCACCTCCGCACCATAAGCCCGAATCAGCGCAATCTCACTTTCCACCGAAGGAATCGGCCCCCACTCCGGCAAATCATCGTAAAATTCCCGCTTGATCGGCACCACCAGTACCACTTTTTTAGCATTGCCTGAAATCAGAAACTCCGGCCCACAAGGCCCACTGGGGTTGCGCAAGGCAGATTGCCCTTCCAGAAAAATGATCTCTGCCTGGGTTTCCTCCCAACAAGACACGATGGCGTGCTCCAATTCACCTGAGATGAAGTCATTGAGGGTAGAATCAAAAATGAAGCCGTATTGTCCCCCCTGCATCCAGCCCGTTTGCCCGGTATAGATCATTTCGGCGTTTTTGCCTTGAGCCCGGCAAGCGTCGCGCAAAAAGCGGGCGGTAGTGCGTTTGCCCGTTGCACAATCCATACCCATTACGGCTACAATCGGTGCGGTAACACTATAAATTTTTCCCTCCCAAAAATGCAGTTCAGCGCGGCGTTTGGGTTTGCGCACGTCGATCAGCATGGCCGCATTGGCTTGAGAGAGCTTCAATATATCTGGCCTTTCACTTAAAAAATCGTGCAATCCATTGACGATCGAAATGCCATGCATCAAAGCCTCCCGAATTTCGTCCAATATACTCGGAGGTAGTACACCACCTATCGTTGCGACCCCAACGATACAAAAATCCGGTAGTACACTTACTTTTTGTAGCGCCTCATCTATGGTAGCATAAACTGGCACATTGCAGGGGCGGCCATCCATCACCTCACCAGCATCTTTGCCTGCGTGATTTTGGTCAATTACTGCCAAAATTTCAAAACGTTCACTGCCCCGCAATAACCCATGCGTGGTTTTAGCATTGATTTCACTCAACATCCCTCCTGAAAGTACAATTGCGGTGCCCGTCGCCATAAGTAATTGATTTGAGGGCAAAATAAATAGACTTGTTGTAACGGGAGCGCTTGAGATCAAAAATAAGGGATTTTTTTCCTGATTGAGGCTTATTTTCGAGTGCGTAGCAGCGCTACGGACGAAAAAATAAACGAAAAGCAGGGAAAAAAGACCATTTTTGAGCCAAGCAGTCTCCCGTTACAACAAGTCTAATGATTATCCCATTTTTTCCTACTTTAGAGCTTGGTCTTTAAAAATTCTGCCATGCACAAAGCCATCGATTGGCAAACCAAAATCTACATCAATGGATTTGCCGGAAAAAAAGACACCCTCAACCCAGATTGGAACAAACTGGAAGCTGCGGCCATCCAAAAAATGAGTCCTCAGGCTGCTGGTTACATCGTAGGTGGCGCGGGCAATCAGGATACGGTAGCGAGCAACCGCACTGGCTTTGGACAATGGAAAATTGTGCCCCGGATGCTGCGCAACGTGGAGCAGGGCGA
Source organism: Haliscomenobacter sp. (assembly GCF_041740695.1). Classification (GTDB taxonomy): domain Bacteria; phylum Bacteroidota; class Bacteroidia; order Chitinophagales; family Saprospiraceae; genus Haliscomenobacter. The sequence goes on along the minus strand of NZ_JBGSLK010000134.1, from coordinate 47,383 downwards.
TACTTCAACCGTATTATTTGGCCAAAAAACACCTTCCCCATTTTGGCTTTGCCCGATTGGCGTGTTGGAAATGGTACATCCCGAGGCCGATCTGGCCGTGGCAAGGGCAGCTGCGGAAGTGGGCATTCCCTACGTTTTTTCCAATCAAGCTTCCGTGCCCATGGAAACCTGCGCCGAGGCGATGGGGAAAAGTCCCCGTTTTTTTCAGTTGTATTGGTCCAAAAACCGCGATTTGGTAGCCAGCTTTGTAAGAAGAGCCGAAGCTTGTGGCTGTAGCGGCATCGTACTCACGCTGGACACTACCCTACTAGGTTGGCGCACCATGGATTTAGAATTGGCTTATCTGCCCTTTTTGGAAGGGAAAGGAATTGCCCAGTATACTTCAGATCCGGTGTTTCAAAAAATGGTGGATGAAAAATTACAAAACCCTGGCGCTGGGCCAGCGCGGCCTCCACTTTCCCTAGATTTAATCCAGGGCTTGATCAGCAGCGTCAGTCGGTATCCCGGCAAGGGTTTTTTGCGCAAATTGCGCTCGGGACGCCCCATGGCTGCGGTGCAACTCTTTGTCCAAACTTATTCCAATCCTGCCATCACCTGGGCCGATTTGGCCTTCCTGCGCGAGCATACCAAACTGCCCATCCTACTCAAAGGGATCCTGCACCCCGATGATGCCCGCAAAGCGCTGGATTACGGCATGGATGGCATCGTCGTGTCCAATCACGGAGGCCGCCAGGTGGATGGTTCCATCAGCGCCATTGAGGCTCTGCCGGGAATTGTAGCGGCAGTATTCAAACAAGTACCTGTGATCCTCGACAGTGGGATTCGGGGTGGTGCTGACGTGTTTAAAGCTTTGGCTTTGGGGGCTGATGCCGTTGGTTTGGGTCGGCCTTATGTGTATGGACTCACGCTGGGCGGGCAGCAGGGCGTGTACCAAGTGTTGCGGCACTTGATGTCCGATTTTGAATTGACCATGCGTTTGGCGGGGTGCCGGGAAATTGGGGAGATCAATCGGGAATGTTTAACGCCTAAGTAGTGGGGCAAAATGCCCCTAAACCATAAATGATGAAATTTAATCTCAGGTATTTTATTTACACCGTGTTGCTTTTTGCCATTGAAGTGCTCATCGCCCTTTTCGTCCACGACCAATTCATTCGTCCCTACATCGGCGATTTTTTGGTGGTGATCCTGATTTATTGCTTTGTCAAGTCATTTTTGAATACTCCTGTAGTGCTTACGGCATTGGGCGTTTTGGTTTTCGCCTATACTGTAGAGTTCCTGCAATACTTTCGCATTGTTGAGGTGTTAGGGCTACAGCATTCCAGGGCTGCACGCATCATCATTGGTAGTGCTTTTGAGTGGCAGGATATGCTGGCTTATACGATGGGAATTTTGGCCGTGGTGTTGGTAGAAAACATGAATCATCACAAAATTTCAAAATAATTTTAAAGCGACATAATTTTCACAAAGAAAACACAAAGCAACACGAAGGACACAAAGTTAGGCGTTGACGACGCTTCGCTTTGTGTCCTTTGTGTCCTCTTTTTTCCCTTTGTGCTAAAAAATGTCGCTTTGGCACTATTCGGAATGACTCATCTTTAACTCACTTCCCCTTCTTCTGATACGACTTCGGATCAATCGCCTTTGGCGACCAATGGTTAAAAAATTCCAATACGGCAGCCGTACTATGCCCTTTACCCTGTTCCAGATAGGCACTGTTTTGGGTGTGCAAACGAGTGCCTTTGCCATCCAAAATGATAAACACAGGGAAGCCAAAACGCTCAGGGTAGCCCAAGGAAGCTAGAATCTCCTCGTTTTTGTTTTCTGGACTGTAATTCAAATGGTAGGGCACGAAATTTTTCTCCAACGCAGTTTTGAGGGTGTCATTGCTGGTCACTTTGTTGTGAAAAAGGATACACCAACTGCACCAGTTGCCGCCAATTTGCAACAACACGTGTTTGCCTTCTTTGGCTGCCTGTTTCACCGCAGCCTCAATGTCTGCTTTGGCATCCGCCGCAGGATTGTACAATTTGGGTTTGGCCGTTTCCGCATTTTGGGCACTGGCCAGGTAAGTGATGCTCAAAAAGAGCAAAAAGATCAGGTTTTTCATGTCTTCGTTGGTTAATGCACGAATATAATGCTTCTGTTTGCAATCCTTCATCAAAAAAACCTGTCTTTAAGTGTAACTATTTCGCCAAAGTTTTAGTCTTCGCCATACTCGCCTGCTCTATCAACACTCGACGCTCTTTCTAAAACCATTTATACCATGAAAGTATTTTTCCCATTGTGCCTCCTGATGGCCTTTAGCAGCCTGCTTTTTGCCCAAGCCAATCCCTGTACCTGCGCCGAAAATGTTGAGCGCATGTACCAAAAGCTGGAAGCCAATTACATCGCCTACCATCTGACCAATGACAAAATTGGCCCTGCTTATCAAGCCAGGAAACTGCAATATCGGGCACTAGCGGCCAAAACACCGCTGAATGGCTGCTCCAAACTCATGCAGGCATTTTTGGGCTTTTTTAAAGACGGGCACCTTTTTGTATCTGAGTTTCCAAAATTGCCCGAAGCGGAATTGAGCGCTTCCAAAACCATGATTAAAGCCCAAAAGGTCGATTTAAACAAAATCATTCCTGGCAATAAAACGGGCATCGAAGGCTATTGGACGGATGGGACTTCCAAATTTGCCCTCATCAAAAACGCCAACGCCAAGATTCCCTTCAGCCATGTCGCAGTTGTGCTCGAAGCTCCTGATAGCAGCAAAGCCGGTGAGATCAAGATGGGCGTGAACCTCTCCAACGGGCTCTGGGAGGGCCTCTACTACACCAATGCCTATGCCCCGCGCTACGTCAAAATCACCCCTTACAAAGACAATCAGCTCTTATCCATTTGGGGTGGCTTTACCTGGGGAAAAATGTTGGATAAAAATGCTCCTCTGTACGACCCTACCCTTCCGAGTGTCAAAAAACTAGATGAACAAACCATACTGCTTACCATTCCATCCTTCCTGATTGACAAAAAACAATTTGATGCAGTGTTGATGGCTCATTTCCAGGAATTGACCGAAACGCAATACCTCATCATCGACATTCGGGGCAATACCGGAGGCAATGGCATTTATTTCGACTTGTTGAGTTTGTACTACGAAAAGCCAGCCTTGAGCCAAGTAGGATTTGCCATCGCCTCCGCTGACAACCTGGATTATTTCAAAAAATTTGCTTCCTCCCGCAGCAATGATCCTTATGCTCCAGTGGTGGCAGCCATGCAGACAGAAATGGGCAAAATTGTAAATGGGCCAGTGTTTGGGCCGCTTGAATTAAAACCATTGCCTTCCAAACTCAAAAAAGTAGTCATCCTCACTGACCGTGGCAACATGAGCGCCGCCGAAACCTTCATTTTGTATTCCAAAGGGGTCAGCAGCAAGGTCATCACAATGGGTGAAAATACAGGCGGCGTGGTCGATTACAACAACATCAACATGGTCAGCTTGGGCTGTGAAACCCAGGGCATCTTTTTTGGATACCCTACTTACAGTTTGCACAACGCTGTGCATCTCGGCAAGGGGTACAACAAAAGCGGGATCGCGCCAGATGTCCGTATAGATCCCAAAACATCGGATAAAATCGCCGTTGCCAGGCAGTATTTACAAAAGCGCTAGTTGAGATTCACTAGAGATGGGTATAAGAACTGTATCTTGCGGCCACTTTCCAACAGGCACAAAAACACATGGCACAAACGCAACCCAAGGATGCTTACGAGGTACTCAAAATTGCGGATTATCGAAACTACCTCTTTTCCCGTATAGCGGTTACTTTGGGCGTAAATGTACTGGGCCCGACCGTAGGTTGGCAAATTTATGAACTTACCCAGGAGCCTTTCGCGCTGGGATTGATTGGTTTGGCCGAGTTTTTGCCTTTTCTGCTGGTAACCCTGATTGGGGGTTACATCGCCGACATCTTTGATCGGCGCAAAATCATGGTCACTTGTATCAGTCTGTATGCCCTTTGCGCTTTTAGCCTGTATCTGATTACCCATCAATTTCCTCAGGTGCTAAATGAGTATGGCGCTACGCCCATCTACCTCATCATTGGGCTGACGGGTTTGGTGCGAGGCTTTATGAGTCCGGCGCAAACCGCTTTTGCCGCACAGCTGGTTCCCCCACAATTGTATGCCAATGCCGCAACCTGGAACACCATGACCTGGCAACTTTCCTCGATTGGCGGGCCAGCAATTGGCGGCATTTTGTGTGCTACGAGTAAAAGCGCCTGGCCAAGTTATGGATTGGCAGCCCTGTTGGCCATCGCTGGTTTGGGCTTTATTTTATTGGTTCCCAGCAAACATGCGCCTCAGCAAGTTGAGGGCAAAAAGATTCCCCGAGAAGGTTTTTTGGTCAGTGTACGTACGGGGTTGAATTTTGTGTTTAAAAACCAAATTATCCTGGCCAGTCTGGCACTGGATATGTTTGCGGTTTTGTTTGGGGGAGCGGTGGCCTTATTGCCTGCTTTTGCCAAGGACGTTTTGGCCGTGGGCCCGGAAGGTTTTGGCGCACTCCGCGCCGCTCCGGCGGTAGGAGCCTTCATCATGGCCTGGATTCTGGCCTTTCGCCCGCCTTTGGCCAACACCGGGAAATTGCTGCTAGGCGCCGTGGCTGGTTTTGGCATCTGCACCATTCTTTTTGCCCTTTCCAATTCTTTCTGGTTTTCCCTGGTGATGTTGGCGGGCACAGGCTTTTTTGACAACATCAGTATGGTGATTCGGGGTACAATCATCCAGTTGTATACGCCCAACGAAATGCGGGGCCGGGTTTCAGCAGTTAACGCCTTATTTATCGGATCTTCGAATGAATTAGGGGCTTTTGAATCGGGTTTGGCGGCAAAATTCTTGGGGATCGTGCCTTCGGTGGTATTTGGTGGAAGTATGACTTTGTTGGTGGTCTTGACGACTTGGTGGAAAGCGCCGAAGTTGCGGGATATGGACTTACACTCAGCATAGGAGTTTTTTGTCTTTCTCCAAGCACAACTAAAGCGACATTTTTTTATCACAAAGGAAAAATGAGAGGACACAATGGACACAAAGTTAGACGTTGACGAGGGTACCTCCTGGTAAATGAAAGCTCTGTCAACGTCTAACTTTGTGTCCTCTGTGCCCCCTTTGTGCTTCCTTTGTGAAAAGAAAATGTCGCTTTTGAACATGCCAAATCTCCCTTGCTTACTGTAACCGAAACAAAGCCTCCAACTGCTGCTCCGCCATTTTCTTCGGGGTAGCCGACAACACCCAATTCCGCAAACGATGCCCTAACTCCCCTCCCAGATTACTCATTTTGCCAATCATAAACGAGGTGTTGACCACAAAATTGACCTTGGGCCGCCGGAATTGTTCGTATGCCGCAAAAGCCTCCGCAATAGTGTCGTAACGCTCCAGGTATTCCGCCAAATACCAGGCATCCTCAATGGCCTGGCAACCGCCCTGTCCCATGTTGGGCGTAGTGGCGTGGGCAGCGTCACCCAACAGTATGACCCGATTCTGATGCCATTTCCAGAGCGGTTTGAGGTCATACAGGTCATCGTGAAAAATTTCGGCGGGCTTGGCTTTAGCGATCACTTCGGCATACATTGTGGGGAATTCACTGAATTGTTCTTGCAAATAGCTGAGCTGATCAGCCTGAGGCAGGTTAAAACCGGGCTTGCGTTTTTCGGTGTAATAAAAATAAACCTTGTCGGCGGCTACCTGAATCATCGCTACCCGTTTGCCCCCCGTTTTTGCCCACAATTCCTGGGCTTGATTGGGGTTTTTGAACTGATGTTGAATGATGCCGCGCCAGCAAGTGTGGCTGGAATACCGCAAGGGTTTTTCACCAAAAATGGCTTTCCGGGTCGCCGAGCGCAGTCCGTCCGCACCAACCAATACATCAGATTCGGACTGGCTGCCGTCTTTAAAAAAAGCAACTACTTTGCCACCGGGTAATTGTTGGATCGATTGAAGTCGCTTATTGACATGAATGGGCGTATTGGGCAAGTGTTGCAGCAAAATCTGTTGCAATTGCCCCCGATGAATGGCTACGCTGGGTTCGCCAAATTTTGCCCGGATCGCCTGAATGTCCATAATTTGTAAGGGACGTCCCAAATGATCGGCAATTCCAAAGCGGTCGAGTACGTAACCAGCCTGGGCAATTTCATCTGCAAAAGCCAGCCTGCGGGCAATCTGCATGGCGTTGGAAGCCATGATGATCCCCGCCCCGATTGGGCGCAGTGCCGCTGCTGCTTCATACAATTCGACCTGATGGCCTTTTTTTTCAAGTGCTATGGCTGCGGTAAGTCCACCAATGCCTGCGCCAATAATGTTGATCTTCATGAGTCGAGGTGTAAAAATTAGAAAATTTAGAACAAATGTACCAATTAGACAAGCTTCTTTGATCGGAGGTTACCAGATGGCCAGCGCAGAAATCATGCTGGATGGCGATTCAGATTACAAACGAAAGCACTACGTTCGACTGTTTTTTGCTACCTTGGCCCCACATTTAACCCAGCAAGGATTGGAGGTGTACCAACATCTCATTCGTTTATAAATAGACCAGCAATACCTAATGATCCAGATTCAGACTTATCGGCCAGAGCACCGCCAAGGCATCATTGATTTGGTATTGTCCATTCAACAGATTGAATTCAAGGTGCCCATCACCTTAGAAGATCAGCCCGATTTGCAAACCATTCCTGAAGTGTATCAACAAGGTCGGGGCAATTTTTGGGTAGCCACCAATGCAGAAAATCGAATAATCGGCACCATTGCTTTGATTGAATTCCCACCACAGCGGGCTGCCTTGCGCAAGATGTTTGTGGCTGCTGAGTATCGAGGAAGAACCCATGGCCTAGCTCAATCCCTGATGGACATCGCCATGGAATGGTGTGTGGAAAACGGGCTGGAAAGCATTTGGTTGGGCACTATACCCAAGCTGGAAGCTGCGGTGAGGTTTTATGAAAAAAATGGCTTTGATCGGGTCTTGGCTGATGATTTACCCTTGGAATTTCCTCGGATGGCGGTAGATACCCTCTTTTTTGTCAAACAAGTCATTTAGTGGTATTAAAATTTGCTTAAAATGCATTAAGGGGCTTTTCTATTCACAAGTCCTTTGTTACTTTTGCCTCAATGCAATGAGCATTCCTATCTACTTACAACTTCAATTAGAACAGATTACCTAACATTTATCATATTAGGCTTTAGGAGCACAAGCTATCTTTGTCCTCAAGTCTAAGGGTGCTCACATTTTTTACTCTAACACACATTTTTTTACTCTAAATCTTAAATAAATTCAATCCTATGTCCAAGTATTTACTCGGGCTATTGTGCTTACTGCCATTTTTGGCCCAAGGCCAAATGGTAAAAGGACGCATCACCGACGCCCAAAACCAGCCACTCAAAGGTGCAGCTATCCTTTGGAAAGGGAGCACTTCCGGTGTGGCAAGCAACGCTGAAGGGCGTTTTGAAATCGCTGCCCAAGCAGAACAACAACAGAAAGTGTTGTCTATTTCACTTTTGGGTTATGCGCCGCAGGAAGTTGATGTCAAATCCGATCTTTATGTAGAGGTGAGCCTCAGTGCCACCAGTATTGACCTCAATACCTTTACCATTCGCGAGTTGAGTCAACAACGCACCGCCATCGAGCGCCTGCCTGAAGTGGTTGGCACCTACATCGCTTCTGGCAAAAAAAATGAAGTCATTCAGATTGCTGATATGGATGCCAACCTGGCCGACAAAACCGGGCGTCAGCTCTTCGCCAAAGTTCCTGGGGTATTTGTCTACGACATGGATGGTTCAGGCAACCAAATCAACATCGCTACCCGTGGCCTCGACCCTCACCGCTCCTGGGAATACAACGTACGGCTCAATGGGGTAGTCACCAATAGCGACATGTATGGTTATCCTGCCAGCCACTACAGTGCCCCTATGGAAAGCATCGAAAAAGTAGAATTGGTTCGTGGTACAGCTGCTTTACAGTACGGGGCCATGTTTGGTGGGATGATCAACTATGTGACCAAAACGGCGGATACTACCCGTAAAATTTCCTACGAGGGAAATTTCAACTATGGGTCTTTTAACACCAAAGGTATGTACAATGCCATTGGTGGTAAAATTGGGAAATTTTCCTACTACACTTATGCTTACAGTCGGAGTTCTGATGGTTATCGCGACAATTCAAAGATCAATTCCAGCGCCCAATTCATGTCCTTGAAATACGATTTTTCGAATCGTTTTACCATGAAAGCTGAGTTGGCCCACTCCTACTATCAATACCAAATGCCTGGCCCACTTTCAGATGCCATGTTTTATGACAATCCACGGCAATCTACCCGGTCGCGCAACTATTATAGCCCCGATATTTGGGTGCCTTCTATTCAAGTCGATTGGAAATTGGGCAAAAGAACCCACCTCAATGTTGTTTCCAGTGGCATCTGGGGCGGACGTAGTGTGTTGACCTTTGTCGGTTTTGCGGACAAACCCGACGTGATCAATCCACAAACAGGCCAGTACGCCAACCGAAATGTGGATGTAGACCATTTCAATAGCTTTACCACCGAGCTGCGCTTCAAACACCAGTTTTCAACCGGTGATGTTGAACATACGCTCATTGCTGGTGCACGTTACATCAACAATGATTTGAACCGCCAGCAACTGGGCAAAGGTACCACCGGATCAGATTATGATCTTTCTTTGGTGGGTCCTTTTGGCCGGGATCTTTGGTACCGTACCAACAATGTGGCGGTTTTTGCTGAGCACCTGCTGCAACTGACCCCTCGCCTGTCAGTTTCGGGCGGAATGCGTGTAGAAAGTGGCAGAACGGATATGGAAGGGTACATCTCTTACCTCGATCCGCTGAAGGTACCTAATAATATTGAACACCATTTTCCTTTGTTTGGGGCAAGCGCTCAGTATAAATTGACCAACTTTGCTACATTGTACGGAGGGATTTCTCAAGCTTATCGGCCAATTATTTTTGCTGATGTTATTCCTGCCAATGCCCTGGAAAAAGTTGACAGCAATCTATTGGACAACAGGGGGTACAATGCTGAATTGGGCATTCGTGGCAAATGGCGCAATCGGGTTCACTTCGATGTGTCCTTGTTTGAACTGGGCTACAACAACCGCATGAGCAATACGATCATTCAGGAAAATGGCCAATCCCTTGTGTTCAAAACCAATGTGGGTAATGTCCGCACTCGCGGCGTTGAGTTCTACACGGAAGTGAATCTCCTGGAAACCAAAAATGCCCGCATTAGTGTCTTCACTTCTACCTCTTATTTCGATTCTCGTTATGTACAAGGCAGTGTGGTTGTGGCAGGTAAAAATACCGAGATCGCTGGCAACCGGGTTGAATCTACGCCCAAATGGATGACCCGCAATGGTTTGCAAGGTCGTTACCGGGGCTTTAGTGCTGCGTTGCAGTACAGCTGGGTCGATCTCAGCTATTCGGATCCAGAAAACACTGTTACACCTACTGCCAATGGCGCCAAAGGGATTGTGCCTGCCTATGGTTTGTTCGACTTTAATGCGACTTATCGTTTCAACAAAAACTTCTCTTTAAAAGCAAGTGCAAGCAACTTCACCGATACGCAGTATTTCACCAAACGCCCAACCATTCACCCTGGCCCAGGAGTTTGGTCTTCTGATGGTCGGTCGCTTATGATGACGGCGATTATTAAGCTTTAGGCACTTGACCAAAGCGGCAATTTATTATCACAAAGGAAAAAAAGAGGACACTAAGGACACAAAGCGAAGCGTCGTCAACGTCTAACTTTGTGCTCTTTGTGTCCTCTTTTTTTCCTTTGTGATAATAAAAATGACGCTTTGGTAAAATTAAGTTTGGGTTACTTTTCGTACAAAACTTTCACACTACTCATGGTGTAACTGAAACGGCGTAAACGGCACCGCCCCCATCTTCTCATCCATCAATCCTGCTTGCAAAAATTGGCCCCCGCTGCGCTCAAAATATTCGATGCGGATTTTATGTTTCCCCGCTGCAAGGATGCTTTGGCCAGTCTTTTTGATCGCACTATGGTCTCCATCGTGGTCGATGATCAGTTCGCCGTTGATGTATAGTTTGGAACCATCGTCGGAATTGAGGAAGAAGGTTTGAGTTCCGGTTTGAGCAACTTCAATGTACCCTTCCATCACGACGCCAAATTGATTGTCACGGTGTCCAATTTCAGCCAGTCCTACCTGATTGCTGATGCCTGTTTTCACCGGCGTTAGTGTTTTAAAATCGGGAAGTTTAGTCCAAGCCCCTTCGTAGTAGCTGAATTTCAGCCCCTTTTCCACTTTTTTCACCTTTTGAGCTGCTTGTGCGGCCATTTTCCGCAAATTCAACATCACAACCCGGCTGGCGCGACCGTCCTGGGTGTAGGCCCGAGTTTTGAGCATCGTGCTTTGTTTGATGGTCAGAGCCTGGCTATACAAAGCGCTATTGCGATTGGGTTCGGAGCCGTCCAGGGTGTACCGAATTTGCAAACCTTCAAAAGCAGCGGACAAATCCACCGTAGTTTGATCCTGGAACAAGGTGGCAGGAGTGCTAAAATTTGGTGCAGGTGGTTGGATGACACTCGCCGTCTTTCCTTTCGCTGCGTCTTTTTGCATTTGAAAGGTATCAAACAACCGCCCCTCGTGGTCGACGGCTTTAAACACCAGATTGTTTTCAAAAATGGCGAAAGTGCAGTAGTGGTGCACGATTTGTAAGTCCATGGTAAACCAACTGCGGGTAGGCGCAAATTCTTCCAGGCCACCTCCTGCCCCACCGGAGTTGATGTAGACCACACCGTCTTTCATGTTGATCCTATTTTCCTTGAGGGGCCAGCTACGCTCGTATAGGTGAGTATGGCCAAAAAGGCAAAAATCCAGGCCGTAACGCTCATACAGTGGCACCAAATTGCGGGCATCTGTGCCCAAAGTGGACAACTCCCGGGAAGTATTGCCGTGATCGTCTGAATCCGAAGAATACGGTGGATGGTGGTGTACGGCAATCTTCCAGGTGGCTGTCGACTTGGCCAACTCCCATTCCAGCCAGTTGTATTGTTCGGAACCTTCTTTGAGGTCGCGGTTGGAGTCGATCATAAAAAACTGGGCGTTGCCGTACTTGAAGGTGTAGTAGTATTCCGGGGCGGGTGCCACCATATACTGGTAGTAATAAGGAGCATCCTGCTCATGGTTCCCTAAGACGGTGTACACTGGCACCCGACTCATCAGGATTTGTCCATTGGGGAAAAAATTGTCAATCCAGTCCTTTTTGTCCAAACCCTGATCGACCACATCTCCGGCGTGAACCACAAAATTGGGGCGATCCTGCCATAGTTTTTCAGCAATTTTGCCCCAGGCCCAAGGGGTGCGGTTGTTGCGCTGGGTATCACCTACCAGGCCAAAAAGATAGGCACTGCTGTCTTTTACTGCCGTTTTAAAGGTATAAACCGGCGTTTGAATCCGTTCGCCAGACTGGGTTACGGTGGTCACTTGCCAGAAGTAATTGGTTTCAGTTTTCAGATTGTCGAGCAATATTTCGTGCATCAGGCGCTGGCCTTCGAGGCGCACTTCGCGGTCAAGCACAACCTGATCCGCATTTGCTCGGGCTTCGCCAAACTGCACCAGCGTGGTGGCGGGTTCTTTGGTTTCCCATAGGACGTACATGCCATTTTGGGTGGAGAATTGCAGGTAGGGTTGCACCAGGAATTTGGTGTCAACTGCATTGTTTTGCGCTAAAATCAAACCCGCGTTCAGCAGGAGCAGGAGGATAAAGAGACACATTCTCATGAGCAGGTCATTTAAGCCCCTAAAATACTTTACTCATGTTAAATAAAAGTTGAGTGGAGGTTATTTGTAGCACATGAGGTGAAATTACCCCGGAAACCCAATCACCGTAACCCCATTTCCCCGAAACGAATTCAAATCCATCAATTCCTGAATTCCCTGTTCCAATGAAACGATTTTGCCTAACATCCGCTGGGGTTGAATTTTTCCCGATACAATCATCTCCAGCATACCAGGAAACTGATGCGCCTGCATGCCGTGGCTGCCGATGATTTCCAATTCGTTGGCAATCACTGCACCCATTGGCAATGGCGGATTGGCCTGATCGCCAGCCAACAAACCCATTTGTACATGACGGCCTCGCTTGCGCAAACTGAGGATGGAGTTTTTACAAGTTTCATGGCTGCCCAGGGCATCTACCGAAAGTTGGACGCCACCCTTGCTGATTTCTCGCACCGCCGCAACCACGTCCTGCGTTTTGCGCACATTGACTGCGGCCACCGCCCCCAGCGAAAGTGCCAAAGCCAGTTTTTCCTCATCAATATCAACAGCAATCGGCTGTGCACCAAACGCAGCAGCAATCATGATGGCGGATAAACCTACCCCCCCACAACCATACACCGCCACCCATTCTCCACCTCGAACGCGCCCTTGGGCAGTAACACCCCGCCAGGCCGTGATGAAGCGACAGCCCAAGACCGCAGCCGTGCTAAAATCCATTTCATCTGGCAAACGGACCAAATTGTGGTCGGCATGATCGATGGCCACGTATTCAGCAAAGGAACCCCAGGCTGTAAAACCTGGCTGAAAATAGTGGTCGCAAATCTGTTGTTGCCCTTGGTGACATTGTGGACAGTCGCCACATCCAACACAAAAGGGCACGGTAACCCGATCGCCGGGTTTCCATCTTTTCACCCCCGATCCAATCGCCTCAATTGTCCCAGCCAGTTCATGGCCAGGCACATGTGGCAGGTGTACATCTGAATCGTGGCCTTGCCAGCCGTGCCAATCGCTGCGGCAAATGCCCGTGGCGCGTACACGAATCACTACCGCACCGGGTTTGGGCGTAGGGTCAGGCAAAGTGGCCACTTGGATAGGGCCACGGAATTGTTCAAAGTAAGCAGCTATCATGCGAATTGAAATATTGGCAATACAAAACCGTACTAAATTTTTGTTAATGTAAGGCACAAACCTGTCATTTTGCCGTAGTTTTGGGTTTTTATTGTAGAATGGAGAACCAGGAACAAAAAACGAAGCAAAATTGGCGCGAAATCCGGTGGGTGCTTTGGCAAATATACCGTCGGGTTGCTGCCACCCTGCGGATAACGCTTACTGTGTTGGCAGTAAGCGTTACTGTTTTATTCCTGCTTTTTCAGGTACCCATCATTCAGGAATGGGTCATCGATGAAGTCACCAAAGCCATTTCCAAAACCACCCATACCCGCACCGAAGTAGGCCATTTTCGCTTGAGTTTTTTCAATCAGGTGGTACTCAAAGATGTGTACATTGAAGACGATCAAGGTGATACCTTGTTGTTTTGTAAGAGCTTGAGTGCCCAAATCAAACTTAGTCCCATTACCCTAATCCGCGAAGGTTTGGTTTTTGACGAATTGAGCATTGCTGAAGGGCGCTTCAACATTCAAAAAGCGCCAGCTTCGGAAATGAACAATCTGGAGATTTTATTGCAACGGCTTTTTCCACCCCAACCCGACAGTCCTAAAAAAGAAAAAAAGCCCTTTGCCCTAGCCATCAAAAGACTGAACCTGGACAAGGTCATCTTTCTGAAAAATGACCTCCATCGCGGCCAAAGGATGGAAATCAACATTTACCGAGGTCGGATAGCCATCGATAAAATGAACCTCCCCGCCAAAACGATTCAAGCCAAATACATTCGATTCAAAGGGGCTAAAGTGCTCATTGATGAGTTGAATTATGGCCCTGGCTATGAGGAGTCCTTGACCGAAATGGAAGAACTGGTACCTGTGGATAAGAGTGTGGTGGACACCAGTCGCTGGAAGATCGATGTGGCTGAAATTGATTTTTCTGAGTCCGTTTTTAACGTGCACAATTACCGCAAATCGCCTAAAATCAAGGTAGCCCGCGATACCATCGACTTTGCGCACATGGAAGTGCGCGACATCGACATCAAGATCCAAAACTTCAAGCTCAGCAACGATGTGTTTTCGGGCAATCTCGGCAACATTTCACTCCGTGAAAAAAGCGGCTTTGAGTTGTCCCGTTTGGCAGCCAAAGAAGCCATCGTCAGTTCTCAAGAAATCACCCTCAATGGGGCCGCCCTCGTCACACCACATTCCAACATTGGTGATACCATCCAACTGAAATTTGACTCCTTCGAGGATTTTGCGGATTTCCCTAATCTGGTGCGGATGGACAATCGTTTCAATGGTGCTCAAATTGCCATGCGCGACATCATGGCCTTTGCTTCTGATTTGACCACCAATCCTTTTTTTCGCAAAAACAAAGAAACGACCCTCTCCCTGGACGGCAGAATTTACGGGTTGATCAACAACCTGAATGGCCGTAAACTCAAAATGCTGCTCCCCGATGGCACCTTCCTGCAAGGGCGTTTTGATGCCCGCAACCTGGCCGTAAAAGACAACGAATCCATCGAATTGCGCATGGATCAGCTCAGTACCAGCATGCGTACCCTGCGGGATTTGTTGCCCAATTTTAGTTTGCCCCGCAATTTTGACAAACTGGGCAAGCTGGAATACCGGGGTGATTTTATCGGATTTTTCAACAGCTTCACCACCATCGGGAAATTGTACACCAGCATTGGGAGTGCGGAATTGAACGTGTCACTCAAAAATACCGAGCGCCCCGAACGGGCCTCTTATTCAGGAACGGTGGTGCTCAATAATTTTGACCTGGGCAAATGGACCGACAACGGTAATTTTGGAAAAATCAGCCTTCTGGCCAAAGTAGGCGAAGGCGACGGGTACGGTCTGGCTGGTAAAAATGCCCGTGCCAAACTCAGCGCCGACATCAAAAGTTTTGAATTCAAGGGCTACAAGTACACCAACGCCAAAATGCAGGGTGAACTCAAATCCCGTAAATTCGACGGAAATCTGGTTATTGCCGACGACAACATCGACCTGAATTTTACCGGTAAAGTTGACCTTTCCAAAGATGTGCCGGAGTATAATTTTTACTCCTCCATCAATAAACTCAATTTGCAAAAACTCAATTTTAGCAAAGAGGAAATTGTCCTGACGGGGAATGTAGATGTGAACATTAAAGCCAAAAACCTGGTGGATTTGGTGGGTAAGGCCCAATTTAAAGACTTTGACATCAACAAAGATGATCAAACTTATCACTTCAAAATTGTGGACATAGCTTCTACGCTAGATAGCAGTGGCAATCGCGAGTTGGACATTGCCTCCGACGTGATGGACGCCCACCTGAATGGACGATTTGACATCGAAAAAATCCCAGCGGCTTTTCAGCTTTTTATTTACGACAATTTTCCCGGTTTCGCCCAGCGCTTCAAGTTGAATAAAATCGACTCCCTACTACGGCCCCAACAATTCAAGTACGACATCAAAATCAAGGATAGTGGCGGTTTGCACGAATTGCTCAATGCCCAGTTGGGTCCACTGAAAAACTTCACGCTGACTGGCGAGTTTGACAACCTCACCGCAAAATTGATCACAAAACTGGATGCACCGGAATTTCGCTTTGGGACCATAGCTGCCACCGATTTAGGACTGCGGATTGACCTAAGTTATGGTCAGGGTTTCATCACCCTCAATACGGCCTCCCTGAGCATCAATGACAAACAAAAACTGCCCAATATCACCTTACAAACCTCGGTGGATCGTGATACGATTGATTTTGGGCTCACCTATGCCGACAAATCATCCAAGGTTTTGTCCAAAGTCAACCTCGATGGGCGTTTTTACATCCGCGACAGCAGCACCATGCTGATGCGCCTGAGCAACTCCGATTTGCACTTATTGAATACCAATTGGTCCATCAATCCGCGTAACTCCATCGTTTTTGGCAAAGACTTTATCGACGTCCAAGATTTTGTATTGCAAGATGGAAACAAAGCCATTCGCCTCGATCGTTTGGGACGCAAAGGCGTCAAACTGGCCATGAACAACATGGATCTGGGCTTGCTCAATGGCTACCTCAATTTTGAGCCGATGGAGTTTGGCGGGCGTTGCACCCTGGAAGCACGGGTAGAAGACGTGCTCAGTTTAAAAGACCTCAGTTTGTCGCTGGTCAGCGATACCCTTTTTATCAACCAGGACGATTGGGGACTGATGCGCCTGGATGTAAAATTGAAAGACCGACAGCACCCATTGGCCGCTTATTTCTCACTCACCAAAGACACTGCCCAATTGCTAGTGGAAGGGTATTACAACCTGAACACCTTTGGTGAAAGCACCGAGCAACAAGCCCGCTATTTCGACGCGAACCTCAATATCCATTCTTATCCGCTCAACATTGCCGACTATTTCGTTGGGGATGTTTTTAAGAACCTCTATGGCTATTTTGACACGGACATACACGTCAATGGCGATTTCAACAACCCCAACATTTCGGGCAACATGTACCTGATGAAAGGAGGAATGACTGTGGACTACCTCAAAACGAATTATACCTTTGAGCGGGCAAACGTGGAAGTGGACAATTTCCTTTTTGACCTGTCGGGCATGGTCTTGTACGACAAGCGTAAAAACCGCGCTCGCCTAGACGGAGGTATTCGCCACGACCACCTCAAACATTTTGGTTTCAACGCCAGTTTAAACACCCTCGAACCCTTCCTGGCGCTCGATACCAAAAAAGGCGACAATGAGCAATTTTACGGTCAGGCCATCGGCATGGGAAAAATCAACTTTTCGGGCTCTTTCCAAAGACCCGATATTTCCGTCAATGCTGCCGTGGGCGAAGGTTCTCGTTTGATCATTCCGGTGAGCAACGAGCGTAAAGTTGGGCAGCTGGACTTCGTCCGTTTTGTAGAAAAGAACCCAAAAGCAGAAAAAACCAAAGACGAACGGGAGCTAACCGGCGTGGGCATCAACCTCGACATTACCGTACAGCGAGGTGCCGAAATGGAGATCATCTTTAACGAACAATCAGGGGACGTGATCAAAGGTGCCGGACGTGGTGCGGTACAAATTTCAGTGCCACGGGGTGGCGACTTTAAGATGTTCGGCGAAATTGTGATTGACGAGGGCGAATACCTTTTTACACTTTATAACCTGTTCAACAAAGGATTTCGGGTCAAAGAAGGGGGCACACTCACCTGGAATGGCGACCCCTTTGGTGCCACCATCAACCTCGAAGCCGAGTACCGCGACCTGAGTGCGTCCGTTTTCAGCTTCATCCAGGAATACCTCGTGGCCGCTTCTGATGAATTAAAAGCCGCCGCCAACTCCAATACAAACATTGATCTGCGCATGAAATTGCGTGGGGACTTGCTCAAACCAACCATCGATTTTGACCTGTCCTTTCCCAACCTGCGGGGTGAGTTGCAAAGTTTTGCTGAAAGCAAAATCCGCATCCTCAAACAAGACCAAAACGAGTTGAATAAGCAGGTATCAGGCTTGATCCTCTTTGGTCAATTCCTGCCAGCCGACTTCGCCTTGGGCAACCAGGCCCGCGCCTTTGCGCTCAATTCAGTGAGTGAACTGGTGTCCAATCAGGTATCCCTGATGGTGACCGAATTGCTAAAAGACCTGGTGGGAGAAGGCGTACTTTCCGACATCAACTTCAACGTGCGGCAAGCCCTGACCAGCAGTGGCAACAACGAATTTCAATTCAGCCTCAAACCCTACTTCCTGAAGGATCGCCTTTCGGTACAAGTGGGTGGAAACATCCAAAACAATGTACCCGGCACCGAAGTCAATACTTTTGTAGGTACCGACGTAGTCATCGAATATGCCATCACGCCCGACCGCAACCTCAAACTGCGCATTTTCCAAAAGCTGCAACCCGACGTGGGTGGGCGCAGGTTTCAGGTAGGTACAGGCTTGAGCTTTAGAAAGGAATACGCCTCTTTTGCGGATTTTATCCGGAGTTTTAAACGGAAAGCGGGAGAGAAAAAAAGTGAAAAGTGAAAAGTGAAAAGTGAAAAGTGAAAAGTGAAAAGAATAATATTTTAGTTTTAAATTTGCATTGCATCTTGTTTTTCGCCCTACAAAGTCTGATTGTATGAGTAAGGGTTCACTGAAAACCAAGAGCTATGCTTTTGCCATTCGAATTGTGAAATTGTCACAGTTTCTCCAAACAGAAAAGAAGGAATATACATTGAGCAAGCAAGTGCTACGCAGTGGCACAGCGATAGGAGCCTTGTATCGCGAAGCTGAATTCGGTCAAAGCAAAGCTGATTTTGCCAGTAAAATCAGTATTGCATTAAAAGAAGCCAATGAAACAGACTATTGGATCCATCTTTTAAAAGACACTGGCTATTTAGAACAAAAAATCTTTGAAAGCCTTGCTTCTGATTGCAATGAATTGATCGCTATGCTAGTATCCTCAATCAAAACCGTAAAAAATTAGGCTCCCGATCCGCTTTTCACTTTTCACTTTTCACTCTTCACTCTTCGTCATTCTCTGCCGCAACAAATGATCCGCCAGCACCAAAGCCGCCATCGATTCTACAATAGGCACCGCCCGGGGCAATACACAGGGATCATGCCGACCGCGTCCAGTTACCTCTACACTTTCACCTTGCATATTGACTGATTCCTGAGCCGGAATGATGGTCGCAACAGGTTTGAAGGCTACGCGAAAAGTGATGTCCATGCCATTGGAAATGCCGCCCTGGATGCCACCGGAGTGATTGGTGCGGGTTTTAATTTTGCCGTCTTCCTGGTAAAAAACGTCGTTGTGCTCCGAGCCGCGCATGCTTACTCCCGCAAAACCGGAGCCGTACTCAAAACCCTTACAGGCATTGATGCTAAGCATGGCTTTACCCAGATCGGCGTGGAGTTTATCAAAAGCTGGCTCACCGAGGCCTATCGGGCAACCTGTGATTACAGCACTAACGACCCCGCCGATGGTGTCCCCATCCTTACGCACGGCTTTGATCAGGTCGATCATTTGGACGGCCATCTCCGGGTCGGGGCAACGTACGTCGTTGGATTCAGTGAAAGATAAATCCAACTCATCCGCACTTTTTTGCAAAATCAGCGGACCAACCTGGCTTACATAGGCCTGAATGTTTACTCCATGTTGCGCCAAAAACAATTTGGCGATGGCTCCAGCTGCTACCCTGGCTGCTGTTTCACGCGCTGAAGAGCGGCCGCCACCGCGGTAGTCGCGAACGCCGTATTTTTCCTGGTAAGTAAAATCTGCGTGAGAAGGGCGGTATTTATCGGCGATATGGCCATAATCGTGGGAGCGCTGGTCATCATTGGGAATGAGCATGCCTATGGGCGTTCCAGTGCTTTTGCCCTCAAAAACCCCGGAGAGAATTTGTACGGTATCGCTCTCTTTGCGTTGGGTGACGATGGCCGATTGGCCGGGTTTGCGCCGATCCATTTCAGACTGGATAAATCCTTCATCGATGTCCAGTCCCGCTGGACATCCGTCGATAATGACCCCTATGGCCTTGCCATGTGATTCTCCAAAGGTACTGATGCGAAAGGCACTGCCAAAAATACTTCCTGCCACTTTGTGTTACTTTATTTGTTTGGATACTGGCGACAAAGATAATTGACGAGTTGATAAAATTGAACCATGCAGCTTTTAATCGCTTCAAGGTTTGGGTTTATAGCTGATCTTCCGTTCCCATTTTTCCAGCAAAACCCGCTTTTCCTTGTCTTTTTCTACTTCTACCTGGAAGCGTTTTTTTTCAATCCAGTTTCCTTGTTCATCATAGCGAAATTCATAGCTACTGTTTTCCTTGGCTGTGGCAATTTTGATCAAGTCTCCTTTTTCATTGTAGGTTTCGCCCTTGGCGGGAAAGGCTGCGGCTTGCTGTAGATCAAGCACAAAAGTATCCCGGGAAGATTCTTTGCCCAGAATGTTCATTTTTTTGATGACGTAGCGATTCCGTTCGGGCAAATACTCCGTTTCTTCGGTGCTGCCCGTCATGTTGTCGTCGTCGTCAAACTTGTCGATGACGTAAGGTTGTCCCCGGCCAACGTTTTTGATACGGGTTTCAAATCGCAGGTAACCATCTTTGCTGAACTCCCGGATGCGCACCAAAAAGCCACGGGTGTCGTAAATGTAATTTTCGGTACGTCGGTTGTAGGTGCCATCCGCGGCCCAGGTTTCAAAGATGGTCGCCTTTTTGACCCCCACGGTATTTTGATAAGTGATGGTATCTTTGCTGCGGAGTTGATCGTTTTCATACACGGCTAGGAGGATGAGTTTCTGTTCCGCATCGTAAAGCGAATGGGTACTGGTCTGTTTTTTGGTTGGAAGGTCGTGGTGGGTTTCCTGAATTTCCAGCACGGGGAGTGTACCTCGGAAATGTTCCTGATTGTTGAGGTGCAAGGCTTTGCTCAGGTTTTGCGCTTGTACAGCAAATACGCTGAACAATAAAAGTAAAGAGGTCGATATTGATTTCATAGTCTTCATAAGCTAAGGTGACTCTTTAGTGTCTAAGGTTTCTAAGGTGGTGAAAAAACATTATTTCACCACCTTAGAAACCTTAGACACTAAAGAGTCACCTTAGAAAGCGTTGGTTCTCTAAATTATTATTCCTCAGCTCAACTGCGGCAAAACCGCCTCAATCTCCGCGCGCTTCGGCTCCTCCCATTCCGGCAGATGCAAATGAGTACCCAGCTCTTCTCGCGCTTCATCCACGGTAAAACCCGGTTGCATGGTCGCCATCTCAAACCACATGCCCGCAGAAGGTTTGAAATACACCGAATGGAAATACTTGCGATCCCTGAACTCAGTAGGATTTAAGCCCAATTCCGCGATCCGCGCCTGCATGGCCAGCAGCGCCTCATCATCGGCTACTTTCCAGGCCACATGGTGCACGGTGCCAATGCCATTGCGACCCTTGTGGCTATAGGCGTCGCGGCGCATTTCCAGGTAATGGCCAGCCCCCCCGCCGTTGACGTTGAGGCGAATGCGGTTGTTTTCCTCTGCGGCTACGACCATGTTCATTTCAGCCGTCAAAAAATCAATCATGGACACCCAATGTTCCGGCGCAACCGACAACATCACGTGGTGAATTCCACGAATGGCAAAGTCCGCAATGATTTCCGGCTCGGAGGGATTCAGCCAGGGGGCACGGGTATCACTATCATCTCCCATTAGCTCAATTTGTAGGCCGGAAGGGTCGCGAAACCAGAGGAAGGGCTGCCCAAAACGTTCGCCATGGGTCAACAAAACGCCGTGGGCATGCAGGCGTTGCTCCCAAAAAAGTAAGGCGTCGGTAGGTACGGATAGCGCAGTGGTCAGGATCATTCCCGAACCTTCAGTGCCTTGCTTTACATTGGGTTGGCCTTTGTAAGGAAAGGTGGTAAAAACGGTCCCTGGTGTACCCAACTCATCGGCATAGTAAAAATGGTAGACGTGTACATTGTCAAAATTCACCGTTTTTTTCACCAGGCGCATGCCCAGCACACAGGTGTAAAAATCGTAATCCTCCTGGGCATCGTTGACGGTAGCGGTAACGTGGTGGATTCCCTGGATGAGCTTTTGGGTTTGCATGTTTGTTAGGTATTTTGTGCGCAAAGTAGGCTGAATTTTTCATAAATTTAGCCGCTCTAATCAGAAACTAACGCTATGAACGTCGAAGAAGTTTGCGCCTATTGCCTATCTAAAAAAGGAGTGGAAGAGGGTTTTCCCTTTGGTGAAACCACCATGGTGCTTAAGGTGATGGGCAAAATATTTGCCCTCGTCCCCCTGGATGCGGATGTCCAAACCATCAACCTCAAATGTGAACCCGAGCGCGCCATCGATTTGCGGGAAGAACACCCTGACGACGTTTTACCAGGTTACCACATGAACAAAAAGCATTGGAACACCGTGCATTGTGAAGCTGGGTTGAGCAATAAATTGCTACAGGAGCTGATCGATCATTCATATGATTTGGTGGTGGCGAGTTTGCCGAAGAAGTTGAGGGCGGAATTGGAGGGTTTGGTGTAAAATGAAGGGTATGGATTATTTTGCATCAATATCTGTGGGTTCAGTAAAAAGTTATGCTTTGTCTAAGAACCCCCGAAACCTAAAACCAAGATCAATTGGTTTTAGGTTGAGCATGACGATAAGCCCCACTAGGGGCGAAAGATGGGTAGAAAAAGGTGATTCTAGGAGTTTCCAAAGTCCCTTTAGGGACGTGATGTGGGTATTTTACACCGCGAGATACCCACATCACGTCCCTACGGGACTCGGGAAAACATCGGGGCTGTTGTTTTCTACCCATGTCACGCCCCTAACGGGGCTCCCGTTGCGCGAAAAAAAAGAGCCAATTCACACTTTACTAAATGGGGATTTTACTCCTGGAGCTTATTTTTTCAATAGAAATAGTAGTCGGCCAAACCTACCGAAACTGTACTCCCCTTCAGGGGTCGGGGGTTCTCAGGCTTCCATAAAATGTGCAAAAACACCCCCCAACCCAATCCCATGAAAATTGACTACCTCATCGTTGGCCAGGGTCTAGCTGGTTCACTGCTCGCGTACTTTTTAGAAAAAGCCGGTGCCTCCATTTACGTCATCGATCCCGATGGTGAAGGTTCCGCTTCTCGTCGTGCTGCTGGTTTGATCAATCCAGTCACCGGGCGCTACTTCGTCAAATCCTGGCGAGTAGATGAACTCATTCCTTTCGCCAGGCAAACTTACCGGGATTTGGAACAATTGCTTGGCGGTTCTTTTTTTCACGAACGCAGCATACTGCGGGCACTTGGTTCGGCCAAAGAAGAAAACGACTGGCTCGCCCGCGCAGGTGACCCCGGCTATCAGGCCTACATGGGCGACCACGCCAACAAAATAGAACTCGACCAGCTCCTCTACCCTACCCTGGCCTACGGTCAAACCCTACAAAGTGCGCAATTGAACGTCAGCGTTTTTTTGGATTTTTTTCAAAAACAGTTGCTGGGGAAAAATCAACTGAGTAAAAAATATTTTCATTACGGTGAACTATTTGTCACCCCAAACGGGGTTACCTACGGAGATATCGAGGCTTCGCGGGTCGTTTTTTGTGAAGGCTACGGCGGGATCAAAAACCCCTTTTTCAACTACTTGCCTTTTCGTGGCGACAAGGGCGAGGTCTTGATCGTGGAAATTCCCGGCGCGGGATTTGAGCGCATTGTCAAACAAAACAATACTTTCCTCGCCCCCCTGGGCAATGACCTGTACTGGGTGGGGGCCACTTACGCCTGGCAATTCACGGACGATCAGCCGAGCGAACAGGCACGGCAGGAATTGCTGGAGCGCCTAAAAACTGTGGTCAAATTGCCGTTTAAAATCGTCGATCACTGGGCGGCCATCCGGCCCACGGTGAAGGATCGGCGGCCCTTTTTGGGGCAACATCCTGAGTTACCATCCTTGTGGATTTTTAATGGATTGGGGACGAAAGGGGCTTCACTGGCACCGTTTTGGGCGAGGCATTTGAGTGAGGTGATGCTGGAAGGGAAGGCGATGGATGGGGAGGTGGATATTCAGCGGTTTGATTAACACACTGTCCCAGCCAGCGACCCAGCCCTGAAAGGGCGACATCCCATCAAGAAAGGGTGAAGCCCTTTCGATTTCGATCAAGTAGTCAGTGTTCACACCACCAGCCCTGAAGGGGCGACATCATACGCGGTGATGATGTCGCCCCTTCAGGGCTTCTTAACTTGAGACATTACTCGGCTCGCTAAGAATGGGCTTCACCCATTCTTGGAAGGATGTCGCCCCTTCAGGGCTAGTCCACCTTCTGGCAGATGGTGTAGAGCATCTTGGAATAGAATGGGCTGTGCCCATTCTTGAGCAGATGGCGCCTTTTCAGGGCTTGTCCAAGTTGTGTTACATGGTATACGACATCTTGGAATAAATTCAAAATTTCTACTAATTTAGTCCTCATTTAATCACCCAAACCTTTCACTAACCATGCTTCGGCATAGCTCAACAACCATGCAAAAACCAACCTGGCTGTTTTACATTTGGGCAACCGCGAGGGTTGCCCCTACAATGTTATTCATTTTAATGATGGCATTTGGCCTTTTTGCCCAAAACCAACCCGGTGCTTATTTCAGCGACCATCCCAGCCTCTCACCCGATGGCAACACCCTGTATTTCACTTACGCTGGTGACATTTGGAAGGTGCCCAGCGCCGGTGGCCTCGCTACCCGCCTCACTGCCATGGAAGGCGACGAACGATTCCCTCGCCCCTCACCCGATGGCAAGTGGCTGGCCTTCAGCGCCCAGCAATACGGCAATACCGACGTGTACCTGCTGCCCCTGGAAGGTGGCGAAATCCGCCAATTGACCTACCACGATGCCAATGACTTGGTCAGTTCCTGGTCTTGGGATAGTGGTTTTATCTATTTCACCTCTTCTCGGTACAATCGTTTCAGTGGCTACAAGGTCTCCATTGAGGGTGGCACTCCGATGCGTTTGTTCCCCCATTACCACCACACCGTCAACGACATTGCGGAGCATCCGCGTGGTGGCGAAATTTTTTTCAACGAATCCTGGGAAAGTTTCAACGCCATCTCCCGCAAGGGCTATAAAGGTGAGCACAATCCCGAGATTCAATCTTATAATCCCCGTTCCGGCGAATTCAAACAATACACCAATTGGGCGGGCAAGGATTTTGGGGTGACCTTCGATCGGCAGGGCAATTTTTACTTCATTTCCGACGAAGCCAATGGAGAGTACAACCTGTATACGCTGGAAAAAGACCGCAAAGTCAAGTTGACCGATTTCAATACTTCGATTTGGTATCCTCAAGCAAGTGCCAATGGCGAAAAAGTGGCTTTCCGCCGCGATTACCAGATTCAGGTGTACGATGTCAAGAAAAAACGGGCGGAAACAGTGGCCATCCGCATTCCCCAAAACGTTACCCTGGATCAGTTGCAGGATTTTAATGTCAAAGGCAACATCACAGCCTTCAATGTGTCGGATGATGGCAAAAAGATGGCCTTCATCGCGAGGGGTCAGGTCTTTGTGTCGGATGTCAAGGGCAAATTCATCCAACACTTGCCTACCCGGGCTGAGGGGCGGGCGCTGGAAATCCATTGGCTAAAAGACAACAAAACCTTACTCTTTACCCAAACCGTTGGGGGGTATCAAAACTGGTTTACCCTGCCAGCCGATGGAACTGGGGCCGAAAAACAAATCACCCAGGATCAGCACAACAACCGCAATTTGGCTTTCAACAGCGACAAAACCAAAGCGGTGTACATAGCAGGTCGCCAGGAAATGCGCCTGCTCGACTTGAGTACCATGGCCAGTAGCAGCTTGCTCAAAGACGAGTTTTGGGACATTGGCAGCGATGAGCCCCAATTTGGTCCCGATGACAAACACATCCTCTACACCGCCTACCGAAATTTTGAACGCGATATTTTGGTGTACAACCTCGACACCAAAAAAATCCAAAACCTGACCAATACTGGCGTAACCGAGGCCGCTCCACGCTGGGCTCCTGACGGCAAAAGCATTTATTTCAACGGCAACCTGACCCAGCCCTCCTACCCTTTTGGGATGCAAGATCCCAATCTGTACAGCATGGCTCTACGGGCCTACGATGCCCCTTACCGCTCCGACAAATTGAAAGAACTGTTCAAGGAAGAGGAGAAAAAAACGGATAAACCCGCGGCCAAAGATTCCACCGCCAAAAAGACCCCGATCCAGATCGACGAAGCTTATTTGACCGAACGCATCCAACAACTTGGGCCAACTTTGGGCAATCAGGTGGGGCCATATGTGATCCAAGTTGGTGAAAAAACCACGCTGCTTTTTGCCTCCACCCACGACGAGGGCAAAGCCAATTTGTGGAAACTGGTGCTCGAACCCTTTGAACGCCCCAAAACCGAGATGATCCAGGGTGCCACCGGTTTTGGCTTTGAAATCAGTGTAGCCAAAAACCAGTACTACCTATTAATCGGTGGCAACATCGCTACCCTCAACCTGGACCAGAACAAAACCGAAACCATTGCCATGGACTACACCTTCCGCAAAAAACTCTCCGCCGAGTTTGAGCAGATGTTTTATGAAGCCTGGGCCAACATTGAGCAGAATTTTTACGACGAAACCTTCCACGGCAAAAACTGGAAAGCCATCCGGGATCGTTACGCCGCTTTTTTGCCCCAGCTCAATACCCGTAGCGATTTGCGGCAGTTGTTGGGCGAAATGCTGGGTGAGTTGAATGCCTCCCACCTGGGTTTCACCTCCAGTGGCAGTGAGGAAGAGATTTTTTACAAAGGTCGCAGTGCTGGTACTGGCATTTTATTCGCCAACGATGATCCCTATCGGGTGGAGCGGATCGTAGCGCGTAGCCCTGCCGACCGAACCGACAAAGACATTCGCTCCGGGGATCGATTGATCAAGGTAAATGGCACCACCGTAGTGCCCCGCAACAACCGCGAGCAATACCTGATTCAACCCTCTTTGGATGAAGAAATCAGCTTGACCTTTCTGCGGGGGCAAACCGAACATACTGTCAAAATCCACCCGACCAGCACTTTTGTCATCAACGACTTACTGTACGACGAATGGGAAGCGGGTTGCCAAAAACGGGTTGATGAGCGGAGCAACAAAAAAATTGCTTACGTACACATGAAGGACATGGGCGGCGGTGCCCTGGATCATTTCCTCAAACAAATGGTGAGTGAAGGTTGGCAGCGCGATGCCCTGATTCTGGATTTGCGTTACAACACCGGGGGCAACGTACACGATAAAGTACTGCAATTTCTTTCACAAAAACCCTATCTACAGTGGAAATACCGCGAAGGGCAACTGTCACCTCAGCCAAACTTCACCCCTGGTGCCAAACCCATCGTGTTGTTGGTGAACGAGCCCAGTCTAAGCGACGCAGAAATGACTACCGAAGGGTTCAAACGCCTCAAGCTAGGTACCGTAGTGGGAACGGAAACTTACCGCTGGATCATTTTCACCAGTGGCAAGGGTTTGGTAGATGGATCTTTTTACCGCTTGCCCTCCTGGGGCTGTTATTCCCTGGATGGGAAAGACCTAGAAGTTACGGGGGTTAAACCAGATGTTTACGTAAAGAACACATTTAAAGATCGCCTCGAAGGAAAAGATCCTCAATTGGATAAGGCGATCGATTTAATTTTGGAAAAAATTAAATAAAGGGCCAACCACCTTTTGGATTGATTGAGACTGCCGCGATTTTTGCTCGCGGCAGTCTTTTTTTTACACAATAGAATTTAACTCTATTGAAATCCTCTATTTTATTCCTACATTTACCAAGTTGACGAAATTTTCTTTTTTTATTAAAAAATTTTCAAAATCTATAAAAGTATTCTTTACATTTATCGCGAATTCTCCTAATTCTTTAATAACCTATCAAACACGGCAGAACACATGAAAAAAACCAATTTACGCAACCTCCTTATACTCTTTTTGTGTATTGCAGGGGCGTGTCTCTCACCAGGTGCTTTTGCACAAACCAAAATCTCTGGTAAAGTGATTGACAAGGATACCGGGCCGCTCATCGGCGTAAGTATCTTGGTTAAAAACACCACCACAGGTACGGTTACTGACATTGACGGCGGTTTTACTTTAAATGCACCAGATGCAAACGCTACACTAGTTTTATCCTACACCGGCTACGCCACGCAAGAAATAGCCCTTGCTGGTCGCACAAATCTTGACGTCACTATGGCCGTCGACAACCTGCTGCTCAACGAAGTAGTAGTTGTAGGTTATGGTGTACAAAAAAAGGAAACCGTTACTGGAGCTGTATCCAGTGTGAAGGGTTCCGACTTGGTTAAATCTCCTGCTGTCAACGTTTCCAACTCTATTGCTGGCCGCATGGCCGGGGTAGTAGCGGTGAATGGCAGCGGGGAACCGGGGTATGATGGATCATCAATCCGCATTCGGGGTTCCAATACCCTGAACAACACCGGCGCGTTAATCGTGATTGATGGTATCCCAAACCGTGCTGGAGGTCTGGATCGTTTGAACCCCAACGACATCGAAAAAATTTCGGTATTGAAGGATGCATCAGCCGCCATCTACGGTGCCCGGGCAGCCAACGGGGTCATCCTGATCACGACCAAACGGGGTAAGGTAAGTAAGCCTGAGTTGAACTACTCTTTCAATCAAGGCTTTCAACAAGCTACCCAATTGCCAGCTCTAGCCGACGCTGCGCAGTACACCGAAATGTTGAACGATTTGGACATTTATGGTCTGCCCGCCAGCGAATGGGCTGCGGCGACTACCGCTTACAAAACTGCTGGTACTTACACCCGTCCAAACGGCCAGGTGCGCAAGGCCCCTTTCCAACCTGAGGACTTTCAAAAGTACCGGGATGGTTCTGATCCATGGGGACACCCCAATACTGATTGGTACGCTGCGACCCTAAAAGAATGGTCGCCACAACAGCGCCACAACCTGCAAATGACGGGGGGTAGTGAAAACCTCAAATACCTTGCGTCCTTGGGTTACCAGAATCAGGATGGTGCCTACATCAACTCTGCCACTGGTTATAAGCAGTATGACCTGCGCATCAACCTGGACGCCAAAATCAACGAATCCATCAGCGTGAATTTTGGTATGCTCGGCCGTCAGGAAAACAGGTTCTTTCCTACCAAACCCGCCAACGCTGTTTTCCGCATGTTGATGCGGGGTAAACCTCAGCAGCCAGCTTACTGGCCCGATGGTCGCCCTGGTCCAGACATCGAAAACGGCGAAAACCCAGTGGTCATTACGACCGATCAAACGGGTTATGACGACGATAAACGCGATTATTTCCAAACCAATGGTCAACTGGACATCAAAATCCCTGGCATCAAAGGTTTGAAATTCTCCGGTACTGCGGCGATTGACAAACTAAGCCAAAACAACAAACGTTGGGAGATTCCATGGACTTTGTACGAGCGTGGGACTGGCTTTGAAGCCGACGGCGTTACGCCCAAACTGGTAGCGGCCAAAAGAGGACCTGCTGAGCCACGACTGTCTTTGGGCAACAATACCCAATTGAATATCCTGCTTGGTGGGTTAATGACTTACGAGCGTACCTTTGGCGACCATGCCTTGACTGTTTTGGCTGGTACCAACCGCGAAACCATCTCAGGAACCAACTTTAACGCCTACCGCCGTTTTTTCATCTCTCCTGCACTTGACCAATTGTTTGCTGGGGGTGATGCCGAAAAAAACAACGGTGGTGGTGCCTTCGAGAGTGCACGTATCAACTACTTTGGCCGGGTGGCTTACAACTTTAAGGAAAAATACCTCCTGGAGTTCCTCTGGCGTTACGATGGCTCGGATATTTTCCCTGAAGAGACTCGTTACGGTTTTTTCCCTGGTGTAATGGCTGGATGGGTAATATCTTCAGAAAAATTCATGGACGCCATTCCTGCCATCACTTACCTGAAAGTGAGAGGCTCGATCGGACAAATGGGTAACGACAACATTGGTGGAGCGACCTACCAGTATCTGTCCACTTACGGTTTCAGAAGTTACATCCTCGGCAACGCGGAGACCAAAACTTTGTTTGAAGCACGTATCCCCAATGCCAACATTACCTGGGAAGTGGCCACCAATGCCAACATCGGTTTGGAAGGCGCACTGTTCAACGACAAGATCACCTTTGAGTTTGACTACTTTAACAACAAACGGACCGACATTTTGTGGACCAAAAACGCTTCTGTTCCACAATCAACAGGTTTGACTCTGCCTCGGCAGAACATTGGAGAGGTTGAAAACAGTGGTTTCGACCTCATGGTTGGCTATCGCAGCAATATTGGTGCTTTTAAGTTCAGTGTAAATGCAAATGCTGGTTACGCCAAAAACAAAATTCTGTTTTGGGACGAGTCACCCGGTGCACCTGAATGGCAGCGCACGACTGGCCGCCCAATGTACACGGTACAAGCCTACGTTTACGATGGTGTCTTCGCGACTCAGGAAGAAATCAATGCTGAGACCGTCAACTACAGCGCCATTGTTAACACCCTACGTCCTGGCGACATGAAGTACAAAGACCACAATGGCGATGGCAAAATTACGCCAGACGATCAGGTGCGTACCGATTTCAACAACGTTCCAACCCTACAGGGTGGTATCAGCCTGATTGCCAACTTCAAAGGTCTCGATTTGAACATCATGTTCCAGGGATCTGCAGGAGCAAAACAATACGTGAGCCCAGGTGAAATGGGCAACATTGGCAACTACCTGTTGGAAATGTACGAAGACCGGTGGACGGTAGAAAACCCCAGCAGCGTACACCCACGGATCGCCAATCGCAGCGACCAGTATTTCTCTGGCAACAACACCTACTGGTTCAGAAGTACCGATTACATCCGTTTGAAAAACCTGGAAATTGGTTACACCCTGCCTGAAAACTTGATCAAAAAAGTAGGGATGACCAGTACGCGGATCTATTTCAATGGTTTGAACCTGCTGACTTTCACCAAGTTCAAATCCTTTGATCCTGAAGCAAGTAGCACTACTGGCCAGTACTATCCACAACAGCGGATCATCAACGGTGGCATCACGGTTACATTCTAACATCACCCAAAAAAAATCAAAGTAACGATGAGAAACATCATTATAGCATTAATTGCATTTTTGTTCATCAACAGTTGTAGTGACGACTTCGTCAATACACAGCCTCTAGGCGAGCTTGCAGAAACGGCAGTTTGGACGGATGGGTCTCTAGCGGAAGCCTTCGTATCGGAGATTTACGCTGGATTGGGCAATGGAGGTTTCGACGAGCAAATGAACGCTTCATTGACCGACGAAACCATGTTCACTCACCCTGGTCGCAACATCACGACCATCACTGAATCGCGCTCCAACCCAGCTGATCCAGGATGGATCAATGGCACTTTAAGCTGGGGAAACATGTACCTGCGGATTCGTGCTGCCAACCTCGCATTGGGTCAGTTGGAAGCCCCAAAATTCACCAACCCTACTTTGGTGGATCGTCTAAAAGGGGAAGCCAAGTTCATGCGCGCTTATTACTATCAGCAATTGTTGCGCTACTTCGGTGGAGTGCCCATTGTGGATAAACCATACGCGCTGGATGACACCGACTTTTTGTCGGAAAGAAGTTCTTACGAAGCCTGTGTGAATTTCATCGTCAAAGATTGTGATGAAGCCGCTGCTTTGTTGGACGGAAAAACGCTGGTGGCTGGCCGGGCGACCAAAGCAGCAGCTTTGGCGTTGAAGTCTCGCGTATTGTTGTACGCAGCAAGTGACCTACACGATATCCCTACGGCTAAAGCGAAGTCAAGTGTAATCTCTGCCTACGCCAAGCCTGAATTGGTTGGCTATGTAAGTGGTGACCGCAAGGCCCGTTGGGAAAAAGCTCGCGATGCTGCCAAAGCAGTGCTGGATTTGCCAGGTTTCGGCTTCCAACTCGGTTTGTCGGCGCCTGCTGCGCAAGCTGATGCAGTAGCCAACTACATGAATGCTTCTTTGGCTCGCAACGGTGGGGAAAAGGAAATCATCCTGGGCCGTTATTTCATCAACGCCAAAACGGAAAACGGCGGTCGCCAAGGTCTCTTCAACGGACCTAACGGTTACCACAACTGGGCGGGTAACACGCCCATCCAGTTGATGATTGACGATTATGAAATGATGGATGGCAGCAAATTTGATTGGATGAATCCAACCCATGCTGCTGCCCCTTACACCAATCGTGATCCACGTTTCTATGCTTCGATCCTGTACGATGGTGCAGGCTGGAAGCCACGTACTTCCGATGTAGCATCCAAAGATCCGGTCAATCAAATCCAAACGGGCCAGTACATCCAGCCCAATGGATCAACAGTATTTGGCTTGGATACCCGCAAGAGTTCAGTCGAAGACTGGAACGGCAGCTACACAGGTTATTATGTGCGCAAGTTCGTAGATCCAAACCCAGCGATTGTTGACCAAAACACCTGGCAACAAATACCCTGGCCTACTTTGCGTTATACTGAAGCCATCTTCAACTACGCGGAGGCATTGATTGAATTGAGTGACGATGCGACGGCTCGTACCTGGCTCAATAAAATTCGTTTCCGCGCAGGGATGCCTGCACTGACCGAATCTGGGGATGCACTCAAGCAACGCATGCGCAACGAAAAACGGGTGGAAATGTACATGGAAGAGCAGCGTTACCACGATACCCGCCGCTGGATGATTGCTCCCACGACCCTGGGTCGCAAAGCCAACGGCATCAACATCACTGGTACCGCAAAAGCTGGAGCAACAATACCTTCCCCTTACCGTTACGATCCAAACGCTTTCAATTACTCTTACAAGGTGTTCGAGATCGACCCAGGTAAGGAAAACCGCGCATGGTTGGACAAACAGTACTACCTGCCGATCCATCGCGATGAGATCAACCGGAACAATAAGCTGGTGCAAAACCCAGGGTATTAATCCTGAAGTTTTTCAACTAGTATAAATGCAAGGGGCACAAGAGAACGAATGGTCTTTTGTGCCCTTTTGCTTTGCTTTTAGGGCCTTTATGCTAAATTTGTGCCTACCATATCTTTTGAAACAATGCCAACAATGAGAGCCATCTATACCTATTTGCAAGCAATTGCGTTCTTTTTTCTTCTTTTGTTTTTGTTCCAATGCAAAAAAAGTACTGCCCCCGGGAATGCCCCCACTGACGCCCTTTTCACCCTGCTGGACCCCGCTAAAACGGGCGTAGATTTCCAAAACGTCATCACCGAAGGACTCAACACCAACGTCCTGATGTACGAATACTTCTACAACGGCGGCGGCGTAGCCGTAGGGGATGTCAACAACGATGGCCTCGACGACTTGTATTTCACCAGCAATATGCAATCCAATCGCCTTTATTTGAACAAAGGCAACATGGTTTTTGAAGACATCACCATTGGTTCAGGGGTGACGGGTCGGGAAGGCCCCTGGAAAACCGGCACCACCATGGCCGATGTCAATGGCGATGGTTTATTGGACATCTATGTTTGTTATTCCGGAAGTTTATCGCCCGAAAAACGGGCCAATCAGTTGTTCATCAACCAGGGTGTGACCACCAATGGCCAACCCAGTTTTGTGGAAAAAGCCGCCGAATATGGCCTCAACAGCCCAGCCACCAGCACGCAAGCAACCTTTTTTGACTACGACAAGGACGGTGACCTGGACATGTTTTTACTCAACCACAACCCTCGCTCCCTCCCGGTTTTGGATGAGGCCACCACCGCCGAAATCCTCAAAGTAGACGACCCCAGCAACGGCATGCGCCTGTTTCGCCAGGATAAAGGCGCCAATGGCCAGCCGTTTTTTCAAGACATTACCCAACAAGCTGGATTGCTTAGTTCAGCCCTTTCCTACGGCTTGGGTGCCGCCATGGCCGACTACAACGGCGACGGTTGGATCGACATGTACATCTCCAACGATTACACCATCCCCGACTTTTTGTACCTCAACAACCAGCGGGGTGGTTTTGTCAATCAAATCAATACCAGCCTGGGGCATACCTCCCACTTCTCGATGGGCAGCGACGCCGCCGATGTCAACAACGACGGCCTGGTGGACATTTTCACCCTCGACATGTTGCCCGAAGACAATCGCCGCCAGAAACTCCTGATGGCCCCCGACAACTACGAAAAATTTGACTTCAACCTCCGCGTAGGTTTTGGTCACCAATACATGCGCAACATGCTCCAGATCAATCAGGGTTTGGTGAATGGCGCTTTGACATTTTCTGAAATGGGCCAATTGGCCGGCATTTCCAGTACGGATTGGAGCTGGGCTGCCCTTTTTGCCGATTACGACAATGATGGTTGGAAAGACCTCTACATCACCAACGGCTACCTGCGCGACTACACCAACCTCGACTTCCTGAAATACATGGGTGACTATGTCCAAAACAACCAGGGAAACATCCAGCGCCAGAATGTGTTGGAACTGGTGCAACAAATCCCGGCTTCCAACCTCAGCAATTACGTTTTCAAAAACAAGGATGGCCTGAGTTTTGAAAACCAAAGCCAGGCTTGGGGCATCGCTCAGCCCTCTAACAGCAATGGTGCCGCCTACTCCGATTTGGACAATGACGGCGATTTGGATCTGGTGGTGAACAACATCAATCTGGCCGCAGCGATCTATCAAAATGAAGCGGATAAACGTTTTAATCACCATTACCTCAAAGTCAAACTGGAAGGTGATGGGCAAAATAAACTGGGCCTGGGTGCCAAAGTGACGATTTTCCAAGGCGATAAAATGCAGTATCTGGAACAAATGCCAACCCGTGGGTATCAATCCAGTATTACGCCTGTTTTACATTTTGGGTTGGGTCAAAGTAGTGCTATCGACAGCCTCAAAATCACCTGGCTGAGCGGCAAAACCGAAGTGTTGCGCCAAGTAAAAGCAGATCAACAATTGATTCTGAGTGAAAAAAATGCGGGTGCCCAAGCTTCAAAAACGCCTGCCACTCTAGCCATTTTTAAAGAAGTGGCCAGTCCAATTGCCTACTCCTCACCCACCAATACCATTAATGACTTTAAACGCCAACCTCTACTAAGTAATCCTCTTTCGCAAGTTGGGCCATGTATGACCGAGGGCGATGCAAACGGCGATGGATTGGAAGATGTCTATGTTGGAGGTGGCAATGGCCAAGCTGGCGCTCTATTTTTACAAAATAAAAATGGCACTTTCACGCGCAAAAATCAGGCAGCCTTTGAAGCGGACAAAGCCAGCGACGATGCTGATGCCCTGTTCTTTGATGCCAATGGCGATGGATTCCAGGACTTGTACCTGTGTAGCGGAGGTTACGCCAACTTTTTACCCGACGACGCAGCCCTGCAAGACCGCCTTTACCTGAACGATGGTAAAGGCAATTTCAGCAAAAGTGCCAATGCCCTGCCGAAGATGTTGGTCAGCAAAAGTTGTGTACGCGCCACGGATGTGAACGGAGATGGCAAACTGGATTTGTTCGTGGGTGGCCGGGTAGTGCCGGGGCGTTATCCAGAAATCCCGCGCAGTTACCTCCTGATCAACGATGGCAAGGGGCAATTTAAAGACCAAACCTCCAGTCTCGCTCCTACCCTGGCGAACATTGGCCTGGTCAGCGACGCAGTTTGGCACGATTTGAATGGGGATAAAAAACCGGAATTGATCATTGTCGGTGAGTTTATGCCGATCACGGTAATGGGTCAAAAAAATGGAAAATGGGCCGATGTGACGAGTGATTATTTTGACAAAAAATACGCGGGCTGTTGGAATAAATTGCTGCTGGAAGACTTGACTGGCGATGGAAAAATGGATCTTCTGGTCGGAAATTTAGGTCAAAACTCCCAACTCAAAGCCAGTGACCAGGAACCCGCAGAGTTGTACTTCAAAGATTTTGACGACAATGGTGCGGTGGATCCCATCCTCTGTTTTTTCAAGCAGGGCAAAAGTTATCCCTATGTCACCCGCGATGAGTTGTTGGATCAAGTGAGCGTCATGCGGGGGCGTTTCCCGGATTACAAGAGTTATGCAGATGCGACATTGAAGGAAGTATTCACTGCTGAGGAGTTGAAGGGTGCAACTCGTTTGGAAGCCAATTACCTCAAAACGGCCTTGTTTGTTGCTGATGCTAATGGCAAATTCCAGGAAAAAGCACTGCCCCTGGAGGTGCAAGCTTCGCCCATTTTTGCCATCAGCAGTTTGGATTTTGATCAGGATGGGAAAAAGGATTTGTTCCTCGGAGGAAACATCAGCAAAGCGCGATTGAAATTTGGCAAATACGATGCCAATTATGGGCTGATTTTGCATGGTGATGGACGGGGAGGATTCAAAGTAGTACCCCAAAGGCAGGCGGGTTTGCGGTTATTGGGGGATGTGCGAAGTGTGCTGACGGTACAGAACAAGTTGATTGTTGGGATTCATCAGCAGGGCGTGAAGGCCTATCAGTTTTGATGATTAGTGTTCTTTTTTAATCGTTGAATGCACAAGTTTATGTTTGTTCCAGAACCCTTGAAAGGCAGGAATCGATTGGCTCTTTTTTGCGCAACGCGAGCCCCGCTAGGGGCGTGATATGGGTAGTAAACAGCCCCAGCGTTTTTCCGAGTCCCGAAGGGACGTGATATGGGTATCAAAATGGATACAATACCCACATTTCGTCCCTACGGGACTCGAAAAATTCTGGATATCCCAATAGGCTACCCATATCACGCCCCTAACGGGGCTCGCGTTGCGCGGAATAGGACCAATCGACTCTGCCTTTAGAGGATCTGGATTTTAAAAACAACGGCACAATTGTGCATTCAACGCATGAAATTTCCATAAACAATTCACCACTCATGCGGAAGTACATTTATAGTTGCTTATTGCTTTTTAGCTTATTTGCTTGTAAAGAAAAGGCTCCGATAAGCCCCCAAGTCAGCTCCAAAGACATCTCCAAAGTCATCACCCAAATGACCGACGTGATGATCCACGACGTGACCAATCCACCCCTGGCCGCGCGTTTTTTTGCCTACACCTGTCTGGCTGCTTATGAGGTAGTGGCCCTGCACGAAGCGGAATTCCCTTCCATGTACGGGAAATTGAACGATTTCCCAAAAATCGAAAAGCCGAGCCTTAGCGGTGAGTACAACTACGAGCTAGCCGCTGTGCTGGCCATGTACGAAACCGCCAAAAAACTCCAGCCCTCCGGCCAAAGACTGGACACGCTGGAAAAGAAATGGCTCGACTCCCTCCAAGTTGCCGGGGTAGCTCAGGCACAGTTGGAGCTGACCCGGGCTTATGCTGAGGCCATCAGTGCCCAGATTCTGGCCTACGCCAAAGCAGATGGCTACAACCGTATCAGCAATTATCCACGGTATACACCCCTCGGAACAGAAGGCGCCTGGTATCCCACTCCGCCGGGTTATTTTGCCCCGGTAGAGCCGTATTTCAGCTCCATCCGTTCGTTCACGCTGGATTCGGCCGCACAGTTCAAACCAGTGCCTCCTGCGGCGTTTTCGATAGCTAAAAAATCAAGTTTTTACACCCAGATGCAGGAAGTGTATGCCCAGGATTTGACGCAGGAAAAGCTGGAAATTGCCGCCTTTTGGGATTGTAATCCCTTTGCCTTACTGGACAATGGGCACTTGATGGTGGGCATGAAAAAAATCTCTCCGGGTGCGCATTGGATGGGCATCGCGGGCATCGCTTGTCAACAGCGCAAGCTGACTGTGTCCAAAACAATCCAGGTCTTCACTACCCTCGCCATTGGATTGATGGATGGGTTCTATTGCTGCTGGGACGAGAAATACCGTAGCAACCGCATTCGCCCCGAAACGGCAATACGCAAGTACATCGACCCGCAGTGGAAACCGTTCTTGCAAACGCCCCCATTCCCCGAATACCTCAGTGGGCATTCGACGATCTCTACGGCAGCAGCTACCATCTTGACCCATTTTTTGGGGGATAATTTTGCGTTTACGGATACGGTGGAAGAGCGATTTGGGCTAAAAAAGCGCTCCTTTACTTCATTTTCCGAGGCAGCGGCTGAGGCGGCCATATCAAGATTGTATGGAGGGATCCATTTTATGGATGCGATTGTGAATGGGCAGGAACAGGGGGAGAAAGTGGGGGCATTGGTGGTTGGGAAGGTGCTGTAAAACCTTGAAAAGCGACTCTTTTTCATAAAATCTCTTAGTTTCGCCTCAAAGTATACCTAATACCATTAGACTAGACCTCTTAGGTGAACCCCTTAGGTGTCTTAGGTGGTGAACAATCCCCCTGCTCCGCAGGGCATTTTTTCTTTTCACCATCTAAGGCACCTAAGTTCACCTAAGGGGTTCACCTAAGAAAATGTGCGCCTACGGCGCTCAGTAGTAAAAGAATTTATGTTTTAAATAAGCATCAAGCACCACTGTGAAAACCACCTTCTCTTACATCGGCAAAACCGCCGACAAATACCTCGAAGAGGGCTGCGGCATTTACGAACGCCGCCTGAAGCACTATTTGTCCTATGAAACCGTGCTGATTCCCGACATCAAAAATGGCGGCAAACTCGATCCTGAACAACTCAAAATCAAAGAGGGCGAACAAATTCTCCAACGCCTCAAAAATGAGGATTGCCTCATTTTGCTGGATGAGCGGGGCAAACTCTATACTTCCGAGCAATTTGCCGCCAACATGGATCAGTGGTTTCAAGCCCCCTACAAACGCCTCGTATTTCAAGTCGGTGGGGCTTTTGGCTTTTCTGAAGCGGTGTACCAACGCGCCAATTACAAGCTCTCTTTGTCCGTTATGACCTTTTCCCATCAGATGATTCGTTTGTTTTTTTTAGAGCAACTGTACCGTGCGATGACTATCTTGCGCAATGAACCGTATCACAACAGTTAACTGCAATGGAGCAATTGAACTTTACCACGGCTTTATTGATCCTGACGGGCTTGGTGTCCTGGCAGGCATTTAGTCGACCAGACATGTACCAGAAACTCATGTTTGTACCTTACGAGATCAAGCGGCAAAACGATTATTTCCGCTTTCTGACCCACGGAATGGTGCATGTGGATTTGAACCATTTGTT
This sequence comes from Haliscomenobacter sp., assembly GCF_041740695.1. Taxonomy (GTDB): domain Bacteria; phylum Bacteroidota; class Bacteroidia; order Chitinophagales; family Saprospiraceae; genus Haliscomenobacter. Next base: position 9,036 of record NZ_JBGSLK010000134.1, on the reverse strand, counting down.
GTTCAACATCCTCACTCTCTACATGTTTGGTATTGGTGTGGAGTATTATTTCAAAGCGTATTTTGGGCCACAAATTGGCATTACGCTGTACATCTTCTTCTATTTTAGCGGGATAGTGCTGTCGGCATTGCCCGATTATTTCAGGCATCAGGACAATCCAGGTTACCGGGCGGTCGGGGCTTCGGGAGGAGTATCAGCGGTAGTATTTGGCTACATTTTTATCAATCCTTGGGATAAGGTATTTTGGATCATTCCAGCGGGAATTTACGGGGTGCTTTACCTCGCCTATTCCGCTTACATGGATCGTTACGGCAAGGACAACATTGGTCACAGTGCCCACTTTTGGGGTGGACTATACGGGATTGTGTTTGTATACAGCTTACTGAAATTGACGCGGCCAGATGTATTGAACATAATTTTTCAGAATTATTTTATATTTTAAATATGTTCTTCTTCCTATCCAAAGCCTTATTGTTTTTGATTCGCCCGATGTTTTGGGTGCTGGTGCTGGCTTTTTTGGCTTTCATCAGCAAACGAGCAGCCCGGCGGCGGCGTTACGCGTTGATCATGTTGTTGTTTTTGATTTTTTTCAGCAATAAGGGTTTGTATGAAGCAGTCTGTGGCATGTGGGAATTGCCGCCGCAAAAATTGACCCAATCTTATGACATTGGGATCTTGTTGGGAGGTTACAGCAACTCCAATGGTTATCCCCAGGATGGGCGCCATCATTTCAACGCCAGTGTGAACCGACTCACGCAAACTTTGGAATTGTACCAGCAAGGCAAAATCAGGAACATTTTGCTCACTGGAGGTTCTTCCAACATCATCACCAAGGGCAAGCTGGAATCACAAGAAGTAGTTGATTTTGTGGAAGACATGGGGATCGATCGCAAGGTAGTCATCGTGGAGCCCCAAGCCCGCAATACCTGGGAAAATGCGCTTTACTCCGCAAAAATCATCAAAGAAAAATACCCGCAAGCAACTTGTGTACTCATCACCTCAGCCTGGCACATGCGACGAGCTCGAGCTTGTTTTCGCAAAGCTGGTTTGGAGTTTGATTATTACTGCACCGATTACAAAAGTACCAACTTGGGCGGTTGGGCCTGGGTCCAGTTTGAACCGGGGGTATTGGGCGATTGGGAAGGGTTGTTTAAGGAATGGGTGGGCATGTTGGTGTATGCGATGAAGGGCTACGTTTAATAGAGTGAAGAGTGAAGAGTGAAAAGTGAAGAGTTGAATAGCGAAAAGTGAACAGCAGGAGATGAATCAGGTAACTGAGGATGAAATTAAGAAGGAGGTATTAAGGTTTTTGCGGGGGTATTACAAGAGTCGCCCGCGGGCTAGTGATATTGAAGTCAGTTCAGACTTACGCGGAGTTGGAGGGATTGTGGCCGATGGATTTTTAGCTTTTAAGGAAGAAGATGGCCGCAATTTTATCATCACTTTTGAAGCAACGGATTACCATCGGCGCGATGAGCTGCGTTTTACCATTCTCAAACAGCTGATTTATTGGGATGCTGCGGCGATGGCTTATTTGACGGTCGCCTTGTTGTTTATTCTTGCCCATGTCCAAAAATGGTTGTCCTTGTTGCCGCACTACTTTTGGGGTGGCGTGCTGCTCCTACAAGTTTTGATCTTTTCATTTGGCTTTATTTGGTATTATTTGTTGCGCTCCTTACCACGGTACCGCTACATTTATGCCATCGTGCAATTCAACCAATATTTTGCCGATGATCAGTGGGTAGCTTATGCCCACGATGTGTTTTCGGGCTATGAAGATCCCTATTACAAAGAACTGCGGCGGCAGTGTATCCACAATGGTTTTGGGATGGTCGAAGTAGGGGAAGACCTCCATGTTAAGTTACACATGGCCCCATCGATTGACGACCCTGAATTTCAGCTCAGACGTCGGGTGGTGCAGTTTTTTACCAAGAATGATTTCACCCAATTTGTGCAAAAAAACATCAGCGGCCGGGATTGGTGGACCCAATTTGTCGATTGGCTCAACAACTTGCCACTGCGCCAAAACCTCAGTAATCTACTACGGTTTGAACGCCCAGTGTACAAACAAATGGGGGTTATTCTGGCTTGTATCGGGGCGATGACCCTGGTTTTGGCGCGTGAATTCAAAAAGAAGCCCATCCGGTATGTCGATGAATCGACTTACGAGCAACAAATGACCACCTACATGCAGCGCTTGTACGGCAATGAAAATTTGATCCAGGACATTGTACTGGACTCCGCAGATATAAAACCCTTTATAAAAAACATTTTTCCTTACATCTATCGCCCAGGGTCGATTTTGACGCCGGAAGAGGCGAAAAACACCCGTGAAAAAATTGTAGTGTATACGCCGAGAGGTTTTGTGCACTATCCATGCAGCCGTTTGAACAGCGTCGGTAATCAACGGTTTATGGTGCGCATGGGCGTGTTTTACGACAGTGATTTGCTCAAACGGGCCATTGGGCGCTTTCGCAAATTGGGTGTGCCCGTCAATGGCATTTGGGGGCCCTGTTTTTTCCCCAAAGGCAAGTACTATATCCTGTTTTTGGAGGATTTGTACCCCAGTCGGCAGGAGGCACTCGACGCTATCACTGAGACTAAGGCCAAGCTAAGTCCCGCAGGTATCAAACTGGATATTTTGATTGAAAAAATATGAGGAGAGTTGGAACAACAGGGGACCTGTTGGATAAAAAAATTTCCTTTGGATTGTGAGAATGAGGTAACAAATGAAACATCAAGGTGTATTTCTCTACTTGAATTTCCGACGAATTTATGATCTACTTCTCTTATAATGAGCGCCGTAGGCGCATAATTTCTAAGGTGGCCCCTAAGGTGAACTAAGGTGTCTAAGGTGGTGAAAGGGCGCCCTGCTGCGCAGGGCTTTTTTTCTTTTTCACCACCTTAGACACTTTAGTTCACCTTAGGGGCCACCTTAGAAGTGCAGGATTAAACTTGGTAGTACCTAAGTCATCAAAACCTAACTAAATGAATTTCCTTTATTGTTGCTCCACTCGAAACTCCACCCTACGGTTTTGTTTCCGTCCTGCTGGGGTACGGTTATCAGCAATAGGTTTGCTTTCACCTAAACCTTGAGTGCGCAGATTTGCGGCGTTGATGCCCTTACTTTGGAGGTAAAGTCCACAAGCTTGCACCCGGTTTTCGGACAAACGTTGGTTGGCTGCTGCCTCGCCTACATCATCCGTATGGCCTTCGATCATCAACTTAAATTCGGGATAGCGCTGCATCACTTCCGCCACTTTCCCCAAAACCTCCAATGAAGAAGGAAGTAATTTGGCGCTGTTGGTTTCAAAATTGACGTTGCTCATCGCGAAGGCCAATACTGCCTTATCCTCTGCTTTGATTTCCGGACAGCCGTTGTTGGATTGCAGGCCGAAGGTATTGGGGCATTTGTCTTTGCGGTCTTCAGTTCCGTCTTTATCGGTATCTGGACAGCCATTGAATTGTTTCTCACCAGCTAAGGTTGGGCATTCATCGTCTTTGTCCGCAACGCCGTCGCTATCCTGATCGGGGCAGCCATTCATACTCGCAGGGCCAGCCTGATTGGGGCATTGATCCTGATCATTCGCTATGCCGTCGCCATCATCGTCTGGGCAGCCTTGTAGGGCAACTACCCCGGCTAGCGTTGGGCATTTGTCTTCTTTGTCCTGAATGCCGTCGCCATCCGTATCGGGGCAACCTGCAAATTGGCTCGATCCGGCTACATCCGGGCAGGCATCATCTGCATCCGTAATGCCGTCGCCATCTTGATCAGGGCAACCTTGCAGGTGTTTGAGTCCGGCTACATCCGGGCATTTATCCGATTTGTCTGCTACACCATCCGCATCACGGTCGGGACAACCTTGCAATGCAGCCACCCCAGCAATGGTAGGGCACTTGTCTTCGGTATCCGCTACCCCATCCCGATCGGTATCTTTTTCACTCAAATGGAAGCCCAAAGAAAGGCCGCCGATGTTGTAAGCATCTTTGTCATCCGGGTCGCCTGAAATCTTCACCCCATCGATGTAGTCTGTAAAAGTGAGGCGATAGCCAAATTCAAGCCCCAGGTATACATTGCGACTCAAATCAGCTTTTACCCCAATTCCCAGCGGAATAACCAGATTCGTCTTGGGGTGTCTGGCACTTTTATCCTGCGCTTCTTCCACTTTAAGTACGCCGCCATAGGAAACTGCTGGATTGATGAACCCAAGCCCTACCCCACCCGTCAGGTAAGGAACAAGCCGAAGTTTGAAGGCTGCGCCATAAGCTGGTCTGGGTGCTTTTTTAAGCAAACTGAATTCACCATTCAAGCCCAACTCAATCAAGGCCGTAGAAAAATCGGTGTTCCGCCCGCGGTGTTCATCGTAATCTGAATCCGAAGCATTCAAACGCCCGGAATACAAATTTGCCCTCCAGGCAAAACGGTTCGTCAAATCCTGGCGGACAAAAAAGCCGTAAGCAAAATTGGGATTGTTGAAAGTAAAATTGGGAACAACCAAATCTCCCAAAACATTGGAATAGCCCACAAACAAACCAGCATCCCAGGCAGGAGTATTTTTTTTAACAACTTGATTGGTTTGTTGCGCAAGTACGAACAATGGTAATGCCAAAATCATACCTACAAGTGTAGTTTTCTTCATCGAATGAGTAGTTTAAAGTAAAAATGGAATATTGACTGAGAATAGGTAGATTGCCTCTAAAAGTCTCCTGATATATTTGCTCACCCTTAAAGACGTGAATAATTTAGGAGGTCACTTCATTACAAGCTCGATTAATCCATACCTCATGATCAATAAACAGTTGATTTTGGTCAAAAGACCAGTTGGCCTGCCTACTTCTGATACCTGGAAGCTAGAGGCGAACCCCGTTCCCGAATTGGCTGAAGGCCAGGCCCTCGTCCAGCAGCATTACATCTCGCTCGACCCAGCCATGCGGGGTTGGCTCAATGATAGCAAGTCTTACATTCCACCTGTAGGCATTGGCGAGGTCATGCGCGCAGGCTCAGTAGGCCAGGTGATTGCGGTCAATCAAAATCCCACCTTAGCCGTAGGGGATTACGTATCGGGCAATGGTGGCGTACAGCAATATGTCATTACGGAAGGGAAAGGTTGGTTCAAAGTAGACCCTTCCCTGGCGTCGTTACCCACCTACATCGGCACACTGGGCATGCCCGGCCAAACAGCTTACCATGGTTTACTGGATGTGGGCCAGGCTAAGGCAGGTGATGTCGTGCTGGTATCGGGCGCAGCAGGCGCTGTGGGGAGTGTAGTCGGTCAAATCGCCAAAATCAAAGGTTGTAAAGTAGTCGGCATTGCGGGGGGGCCGCAAAACATCCGCTACATTCTGGACGAACTTGGTTTTGACGGAGCCATCGACTATAAAAACGAAGATGTAAGGGCAGGGCTAAAACGGGAATGCCCGGAGGGTGTGGACGTCTACTTTGACAATGTCGGCGGCGAAATCCTCAACATCGCGCTAACTCGATTGCGCTTCAAAGCCCGGGTGGTGATTTGTGGGGCCATCTCCCAGTACAACAATACCACGCCTGTAGTAGGGCCGAGCAATTACATGTCCTTGCTGGTCAATCGGGCAAGGATGGAAGGGATGGTAGTATTTGATTATGCGAAAAATTACGGAGCTGCCGCCCGCGAAATGGCCCAATGGATTCAGGAAGGCAAACTCAAAACCCGCGAGGACATTTACGAGGGAATTGAGAATTTTTATGAGACCTTTTTGAGGTTGTTTACAGGGGAGAAAATGGGGAAATTGGTGTTGAAAGTAATTCAATAAAGATGAGAGATGAGAGATGAGAGATGAGAGATGAAAACCGGTAACCTTGCATTGCCGCTTTCATCTTTCATCTTTCATCTTTCATCTCTATTTTACTCCGCGCTCAATCGCCGCAACGCCCTTCTCCATCCACCCAGGCTTCGGCGCACCTTTCAAGTAGTGCTCAAAAAACTGCAACATGCGCAATTGGAAATCCTTGCGGTTTTGCAGTTTGACCAGGCCGTGGCCTTCCTCGTTGTAGTTCAGCAACCAGGCAGGTTTGCCCAGGCGGCGTAAGCCCATGTAAAATTCGATGCCTTGATACCAGGGAACCGCTCCATCTTTGTCATTGGCCATGATCAGCAGTGGAGTGCTCACCTTGTCGAGGAAAAAGATGGGGGAGTTTTCCATGTAGCGCAGCGGTTTTTCCCACAGGGTACCACCAATCCGGCTTTGGGTATGCTCGTACTGGAACATGCGGCTCATGCCACTTTCCCAACGAATCCCACCGTAGGCTGACACCATGTTCACCACTGGTGCACCCGATTCGGCGCACTTGAAAATATTCGTCTTGGTTACCAGATAAGCAATTTGGTAGCCACCCCAACTGTGGCCTTGTACACCCAGATTGTCCTTGTCCACGAACCCTTTATCGACCAATGCCGTCACCCCTGAGATGATCGCATTTTGCGCACTTTCCCCTGGATACCCAATGCGGTAGGGAATATCCGGGATGAAGACCAAAAAGCCGCGACTGGCCAATTGGGCAAAGTTGAGCATGCTGCGGTTGTAGCCCGGCGTCCAGTGGTGGTGCAGCTGGTCAGTCATACGTTCGTAGAAATAAGTGATCATGGGGTATTTTTTCTTTTGATCAAAACCAGCGGGTTTGATCAAAATACCCTGTAATTTTTGGCCGTCCATCGCCGTCCACTCAGTCAACTCGGAAGTACCCCAAAAGAATTCTGCTTGCTGCGGGTTGGCCTGGCTGATGGTTTTTACACTTTGTAGGTCAGCTGAATAAACGATGTCCGGGAAAGTTTGGAAATTTTCACGGGTGAATATCCAGCGATCGGCGTTTTTGGCCTTTTGCACTTGTGAGGAGAAATTGTAGGCACCCTTTTGCAGCGGGCGTTTTTTACCGCTGTGGATGTCATACCACAGGTAACCCTCTTCTTTGGTCACCTCATTCGTATAGTGCAACAACAGTGGTTTTACCTCTTCAATCGACCGTTCTTCGGGATCGGTGCGAACGTAGCGTGCTTCCGTTTTTTCTGCCCGCATGTTGGTGAGGTTGGTAGGCTTGAGCTGGGCTGTTGGGTCGAGCATCCAGATGTCGTAGCGGTCGTAAGCCATGAAATAATCGTCTTCGCTGCTCCAGCCAGCAAAACCATAAGAATTGGGGTTCTCCGGGCTGTCGGCTAGCTCATCGTAAAATTTCACCTTGTCGTTGTTGCTCAATTTGACCAGACTCTTTTTGGCGATGTTCCAAGCCATCCAGGCGCTATCCGTCAAACTGTACCAATAAATGTATTTCCCCATCGGCGATAAGTTGGGATTGCCGTGTGCAGCCGTAGCAATTTTTTCTTTTTTGCCACTTTGTACATCAATCAGGTAGACGTCGTTAACGGGTTCAGCGTCCCAGGTCATTTGCACTCGGTAAGGTTTGTTGGAGACGCCCAGCACCTGAGTCCCATTGCCTTCGTTGCTCAGGCGAATTTCCGGTACATCCAGGCTGCCCAATTGCACCAGTTTGCCATCAGCAACGTGGAGTACGCAAGTGTAGGAGCGACGGCGATCTTGCTCCAACTGTACTTTTTGCATGGGGTAAATCCGCTCGTCGGAGGTAGACCATACTTCAAGGTTTACAATTTCTTCCTCCAACAGCATGGTGTCCATCAAAATGGGTGGCGGAGCGATGCCAAAGTAGAGCTTGGAGCCATCCTTGGCAAAGGAGAGATTTCCGTTGTCACTAGGCAACCAATCTTTGGGTAAAAAACTGGCACCTTTTCCTACAACCAGGCGGGCTTTATCCGCCGTACTTTGCCAATGGTACACGCCAAATGGGCGAACCCGGGCCTTGGTTGTATCCAGATCTGCCACAAAGGCCAATTGAGTACCGGGGCGGTCAAAAGTGAGTTGTTTGACATTGCCTTTTTGAGCCAGTACATGTTTGGTTTGACGGGTTTCGCCATCAAAGACGTATACGCCAGCTTTTTGCTCGGGGTCGCCACCGGTGGTGTACCAGGCAATTCGAGCCTTATCCCGCGCCAATTGGTAGGATTTGACATACCCAATCAGCCGTTCCTGGTTGGCACCCAATTCGAGTAAAACCAGGCGGCTACCATTTTCTTCATTTTCCTTTTTCCAGACAAATTTGGAAGTATCCTTCGGTAAGGCTTTAGCAGGTTCGCGCAAATAAGCCAACCAACCCGACCATTTTCCAGGCATTTGGTAGGATTTCACCCCGGCATATTTGTTCAATTTCATCGTCCGCAGGTCGTAAACCCCCAGGGTATCTTTGGGCAGATCATCTCTTTTGACCTTGCGCCGCCGCATGTTCATGGTGCTGTCGCGGAAGGGCTTGATCGTAAAAGCGAGGTAACGGCTGTCCTGGCTAAAGTTGAGGTTTTCGGCCCTAGGCACACTCAGCGTTTTATCGCTTTGCCCATCGTACAAGCGCAATTCCCCGTCGCCTTCCAAGGGTTTAACCACGTAGCCTACCCAACGGCCATCTCCGGATATTTTGGAGGACTCAATACTTTTCCACTTGGCGATATCGGCATGCTCCAACATCCGTTTGGCGGGTGTTTGGGAAAAAGCGATCAGTGGAAAAAAGCACAGCAACAGTAAAAGTCTGGACATATTTGGCTTCATTGTATGACGCAAAAAATTACTCCCCGACTCCTAAGTCTGACGCAAAAAATTACTTCCCGATTTTTTTTGAGGCTTTTGAATAGGAAGCTCACTTGAAATGAAGCGTTCGACTTCCTATCCAAAACCCAAATCGGGAAGTTAATTTTTCTGCGTTCCTTTGAGGCTTTTGAATAGGAACCTCACTTGAAATGAACCGTTCGGCTTCCTATTCAAAACCCAAATCGGGAAGTTAATTTTTCTGCGTTATTTTGTGAATCGGAAAAATAAAAAATTCTGTCTAATCTAAACTTTTTAGGCGACGAATGGAACGGAAACAACTGACAAAGGGTTCCGGGGTTGGATCATTCAATCTCAACGGTCACTGAGCGAAGCCGAAGTGCCGATGAGATTGAA
>NZ_JBGSLK010000133.1:0-45288 GCF_041740695.1 Haliscomenobacter sp. | reverse complement strand
CCTGGAGGTCTCTATTTTTAGGGAAGGATTGAGCGTCTTGACCAAAAAGTGTTTTTCCCTCCTTGAATTTTTAAGGCATGTCTTTAGCTTGTTAAAACCGCAAAGGAAGCCTTTTTGTAAAAATGTCCAGTAGTATGTTTTTTCACTGCTATGTTTGCCGTATCATTCTGTCCCCAGATGATTTTGGGATCAAGGGGCTTCCCTTCAGCATTGATGACAAACTCCACAATGACCAGGCGTTCTTCGGCAAGATCGGCAACGAGGGGGAAATCAAGATTTGTATCAAGGTATTTTCTTAAGGCAGGTATCCCTCCGGGGAAGCCAGGCATCTCATCCACTACAGTCAAAGGGTCGGTTTGGGCCAAAGCCAGCGTTAGTTGGAGGATACAAAAACTTAGGGTTAAAAAAAAACCGGATTTGTGCTGTGGGTTAGTAGAATTTTTCATTGGGCACAGTTTTGTTATTGACCCAAAGGTAAACGTTTTATCAATCATTCAAACTGTCCAATAAAAATTTAATATGTGCAATTATTGCCTTGGGATCGTCGCGGTGGATAAAGTGTCCACATTGGGATAAATAGATGAGTGAGCCACCTTTGCTGGATTGGTAGATGAATTTCCGCCAGCGTTCAATGTTCACATTTGTCCGTACATGGAAGAAGGCTTCCTGGTCAAAATCCTTACTTCGTCGATCTACCGGGACTTCAAATTTGCCACCCATAAAAAAATAAATAGGGACATTGGGTAGCGGCAGGTTTTTGATTTCTCCAAAATCGGTACGCCGCAAGGCACCCAGAACCTGCGCTTCACTCCAGGGGCCGTAATGTACGGAGTCGACGACAGTAGAAGGTTGATATAAACGGGTATACAGCATCTCATCAAGCTTCTTTTCAGGCACCCCAATGCTTCGAAAAATGTTGTTCCAATCGGATTTGGTTTCGGTAAAATCCGCTGGGTCCAACATAACCAATCCCGCAATGTCCTGCGGGTAATACCCGGCAAATGCGCGGCTGTACAAGCCACCCATCGAATGCCCGACCAACAGGTAAGGCGGGGCAATGTGTAAGGTATCCAGAATAGCTTTTAAGTTTTGGGAAACCACTTGAACCGTAGGCAGCTGGTAAACTTTGTCGGATTGGCCGATGCCCGCCCGATCATAGGCAAAAACGGGAGCGAATTTTGCGATTTCATCGATTACGGTATCCCAGTTGCCGTGAGCCATTCCCAGGCCATTTTCAAAAATGATGGTGGGTACACCTGCTTTTTTTAATTCAAATCCTTTGGTATACACCTGGTATTGGTGCCCCTTGATGCGGACCAATTTTGTTTGGGCCTGAGTCGCCAGCGCGAAGAGGCAGAGCAAAAATGAGGCAACTATTTTCATGCTGCTTGATGGAATTAAAGTGAAAATAATTGCCTCATGGTGTTGTTTTTGAAACCGTTTCTTACTGCTTCAACACCTTTTGGCTGTATTGCTCGCTACCTTGGGTAATTCGCACTACATACTCACCTTTGGGTTGTTTGCTTAGATCGATTTGACCATTGTAAGTGCCGTCAAATTTATTGAGCGACTGCTGGTACACCCGCTGTCCGGCCATGTTGTACACTTCTATGTTGGTCGCCTTACCCTCCGCGCGGAAGCTCAAGTTGAAGAGCCCTTTGCTGGGGTTGGGTGAGGCTTTGAAGTCCTGTACTTTGAGGGGACTCGCATTGGTAGGCAATGCAGTGGACTTCTTATCTTCCAATTTGAAACGAATGGGCAGATTGAATTGGACGGCTACGTCCTGACCCCGTTGTTTGCCTGCTACCCAATTGGGCATCGCGTTGACCACGCGCAAAGCTTCTTCATCACAACCTGCCCCAATACCTTTGACTACCTGGGCAGTGCTGATGCTGCCGTCTTTTTCAATGACGTATTGGACCACAACCATCCCCTCTACACCATTTTCTTTGGCAACTGTGGGATATTTGATATTTGTTGCTAAAAATTTGAGTAAAGCTCCTTGTCCTTCCGGGTAGGCAGGCATTTGCTCCACCACTTTGAATACTTCTTTAGACGCATCACCTTTTTTCTCAATCACCCCACCTTCCAACATAAAGCGGATCGGCAGGTTGAATTGTACATTTACGGCCTGCCCTTTCTGCGAGCCGGGCTTCCATTTGGGCATCATTTTGACCACCCGCAGGGCTTCCTCATTGGCACCACCGCCAATGCCTTGTACCACGTGGGGATCTTTGATCGTACCATCCTTATCGATGATGAATTGCACCACGACCATACCCTGGATGTTTTCTTTTTTGGCTACTTCCGGGTAACGCACGTTTTGTGATAAAAACTTGATCAAATCATCCGTTCCACCGGGGTACTCTGGCATTTTTTCAACGACTTTAAAAACGGTAGCTGGAACAGAGTCTCGCCGAGAAGGGTACCCTACGACTACGAGCTCTTTAGCAGTATTGGCCCGGGAGGGGTAGCCTGTGACGACCACTTCTTGAGGAGCTTGGGGGCGTAAAGCATATCCCTGAACCACTACTTCTTTTACCTGATTGGGTTGCAAGGGAAAACCTTCCACTACAATTGATTTATCAGGAATGGCTTTGAATTGATAACCAGTTACTACCACTTCTTTGACCGAGCTGGGTACGGTGTCTCTACGAATTACCACTTCCTTGGACAGGTTGCTGTGAATGGGTTGTTGGGCCTGACCTTTTTCGACTACAGTTGGCACCATCATGGGTGGCGGCGGTGGCAGGGTTGAATTTTGCGAGGTAGTAGGCACTTGGGCCTCAATGTTGATTTGGGCAAACAAAAAGCCCAGTCCAACCAGCAGTGGCAAGCTTAGCGCATAGCGCAATTGTGCCCGGCCCTGTGTTTTTTTGCGCATCATCATGTGAATACGTTTTTTGAGTTGAGATGTAGAAAAATGGTTTACGAGGGCAATCGAAGGTCCGGACAAAGATTGCCTAATCAAAAGGTGGCCGTATTGTTTGCGGTTGGCGTTTTGAAGCACCGCCGCGTCGGCCAAATATTCGTGCACGTCTCTTAATGCCTGGGAATAGTGGTAAGCCAGTGGGTTGAACCAACAAATGGCTTTGATGATTTCGCTGAACAATACGTCCAGCGTATGGTATTGCAGGATATGGGTTTCCTCGTGGCGCAACATGTATTCGCGTTCGAGGTTTTCATCTTCGAGTTCAGCGGGCCAAAACAGGCAACGCATGAAGGAAAAGGGCGCTTTTACCTCGGCACTGTACACCAGGGTATACTTGCCCATCGCTTGTTTGTGGCCCCGGCGGTAAATGCGGTACAACTGAAAAAGACCTACCAAAAAGCGCAACAAACAGTAGGCCACACCGCCCCAATACAACCAGGGCCATACGTCCCATGCTGCGCTTGCCGGCACCTGGATGGTGATCTCAGGTAAGGTATAGGGTTGGTTGACCAGGTTGTTGGCCCGCACCACCACTTCGGGTAACCAATTGGTATGCTCGGTTGGGTCGACTGGGGCACCCAGGGAGATACGCACCATCGGCACCACCAGCCCCAACAGTAGGGTGATCAATAAGTAGGCACGGTTGAGTCGGAAAAAGGTCGTTTTTTCCAAAATCAAACGGTACAATACATAAAATACCAGCCAGCAAATGGCGACTTTGAGTAGGTAGTTCATCTTCTCTAATGATGAATGATGAATTATAAATGATGAATACCGTCAGTTGTCTTCGTCTAGTTCGGTCATTAGCTTCGATAGGTCTTGTAGGTTGAGGTCATTTCCTTGTACCAATGTAGAAACCAGACCAGCGGCTGAGCCCGCAAAGTAGTCGTTGACCAACTTGCGGAGGCTTTGTTTGCCGTATTGATCTTTGGACACCAGGGGGAAATACTCATAGGTGCGGCCGTAGGCTTTGTGGCCCACAAATTTTTTTTCTTCCAAAATGCGCACAATTGTGGATACAGTACTATGGGGAGGTTTGGCTTGTCCTTGCTGCTCGGCGATGTAGTCGCGCATGGCAGCAACGGTACAGGGGCCTAGGTCCCACATGATCTGCATCAATTCTTCTTCGGCTTTGGTCAACTGTTTCATATCGATCGATAAACTTGTTGAACCAAATGTATAACGTATTTTTTAGTTAAACAACTATTGGAGCTATTTTTTTGACGTATTTTTTAGTTATAGCTTAAAACGCGCTGAACAAGCGCCCTGCCGACCAGTATACCGACAACAGATCTTTCGCAAACTGCCCTTGTAACTTATTGAATTTCAATTGGGTTTCGATCAGTTTTTGCTCCCGACTGTTGATCAAAAAAATCGAGCTTTCGCCTACTTCAAACTTGCGTTGTTCGGCCTGGAGCAACGCTTGCAGGTTGCGCAACAGCACTTCGTAACGTTGGATTTGATTGCGGCTGTTCTCGAAATCATTGTAATAGCCCCGGAGCTTGTTCTCGATTTCGATCTGTTTTTGCTCAAATTTATTGCCGGTTTGTTGCTGTTTGATTTGTACCAACTCCATTTTACCGCGCTCTTTGCGCAGGAACAGGGGGAATGAAAAATTGAGTCCCCATTTGAAGTTGGTTCCCAGTGCTTCGGTTAAGGTCAGGGTTGGATCCTCTTTGGTCGGAGCGGTAAAGTCAAAACCCCGGCCCAGGAAGTTGTAACTCAAATCCAAACGTGGCTTGAATTGCTCGGCTGCCAAACGGCGATCGACCTCTAGTTGGCGCAGATCAACCTGGATGGTCCGCAAATCAGGGTGTCGCAGGGCTAGTTGTTGAGTAAAAGAATCGATGGGTAGACTGGGCAATTGCACCACATTTTGTAAGGGGAGGGGTTGCCAATTCCAGTTGTCACCGATCGCAGGTGCCCGTCCCTGATCCCACTGGAGCGCTTGCATGCTCAGGGTGGCATTGCGGTACGTTACCAGGGCGTCGTTGAGCTCCAGTTGCCAGTTTTGCACTTGGGTGAAGGTTTCGATGGTATCCACCGCTGGTTTGTCCCCTAAAAAATAACTCGCCCGAATCCCCCGAAAACGGGTTAAGGACAGCTGGTAAGCCTGCTCGGTGACGCGCCACTGGTTGTAGGCAATGGCCCAATTGAGGTAAGTGATGCCGGCTTGCAGGAGCAAGTCGTTGAGCAAACCCTGGCGCTCGGCAGCCAGTCCGTCCCGATCCAGTTGGGCATTTTGTAGTCCAGCTCGATTGCCATCAAACAACAGGCCATTGAGCAAGGGCACCGTGAGCCCCAACACCGCCTGGCCAGGGTCGGGTAGCCTGCTTTCAGGATTCAGGTAAGTACCACTGGCACTATTAAAAGCGCCTTTGAACTCCATGCCCCATTGGCTTGTGACTTTGGCTCCCACTTCTCCTACGCGGTAATAGCGGGTTCCATCAAAAGATTTTTGTTGCCAATCGGAATAGAGTTTGGGGTCAAAAGCTCCACGCGCCTGGCGAACCTGGGCCTCGGCCTGGCGAATTAATAAGTCCGCATTCCGGGCAATGGGATGCTCTTGTTTGATGTTGCCCAAAAACTGAGTAAGGGGCAACACCGGAAAAGAATCGATGGTTTGGGTACCGTACAGTGGTCCAATTGCTACCAGCAAAACAAATAACAGCAAAAAAGGTCTCATTTTATTTCAAGCTCTTAACAGGTGCCTTCAATTTGGGTTCTTCCGATTTTCCTTCTTCCTTTTGGTAATAATTGGGCGGAAAACCATTGAGCTGGCGCCACAATTCGTACCACAAAGGCACGTTTTGCAAAAGGGCGATGCCCTGGGCACCCGAACCTGGGCGCAAGGCCGTGGGCCATTTTTTTCCATCCTTTTCCTCCGGCGCAATCAAGATGCGGTACTTGCCATTGTCGCTGATGATGTTGTCAATGGCGACGATATCGCCTTTAAAAGTCCCAAAAGAAAAACCCGGCCAACCCGAAAAAACGATGGCAGGCCAGCCATCAAAAAGAAAACGCACTTCCTGACCGAGATTGATCAATGGGTAGTCAAGGGGTTTGACGTACATTTCCACTGCCAGCGTATATTGCTTGGGCAAAATGCTGAGAATGGCTTCACCTTCCTTGATGTTTTCACCGATCCCGGCTTGTAGTGTTTTGGCCACCACACCATCTTGAGGTGCCAGCACATAGTAAAAGGTATTGCGTTGGCGGTAGTTTTCTACCTGGATCGACAATTTGCTGACGTCGGCTTCGGTAGCGAACTGTTCGGATAAAGCGCTGGCAATGTCCGACTCAGCTTTGGCGATCTTTTGGGCAGTTTCAGCTACCACCTGGCGTAATTCGGTGCGAACGATTTGTAGCTCCTGCCGGGCGATGTTCACCTTGTTGCGGGCATCCACCACTTTGGCTTCGGTTTCTTGCACTTTGAAACGTTTGTCTTCCACGTCGGTGCGCGGCTTGATGCCCTCTTTGTACAAGGCATCGGTACGGGCGAGTTGCACCCGGGCGATGGAATCATCCAGTACGGCCCGTCGGAAAGCGATGCTGTCGGTGATGATTTTGAGCCGGGACTGTTGCACCTTATTTTGCAGTTGGTTGCGCTTTTGGATCAGTTCTTCCTGGTAAGCGCTGATTTGGTCGCTCAGGGCATTGCCCTTGCGCTGATAGGCACCGATGGAGCCCGTTTTGGCATTGACCTGCTTTTGGGTGCGCTCGACTATTTGGGGGTCAAAATAGTCGGATTTGATCTCGGTTAAATGCAAAATGGTGTCCCCTCTGCGGACAGTGTCCCCTTCCCGCACGTACCATCGTTCGATTTGTCCGGCAATGGTAGATTGTACGGTTTGGGGGCGATGTTCTGGCCGTAGGGTAGTGACTTTACCTTTGGATTGGATGTTTTGGGTCCAGGGCAAAAACATAAAAATGAGGGCCAGCAAAAACAATCCACCCATCCAGCGCGCAAACATGACGTTGGCACTGGAGAGGGAAGTCTTCTCAAATGACTTGTATTTCTCCTGCTGAATTTGTGCAGTGATCGAGTCTGGTGATATGTTGAGCATGTTTTTTAGTTGAGAAGGTTGAGAAGGTTGAGAAGGTTGAGGGAGGTCGTGGCTGCCGCAGCGATCCGGTCACAGAGCGTAGCCGAAGTGCAAGGATCCCTGCGGCAGCCTCAACCTCCTCAACCTCACTCAACCTTCTCAACCCAATAATTCAATTTCTTTACTGCGAAACACCGTGTCAAAAACCGGGTGATCTTGTAAGGATTGCCAGGTGCCTTCGGCAATGATTTGCCCATTCTCCATGAGCAACAAGCGGTCGCATTGCGCCGCCAATACCGGATCGCTGGAAACAGCGACCAGGGTCCAGGGGGCATCGCGCCGGGCGATGAAACTGGCAATAAAATCACGGTCTTTGGACTCCAGGCTTTTAAAAAAGTCTTCGGCCAAAAGCAACTTGGGCTGCGTAACTACAGCACGCAATAAGATCAGTTTCGTGCGGATGGTGTGGGGGATATTGCGGCCTTCCGGCAGCAAAATGGTATTGTAACCATTCGGCAGATTGCGGATGTAAGTGGCAATACCCAATTGTTCAGCTAAGTCTACAATGGCCTCCAGGGGCGTATCGGGGTTGCCCAAGGTGATGTTTTCGAGGATGGTTCCAGTAAAAATATTGGATTCGTGGATGTAGTCGCCGATGTTGCCGCGCAAACTGCACAAATCCAGGCTTTTTAAAGGGAAACCATTGTAAGCTATACTGCCCTCGAAATCGGCGTAAATCCCGGCGATGAGCTGTAGCAGGGTACTTTTGCCAGAACTTTGGATGCCTGCAATACAAACCCGTTCACCAGGTTTGATTTCCAAGGAAACCCCATTTAAGGTTGGGCGATCGGAATCTTCAAATTTGAAGCTCAGGTTTTCGACCTGCAAATGCATCGGCTTTTCCCGGTCAATTTGATCGAAGCGCAAGCCGTCACTTTTTTCGATGGGGAGGTCGGTCATAAAACCGAGTTTGTCCAAGGCAGTCAAGACATCGTAGATGGCCTCCATGGTCAGGATCACCTTTTCCACGTTGCCAATCACCAGGATCACCACAATTTCTGCTGCTACAAACTGACCGATGGTCATCTCGTTGTTGATGACCAAATAACTGCCCAAAGCCAACAAGGCAAAAGTGATCAGCACTTTGAAAGCAACGATGACCGCGTACTGGAACTTGAGTACTTTGAAGTGTTCGGCCCGGTTGTCGAGGTATTTGGATACCAAACCATCGGTACGCCGCAAAGGATAGGGGGTATAACCCGCCATTTTGAAGGTACTCAGCGAGCGGGCCATTTCTTCCAGCCAATACACTACTTCGTATTTGTATTTGGATTCACTCAAACTGGACGATAAACCCCGTGGCCCCGTAAATCGATACACCAAAAAAAGTAAAAATCCCAAAAACACGCCAAAAAAAGCGAAAAAGGAATGGTAAAAGGCCATAAGAATCACACCAAAAGTAATGTTGAGAATGGCCTCAGAAAAATCGATCAGGATTTTGGGCAAGCCTTTTTGCAAATTGAGGGTATCAAAAAAACGATTGACCAATTCTGGGGGATAAAACCGCGCCAGGGAATCCAGTTTTAAACGGGGTAAACGGTACGAAAAATCAAAAGAACTGCGCACAAAGACCCGTCGCTGAATGGTCTCCATAATGGTGATTTGCATGATTTTGATGATACCCGTCAAGGCAGTACCGATGGTCACTACACCAATTAACATCCAGAGGGAAGCAGAAAAATCGCCCCCGCTGATCAGTCCAATGATGGCTTGTACGCCGAGGGGTAGAATCAACCCGATTAGCCCCGCAAAGATGGAATTGATGTAGATGTAGGAGATGTCTTTGCGGTCTAACTTTAACAATTTGAAAAAACGCTTTAGCGGATGAATATTGGTACTACCAGCCATTCACATTTAAGTTTTTAGATTAAGGTCACTACGGGGCGATAAAAAAATAAGTGTTTCATTTTGCCAAAGGATTAGATCAGTAAACGGTTCATTTTAAGTTTCTTATCTAATCCTTTGACTCAGGAAAAATGAACACTTATTTTTGCCCCACTACTACGCACAAATTAACTCAAAATATCTTCAATTTGTTTAGCGGTATACAGTTTCCGCATTTGTGCCTGTAATTTTTGGCGGGCAAAGAAAATTCTACTTTTGATGGTACCCAGTGGCACTTCCAATTCATCGGCAATTTCTTCGTATTTAAACCCTTGAAAATGCATCAGGAAGGGAATGCGCACCCAGTCTTCCAAAGTGTTTACCACTTGGATGATCTCCTCTTGCATTACGGCAGATTCACCTTGGTTGGTGACCGTTTGGTTGCCTGAATCCAGGAGAAAATCGTTGGAAGTATTGTCATTTAGTGTTTGACGGCGCTTGCGCTTGCGGTATTCATTGATGAAAGAGTTGCGCATGATGGTCATTAGCCAGGCACGCAAATTAGTTTGGGGCTCGTAGCGATCCCAGTATTTAAACGCTTTGAATGCAGTTTCTTGTACCAAATCACGGGCGGATTCTTCGTCCTTGGTCAGATTAAGGGCGAAAGAGAACAGCGTTCTGCGCAGACGGTCAAACTGAGTTGAAAATTCGATCGTGGACATGGTTAAAGTTTTTACTACCTAAAAAAATAGTATTACCATCAACAAAGATAGTGTGTGCTTGTGCTGCATGCAAGTCTTTGTGCAAATTTTTTCTGAAAAAGATTTAACAAAAATACTACTATAAATATAATATACTGATTTTAAGCCAAATAAAAAAGAATCGTTGTAGCTCCTGTTTTTAAATCGGTCGCTTTACCTTTGCAGTGGGGCAAAAATAAGTGCTCATTTTTTTTTGAGCCAAAGGATTAGATAAGACACTTAAAATTAAGCGCTTACTCATCTAATCCTTTGGCAAAATGAGCACTTATTTTTTTATCGCCCCTTTATCCCAATGGAAAATAAATTATGGTCACCCTGGATTCGTGGTTTTGAAGCTTTCCTGTTGTTGGAGCGAAGTTTGTCGGCCAATACCATTGAAGCCTATAAACGCGATTTGGGGAAACTGGCGGAATACTTGCATTTGCAGGAGCGGAAGGTGCCCCCCAGTGCAATACAAACGGAGGATTTGTTCCAGTTTTTGATGTCGCTGAATGAACTGGGACTCAGTGCCCCTTCGCAAGCGCGGTTGATTTCGGCGCTTAAAACTTTTTACAAATACCTCCTGCTGGAAGGGGGTGTCCAAAACGATCCAACCGCCTTATTGGAAGGGCCAAGGCTGCAACGCGCGATTCCATCCGTATTGAGTTACGAAGAAATCCAGGCTATGCTGGCCACCATTGATTTGAGTACTCCCTTGGGCTTGCGCAATCGCGCCATCATGGAGGTATTGTACGCCTGTGGGTTGCGGGTAAGTGAGTTGTGTGATTTACGCTTGTCCAACCTGTTTTTGGACATTGAGTTCATTCGCATCATTGGCAAGGGCAATAAGGAACGGATCATTCCCATCGGTGCGGATGCGATCAAGCACCTGGGCTTTTATTTGAATAGTGTACGCCATCAAATGCCCAACATCCAAAAAGGGCACGAAAATTACGTTTTCCTCAACCGGCGTGGAGCAAGGCTGAGCCGGGTGATGGTTTTTTTGATCGTCAAAGAAGCGGCGGTCACTGCGGAAATTACCCAGGAAGTAAGTCCACATACTTTTCGGCATTCTTTCGCTACCCATTTATTGGAAGGTGGGGCCGATTTAAAGGCGATCCAGGACATGCTGGGGCATGAGTCGATTTTGACGACAGAGATTTACACACATTTGGATACGGATTATTTACGGGAGACGATATTGAGGTTTCATCCGCGGAATCGGAGGGGGTTAGAGTAATTGTTTGATTTCTTTGGTGATTTCAAACACAGCATGACTCATTTTTATTATTTAAAAACGAAAATAAGTATCAAACTCATTTTTTTATTATCAAATATCATTTTTTTCAAAATAAACATTGTAATACATTAAAAATCATTATCTTCAAGCGCACAGAACAAACGCCAAACCCTATGCAAACCCTAAAGTTAAATTCAAGCAACCATTCGGTAAGGGTACTCCAAACCCTGCTCAAAAACACCGGTAAAACAATTGCCATTGATGGGGATTTTGGCCCCAAAACCTTCGAGCAAGTCAAACTTTTTCAACGCGAACATCAACTCAGAGCGGATGGCATCGTTGGCCCCAAAACCTGGGCCATACTCTTTCAGCACGGTTATACCTTCAGCACCAATATCATCGATTGGCTATCGCCCGCTCGGCAAACTTTTTTGCCTAAGGAAGAGTATTTTCAGGAAATTCAACCCAAACAATCCATTTTTCTGCACCATACCGCAGGATTTCACGATCCGAGGGGAGTGATCAATTGGTGGTCGATTGACGATAATCAAACTACCCCAAGACGGGTTGGGACGGCCTTCGTCATCGGCGGGCCTGCACTCAATGGGGATGCAGCGCTGGATGGTAAAATCTACCGCGCGTTTATGGAATACCATTGGGCCCATCACCTGGGAATGGGTGTCAAAACTTCAGGAAAGGCTTTGGCTAAACTGAATGCGAAGGTCAGTAGTAGTTCTATTGGTATAGAGATATGTGCGATTGGCCCAGTCCAAAAGGCAGCAGACGGCAGTTTTTTTGTACAGTTCCCCCCCAATCCTAAAAAGCATCTGGTTCCTGCCGACCAGGTTTGTACCTTGGAAAAGCCTTTTCGCAAAGCACTCCATTACCACCGCTACTCCGCTGCTCAAATTGAAGCCTGTCGGAAATTGATCCTGAGTATGGCCTGGTTTTTCAATATCCCTATTCCGCAGCAGACCTACGATGAGCAATGGTTTGAATTCAATTCCAGAGCAGCCTACGATCCCGGGCTTTGGACGCATACCAATGTCCGAACCGACAAAAGTGATTGTTTCCCCCAACCTGAGTTCATCGCGATGCTCAACCGCTTGCATGAAGATTTTAAAACCTTTGACCCACACAAACTCCGTATAGAACGGGGGGGAGAAGCTATTGAGTTCGATGGTGCCACTATCAAAAATTACGCCACTGACATGAATGATTTTGATGACATGATCAAATAGAAACCCTCTTATTCATCTTGATAAACCCAAGTACAAATGGCAAGCTTTGACCTGCATTTTCATCCCTCTTTTAAAAGTTTTATGTCCAATGATGTTGAATCCGACCGAGGAGATTGTTGGAAAGTTTATAATGATTTCGTCAGTGTGGTGGATTCACAAAGCAGTTTGACTCAATGTGAAAAAGGTGATGTAAACATTGGCGTAGCGACTTTTATCACCTTGGAGCCACCCTATGCTACCAGTTTTTTGGTGCAGTTGGCCGCAGGTTTGTCTTTTTTCGACAAAGACATGATGAACCGCCCAACGGGCTCTGGCGACTTGCAATACTTCAAAGAAGAGTTGGCCCATTTGGAAGCATCTGTTGCCGCTAAACCCGACAAGATCAAAATCATCAAGGACTTCAGCGAATTGGATGAGAACAAAATAAATTTGATCCTGGCCATCGAGGGTGCACATTCCATCGCGAGCAACGAACACAATGCTGAAGAGAACCTAAGGACGTTGAAACAGGACAACAAATACCGTTTTTTGTACCTCACGATGGTGCATCAAACCCGGTACGCTACCTGCAATCACGCCTTTAGTGTAAAATTGATCGCGGGGAATGAGCAGTTTTGGCCTAAGGGACAAGGTTTGACCCCTTTTGGCAAAGCCTTGATCAATACCGCCTACGATAAAAGCATTGGTGGCTATCAATTGTTGATCGACATCAAACACATGAGCATCGCATCCCGCAAGGAATTTTACCAATACCGGATCGATCACGAATATCAAAACATCCCTATCATTGCCAGCCATGTAGGGTTTACAGGCATCAGCTGGAAGTCGGAAAAATTGATGGAATACATTGATAAAGCCGAGTTGGTGAACAGTGATCAACACGTGCGGGTACAATGGAAAAAGCCCAAAGGCATCCAAAAACCCTTCACCTTGTTTTGGGATTGTGAATTCAATCCCTGGTCGCTTAACCTTTACGACGAGGAGATCAAAATCATTGTTGACTCAGGAGGTTTGATTGGTCTGATCCTCGATCGGCGGGTGCTGGGTGCTCAAAAAGTTTCCAGTGAATTTTTTGACCATCAAAACTACCTGGCACTGGGGCTAAAACTCAAACGATCTCGGGAAGAATGGGTGGAAGACCAGGAACATGAAGACCAGGAAACAAAATACGACGAGGGGCAAAAAGACCCCATGAAGCGCCTCGATGCACCCAAACATTTGTGGCACTTGTGCAATCAGATCTTGCATGCGGTCAAATGTGCCGGACCCAAAGCTTGGGATCACCTTACCCTGGGCTCCGACTTTGATGGCTTGATTGCGGCAATCAAAGCCTGTATTTCCGTGGCGGAATACCCTTACCTGGAAAAGAACCTGATCGAAATGCTACCTGAAGTATTGAAGCAAGCCCAAAAAGCCCATCCGGGGGTTGATTTTGGACTTAATGATGTTGCAACCCAAGTGAAAAACATCATGTACAACAATGGTCGACGATTCATCAAAAAACATTTTACCGAACATCCACAAGCTTGATTCATTCCCAAACTAACTCCAACATGCCACAGGGATATTCATTGCACATCGGGGTAAACCAGTTTGATCGCCAGTATTATCGCGGAAGCCTGAGTTTTTTAAATGCGGCAGTCAACGATGCGATTTTTTGGAATCAGTTTGCCCGTGATCAAGGCTACCACTCTTCTCACTTGTTGAAAGATGAGGAGGCGGTAGCCGCTACCATCATAGCTTATCTTCAGGAAAAATCTGCTCAACTGAAGGCCGGAGATATCTTGTTGGTCACTTATTCAGGGCATGGCGGACAAATTCCCAACGAGAAAAAGGGTGTAGCTGATGATGAACGCAATGACCAAACCTGGTGCCTGTACGACCGGGAATTGCTTGACGATGAATTATACGCCTGTTTCCAGCAGTTTGCCGAAGGGGTGCGCATCACGGTGGTTTCGGATAGTTGTCATTCCGGCACAGTGATCAGAGACGAGGCTCCGATAGGTCAGATCGATCTGATCGCCAAACTCGAAAAAGGTTTGAGCATGGGCCTGGAAACCCGGGGCTGTATCGCCCGGGGCGTGGGACCTGACATTCGGTATGAAATCAGTAGATCCGGCGGGAAAAGCATCATGGAGCCGATCCAAAAAAAGTACTTGCAGGCCCGCAAGGGGCAAAAAGTAAAAGCGGCAGTTACTTTATTGGCGGCTTGCCAGGACGAGGAAACGACCTTTGACGGCGAAGAATTTGGCCTGTTCACTGGAGCCCTCAAAGAACTCCTGACCAATGCCCCCGAGGCCAGTGCGGAGGAGCTGATTGCCAAAACAAAAGAGCAGTATGCTTTTCCCAAACCTAACTTGTTCACCTACGGGGCTCAAATTGCTTCCTACAAAACGCACTCCCCCTTTGCCATTGATATTCCTGAGCCAACGCTGGTTGAAGGATTTGAGCCAGCACGGGTAAAAAAGTCCATTTCGCGCACCATGCACAAAGTGACGCCTTTGTTTGCCCGGTTAAAATTGACAGCAGCGGTGGATTTCGAGCCCATGCAGGATGATCAGCTCCACATTCTGTCTGAGCAGATTGTCGATGGGCATAAAATTCTGGAAATAGAAGTAATCGATATTCCAGTAAAAGATGCCTGGAACGCTGCGCATGCCCTGCAGGCGGCCTTAAAAGCAGAAAAGATTCAAGTACAAGTAGAGCCCCTTTATTTCGAGCACCAAAAAACGCTCAGTCGAGAGGGCCGCTCTGACTCCGATGACTACCTCCCAGAATGGCCCCCTGCCCAGCTTGAGCCTGGCGTAAAAGTGGGCTGGCACCTCGGTGCAGAGTATTCCCAATTGGCCGGAGCGGTGCAGGAGGTTCGTCAAAAATGGCAGGATAATCCGCCCCGGATTCGGATTGCCCATATCGACACGGGTTATGTTCCCAATCGGCCTGGTTTGCCCAAGTACCTTAAACACGATGAAGGGCGCAGTTTTATTCCTGGAGAAAACTCGGCCATCGACCCGCCTGATTCTGGTCAGGATCGGCATGGCACTGGCACCATGATCCTCTTGGCGGGAGACCAGGTGGACCCACAGGATTTGTTCGGCGAATACGAGGGTGAAGTAGGTGGAATTCCCTTCGCCGAAGTGATTCCGCTCCGCATCTCCGAAACGGTGGTGATTTTTAACTCCAAACGTTTTGAAGCAGCAGTGGAAGCTGCCATTGAGCTGGGCTGTGAGGTCATCACCATGTCGATGGCGGGCAAACCCAGTCCTGGTATGAGCAAGGTCATCAACAAAGCTTACGAAGCGGGCATCGTGGTGGTATCCGCTGCCAGCAACTGCTGGTACAAAGGGCCTGGTGCCATTTTGCCCAAATGTGTGCTGTATCCAGCCGCTTTTCCCCGGGTTATTGCCGCGGTAGGGGCCATGCAGGATCAGCGCCCCTACGACCAGAAGTTTTTATTGGCCAGTCGATCCAAAATCGATACCGCATACATGCAGGGCTGCTGGGGCCCGGCCTCCCGGATGAAGTACGCCCTGGCCGCTTATACGCCCAATGTGCCCTGGGTGGGCAAAGACAAGGCTTTTACCCGGGGTGGGGGAGGGACTTCGTCAGCCACGCCACAAGTGGCGGCAGCGGCGGCACTCTGGATTGCGTATTACCGCAAAGAACTGGAAGCCAAGGGTTACTACGAGGAAGGCCAGCGCTGGAAAAAAGTGGAGGCGGTGCGTCAGGCTTTGTTTCAGTCAGCAGCTAAAGAAACAGTCTTCCCAGAATGGAAAAAATATTACGGCAACGGCATTCTGCGCGCCTTGGATGCGCTGCGCATCGGGGTGCCGGATGAGCAGCATCTGCAAGCAGCCCCAGCATCCAAAGTGAGTCCACTTGGAGCAGTTGAGTTGATTGCATCTTTTTTCAAAAATCGGCCTGCTTCCCGCGCCATTGAAGCCCAACCAGATGATGAGCAACTGGCGCTGGAATTGATCCAGGTATTGGAAAGTGACCCTGAGTTGTTTGATTTGCTGGAACGGATTGATGAAAGTGAGTACCTGGAGGTGCTGGGTGCGGAGGATTGGAAGCGGGTGGGACGGTCGAAATTGACGAGTAATTTTTTGAGGGGGAGGTTGGGGTGAGGGAGCTTTTTCCCCCAACCTCTTCCTGATTAAAATTCACTCAACAAGTCCTTCAATTGCTTCAAACACTCCTCTGCGTCAAAATACCCCACATGATCACAGCACACCTCGATCCGTTTTCCCCGTTCAAAGCCTGGAACTGCTACCATGCTATCAATCGTCACAGCCATATCGTGCTGATTGTCATTGAACACAAATTTGGACAAAACTGGATAAACCGCTTTCCCTTTGATTTGATCCACCAAACGTTCCAAAAAAGGATTGCCCGCAGCTTCCGCCTCGGTAATTTTGCTGATGTTGCCCGCAATGAGGGAATATCGAACTTGGGTCGGCATTTTTTCGGTCCGCTTCAGGGCTTTGAGCACTGGGGAACCGGGCGTGAGTTGCGCTAAGGTTTCGGTCGCATTTGCCCCAAATTGGCTCAATACGTAAGACAAGCCTGAAATCGCCAGTTTCATCACGCCCCCCACATTCAAGGCATCGGTAATCAAACCGAATACTTGCTCGCGAAGCCCAGCCACTTCCGATCCGTCATTCGGGGTACCCATCATGATCAAGTGTTGGATGAAATCTTCCCCTTTTTGATCTATCTCCAACATATGGCGGGTGATCAGGCCGCCCATGGAGTGCGCGACTATGGTCAATTTGGGGCTATTGGCTTCGCCAAAACCTGCTTCAGTCAAACGTTGGAATAATTTTTTTGCCGTATTTTCAATGGGGGTAGCCAGGCTTTCGTAGTCATAAGTCAGGATGAAATCCATTCTTGAGCCTTGGGTATGCAGCTCCTGCAAACCCGCCAACATCCAGTTCGTATCTCCAGTGATGCCGTGAATAGCCAATACTATTTTTGCATTGATCTGGTCTTTAAGTTTAAATTGTATTTCAGAGGCATTTGCTTCACTTTGCCAATTGCCTTCCACATCTTGCCAATGCAACCGTAGTACTTCTACTGGCTTGCGGGTGAATACTTTTTTGAAATAGAGCTTTATGGACTGACCAATGCCTTTGGTCAAGGGTTTATCGCCTTCGATGAGGCCATCGCTGGGAGGGGGTAATTTTTCGATGTAAATATTACCCTGCTCGTCACCATAGCCCAAGGGGTAAAACAAACCTGATTTCTCGTCATAACCGTAAGGCAGCGTAGTTTCGAGAAGTGCCTCATCGGCGTCATCCATTGATCGTTGTCGAACAGACTGCCCTTTAGGAACTATGGTCAATTTTTGGCCTTCCTGTAGGCGGGGAAAATTATCGCTACCCTGGGTGGGGCGCAGTTCCAAGATTTGTACGCCATTGTCCGAAGCAGAGCTCAAGCCCGCTGGGAAAGGATTGCGGCTAGTCAACACGTCACAAAACAAGCGTTCAGGCGGGGTAACCAAATCCACCATGGCATCCGTCGCACGGTCTACCCCTTTGAGTCGGTTTATTTTTTTTAGTTTGTGCTGTTGATCATCGCCTGTAAGGGCATAAGCGATTGCTTGGAAACCTTCGGGTGCTTTAAGCGTAAAAGCAGTAAAATCGGTTGTTCCTTGCTGAACCTGCTGTTCTTTATTTGGGCCAACTACGCGGATTTTCATGGTAAAAACGGTCCAATCGCGTTGCTCGCCCAAGCTATCTCCTTCGAACCCAAGTTCTCCATCGTCACCACTTTTATCACCGCGATAATTTGGTATGTTTTCATCCAATGGCAAATCTGCTTGTTGAAAGCGCTGCAATGCCAAACTTTGGGGGTCAACAGCTACAAAGATTTTCAGATAGGCTGTAATTTCATTGATGTTAAATTTTTCGTATGCTTTATTTATTACAAAGGGAATAGTCTTGTAGAGTCGATTGTCTTTAGTTTTAAGTTTTAAAAATAGCGACTCCTTATCTTTGACCAGTTTATTCTGATCCAGGTCAATAAAATCTATTTTAATGCCAAAAAGACTTCTTAAATACAACACCCCTAAATAACATTCGGTCAAATTGGAAGTTGGGTTAATTGCAATACTTAATCTAAAAGCAGGTTGCCGGCCGTTTTTATACCTACATACCAACTCTTCCGGGAGCGAGCCATGCACTCCAATTTTTTCTCCTGGCACAGCATCAGGGTTAGTTCCAAAAGCTTCGCCTTCTATTTTTTCAAGGGTGAACAAAAAATCCGCTGCTGAAAATTGAGCGCTTTCATTTTTTAACACCGAAGCCCCCACCCATTTTCCAACCGAATCCACATAACGTAAAAAAACGAAAGGGTTATTGCTGCGCTTGAATAAGGGAATAGAACTGTTGTTTTTGGTCAAAACATACTCACCTTCAATCGTCAATCGAATCACATAATCATCAACCTCTTCTTCAGCCAAAAAATCAATGGTGTAAAACAAAGGGGGCTCTATTTCGTAAGCCGCTTGCAGCTCCGCGCATTCTTTGCTTGCCTGTCGCAATCCAGCGGATAGCCCCACACGCAATGGTGAATTGGCCAATCGTTTCAAAACCGCTTCATAACCTTCATTTTGATTCAAACTCATCAATGGAGCGCCGTCTAATACCGATTGATCATTACGCACCACAACAACCTTGACCAATTCCTCAACCCCAGGAATTTGCACCAAGGTATCACCTGAAGCCCCCGATGCTACCAAACCATCAATTTTACCCGCCGACAAAATCCACTCCCCATTGATAAAATTAACCGGATAAGTAGCCCGATAAGGGGTGATTTCTCTAGATAAAAATTGCTGATCCAGGTCTTTTTCGGCAAAGGCAAAAGCCACTGGGTTTTGTTTGTCTGAGCGGTTGCGTACTTCAATGGCCAGGTTTGACATCAAATCTCGGTAAGTTCTCGAGGTGCCGCCCGCCTGCAATTGCCGCATCAGACAAGAGGTAAATAAGCCTCCATCAAAGGTTTCTTGGGCTTTTTCGTCGTCTCTAGCCGCAGCCAGATGCACATAGGGCGCAATAGCGAATTCTGCCCTACCTTCATGATTGAGTTCAAAAAAACCTTCTTCTTTTCCCAGGTATTGATCATAACGAACCTGGCTTTTAGATGCAGTTTCGTGCCGGAAGCGAATTTTACGTGGATCAATCTCGTCATCCCGGAAATTACTTCCCGAATGACAACAGTCCATGATGACCAAACAGTGGACATCTTTGAACTTCGCTTTGTCTTCGGGATCGTGTAAGGCGTCCCAAATCAGGTAGGCCATTTCTTTGTCGATCAAATCCCTGGCCTCCGGATTGGTGCGGCTGTCGACACACACCATGGTTTCATTGCGTCGATTGGATTTATCGCCCCAAAACTCCTGGGGGGCTTCGATGGAGGAGCCATGACCGCTGTAGAACAAAAGGCAGATATCGCCAGCTTGGGCTTGTTTTAGATGGGCAAAAGGGCCATTGATTTGGCCCTTGATGTTGGCATAGGTTGGTAGCGGTAACGCATCAGGCTCGAAATCTGGAAATTGCTCCTGATGGGTATTCAAATCATTTTGATCGAAGCCCTTATCATGTGGTGCAAGCCAATAAGCGGGGTGGTATTCAATGGTATCTATGGGTTGTTGTGCACAGAACTTGCGCAGGAATCGATCCAGATTGAGCACATCATGGATACACGCATATAATTTATTGCTTTGGTAGGCATTGATTCCAATAAAGGAAGCGTATAATTTTTTTGCCATTACTCTATGGTTTAGTTTATGGTTATAAAAATAAGGAGTAATTTATTTTTCACCAAATAAATATTTGAAATAAAAGCAAGTGTCAAAAATAAAAATCAAAAACAATTTGTTATTGCATTTTTAATAATTTTGCTTGTACCTTGTATAAATCATTCTTTCACCAAAATTCCTATTACTAATGGACATCATCTATATCCTCATTATTGGCGCGGTATCCGGCTGGTTGGCTGGCCAAATCATGAAAGGCGGCGGCTTTGGCCTTTTGTGGAACATCATTTTGGGTATCGTCGGCTCTTTTGTTGGCGGCTGGCTATTCGGCGTGCTCAATATTTCTCTCAATGTAGGTAGCGCTACCGTGAATACAATCATCCAATCGGTCATCGGGGCAATTGTGCTGCTTTTTGTAGCAGGGTTGTTAAGAGGAGGACGAGGACGATAATGGTATGGGCGACCCTATGTGGTCGCCCCCAACAAAATGGGCGGCCACACAGGGCCGCCCCCAACAAAATGGGCGGCCCTTTGTGGTCGCCCATAACCATCGCATAGGGGGCAATCACAAAGGATCGCCCCTACTGTCTTTTCGCATGTATCTCCTCAAAAAAGATATCCTCATTCGGCACATCAAATTCAATCCCTACCACCTTCCGATTGTTATCCACCACAAATTGCAGGGTACCAAAATCATACCAGGCGTGGTTTTGCTTCCATTTGATTTCATAGGTATCGTAGTGCCAATGGCTGAGTACCGCATCCAGTTGAGGCCCGTGTGGGAAGTGCAGTTCCAGCTGTTGATTGGACCCAAGCTTCACTTCAAGCGTTCCGTACAATGGGTCGTGGTATTGGCCGACCAGGGCGCTGGCGGGTAAACCCGGCGTCGTGTTTTTGACCTGTACAGCTTTGCGGTTTGCCACAATACTGCGGCGCTCGGCCTGGTGTTGTACTTCGCCAGGAATACCCTCTTTGCTCCAATCTTTCAGCGGCAAGCTCAGGTAACGATCCACTACGTATTGACAAAGCGTAGGGCTAATGCCAGTCATACTATTGGTCAGCACCACGATGCCCAGTTTTTCTTCGGGCACCATCATCACTTGGGAGTACATGCCATCGTAGCCGCCACCGTGCGACAGTACCACTCTGCCGCCATAATCGGCAATGCTCCAGCCCAGGGCATAACCCGAAAAATGCCGTTTAAAATAGCGTTGCTTTTGCGCGGCAGAGACCTGAAAACTGTTGTGCATTCGCCAGAAGGTTTCTTGGGTTTGGGCGCTGAAGATGGTTTTGCCTTCGTGTTTCCCTTGATTGAGCTGTAAATTCATCCACTTGGCCATGTCGCTCACACTGGAGATGATGCCCCCAGCGGCGCCCATGTTGTCCCAGCCCGCATAGGGAATAGGCTCGGCGGGGCCATAAATGCTCTTGTGTGGCATGGCTACATTGCTCAGATTGCCCAGGGCACTGGTGCTGGTTTGGCTGCGCTCCATGCCCAGGGGTTTGAAGATGCGTTCTTTCACAAACACATCCCAAGGCTGGCCACTCGCCGCTCGAACTACTTCACCAGCGGCAATAAACATCAGGTTGGTATACCCATAACCTGCGCGAAATTCATAGTCGGAGGGCAAATACTTGGCCCTTTTGACCACTTCCTCCGCGCTGTAATTCGTTTTGTACCAAATGGCATCGCCACTAAAAGTGCCTAAACCCACCCGATGGCAGAGCAGATCACGCACGGTAGCGTGTTTGCTCACGTAGGGATCATACAGCTCAAAGTAGGGTAGGTATTTTTGCACCGGGTCATCCCACTTCAGTTTACCTTCTTCCACCAGGATGCCAATGGAGGCAGAGATGAAAGCTTTGGTATTGGAAGCAATGGCATAAAGGCTATTTTCATCTGCCTTAATCGTTTTCCCTTTTTCCAAAACGCCGTAGCCTTTGGCCAGTACGACCTTTCCATCTTTTACTACCGCGATGGACAATCCCGGTACATTCCAGTCTTTTTGAGCTTGTTGAAAATATTGATCCAGTGCAGCTACTTCCACCTGGGCGTAGGCCAGCAGCGAGTGGAAAAGCACCAGCAACAGCAAGGTGATTTTATGCATGATTTCTATACTTTAAGGGATAACGATTAATTGGTGGCAAAAATACTCTCGGGTTTCCAAGTCGGGCGATCCGCAGCATTGGCCACCAGATAGCTGATCAAAAAATTGAGTTTGACGTAGGTGCGGCCCGCTTCAAAATTGAAAGACCCATTGAGTTCATCCGAAGGTTTGTGGTAGTTGTTTTTGGTAAAATCCTTGATCAAACCATCCAGGTCAAAATTGGGGTCGCTGGTTTTGAGGCCATACTTGATGTGCAGCGCGGGAATGCCTTGCAGGACAAAGCTGTACTGGTCGCTGCGCACAAAACGTACTTCAGTTGGCATGTGATCCTGCATCACTTCGAGACCCAGGTAGCCCGCAGCCTGTTGGACAGTGGCCAGTAGGGTAGAGTGCTCGGCACCAAGTGGCACTACACCTAAGAGTGGCGCCAGGATAGTTGGCATATCCGTATTGACATCGGCCACAATTTTTTCTTTGGGCACGGTTGGGTTGTTGGCAAAATAGGTGGAGCCCAGCAGGCCCATTTCTTCACCCGTTACCATCACAATCAGCACCGAACGTTTGGGGCGTTGTTTTTTCAGGTTTTGGTAGGTTTTGGCAATTTCCAGCAAACTGGCTACTCCCGAAGCATTGTCGTGTGCACCGTTGTAGATGGAATCGCCATTGACTGGGCGGCCAATCCCGACGTGGTCGAGGTGGGCGGTGTGCACCACGTATTCGTCCTTTAGCACCGGATCAGAACCCGGAATTTTGCCCACTACGTTAAAACTTTCCAGGTGCTCATATACCGTACCCGTTTGGATGCGGGCAGTACCGGGAATGACCACTGGGGTGCTAGGATTGTACAGTAAAGCGGCCAATTCACGGCTGCTCAGTTCGGGTTTACCCATTATTTTACCCAAACCCGTCCAGGTCAAAGCCCCAACTACCTTGATTGAAGCGTAAGGATTGACACCCCGGCCTTCGGCTTTTCCATTGGGCAACACCACGCCTCGTGCCGATGCGGGGCCTCCTTGCGGGCCGCCTACCGTAGGTGAAGGCATCACAAAAACGCCAACAGCACCCTGTTTGTAGGCCATGTCGACTTTGGCGCGGGTAGTGGCCAGGTGGGCAGTTTCGGTACTGCCAAACTTGTTTTCGGGTACCCGACTGAGCAGGATCACAATTTTACCTTTTACATCCAGGCCTGCATAGTCATCGTGCTTGAGTTTGGGCGCTGAAATGCCATAACCAGCAAAAACCAAGGGGGCTTCCACCTGGTTGCGGGCTACGTTGAAGTCGGCCTGCACCGTGTAATCCTTGCCGTATTCCAGGTCCATGTGTTGGGTGGAGGAATGGTAATGGATGCTGTTTTGATCGGGTATGGTTTTGGCGGTGCGGATGACTACTTTTTGGCGGTAGGTGCCATTTTCGCCAGCAGGTTCCATGCCCAGTTTTTTGAATTCAGCCTCCACGTATTGGCCAGCCAGATCAAATTCGGGTGTACCTGGCAGGCGGCCTTTCATGCGGTTGTCGGCCAGGTAGGCGATGTGGCCTTTGAGGGCTTCGGCGGATACTTTATCCAATGGTTTTTTCAAGTGTTTGGGCAAACTGCTTTGGCCCCAGCAAGCGGTAACCAGCAGGCCACTCAGTAAAATACTCAGGCTACGGTGAATCATATTTGGTATGGTTTTGAGCGAGGTGGGAAGGTAAGGAGAAATGACGAATGATTCGAATGACGAAGTACGAATGTTCCGGTCACTGAGCTGTTCACTGAGCGAAGTCGAAGTGCCCCTTATTCGTCATTCGTCATTCGAATCATTCGTCATTCGAACTATCCTTCATTCAGCACTTTTCTGCCCCATAATAAAATCTGAAAGCCGTAAACGCCTAACCAGAAAAGGATGGCCGCAAAAGAAAGGATGCCCAGGGCGGCAAAAACCTTCACCGAACGTAAATTGAGGTCCCAAAACTGGTAACTGATGAAATCGCTGAGCACGAAAAAGGTATGGATACAAAAAAGGTAAAACAGCACCTGCAACAACTTGCGGGCATATAACACCTTGCGCAACTCCGACTTATCGCGCAGGTTTTTGCGTTTTTGCACCACGTAGCGGCGAGCAAAGAAGAGGTAGGCAAAAAAGAGGCTCAGAAATAAACCCTGCTCCAATGCCCCATAAAAAGGGTTAAAAAACTGCCGCCCATAATCTGCTTTAAAATCCATTGAGGAAAAAAACATGAACACAAAAAAAACGAACTGCCCGATGGGTAGAATGAAATGCTTCAAATCGCTGCGGCGCAGTTGGTACTGAGGATACAAGCGCAACTTAACATGATAAAAAAGTAAAGTGGGCAAACTAAGAGTGGAATAAATGGGTATAAAATACAAACTTGGATACCGCTCATAAATACCTGCCAACACCAACCAATAATGCAGCAGCGTGAGGGCAAAAGTGATGAGCAATAGGCCATAACAGGCGTTGGAACGTTTTTCACCCGAACTTTTTCCAAAAAACAGTACCCCAATCCCCAGTGAATAAATAATCTGTGCCCCTAATACGGCTAGCAAGAGGTAGTAGAAGATGGAATGTTCCCCGCGCAGGGGCAAAGGCAAATAGTTGGAAAACTCCATGAAGGCTGTTTGAGCAGCACAAAGGTATTGCCTTTTTGCACCCTTTGCAAAAGTCATTTAACTTTGGAGAGAAAACTCATTCATGGGGCCAAAAATGCCCCCTTATTTTGAACCCTAAACAAAGGACATAATTTCTAAAGAAGTCATAGCCATGAGCTCTAAATCTTATTCACCCGTCACACCCCATGAAGCCGTTTCAGTCATTCGTTCCGGCGATAAAGTATTCATCCACACGGGCGCAGCAGCGCCACAAGTATTGGTCAAAGCCCTGGCCGAACGCGGTGATGAACTGCGTGGAGTTCAAATTTACCAGATGCACACCGAAGGCCCTGCGCCCTATGCCGAAGAGCAATACCGGGATAGTTTTCACGTCTATAGCCTTTTTACAGGGGCCAACATGCGTGAGGCAGTGCAAGCGGGTCGGGCTGACTTCGTTCCGGTTTTTTTGAGCGACGTACCCCGTTTGTTCCGGCGTGGCGCCATTCCCCTGGATGTGGCCATTCTGCACGTTTCACCTCCCGATGCCCACGGTTACGTAACCTTGGGTGTATCGGTAGATACCTCATTGGCTGCTGCGGAAACAGCCAAGGTTTTGATTGCCGAAATCAACCCGCGGATGCCCCGCACCCAGGGCGATGGCAACATCCACATCAGTCGATTTGATAAGGTCATTGAAGTAAATTACGCTTTACCTACGCACATCATTCCTGAACCCGACGAAATTGAGCGCCGAATTGGAGAAAACATTGCCAGCCTGGTAGAAAATGGTGCCACCCTGCAAATGGGCATTGGTGCCATTCCCAACGCCGCCCTAGCTGCCATGACCAACCACCGCGAATTGGGCGTTCACACCGAAATGTTTTCTGATGGCATCATTCCCTTGGTGGAAAAGGGCATCATTACGAACGAACACAAGGCCAAACACCGCGGGCACCTGGTCACTGGCTTTTTAATCGGCTCTCAAAAACTCTACGACTTTGTTGATGACAACCCGCTCGTAAGGGTGTTGGATATAGAATACGTCAACGACACCTCCATCATCCGCAAAAATCCCAAAGCCACCGCCATCAACAGCGCCATTGAAGTAGACATTACCGGGCAGGTTTGTGCGGACTCGATTGGTAGTCGAATCTTTTCAGGAGTAGGTGGGCAAATGGACTTTATCCGGGGCGCTGCGCTTTCCAAAGGTGGCAAACCCATTATTGCTCTGCCCGCCATGACCAATAAAGGCATCAGCCGCATCACCTCCATGCTCAAGCCTGGAGCGGGTGTCGTCACCACCCGGGCCCACGTGCACTACATCGTAACGGAATACGGCGTGGCCGAAATGTGGGGCAAAAGTATCCAGGAAAGGGCCAAAGCCATGATCAATATCGCCCACCCGGATCATCGGGAGCAATTGATGAGGGAGACTTTTGAGATTTGGAAGATAAGAATTTAGTGAAGAGTGAAGAGTGAAAAGTGAAGAGTGAAAAGTGAAAAGTGAAAAGTGAAAAGTGAAAAAAATGCGGGTTCACCCTAACTCCAAACTTTAAGCTCAGAAAAATCAATCCAAATAGTTGAAAAACAACAGGTGTACCTGCTATTCGCTTTTCACTTTTCACTTTTCACTCTCCCCATTCCCGCCTTTGCCGCCTGATGCAAACTCGTCCGGTAATCACTCGGCCGCATTTCAGTGCAGAGTTGGAAGAAACGACGGGCTTGAGGGTAATCCTTGCGCAGCTCACAAATCAGGCCTCCTTGCAAAGCCGCATTACAAGCATAATAATAGGTGGACTCCCGGCCATTTGTGATGGTTTGGCGGTAAAGCCCCAGGGCTTCGTCCCAGCGTTCGAGGCCATGTAATACCCGACCCAGACGGTAGGTGTATTCCAATTGTGTGGCTTGAGTAGGCCAGCGGTAATTTTCTTTTTCTGTTAAAAGCTCATGCGCTTTTTGATAGTAGCCGCCGTCAAAAAGTAGGCGGGCTTTGACCAGGGTTGGGTCAGGGACGGTATTGCTTTGGGCTTCTTCCTGGGCGTTTTTATCCGAACCAAAATCGGCTACACCCCTTTGTGTACACAATTGCAGGTAGCGTTTGTAGCCCGCAGTATTACCTTTGATCAATTCTGACCAGGCCAGTTTTTGGTACGCTTCTTTGATGTTGTTGCGCCCCCGGAAGCGACTGAGGAAATTCAAAAAATGCGGCGCGGCATCGCTGTCTAGGCGGCGCAATTTGGCCAAACCCAACTGAAATTCCAAGGCTGGAAAATCCAGGGCACCTGCCGTTTTGTGGTATTGGCCCAACATCTCAATCGCCTCGGTGGTATGGCCGCTACGCAGGGCCACACTGGATTTCAGGAAGCAATGCAGGGGATTTTTGGCTACATCCAGGTTTTGGTGTTGCAATGTTTTCCAGGCTTCTTCGGCGTCATTCTCAAGGTGCAAAACCAGAAAGGCGTAGTAAACCACGGTTTCATCGGCGAACATAAACTCGTTTTGCCGGGCATAGCGCATCACTTTTTCCAATTCGGCTTTGCCCTGTGCAATCGAGCCCTGCATGCCCCCCAGCAGTTTTACGCCCCACTGGTAATTGTCTGGAATGGTGCCAACCAGTGCGTGCAAAAGCCCCAAATCTTTGTAGTTGGGCATAAACTGAGGGAACTTCTCCTGGTTTTTTTTCAACAAACGAAAGGCTTTGCCCGCGTTGGAAAATGCCCCCAGGAAATCGCCAAATTTCAGTTTGACTAAAGACCACTGTAAAAAAATATCCCCTTGAGCATAGAGGTAATAAGGCGATTTGGGGTCGCCCGCTTTGATTTTATCCAGACGCAGATCGAGGTGTTTTTTGAGTCGGTTGTATTCTTCCACATCTTCATTGATGTAGAGGCGAAAAAAATCGAGGTAATTTTCAATGTGGTAAACGGCGAGGTTTTGGGGGTCTTGAGCCTTGAGTTTGGTCAAGATTGCTGCAGCTTCATCCAACCGTAGGGCCACTGCCTTTTGGTAGGCTTGTTTGATGGAACTGTTGTAACTGAAATACTCCTCAGCCTTGGCAGGTGATACTCCTCCCAAAAAGAACAGCATTAGGGCTAGCAATGTAGTTTTCTCGCGTAAAGTATTGTTCATGTGGATTATAATTAGGGGCGAAGATACGTGAAAAAGGTGAAAAAAGCTTGTTTAAATGGATTTGGGGAATACACTTTTTCAGTTATTTTCGCCCCATGAAAAAGCCAATCAGTATCGAAGTTGCGCAAAACGACACTAGCTCGCGGGCAAAACGCTACAAGGAGTTCAACAACTTGCTCAACAAGATCAACCAACTTAAACTGCAATTCGACGCCCTTCAGGCCCAGGTGAGTTCGGGTTTGGCCTTTTACCATCAGGAAATCCTGCCTCTCCATGTCAAGCAGCAAAACTTGATGGTGGAGGAAGTGCAAGCCTTACATCGGGCTTATTTCCTTCCAATTTTTGGACGAAACGACCGCAAAAAAATTGCCACTTTAATCCTGATGCATTGTCAGAGTCTTTTTCAAGACAGAGATCGGGATTTTTCCGCCTTGACGGAAATTTACAACCACTATGCCGATCAGACGCTTGAGGAATTGGAAGCGGAAAAAAAACTGCTGGCTCAGGAGCGGGCAGAAGAAATGTTGCGTTCTTTTGGCCTGGAAGTAGAACTGGAAGATGAGGATGACCTGGAAACAATCCTGGAAAAAGCCCGGGAAGCCGCTGAACGCAAACAAGACGAAGCCCGGGAACATGCCGAAAACGAGGCCAGAAGCGCCCGAAGTGAAAAACAAAAAGTAAAAGCCGAACGGGAGCGCCAAAAAGAAAAGGACATCCAAAAAGTAAGCAAAAACATCTACGGCGATCTCGTTCGCCTGTTGCATCCCGACCGTGAAATTGATGAAAGCAAAAAAGCGGCTAAAACCGAAGCCATCCAGCGGGTTAATGAAGCCTACGAACGCAAAGACCTCTTTGAATTGCTCCGTCTGCAAGCCGAATACTTGCAAAAAGAGGGCGACACTTTGATCCTTTTACCCGAAAAAGAATTCAAATACTACCTGCAAGTACTCAAAGCACAAGAGCTGGACTTGCAGGCTGAACTGAATGCTACGGCCAAAGCCCCTGGCCTGGAAGGCTATATCTGCCAAAACCTTTGCCACCCCAATCCGGTCACTACACAAATCTTGCGCCAGCGGGCTGTGAAGGAAGCCAGAGAGACCCTGAAATCCCATCAGCACAATTTGAAATTGGCCAAAGACCCTATTGTTTTAAAAGAAGCCTTGCAGTATTACGAAATCGAGGCAGATGAATTCGATGTTGACGACATTGATCCATTTTCGGAAACAACGGGGGAGGTGTTTGAAAAAAAGGGTAAGGGTAAAAAGAAGAAGAAGCGCTGAGTTTGGCCTGGTGCCTGGAGAAGTTCTCCGACTTGAATGATGATTAGACTTGCAGCAAGTAGCTAATCATCACACCAAGTGATCTTAGGTTCAACGACCAGCGGCATAGCCGCCAGGACGTCTGTAGCACCAAGTGCCAGATTCTGGACTAAAGGTGCAGAGCACCGCAACCAGCTTCTGTGTTACGGTGCTCTGCACCTTTACTCTACCTTGTGCCTGAAATCTACAGACGTTTTGGCGGCTCTGCCGCTGACCGTAGCACTAATTTTTATTTCACCAGTGGCCAAGCCTCCACTTTGCCATCGGCCCGCCGCACCTGGAGCACATAGAATCCCCGGGGCAAGTCAGCCGTACTGATTTGTATACTCAAGCTTTGGTCATCGAATTTTTGTGTCCGCAGGATACGCCCAGCGGCATCCACCAACCTGATCGATCCACCTGCACCCGGCGCCCGAAACTGCACCTGAATGCCCTCCGGAGTAGGCACAAAACCCAGGGTATTCACACTTTCGCCAGTAAATTCCACCGCGATGACCTTGTGGAAAGTGGTGGTGCCATCGTAATCCACCTGGCGAAGGCGGTAATAATTGGTGCCCTGGTACGGGAAACGATCGACGAAGCTGTAATCAATGCGCTCCAGACTGCTGCCCGCACCTTTGATTCGGCCAATTTCAGAGAAGTTGTTGCCGTCGTAGCTGCGCTCGATGGCCATGTAGTCGTTGTTTTGTTCGGTGGCGGTGGACCAATTGAGGAGAATGTGATTTTGTTCTACTCTTTCAGTAAAAGAAAGCAGTTGTATGGGTAATATAGCAGATCCATTAAAAGTAAAACCGTCTACACTAAAAGTGCCAGCAGCACTTGTTGCGCCCCAAGCATACAGTCGAAATTCAATAGAACTAGGATATTTAATCTCAGGTAGTGAGGAGAGGGTAATAGTTGCGCCACTACTAGACGGAGAGCCTAAATTTACAGTAAATCCGTCTAAGCTCGATCTAAAGACAAAGCTTGAAGGGCCTGTCCCTGATGTTTGAGCAGTGTAAACAAAAGTGCCAAATGTTATTTTGTATAAATCACTTGGCATAAGGGTGAATGAAAAATAGTCCCCATTATCAAAGGAACTAGAATTCCAACCTTTCGCATTATACCGATCATCACCAGCATTTCCAGTTACGCCAACGCCCCTTCCTATACCTGATACAGAAATGTTCATGTCTTTGGCCTCACCAGTAGTGTAAGGATTAAAAATGCCAGGGTCATTCCCAGTAATTGGATTTGACCAAATCGATTGGCAGTGTATGAAACCAACTTTCAGTGTAACTAAAAGCATTAGCAACACTCTAATGATTTGTTGATAGCTCATAAATTTGAAATTTACGCTTTAATAAAATTAAAAGCTGTACCGATGAGTACGAGTACGTGATAAATGCAGGTTGATCAGAACGATAGTTGAGGGATCAAAGGAAAGAAATGGAGGTAAACTACAAATGAATTCAAACACAATTATAAGTTAAATATTCGACCAATGTATCTTTGTCTTAATTTTTTTGATCCAACGCTTATGCATTTCCCCCACTCCCCGCATCCTTCCCTTATCCGATAAAAAATACCACCATGAAACAACACCTTTTTATCATCCTATTCCTTTTGAGTGGCCTACAGACCTGGGCCGAAACCCGCATCCCTTCGCGCATCACCGAAGCAACGGTGTACCGCAGCGGCGCCAAACTGACCAATGTCGCCTCGGTGCGCCTGACGGCGGGCAGCAACCAGATCGTGTTTGAAAAATTGTCCGTCGACCTGAACCCCAACAGTATTCAGGTGCGGATCGAAGGCAAAGCGGATTTATTGTCGGCCTTTTTCCGGCGGGCAACCATCGAGTTGAATCAGCCCAATGGCTCGGCAATCAAAAACTTGCAGGATTCTATCGAAACGGTGAATGACCGTATTCTGCGCCTGGTTTCTGAAAATGAAATCCTCAGCAAGGAAGAGAGCAGTCTGCAAGAAAACCAAAAGCGCGTGGGCGCAGGCGAACACAGTTCCCTGAGTGTAAACGACTGGAAGGAAATGACTCAATACTACCGCAATCGTTTGACCGAAATCAAAAATCGGCAATTGGAAATTACTTTCGAACGCCGTAAAGAAGATCGCCTGATGGCGGGCATGAACGAAAGGTTGCGTAAACTCAATCGCCGCGAGACCCAAACCCTGGGCGAAATTGTCCTGCAAATTGAATCCGCCACGGCCCAGACCCTGAACATCAGTTGTGTCTATTTCATCACCCAGGCGTATTGGACTCCTGCATACGACCTGCGCGCTGAAGCCATCGACAAACCCTTGCGCATGGTGTACAAAGCCGTGGTAAGCCAACAATCCGGCTTTGACTGGCAAACGGTCAAACTCAAATTGTCTTCTGCCCGGCCCCTAAGTAACAACAACCGCCCCATTTTGACTCCACAGTTTATTGATTATTACGTAGCCCGTCCCGCCCGTAATCTGGATGATCAACTGGCGGGTAAAGTGGAAGGACTGCAAAGCAATGTCTTCAACCTCTCCCAATCGCAGGTACGCAGTGCAGAACGTCGGGACATGGCCAAAACCTCCTCTGGCCCTGGAGACCTAGGCGAAGTAGCCGTTACGGATGAAGAAGTAGTGCTGGATGAAAGTACCAGTGGCGAAGAATTTGAAATCACGGCCCCTCAAAACATCGTATCCGGTGCCGAGCCCCAAACCGTGCGCTACAAGGAAGAACAAATGGACGCCATTTACCAGTACCACGCGGTACCCAAGATGGATCCTGGGGTATTCCTGCTCGCCAAAATTCCGAATTATGGTCGCTATGGACTCTTGTCAGGAACGGCGCAGATTTTCTTCAAAGACACCTATGTGGGACAATCAGAAATTGACACCAAAACGGTGTCTGACACGCTGTTGCTCTCCCTTGGACGCGATGAAGACATCAGCATCAAGCGGGTAAAACCCACCGATCTGGCCTACACGCCCAAGTTCCTGAACAATTTCAAACGGGAGTTGGTGGCTTACGACATTGTGGTTAAAAACAACAAAAAAATCCCCGTCAACATCGAAATTCTGGATCAGATTCCGGTATCCAAACAAGATGAAATTACGGTGGAATTGGAAGAAAGAAGTGGCGCACAGTACACCGCTGACTTTGGCAAATTGCTGTGGCACCTGGAAGTTCCAGCGTACGGCAGCAAAACCTTGCGCTTCAAATATTGGCTGAAATATCCGAAGGATAGGACGGTAGCAAAACCGTAGAAAGTTGAGGAGGTTGAGAAAGGTTGAGGGAGGTTTAGGCTACCGCAGCGGTTTTGACAATGTCCTTGTCCAAGCCGCTGCGGCAGCCTAAACCTTCCTAAACCTCCCTCAACTTTCTCAACCTCTCTTAGTCTTTACTGCTCCCTCTCCACATCCAACAAGTTAAACAGCGTATCTACCCCCGCGTCCACAGCTGGAATATCGTAATCGTACTTTACCTCTTTGGGCGCATCGATGAACCATTGGTTTTTGCGCCGCAGCAGCACAAATTCGATGTTGTAGGTTTCGTATTGATCCTTGCAGCGGCATTGACAAAAGGCAGAATCGCCCTTAGTGCGGCATTGTAACGAAAGAAAGGAGGTGGTGAGTTGGGTAGAATCGGAGGATTGCTCTAGCATCATCTTGGCCAGATTGTCGAGGCGGCTTTGTTCCGCCAGTGTGCTGAGTGCTTTGGCTTCATCAAAACGATTTTGATCGTAATAAGCCTGGTACGCTTTGACTACTTCTTCAGGTGTTTTGGGAAGTTCGGCTTGTTGTTTACAAGCTGCCAGCAAGGCTACAACCATGCCCAGCAGAATGATGGAGTGTTTCATTTACGGTTTATTGGGTACTCAACATTTGGGAGTGAAGAAATTTTTTATTCAAAAAAGTTCTCCACTTATTTTTTTATCGCCCCTTAGTTGCTCAACATCACGGGCATCACCAGCATCAAAATGTCTTCTCCGGGCACTTCTTCTACTGGCAATAAAATCCCTGCACGAGTAGACGTAGACAATTCCATGCGTACTTCGTCGGACTCCAGTACCGTCAACATTTCCAGCAAAAACTTGGCGTTGAACCCAATCATTAGTGGGTCGCCGTCGTAAGTACAAGTCAGTTTTTCGGTGGCTTCATTGGAAAAATCAAGGTCTTGGGCTGAAACGATCAAGGTGCCCTGAGACACGTTCAAAATCACCTGGTTGGTGGTTTTGTTGGCGTAAATCGCGATGCGGCGCAGCGAACTAGCGAAATCTGCACGGGCGATCGTCAGCAGATTGGGGTTATCCACCGGAATCACCGCATGGTAATCCGGGTACCGCGAGTCAATCAGGCGGCAAGAAATTTGGGTATCGTTGAAACTGAAAAACGCGTTGGCTTTATTGAAAGACATTTTCACCTCGGTGCCTGCGGGCAGTACGTTTTTGAGGAGGTTCAATGCTTTTTTTGGCAAAATAAAAGAAGTACTCACCTCGCTGCTCAAATCGGTGAAGGTGTAGCGCACCAATTTGTGGGCATCGGTGGCCACCATCGTGATTTTGCTGAAATCCACCTGGAAATAAACCCCCATCATGGCCAGGCGCAACTCATCATTGCTGGTGGCAAACAAGGTTTTGTTCACCCCCTGAATCAAGGCATTGGAAGGCAGTGTGATGGTATCATCCCCAGACTCCGGTTCGGGAATCGCTGGAAAATCCTGGCCATTTTCACCCGACAAACGGTACTTACCATACGCCGAAGTGATTTCAATGCCGAAGGTGTTTTCGTCAATGTTAAATGTGATGGGTTGTTGGGGCAGCGCTTTTAGCGTATCCAATAAAATTTTGGCTGGCACCGCAACTGTTCCATCGGTATCGGCCATCACATCCATATGGGTGGTGATGGCGGTATCCAGATCGGTAGCAGAAATGGTCAGCTTATTGTCGGCAATGCTGAATAAAAAGTCCTCCAGAATGGGCAAAACAGGGTTTGAGCCAATCGAACCGGCGGCAACTTGCAATTGCTTCAGTAAATCAGATGATGATACGCTAAACTTCATAACGTGTAGTCCTTTTCCGGGTAAGTTACTTAGGTTAAGTCACAAAAGTAATGTTTATAATTTATTTTTTCCGGGCAAATAATTAACAACTTGTGGAAAACTGATTGGAGCTCGGCAATGTTTATTCCTGACGTGTTTCGCCTTTCAACGCTTGATCTAAAAAATCTTATCTTTGTAGCCTATGTTGATCCAAAGATTCAAATCCAAAATTCACCGGGTGAAGGTCACGGAGGCCAACCTGAACTATATCGGCAGCATTACCATCGATGAAGACTTGCTGGACGCAGCCAACCTCATTGAGGGCGAACGCGTGCAAATCGTCAACAACAACAATGGGGAGCGCCTCGAAACCTACATCATCAAAGGCGAACGGGGCTCGGGCATGATTTGCCTCAACGGAGCCGCCGCCCGCCGGGTACAAGTGGGCGACATCCTCATCATCATTGGGTACGCCTGGCTGGATTTTGAAGAAGCAAAGACGTTTAAGCCCTGGATTGTTTTCCCGGACGAGAATAACCGACTTGTATAAAGATGAAAGATGAGAGATGAAAGATGCTACCGCAGCGTTTTTGACGATGACCCTGTCTAAGTCTCTGCGGTAGCATCTTTCATCTTTCATCTCTCATCTTTCATCTCTAAAAATATGTTTCCCAAAAAAATCCTCATCACCGGTGCATCAGGCTTTGTAGGCGGTCGATTGCTCAAAAGCCTGCGTCAAACCTACCCCCAAGCCGAGGTATTGGGTACCGGGCGTCGGAATGAGCGCAAGGCGGAATTTGAAGCCCTGGGCTGCCGTTATGAATCCGCTGATTTGATCAAATTGGAGGATTGTGAACGATTGGTCGTTGGCGCCGATGTGGTGATTCACTGCGCGGGTTTGTCCTCACCTTGGGGAACGTATCAGGAATTTTACGACGCCAATGTAAAATCTACGCTCAATTTATTGCAGGTTGCGCAGGCTCAAGGCACGCGGCGTTTCATCCTCATTTCCACACCAAGTGTTTATTTTACCTATCAGGATCGGTTCAACATCAAAGAGTCTGACCCACTGCCCGACCCGATGGTCAACCATTATGCGGTCACCAAATACCAGGCCGAGCAGGAAACCTTAGCTTTGAATCGCTCGGATTTTGAAACCATTGCCCTGCGCCCTCGGGCCATCATTGGCGCGGAAGATGCGGTAATTTTTCCCCGGGTTTTGCGGGCCTACCACGAAGGGCGGCTCAAAATTGTAGGGGATGGCAAAAACATTGTCGACCTGACTTGTGTGGCCAATGTCATCCGGGCGGTAGAATGTTGCCTGAATGCCGAGCACAGCGCCTTTGGAGAAGTGTACA
Source organism: Haliscomenobacter sp. (assembly GCF_041740695.1). Taxonomy (GTDB): domain Bacteria; phylum Bacteroidota; class Bacteroidia; order Chitinophagales; family Saprospiraceae; genus Haliscomenobacter. Next base: position 9,928 of record NZ_JBGSLK010000133.1, on the reverse strand, counting down.
ACATCACCAATGGAGAACCCAAACCGCTCTGGGACAGCATCGGTCTTTTTCTGAAAGCATTGGATTTGCCTCCCGTCACCAAAAAAATACCCGCCAGCATTGCCTTGACTGTGGCCAGCCTCAATGAATTCATTCATCGGTATTTGATGGGTGGGCGCGAACCTGCCTTGACCCGCTACAGCATCGGCATTTTGAGTACTTCCATGACGATGGACATCAGTAAAGCCCGGGAAAAATTAAATTACACGCCCATTCAAAGCACTGAGGATGGTGTCAAAGAATTTGTGACATGGTACCAGGCTACACAATCGTAAAGCTCCATATTTTTCATTCTGGTTACTGTGTCTCGCATGGCAGAGTAGTTGATCCTGTCCAGGGGCAAAAACACTGCCGTTTTTATGCGACCTGGGCTTTGATTGATCATCCAGAGCAGGGCTTGATTTTGTTTGATACTGGCTATGCGCTACGGTTTCGTACGGCTACCGCCAGTTGGCCTTATCGCCTCTATGCCTTGATGACGCCTCTATTTTTGGAAGCCCACGAAACCGCCCTTGAGCGTTTAAAAACTTTGGGTTACACTCCCGATCAAATCAAAACCATCATCATTTCTCATTTTCATGGCGATCACATTGCGGGTTTGAAGGATTTTCCGCAGGCTAAAGTGTTTTGTAGTGCTTCGGCTTGGGCGCAAGCTGGTGCAGTGAAGGGTTGGGCTGCGGTGAGTAAAGGAATTTTGCCGGATCTGATCCCGGCTGATTTGGAACAGCGCCTGTATTGTATTGTAGACTCAGACTTGGGTCAATTGAAAAAAGCCGACAGTGCTTATGATCTCTTTGGTGATGGCAGCATTCAACTTTACGCTTTGCCGGGGCATGGGCGGGGGCAATTGGGTGCTTTGTTGCAAACACCGGAAGGCCCGGTTTTTTTAGCTGCTGATGCGGCTTGGCAACTTGAGCCCTGGCGGGCAGGGATTTTGCCCAAATCCATCGTCCGTTTGTTTTTTGATGATTGGGGGGCCTATAAACGAACCTTTGGGGAGTTGCGGGATTTTGCGGAGGCTCATCGGGATTGCAGGATTGTTTTTACACATAGTCCCGAGCTGGTTGAGCGTTAGTTTTTAACCTCCGGATAAATAATCACCTGATCAATCCGTACCCCATCTTTATCCACAATTTCAACCTTTCGACCATTGTATTCAAAGTGTTCACCAACATTGGGAATGTGTTCAGTATGGTGAATGACAAAACCAGCTATAGAGGTAAAAAAACCACTTTTCTCGGTAAAAAAATCCGTTTTTAAAAAATGATTGAGCGCATTAATGGATACCGTACCGCTGACCAATAAGGAGCCATCTTCCCGAGCCACGATGCCTTGCTCTTCTTCACCTTGATCCGGCAAATCACCAACCAACGCCTCCGCGAGGTCGTGCAAAGTAATGATCCCTTCAAAAGCCCCAAATTCATCAATGATGATGCCAAAATAACAACGTTGTTTTTTGAACTGCTGCAAAATGTCAATCGCAAATTGGCTTTCTGGAATAAAAATGGGCTCCCGTATAATGCTGCGCACTTGAAATCCCGGCTCATTCTTTTTGGAAAAAAAATCTTTGACGTGCAGGTAGCCTAGGATATTGTCGTGCTTGTCGTCACAAACCGGAAACTGAAAGTGGTTGCTTTGTAATAAGGTCGCTTCAATTTTTTCGAAGGGGTCGCTGACATCTACCCACTCTACTTCCAGTCGGTGGGTCATCAAGGTCTTGGCGCGCAAATCGGCAAAAGAAATGGCATTGTTGTGGATGTCACTTTCTTCTTTTTCATAAAGCCCCTGTCTGCCCGCAGTTTTGATCAGGTAACGCAACTCTTCTTCAGTAATTTTTTCCTCCTCGGCTGGCTTAACCCCGAAAATCATAAAAACCAATCGGGTAGTCGTGGTCAGCAACCAGACAAAAGGGCGCGCGATTTTGGAAAAAACCATAATGAACCCCGCGATGGTCAAGGCCACTGGCTCTGCAAATTTCATCGCGAGCGTTTTGGGGATCAGTTCACCAATGACAATGGACAAATAGGTAATCAGGGCTACTACCAGGATGTAGGCAATTTGTGAGGCATAAGGACGCAGCACTTCAAACTGCTCCACTACCGGTCGGAAATTATCGGTCAAGGTTACCCCACCATAAACGCCCGAAACGATACCAATCAGGGTGATGCCAATTTGTACTGCCGAAAGGAAGTCTTCTGGTTTTTTGAGCAATTGCAGTACTTTCAGTGCCCGAGCATTTCCTTTTTCCGCCAATTGAATCATGCGCTGTTTTTTGACCGATACGAGCGCAATTTCAGAAAGTGCAAATATGCCGTTGATGAAGTTAAAAATGATGATGACGAGTAGGTCCACTGCTTGTTCAATTGGATGAAGAGATGAACAAAGGTAACAATTTAGGCCGGAAAGGCTGTATTACCTCGGAAACCGCCAGGACAAACCCGCCGTCAAAAAGTAATAACTGCGGTCTGCGCCATAAAAAATCCACTCCTGGTCGTATTCCGAGGCCCTGATGCCGCCGGATAAATCCACTTGGATGTTGGCCCTTGGGTAATACATCACACCGGCTTCAGCAAAAGTCTGATGGGTTGTGGAGACCTTACCGCCACCCAGACTGGTTCTTTGAAAAGCGCCGTGGCCTTGCAGGTAGCCCCCAATTTTATTGGAGAAAGAGAACTCAGTAGAAAGGGCATAATAATTCTCTGGGTTGGGGTTGTCTCCATCCCAACTTGCCCCCAAGTTGTAACAAATCGTCAACCAATCATTGATCGGATTGGCAAAGGACAATTGTAAATCCGGGCTCAAATAAGCAGGCTGGAAAGCATCCGTCGCGATGCGTGGTAAGCCCAACATGCCAATAAAGGTAACCGTAGGAATCCAGGATTTATTTTCCACCAACAATGCTTTCATCCCTAAGCGCAGGGGGAAAAAGCCAGTTTCGACCTGTTCAGGGTCATTTGGCCGGGCACTGGATGAAGTGCGGTTTTGCCAAAGGTTGTAATCAAAGCGCAGCTCCACTTTATCCCCCAATCCATAACGCAACAGGGTGGAATTCAGTCCAATCCCCTTAGCAGTAAGTGGGGTCGCTTTATCTGCTTCGTACCAAAAACCAGTTTCCACCTGGAGGTTTTTGAGGGGTACGATCGATACCGCGTCGCCAAAGCCTGGGCGATCAGGAGCGATGGTTTCGGTACTGTCCTGAGCTTTGAGCCAGGCAGTGCTGCTGATCAACAGCAGTCCAAGGAGATAGATTTTTTTCATGAGTTAGCGTATTTGGAATGGCTATACGGTGAATACCCTCAAGAGGTTACTTTTTAGGGGCAATAAAAAAATGAACATTTATTTTTGCCCCATTACCTAGACATGAATTTAACATTTAATTCAATAAAAAAAAACATCCACGCATGCAATTTTGCCTAATGTGAATCCAAGGTTAGAGGAATAAAGTATCTACATTAATTCTCGCCTATTGCCCAATCCGCAGCAGTTTCAGCCCTTCTTTTTGCTTTTCTTTAACTTCATTTTAAGCACAAATTATACCAGAATAATCCTGCTTTTTTACCAACCAACCTGAATCATTATGTTGAAACTTCTACGTAATCTTCTCTCCTTGGGATTGATCCTGATGAGCCATTGGCTCAGCGCCCAAAATGCTGGAGACATTGCCGTGATTGGCTTCAATGCCGATGGAAATGACGATTTGGCCATCGTCGCCCTGGCAACACTCCCGGCCAACACCACCATTTATTTTAGGGATGACGAATGGAGCGGTACCGCTTTTCGTGATGCTGCCGAAAGTTCCTATGCCTGGAATACTGGCACCATGCCCATCTTGGCTGGCACGGTCATTCTTTTCACCGACCTTACCAATGGCCCAAGTGTAAACCTGGGTACCGTAATGCCAGTGAATGCCAGCAACCGTGGCATCAGCAACAGCGATGAAGCCATTTTCTTTTTCACAGGTTCTGACGTGAACACGCCTACTACCTTTCTCTGTATGGTTGCGAACGGTACAGTAGCTGTAGCTGCGGGCACCCTGGATGGCACTGGTTTGGTAGCTGGCACGTCCGCCCTCATCCTGAAAGCTGGCACGGACATTGGCCAGTACAAAGGTCCACGCACCGGAAACGACAAAGCTGGTTATTTGGCATCGATCAATGATGTAACCCTCAACTGGGATGCACAGGATGCTTCAGGTGACCAAAGCGCCGATGGAACTGCACCTGATTTGCCCTTTAATGCCACCGCATTTGTACTTGGTGCTGCGGCTAGAGACACAATTCCACCAGTAGTCAATTCAGTGGTGCTGATCAACGCCAGCACCATTGAAATAGTGGTCAATGAAGGCGTTACGCGGGCTTCAGCTACGGATACTACCCATTTCAGCCTCGCGCCTACGTTGCGCATCAGCAAAATTGCCTATGACTCTGTAGGCCGAAAAATTACCTTGACTACCGCCACTGCCCTGCGCAATGGCATCACTTATCGCCTGACCGTAAATGGTTTGGTGGATTTGGCTCCAATGGCCAATACCATGACCGCAGCGTTCACTTCAGGGCCATTGCTTTGGAATACTTATGCTGGTCAAGATCTGCTCATCACTGAGATCATGTACAATGCGGGCTCTGGGGCCGATTCGCTGGAGTTCATTGAAATTTACAATCGTGGTGATGCGAGTATTGCCCTGGGTGGCTTGCGCCTTTCGCGCAGCGCTACGGGGGTAATCGCTGAACAAAGTTTAGCGGCCAAAGGGGTATTTTTGATTGCTGCGGATTCTTTACGGGCTCGCCGCTTTTACGGCCAAAAGTTCCAACAATGGGGCAGTGGCTTTTTGGGCAATGGTGGCTCTCCCATTGTACTGAGCAACTCGCTTGGGACAATTCTGGATACCATCAACTACGATGACGCCGCTCCTTGGCCCACTAGCCCGGATGGAATGGGCCCATCTTTGGAACTCATCGACCCCGCTCTGGACAACAACATGGGCAGCAATTGGCGTGCTTCTGGGCTCAACACCGGCAAAACCTATAGCGGTGCCGCTGTACTTGCTTCTCCTGGTGCAGCTTTTGCTACCCTCAACTACACTACACGCAGCCAAAGCGTGTTGGAGAATGTGAACCAGATCAGCATTTCCCTTGCTCTAACTGGAACAGGTGCAGCCCAGGGAAGTGTAGAAGCCTACATTTCTTCGGGCTCTGCCAAGGTGGGAGAAGATTATACCTTTGAGGCCCAAACCTTGACCATTCCTGCTGGTGCGGTAGCCGCGCCCCTTACCTTTACCATTGCTGTTGCTGATGACGCCATTGCAGAAAGTGATGAATACTTCGTTTTGCGTTTCCGCAACGCCCAAGGTGTACAATTGGCTACCAATGCGGCGCAAGTATTTTACATTCGGGACAATGATACGGCTACACCCGTAGCTACCGATAGTCTGGAACTCCAATTGCTTTCGAGTTTCCGCAACACAGGTGGTTCTTCCGAAATTGTGGCTTTTGATCCAGCCAGTAAAAGAATGTTCATTGCCAATTCCATTGCGGGCCGCATTGACATTGTGGACATTGCAACACCAGCTACGCCCAAAATGCTTCGTTCTGTGCCAGTCAATACCCTTGGTGGCATCAACAGTATTGCCGCTAAAAACGGCTTGATTGCCGCAGCCATTGAGGCGACCCAGAAGAATGAGGAAGGAAAAGTAATTTTTATTGATACTGCTGGCACCATTCTTAAGGAAGTGGGTGTAGGCGTTTTACCCGATCACATCGGCTTTTCACCCGATGGCAAATTTGTACTGACTGCCAATGAAGGCGAACCACTGGACGATTACAGCGAAGACCCCGAAGGAAGTGTCAGCATCATCGACATCAGTGGGGGCATTGCTACCCTGAACCAATCCAAGGTAACCAAAGTTGATTTTTCAGCATTGAATCCTTTTGTGGCCAACTACCGTCAGGCTGGCTTGCGGGTGTTTGGGGTGAAAACCGGTCAGGAGGGTGGCAGCACGCTGGCACAGGATTTGGAACCAGAATACATTGCTTTTAGCCCAGACTCAAAAACAGCTTACATTACCCTCCAGGAAAACAATGCCATTGCTGCCATCGATTTGACGACCAAACAACTGGCTACCGTCCAGGGGCTTCCGGCTTTGCGCCCGCTGGGTTTTAAAGATCACAACAAACCTGGCAATGGTTTGGATGCCAGCGACCAAAGTACTGGCGCCAATTTGGCCAACTTGCCCGTTCACGGGGTGTACATGCCGGATGCCATTGCGGCATTCGCGGTAGGGGGTAAAAACTACCTGATCACCGCAAACGAAGGTGATTCTCGGGAATACAGTGCCTATACTGAAGTGACCAACATTAAGAACATTCGTTTAGAGCCCAGCGTTTTCCCCGACTCCAACGACCTGCGCTTGGATCATTTGCTTGGCCGCACCGTAGTGACCAAAGCCAGTGGCGACCTGGATGGCGACGGAGACTATGATCAAATCCACCTGCTGGGTGGCCGTTCCTTCAGCATTTGGGATGATCAAGGCACCCTCGTTTGGGATAGTGGCGATCAGTTGGAGCGCATTACCCGCGATCATCCGGTTTATGGCAAAATGTTCAATGCGAGCCATGGCACCACTACTGTAGCCAAAAACCGCAGCGACGACAAAGGGCCTGAGCCAGAAGGGGTAGCCGTGGCGGTAATCAACAAAAAGCCTTACGCTTTTATCGCCCTGGAGCGCATTGGGGGAGTCATCGTCTATGACCTCAGCAATCCTCTGGCACCTAAATACGTCACCTACGTCAACAATCGAGTGCTGCCTGCCAATAACGCTAAGGATGACCGTGGCTCGGAAGGCATTATTTTCATCTCAGGTGAAGAAAGCCCCAATGGACAGCCGCTGGTATTGGTGGCCAATGAAACCAGCAACTCGGTGAGCATTTTCCAAGTGAAGGACAAGACCCAAATTACGGTGGGTACCAAAGACTTGACAAAAGCTGCGTTCAGCTTCAAAGTTTATCCCAATCCGGTTCAGGACCGACTCTATTTCAGCAAGTTGCTGAGTGGCAACGTTTACAATGTGATGGGACAGTGGGTACGCAGCTTCCAAAAAGTAGATCAAATTGAGGTACAAAATTTTGCCAGCGGTCTGTATGTTTTGCAGGCTGACAATGGTGAATTTGTACGATTTGTAGTTGAATAAAAACGAGTTAACACCAAATTAATAAGGCCTTTGCTTGCCTGTTTTTCAATCCCGAATCTTGGCGCTGTGCAAGGTTCGGGATTTGTTTTAGACATGCTCTTATCCATTATTTCCTGTCAAGGTGAGTACAAAACCATTTTTTTAAACTTATCAATTAAGCGCCTGCTGTATATTTAGCTCGTAGGCGAGCCTATTTTTAAAGCGACTTTAGAAAAAAACACAGCTAATATGAAGAAATGCATACTTTTCTTCCTGCCAACGCTATGGTTATGCGTTGGCCTGATCAATGATTTAACAGCCCAAAAACTTCCCGATGGCCTCAGCGTAAGTCAGGATGGCAAAAGACTGGTTTTTGGCGAAAAAAGGGTCAATGGCTTTTATGACACTGCCGATATTAAAGAGGTTCGCCTTTATTTTACCCAATCCGATTATTGGCAACAATTGACCAACAATTACCGCAATAGCAGTGATTTGCTAGCAAAAATGGTGTATGAAGGTAAAACTTACGATAGCATCGGAGTAGCGTTTAAAGGCCAAACCTCCTACAATCGCCTGACCAGCGCTCAACTCAAAAAATCCTTTACCGTCAACCTCGAATTCAGCAAAGAAGACTTCAACGTAGGCGGCTACGAGTCGCTCAATTTTAACAACGCTTTTGAAGATCCCACTTACTTGCGCGAGGTGCTTTATGGCCTGCTTGCCCGCAAACACAGCCCCGCAGTCCGCACCAACTTCATCCACTTGTACCTCAACGACCAGGACTGGGGCATCTACCCCAACGTGCAACAAATCAACGGGGAATTCATCAAGGAATGGTGGTTCAGCAACGACGGCATCCGCTGGCGGGCTGATGTACCATCGGGTGCAACTGGCGGCGGCCCCGGCCCAGGTGGTGGCGGTGGATTTGGTAGCGGAAAATCGGCCATCAACTACCTGGGCGCTGATACCTCCTTGTACAAATCGTATTACACCCTCAAGCGTTCCGAAGTGGCCTTTCCCTGGGAAAAACTGATGCAGGCGGCCAGCAAATTGAACCAGACGGCCATTGCCAATCTGGAAACGGTCTTACCCGAATACATCGACATCGACCGAACCCTCTGGTTTTTGGCAACTGAAATTGCCTTTGGCGACGACGACAGTTACGTGTTTAAAGGGGGCATGGATTATTACTTGTATTGGGATCCTGAGACCAAACGTCTTACCCCCATGGAAGTGGACGGGAACAGTTCACTAGCTGGGAGTCGGGCGAGCTGGAGTCCTTTTTACAACGAAACCAACATCAACTATCCATTGCTCAATCGTATGTTGGCGGTCCCAGCGTGGCGGCAGCGTTACCTGGCCCACTTGCGCACCATTGTGGAGCAGAGCCTCAATCCCAGTGTTGCGAATGTACACATCGATCGTTTGGCCAAAAAAATTGATCCAATGGTCAAAACCGACCCGCAGAGCCTGTATGGGTATTCGAGCTTCACCTCGGGTATCAATACCTTGAAGAATTTTTTCAATACCCGCTATACTTATTTAAGAAACCAAACTGAAGTCAACCGCATTTCTCCCAGCATCAGTGGCACGGTGTATCGGGTGAACAACGTAGAAGGGCAACTGCCACAAAGTGGACAAACTGTACAAATCCGCAGCAAAGTGACCAATTCTGAAGGCATTTCAGCGGTCTGGTTGTATTATTCCAATAACCTGACCGGTATTTTTACCAAAATCCAGATGAAGGACGACGGCAACAACGGCGACGGTAGTGCTTCTGACGGGGTATTTGGAACGACCATTCCCGCTTTCGATGCGGGCACTTATGTGCGCTACTACATCGAAGCTGTCTCGAACAACAACGTGAAAACTGCCAGCTACGACCCGGTAGGTGCCGAGCACGATGTTTATTTTTATCAAGTGCAGACCACCCTGGGCTCGGCTACGACCGTGGTCATCAACGAGGTTTTGGCCTCCAATACCAAAGACCTGGATGAAAAACAACAGGCTGATGACTGGATCGAACTTTACAATACTACCAGCAACCGCATCAATCTGAGTGGGTATTTCCTGACCGACAACTTGACCAACCTCAAAAAATGGGCTTTCCCCACTGATACCTACATCGAACCCAAAGGCTTTTTAGCGATTTGGGCCGACGAAGATCAAAACCAGGGACCGCTGCACAGCAATTTTAAACTGTCAAAATCGGGTGAATTGCTTATTTTGGCCGACCCTAGTGGCGTCCAACTGGATCGGGTAGAATTTGGGGAACAACAGGATGACCAGGGCTATGCCCGGGTACCCGACGGTACAGGTGCTTTTGTGATCCAAAAATCAACTTTTAACAAGACCAATAACCTGACTACAACACCAGTACTGGACTTGGCTGCCATAGGATTAAAAATTTACCCCAACCCAGCCCAGGATCAAGTAACCATTGAAGCTGAATCCAGTATCGAAGGCGAGACTTTAGAACTATACAATATCCAGGGGCGCTTAATGGCCCGGCAGGTATTGCAACAAAAAACCATTGTGAACACCAATAGCTGGCCAACCGGCACTTACTTGCTGCGCATCGGCGGAGTGGGTAGGAAGCTGGTGATTTTGAAATAGGTTGAGAAGGTTGAGGGAGGTTGAGAAGGTTTAGGCTGCCGCGAACGACGTTGACAAGAACATTGTCTAAGTCTCTGCGGCAGCCTAAACCTTCTCAACCTCCTCAAC
>NZ_JBGSLK010000132.1:0-94781 GCF_041740695.1 Haliscomenobacter sp. | reverse complement strand
GCCGCCGCCAGTGTTGCCACCACCGCCGCCGCCACCGCGCCGACGATCGCCACCACCACCGCCGCCACCACGATTTCTATCGTTGTTGCCACGGCCTTCGCCACGTTCGCCACCACGACCACGTCCGCCGCCGCCGCCATCGCGACGATTCTGGCCCTGGCCTTGTCCACCAGCTTGTGTGGTATTAGAAGGTGCAGAAGATGGAGTCAGCTCACGCTTGCCCAATACTTCACCTTTACAAATCCAGCACTTGATGCCGATTTTACCGTATACAGTCAATGCTTCTTTCCAAGAGTAGTCAATATCTGCACGGAAAGTATGCAATGGCGTACGGCCTTCTTTGTATTCTTCAGTACGTGCCATTTCCGCACCGTTCAAACGGCCAGAGATACGTACTTTGATTCCTTCTCCTCCTGCACGGATGGTAGATTGGATCGCCATTTTGATGGCACGGCGATAGTTGATGCGTGCTTCCAATTGCTTGGCAATGGATTCTGCAACGATATTGGCGTCCAGTTCTGGCTTACGGATCTCCGTAATGTTGATCTGAACGTCTTTGCTCGTCAATTTTTTCAACTCTTCGCGGATGCGATCAACCTCCTGGCCACCTTTACCGATAATGATACCGGGGCGGGAAGTGTGGATGGTTACGGTGACGCGCTTGAGGGTGCGCTCGATTACGATCCGAGAGATGCCACCTTTGTTTACCCGTGCATTGAGGTAATTGCGGATTTTTTCGTCCTCAACTACTTTTGCAGCGTAATCCTTGCCTCCGAACCAGTTGGATTCCCAACCTCTGATGATTCCCAGGCGATTGCCGATTGGATTTGTCTTCTGACCCATATGATGGTGTAGTTGAATTTTTAGTTAATTACTTCTTCTACCACCACCGCTTGATCATCGACACCAGGAACCGCGATGCGGTTTTCCACTATGATCGTTACGTGGTTGGTACGTTTGCGAATGCGGTGCGCACGGCCGTGTGGGGCTGGGCGGAAACGCTTAACGATGGTACCACCATCAACAAAAGCCGTCTTGATGTAGAGGTTGTATTCGTCGGCACTTTCGTTACCTTCCAGTTTGTACTCCCAGTTGGCAACCGCACTACGAACCAATTTTTCCAACCACACCGCAGCTTCTTTCTTGGTAAAGCGCAGGATGTTGATGGCATCTTCCACCTTCTGCCCGCGGATGTTGTCAACTACAAGACGCATCTTGCGGGCCGACATCGTAACATTTTTGAGTTTTGCTACAGCTTGCATGTCTTTTTATTTCTTACGGTTGCCAGAGTGACCTTTGTAATTCCGGGTTGGGGAAAATTCACCCAACTTGTGACCTACCATGTTTTCAGTAACGAAAACGGGTACGAAAGTTTTGCCATTGTGAACGGCGATGGTTTCACCCACCATATCAGGGATGATCATCGAAGCCCGAGACCAGGTTTTGATGACACCCTTCTTCTTTGCATCCTTAGATGCAAGAACCTTTTCCAATAGTCTATGGAACACGTATGGTCCCTTTTTGATTGATCTTGCCATTGTTTTAGCTTTCGGCTATGAGCAATCAGCGTTCGGCTTTCAGCTAGTTGAAGTTTGCTGATAGCTGATAGCTGAATGCTGACAGTTGCTTAAGGATTTTTAGTTTTTCTCCGAGAAATAATAAGCTTGTTAGAAGACTTATTTTTATCGCGGGTTTTGAAACCTTTAGCAGGCATACCTTTGCGGTTACGTGGGTGACCACCGGAAGCACGACCTTCACCACCACCCATGGGGTGATCGACAGGGTTCATGGCTACCCCACGCACGTGAGGACGACGGCCCAACCAACGATTGCGGCCCGCTTTGCCCAATACTTGCAAACCGTGGTCACCGTTAGAGGTGGTACCAATGGTTGCTTTACAAGTGAGCAGGATGCGGCGCATTTCACCAGAAGGTAATTTCACCACTGCATATTTGCCTTCCCGACCGTTCAGGACACCATAAGTACCTGCACTACGTGCTAAAGCGGCACCTTTGCCTGGGTTCAACTCGATGGCGTGGATGTTGGAACCGAGTGGAATGTCTTTCAGGAAAAGTGCATTGCCCGTATTGGGTCCAGCACCATCACCAGAAGAAATTTCAGCACCTACTTTCAGTCCATCAGGGGCAATGATGTAGCGTTTTTCGCCATCAGCATACTCAACCAATGCGATGAACGCGGTACGGTTGGGGTCATACTCGATGGTTTTAACAATCGCTACCATTCCTTCCTTGTCCCGCTTGAAGTCGATAACACGGTACCGGCGCTTGTGGCCTCCACCGCGCTGACGCATCGTCAAGCGACCCTGGTTATTGCGGCCACCGCTCTTTTTTAGCGGTGCCATCAGGCTTCTTTCTGGCGTATCTGTGGTCAACTCTGTGAAGGTCTGACCGACCCGATAACGCGATCCCGGAGTAACCGGATTCATCTTTTTAACTGCCATTGTTATGGTCTTTGGCGTTCATCGCCGGATCGAAACCACCATAATTGTTTCGCCGACTCGAACAAGCCTTGATTAATGGCAACAGTAGGGATACTACGGTTGCGCAAATTACAATTCTGCGAAGAAGTCAATGTTTTCGCCTTCGGAAAGGGTAACTATTGCTTTCTTGTACGCCGGTACACGGCCACGCACCACACCGGTGCGAGTAGAGCGAGATTTGAGTTTGCCAGGAACCACCAGGGTGTTAACGGCTTCAACACTTACTCCGTAGAAAGCTTCAACTGCTTTCTTGATCTCTACTTTGTTGGCTTTCCGATGCACGATAAAAGAGTACTTGTTCAGCGTGCTGGACAATCGCTCTGCTTTTTCCGTGATCAGCGGCTGGATGAGAACATCTTTCTTTGCCATCTTTCAACTATTCTTACGGCTACCCGGATACGGATCAAGCCAGCGTTTCAACAATCTTTTGAATCGAACCTTCGGATAGTACCAATGTATTTGCGTACATGATTTCGTAGGTGTTCACGTCCTGGGCACGCACCAACTTGGTATTCGGGATGTTGCGGCTGGAGAGGTGTACATTTTCGTTTTGTTCTGCTACCACCACCAGTGATTTTTTGCCGACATTGAGTTTGCTCAACATGTCAACAAAAGTTTTGGTTTTTGGTGTTTCGAAGTTAAGGTCTTCAATGATCACGATGGAACCAGTCTTCGCTTTAGCACTAAGCGCTGATTTACGTGCCAGACGTTTAACTTTTTTGTTCAATTTTTGCTCATAATCCCGTGGGCGTGGTCCGAAAACCCGGGCACCACCTGGGAACAATGGGCTATTGATGTCACCCTTACGAGAACCACCGGTTCCCTTCTGACGGTGCAACTTGCGTGTAGAACCACTGATTTCCCAGCGTTCTTTTGATTTGTGGGTACCTTGGCGCTGATTGGCCAGATATTGCTTTACCGCGAGGTAAAGTACGTGCTCATTCGGCTCACCGCCGAAAACGTCATCTGGAAGGTCAACGGCTCTACCGGTCTTTTCGCCCTGAATATTGAAAATATCCAATTTCATGTTTCTTGAATTTAACTCGCCACGAGGCCGTTAACGATTACTTTTTCTCCAGAATAACGTAGGCACCTTTGTGTCCAGGAATTGCACCTTTTACCAAGATGAGATTCTGATCCGCAAATACCTTGAGTACTTTGAGGTTCTTCACCTTCACATTGTCACCCCCAGTACGACCAGGAAGACGTTTGCCTTTGAATACGCGGGAAGGATAAGAAGATGCACCCATAGAACCTGGGGCACGTAGCCGGTTGTGCTGACCGTGGGTCTGACCACCTACACCGGCAAATCCGTAGCGTTTAACAACGCCCTGGAAACCTTTACCTTTGGTGACTCCTACAGCGTGAACCATGTCGCCTTCAGAGAAGACTTCGTCCACCTTGATGATTTCGCCAAGGGCTTTCTCTGGAGCAGAGAAATCGCGAAACTCAACCAACTTATGCTTTGGATCGGTATTTGCTTTTTCAAAATGGCCTTTGAGAGGCTTGGTGGTGTTGTTCGTTTTGGCGTCGCCAAAAGCCAACTGAAGGGCAGTGTATCCGTCGGTTTGCTCGGTCTTCACTTGTGTCACTACACAAGGACCTGCTTCAATGACGGTGCACGCCACGCTTTTACCAGTGCTATCATAGACACTGGTCATGCCAATTTTTTTACCAATCAGTCCGTTCATCACTTCTTGATTTTAACAATGAATTGCAATTAATTGATTTGCATGCAATAACGCATGTAAAAACTAACGCAATCAATTACGTCAACTTAACCTGAATGTCTACGCCACTAGGCAATTCCAACTTGGACAGCGCATCTACCGTTTTTTGAGTAGGCGTGTAAATTTCAATCAGACGTTTGTGGGTTCGCAATTGGAACTGCTCACGAGACTTCTTGTTGACGTGCGGAGAACGGAGCACGGTAAAAATTTTCTTCTCAGTGGGCAGCGGAATCGGGCCAGTAACAACGGCACCACTATTACGTACTGTTTTAACTATTTTCTCCGTCGACTTATCCACCAAATTGTGGTCATAAGAGCGGAGTTTGATTCTGATTTTCTGATTCATGCCTGAAAATCTGATTTGTGTATGTCAATGAATGAACTTCGGCGGCTTTTGCCGAAGCTTTTTTTTATTTCCCACGGACCAGCCCACGGCTAATGCCATGGGTTGGTTTTGTGGTGTGGCTACCACGGTTAAAACCGTGGGTTGCCGGGATTTCATATCATCCCACGAATAAATTCGTGGGTTGGATCAGTGTGGCTCCCACGGTTGAAACCGTGGGTTGCTGAATTACTTGTTGCCTTTGGCCTTTTCGATCACGTCTTTAGCTACGTTTGTAGGCGCTGCTGCGAAATGTGAAAATTCCATGGTTGAGTTGGCACGTCCAGAAGTAATGGTACGCAATTGAGTTACGTAGCCAAACATTTCAGAAAGCGGTACTTCAGCCATTATCGATTTTGCACCTCCTGTGCGATCTTCCTGGCCTTTGAGCAAACCACGGCGACGGTTGAGGTCACCGATTACAGAACCAGTGTATTCTTCTGGAGTGATTACTTCCAGCTTCATAATCGGCTCGAGCAATACTGGCTTGCACTTAGGAGCGGCTTCGCGGAAACCTTCTTTGGCGCACAATTCAAATGCAACTGGCTTAGAGTCGACTGCGTGCATCGAGCCGTCGAACACTCTCACTTTCATGCTATCCATGGAATAGCCTGCAAGGATGCCATTGTCCATCATGGCTTTGAAACCATCCTGAATTGGCTTAGCGTAGTTTTTATCGATGGCACCACCCACGATACCCCAAACGAACTGGAGGCGTGTTTTGCCACTGAGGAAGTCATCAGTTTGGTGGAATTCTTCGTCAGCTGGGCCAAGTTCAAATTCCATATCGGCAAACAAACCAGAACCACCCGTTTGTTTTTTCAAACGCTCACGGTGAGTTGTTTTGTTGGTCAGTGCTTCTTTGTAATTCACCTGTGGAGCACCCTGGTTACAGTCTACTTTGAACTCGCGACGCAGACGGTCAACGATGATCTCGAGGTGCAATTCCCCCATCCCGCTGATGACGGTTTGGTTGGTGTCTTCATCGTATCTTACGCGGAAGGTAGGGTCTTCTTCGGCCAATTTAGCCAAAGCCATACCTAATTTATCGAGGTCTTTCTGAGTTTTGGGTTCTATCGCAATGGCAATAACCGGCTCAGGGAAAACCATTGATTCCAGAATGATTGGTTTGTCCAGATCACAAAGGGTATCACCCGTTTTGATGTCCTTGAACCCTACGGCCGCAGCGATGTCACCAGCTTCTACCCGATCGATTGGGTTTTGCTTGTTGGCGTGCATCTGGTACAAACGAGAGATGCGTTCTTTGTTGTCAGAACGAGTGTTCAAGACATAAGAACCCGCATCCAATGCACCAGAATAGACGCGTATGAAAGCCAAACGGCCTACGAATGGGTCAGTAGCAATTTTGAAGGCCAAAGCTGCGAAAGGCTCGTTAACGCTAGGTTTGCGGGTTTCTTCTTTCTCCGTTTTGGGGTTGATGCCAACTACAGCATCAACATCCAGCGGAGAAGGCATGAAAGCGCATACTGCGTCCAAAACCGCTTGTACACCTTTGTTTTTGAAGGCAGAACCGCACATCATCGGAACGAATTCCAGGTTACATACCGCTTTTCTAACGGCAGCACGGATTTCGTCAGGAGAAATGCTATTTGGATCTTCAAAATATTTTTCCATCAAAGTATCGTCGTATTCAGCAACTGCTTCGAGCAGTTTTTCGCGGTACTCAGCAACAGTTTCCACCAAATCTGCAGGCATTTCGATTACTTCGAAAGTCATACCTTGATCGGATTCATTCCAGGTAATGGCTTCGCCAGTAATCAAATCAACTAC
The DNA here is from genome assembly GCF_041740695.1 of Haliscomenobacter sp. Lineage (GTDB taxonomy): Bacteria > Bacteroidota > Bacteroidia > Chitinophagales > Saprospiraceae > Haliscomenobacter. The sequence continues at coordinate 88,378 of NZ_JBGSLK010000132.1, read as the reverse complement.
ACCTTTGAATCTTTCCTCTGCACCAATTGGAATCTGGAGCGGAATAGCTTTTGATTTCAGCTTGGTTTCAACATCTTTAACCACGTTAAAGAAATCTGCACCTGAACGGTCCATCTTGTTGACGAAGCCGATACGTGGAACTTTATAGTTGTCAGCCAAGCGCCAGTTGGTTTCAGATTGAGGCTCCACGCCAGAAACTGCACAGAAGAGGAACACCAATCCATCCAATACACGCAAAGAGCGGTTTACCTCTACGGTAAAATCCACGTGACCGGGAGTGTCAATGATGTTGAAGGGATATTCCTCTCCTTTCCAGAACCACTTGGTTTTGGTAGCAGCAGAAGTAATGGTAATCCCACGCTCCTGTTCCTGCTCCATCCAGTCCATAGTGGCTGCGCCATCGTGTACTTCACCGATCTTGTGACTAACGCCGGTGTATTAAAGGATGCGCTCGGTAGTAGTCGTCTTGCCCGCATCAATGTGGGCAGCGATACCGATGTTTCTGGTATATTTAAGATCTGTTGCCATGACTATACTCCAATGGAGTTTATGGTTAAAAGATGATAAAAGACTTACGTTCTGAAGTGAGCAAACGCACGGTTGGCTTCTGCCATACGGTGGGTATCTTCTTTCTTCTTCACTGCGTTGCCTTCATTCTTGCTGGCTGCAATGATTTCGGAGGCTAATTTTTCAGCCATACCTTTACCGCTACGAGTGCGTGCAAAACGGATCAGCCATTTCATCCCGATAGAAACTTTGCGCTTAGGGCGAATTTCTGTTGGGATTTGGAAAGTAGCACCACCGATTCGGCGACTGCGTACTTCTACCATTGGCATCACGTTATTGAGTGCTTTTTTCCAAGTATTGTGCTCGTCAGCCTTGAGGCGTTCGCGTACAATATCCAGCGCATCGTAAAAAATGGTGAGTGTGGTACTTTTTTTACCTTCCCACATCATATTGTTCACGAACTGCGTTACCATCGGATCATTATAGCGGGGATCCGGCGCAATTACCCTTACTTTTGGTTTTCTTTTTCTCATTACCTTGAATTAGAGGTTTCCAGTTGAAACATAATTACTTCTTCGGTGCTTTCGTACCGTATTTAGAACGACTTTTCTTGCGGTTATTCACACCCGCGGTGTCCAATGCGCCACGCACAATGGTGTAACGCACCCCCGGCAAGTCTTTTACACGACCACCGCGCACCAGCACGATAGAGTGTTCTTGCAGGTTGTGGCCTTCACCCGGGATGTAAGCAATCACTTCGATGCCATTCACCATACGTACCTTAGCCACCTTACGCAAAGCGGAGTTTGGTTTCTTCGGAGTCGTTGTGTACACACGCGTACAAACACCACGCTTTTGAGGGCATGCGTTCAAGGCGCGGGACTTACTCTTTACAACCACTTTTTCTCTGCCGTTGCGTACCAGTTGGTTAATAGTAGGCATATCCTGTTTTCGTTTAAAAAATACTTAGTGAACGTGTCCACGAATTCCTTCGTGGAGAATCAGTTACGCACTTTTGAAAGGAGGTAGATACACCCTTCCCTCAAAAGCGAGGGCAAATGTACGTTTATCCAAGGGAATTACCAAATGGTTTTTGAAAAATAATCGAAGGAAAGTTTTTTATCAGTTTACGAGTTGAATGGTTAACGGTTAAACCGTACAAAAAACCTAAATATCACCTCAAAAAAGGTGGATGGAGCGATATTAAATACAACGCCACCCTTAAATTTTTGACCCCTTCGCGGTTTACATCTAATCCTTCATTATCGGCGTACCATTTTATCTTTTTCTCCAGATCAGGCTGTATAGTGATGGTTATTGACATAGTGTCTGTTTTGGATAATGTGCAGTTGTACAGAAGTAAGCAAAAATGGCTTGCTTTGTCAAGCGTTTTGAAAATTTGGCGCTATATGCCGATTTACAAGCATTGTAATTTTACCTTTACCCCATGCACCCACTCCCACAACTCGAATCCTACACCATCCGCACCTTCGAAATCGACTGCCACAAGCAGCTCACCATCCCCGCATTGGTGCGCCTGATGCAAGAAACCGCCATGCAACAGGTGCTTGACCTGAAAATTTCGGTTTGGGATCTGGAGGAAGACAAACTGGCCTGGGTACTCATCCGCAAACGCATCGAAATTCAACGTCTACCGTTGCTGGGGGAAAAAATTTCCATCCACTCCTACCCTACTGGTGCCGACCGGGTATTTACTTTCCGCGATTTCCGGGTGTACGACGAAGCGGGGCTACAAATTGCCAGCGCTTGTACCACCTGGTTGTTGATGAATACCGAAACCCGGCAGATGAGCCGCATTCCTGTAGAGTTGTTGGCGCGTTTTTCGGGGTATTTTCCGCCCAAAGAAACCTGTTTGCCTCATGCTTTGGATCAATTGCCCGCGATGAGTAAACCTTTAGCCGATCATGCCTACCGCGTGGGTTGGTATGATCTGGATTTTATCAATCACTTGAACAATGTCAATTTTGTCAAGTGGATGCTGGAAGCGCTGCCCGAGGAGACCCTGGGGTTACAAAAAGTATACCGCATGGATTTGCTCTTTGTGGCAGAAGGGAATTTACATGACGAGATCGATACGGAGTTCCAACAACTGGATGAGTTCACTTATTTGCATCGATTGGTACGATGCGGAGATAAAAAGGTCTTGGCTACGGGGCGCACGATTTGGGGCTAAAATCAACGGCGTAGCTCTATCTCAAACAATTGGGTAGCCCAATCATTTGATGCCAGGCTGCGGGATACCAAATCTCGCCCGCTTTGTTTTCCACCTAATTCACTTTGCTCATATTGAAATTCTTCAAAAGCTTCAGTGCTGTACAACACCAAAAAACGTTCTATTGCGCTGTCTTTTTCAAACAAGCCCAATTCCCGGCTGGTCTCATCCAGTTTGGTCCATTCACTGCGGGCAGGTAAAATGCGCCGCATGTAATGGACTTCTATGCCATAGTTAGGGCTTAGGTACAAAAGGGCGACATGTAAGGGCTGGTTTGCGGTGTTTCTGGCGCGCAAATGGTACCACAACGTGTCAGGTGCACCTTGGGGAGTTTTACCCAACATGAAGCTGAGTCGATGAACTTTGAAAGGGATCGGAGCAGCGTTGTCTTTGGGTTCTTCACAAAATTCTACTTCTACTTTGGAAGCGATACTTGAGCTGGGGTTGGCAAGTTCCCGAAGTTGCTCCCAACGGATGATTTGATTGAGGTTCTTGTTGATATTCCTCAGGTCGGAATCAGGGCCGTACAAATGCTGAGCATTCGCATGTAAAAGGATATTCCCCTCACCCTTTTCGAAACTGAGTTCGTACTTGGGAATAACAGCAGGGGCAGCCTCAACCCAGTACTTTGGGATGGTGTTAATAGCCCTAAAGTTTTGGATTGCCTGTATCCCTTTGTCATCACCACTAATCGCAATGGTCATAGTTGTGGCAAAGTCAACCGAGGCCCAGAAAAAATTGCGTTCGGGCAAGTCAAGGGCTAAAAGGCTGTAGGTGGCAAATACTTGTTTTACGCCCACCTCTTGATCAGCTTTGTCGCTGGGTCTGGCGGAACTGAATAAACCTACCCGTACCAATTTCAGCTTTTCGGGATCGGTGGGCATGCCGTGGATGGCGCCACAATTGACCTGCCAAGAACCATTTTTATAGGTAGCCAGATTCCGCACATGATTGGGGCGTACCGTATTACTCAGTAAGACTTGCCGCCGCGATACTTGGACCGTTTCTAAAACGGGATTTTGCTTTTCATTTAAAGCCTTTACCAAAAAATGCACCCGCTGAAGCAACTCCTCGCAGGTATAGTCCATCCCGGCATTTTCCCAAACCTCCAATAAGTATTTGGTGAAAAGCCCACGCTTGTCTTTGGTTTCGCGGGCCAGCTCATCTTCTTTACAGGCTGCTAGCAACACATAAGGGCGCAGGGGCACAGCAATTTTTTCTCCTTTTTCTTTTTGCTGCAAAAAAATGTTCTCCCCCTCGGCGAGCAGGTAGGAATCCAGCGAACGAGGGCTGGTTTGTCCGGGTTGAAAACGGGTGGCACCCAACTCGACATTCTGTTGGCTTTTCCGAAAACTGGAAGCGGCGTGGCAACTGTCAATAATCAGCGTCACTTGAGCATGCACAGGGATTTCCGCCAACAAGGCGCCGCGCTCTTTATCCGCCAAATCCTGTTTTCCCCTAATCCGGCTGTCGTAACACACCATCGTTTCATCTTGCTTGCTGGGGTTGTTGTAGGCAAACTCGGGTGCAGTGGGCCCATAAGAGCCATGACCACTGAAATAAAATAGTACCTGATCACCTGCTTTGATTTGCGGCCCGGTAAGATGTTCCCGAAAAGCTTTGATCACCCCTTCGCGGGTAGCTTGCTCATTGAGCACCGTACGAATGTTTGGCTGGAGATTGGCGTAATGTTTTTGCAAAAAGGCCTGCATCGCCTTTACGTCGTTGACGCAACCGGAGAGGTTGCGTACACCGGAGCCGGGGGCATATTCGTTGATGCCGATGAGAAGGGCGTGAAGCATGATTTACAATGATGAGTGATGAATGATTAGTGATGAATTTTGTCTTTTCATTCCTTCCAAATGTACGGCATAATTTAAAATTCATCACTAATCACTCATTACTCATCATTAAATTACTCTTTCCTCCTTGTCCGAATTTTTTGTTGAATCCAGATGGCTACCTGTTTTCCTTCTTCCATACCCAAATCCAGCGCTGGCAAAAAGTGAATCCCTCCGTACAAGCGGCTGATGCTGGCCTCATTGGATGCGTCGATAAAAGACGCAAATCTCCGGGCGGTCCGGCCATATTCAACGTTGGTTGTATCGTGGAAAGCAAAGTTGTCGCCAAAGACGTAAGTCAACCCCTCGGAAGATGCCCGCGAAACCACACTATGTCCGCTGGTGTGTTCCGGGAATGCAGGTGTTTGTAAGAATGGTCGCCAATCCTGATTGATGTACTTGTTGATGTAAGTTTCGGGGCGCACCAGATTGTAGAAGTATTTGGCGTGCCAACAACTAATAAATCCATCCAATAGGCCTACTGCTGTATACAAATAAGCTTCCGAAGATTTGACGTAATCCGCTTTTTCCATGCGTGAAGCCAACATCGCAATGTTCATCCAATGGCCGCCTGGAGTCACTTTTTTGTCGGCAAACATAACGTGACCGGCATGGTGAGAAACAAAGGGGTTATCATCCCAGAAATAAGCAATTTCCTCCCGTTCTGGCCGGTTGTCTGCATCCAGGGAATGGTAAACGACTTCCACCATCTTGCGAAATGCACTGCCCTTGGCTGTATCAAATGGGGGTACAGGTGGCGGCAAAAACTGCCCTGCGGAATCCAGCGTAAAGGGACGAATTTTGCCCCAGTGGGGCTCATTGGCGTCTTTATAATCCGGAGGTGTAGGTTGCCAGCGGATTGGATCACTTTCGTCGACGGTAAACTTGGGAAAGGTCCGGGTTTCCTTGTAATTGTCCGTTTTAGTTTGTTCAATGACGGCCTGGGCTACTGCTGTTCCATAGGCGATTGAGCGATCGAAAACATCCTTCCGCATTCCGGATTTTTTCTTCCACTCTGCGTACAAATCTTCCCGGTATTCATCCATCATGTCTTCGGAAAAGGTCAATGCTTTGCCTACCGTTAGAAAAGCATGTACCCCGGCTAAAGGGAAGCAATACGTTTGTCCGGCTTCCGGTTGAGGGAGCGCGGGCAACCATTTTATTTGCCCAGCCAAAGACAAGGTGCTGGAATCATCATGACGCCCTGCCTCAAAACCCGCCAGGCAGGAATAGGCATAAATCCGGCCTGCTACCGGCGGCGAAAAAATATCGTGAATGATGATTTCATTCAATGCATAAACCGAGCGGTGTAAGTACTCGGGGTTTTCGGCTTCGGCCTGATCGTAATCTTTTTGACAGGCCAACAGTCCAAATGCAAGACTGCACAACAAAACGTAAGTATGTTTCATATTTAAGTAAGTTTCCAAGTTCCAAGTTCTAAGAGGGTTCCAGGGTTCCTGGTTCCAAAGTTCCATCCATCCGGCACTTCGGCTACGCTCAGTGACCGGATGGATGGAACTTTGGAACCAGGAACTCTGGAACCTAAATTTATTTGACCACAAAGGTCTTTTTCTCCACCCCAACCCCCTTCAAAGTCAGCGACTTCCAGGCTTTGGGTAGTTTGGTTTTTAATTGTACGATGCCTTGATCAGTGATGTCCAGGCCACCTAAACCCGCCAGGATGGCTTGTAGCATTCCCCCCGCACCGGTGGCGAAATAGGGATTGTTCCCGCCTGCTGTTTCTGCCAATACCCCAAAAGGAGGCACCTGGTTGGGTTGGTAACTTTTTTTGAACATCTGGTAGGCTTTTTCGGCATCTCCCAGGCGACCATACAAAGCAGCCAGTACCGATCCACCCATGGCTGGGCCATCCGGCGCCATTCGAGGCTCGTAGTATTGCAAATCTTTACGAATGCTGGCTTCGTCTTTTACGATGTCGAGTGGAAAAGCCAGGAGGTTTACGTCGGCCTGTTTGATCATTACGCCATCGTAAGTTGCATTTTCCTTGGTGGTCCCATCGGGGAATTTCAGGATCGGAATGTTTTGAGCAACGTGTTCCCAATCTGGATCGGGGGTCAAACCCAGTTCTTTCGCTGTTTGGGTGGCGATGCGCAAAGAGGTAATGGCCATCCCGTTCGTAAAGGCATTATTGTCGATGTTCTCTTGCCATTCGTTGGCACCGATGACGTTGTTGATGTCGTATTTGCCGGGGCCATTGCGTTCTACCCGGCTAGCCCAAAATTCGGCAGCAGCCTTGATTACTGGCCAACCTCGTTCGCGCAGCCAAAGTTTGTCCTTGGTCACCTGGTAGTATTTCCAATTGGCCCAGGCAATGTCTCCGGTGATGTGGTGCTGAAACGGCCCTGTGAGTGCCCACACGGGGGTGTCTTCTGAGCCATCCGCACTGGATTCCCAGGGGTACATGGCCCCTTTGTATCCATGCGAAAAAGCATTGCGTTTGGCGGCTTCCAGGCGTTCAAAGCGGTAATCGAGTAAAGAACGAGCAATACTGGGTTGCAACATCAGCATGGGTGGATACATCCACAATTCGGTGTCCCAAAAGACGTGTCCATTGTAGCCCAAACCCGACAAACCCATCGGCGAAAGGCTGTAAGCAGTACCCTCCCGGGCAAAGGAATAGAGGTGATACACCGCAAAGCGCACGGCCCGTTGGGATTCCAGGTCGCCTTCGATGATGATGTCGCTTTCCCAAAGTTTGGCCCATTCGGCCTCGTGGCGTTTCAACAAACGGGAGGTGCCTTCCAGTTTAGCAAAAATGGTGAGGCGCTCGGCTTCGTTTTGAGGATCCTGAAAATGGGCAGAGGAAACGGCTGAACCGACCAGAGCAAAACGGTAAGTTTCGCCTGCTTTGAGTTTTTTGGAAAACTTGGCCAGGTGCATGTTGTAATCCCAATCCTCGTGGATGATCCGAGGTTCTTGTCCATGTGCTTCTTCAAAAACAAAGCTGGTGGAAGCCGCCACTTTGAGTTTGCCACTCGGACTATTTGCCACTGAAGTCATCAAAGGAATCGTGACGTGAGGTCGATCAATCTCGCTGTAGTAATTGCGTACATCGCTGAGGTGATCGGGCGCTTCAATGACACTCATGGGCGTAATAGTGACGTCTTTTTTGGCCCGGAATTCCACGACGCTCATGGCGGTAAAGGGCAAGTGACGCAATGACATCAAGGTGTGTTTGACACTCAGTTTGTCGCCCACTTCAAAAGTAGTGCTCAACTCCGCCTTCTGCATGTCCAATGTTTGTTGGTAATTGCTGATGTCGGCTCGGCCCATCCGGCGGCCATCCACATCGAGGTTCATGTTGATGTGGTTGAAGGTTTTGAGGATGTTGGACACCCGGCCTCGTTGGTAATAATCGTAGACTCCATTGAGTACCACGTCTTTGACGCGCATGGGCTCGGGGGAAGAGACCAAGCCAACCATGCCGTTGGCGACGGTCACACCAAAATATTTGCTTGGATCAATGTCCCTGGCTTGAACGTGCCAAGGCGAATCGGCCAGGTTTTGCGCTTTGGTTAAATGACCAAGTGCAGTGCAGAATAAAAAAAGTGCTAATCGTTTCATTGTTTCACATTATTGGCCCCAGAAAAAATTTATTGGGCTAAAATTTGGGAATCAGCAAAACTAAAATAAATCATCCAGCTACTGAGGGTAATTTTTATCACCAATAAAAGAAATGAAATTTTGGTTTGCCAATCGAACTCATTTCTAAGGTTGGAGCGGGTATTTTGATAAAAGATAAACCCTGAAAAACCGTACGCAACAAGGGACTGCGGGTCCGGATTCGTCGTAAATCGACATCAAAAGAGAGGTAATACTCCTTTTCACGTGGAATAGAAGTCAGTCCATAACTGTCATTGGCATCGGTATAGACGTTGCCATAAGCGCCATAGACCCCATCTGCACCAAAACCTACCGCGACATTGAGCCAGCGGGGGAAACGGCTGGTTTCAGGAAGTTTTAAAAAAGAGGAAGGATTGATCGAGGCCCAAACGGTCATACCGTTGTAGTCTTTGATGAAGGCTTCCAGGTAATTGTCGCCGTAAAGGCCATGCGCAATTTGCCGCACAGTCAAGGGTGGGCCACCATTTCTGCCAGGAATGAGTGTACTTGGGTAATTGGGCCGGGTATTCGACACTTTGAGCATCATGCGTTGTTCTTTCCACAACAACTCCTGCGCCGTAAACACCGTAGTACCAATGGTGTTGGCCAAAAAATCCATTTTGGAAAAACCCCAACCTGCCGAAAAACCGTCCATTACTTCTACCGTACCTTGCAATATAGTGCCTACCCCGGCGCCGATCCATACTGCGGGTTTGTGCTTCACCCCCGCCCAGCGCATGCCTTGAAAGGCCAGGTAACTCTCAACATAGGCAGTAACGACGTGCCCGGCTTTGTCTACTTTTTCCCATTCATCATTGTTGCCAAACTTGTCATTAAAAAAATGGAAAGGCCCCAATTCGTACTCCCGATACCAAATGGAGTACAGTCCCACCGATGTGACCCCATATGCAGCGGCCCCTCCGATGCCCAACAAACGGGCTCGTTTGGCATTAAAAGTATCGGCGGGTTCCAACCATTGCCAGGCTTTTTTTTCCTGCGAAAAACCATTGATGATGGTCAAGCAAAAAAATAGCATCAGGGTAATTCGCATGATTGTAATTTTTTGAGCACTTGTTTGCTAATTTTGGTACAAAAGTTTGTCTAGAAACGTTTGCAAGGTAAACGTCTTTTCAAAACTCATCAATACTTAACGCAGCATGAAAAAACTGATCCTGTCGCTCTGCCTTTTAGCTTGTATGAGCGTGCTCAATGCTCAATCGCCTACTTATCTGGATGTAAAAGTTAGTGAATCCCTGGAACGCCAGCCTACTTCCATGGAATACTACCTGCGGGTAAATCCCGAATTGAATGAAGAATACGACCTCGATCGCGATTTTGAAGCCCAACGCAAAGTCATGCGTTCACGCATCAAGGAAAATGAAACGCAGCTCAAGCAATTTCTGGAAACCAACAAAGTGAAATTTACCGAAAATCGGGACGAGAACTACGCCATTTCTAAAGAAGAAATGCCTTTTACTATTTTTAAAATCAAGGTCGCTAACGATGCTGAGCTCGACAAGTTGCTAATCGTGTTGCGGCAATTGACCTACGTGGAGGGCAATATTGGTGACAAAGTGTATCCTCCTGCTCAAAATGATGAAGTTCAATTGTTTGAAAAACTGTTCAACAAAGCGCGCAGCAAAGCAGAAAAGATGGCGAGCATCATGAATTGCTCCCTGGGAAAGGTCTTGGAAGTAGAAGAGCTAGATCAAAAAGACCTGGATTATTATGGCATGGTAGAAGAAGGCAGTTACGAACATGTTTATGGCATTCAACGTGGCAGCCCACTGAGTGCTACAACGGTGCTATCCATGCGCTTTCGCTTTGAAATCATCAAAAAGTAAAAACCAGTTTTCACAATTTCATACCAGCTTTTGGCCATTTGGTCACCAAAAAATGGCTTTTCATCTAGCAAGACCAATTTTAACACTTTTTCGAGCAACTCTTTTCCCTCCTTACTCGTCTTTGCTGATAAGAAGTTTACCCGACACGGCAACGCCAATTCACCCTTGGCGTTGCTCTTTTTAACATTTAAACCTGTTATTATGAAGCGTCTATTAATGTCCTTAGCGCTAGCTTTGCCTATGCTGCAACTGCTTGCTACTCCATCCATTGAGCTTGCTACTCCACCTATTGAGAATGTATTATTGAACACCAAAGTGGATGAGCGCTCACTGATTGTTCACCTTGCCAATTTGCAAAAGGAAAAAACTGTACTCACGCTGGAAAGCCTCGACAGCCGTGAAACCTTCCACGAACAAGTGATCAATGACCACAATGGTTTCAATGCCCGACTGAATTTGAATGAACTGCCCAAAGGCCGTTATGTCCTGCGCGTGAAGCAGGGCAATGGCAGTCTGCGTCAGGTGGTGGTCGTTGACCAAAATTCGATTTTGTGCTCTAAAATTGCGGCAGAATGATCAATCGAGCTTAGGTGCAGCAAGTTGTCTGTCGCCTGAGAGCGGTTTATCATCTTTATAAAGCCATCAGATTAGTTGAATCATTAAGTATTCCATGTTGCTCATTTGAGTTTTGTTATTTTTGGTTTTTAGGAGCGGTTAGTTTGTGTGCGATAAACTAGCCGCTTTTTTTCACTCTATAACATTATAACAAACCAAATTATGAGCAAAAAATGGATACTTATCCTGGGTTTGCTGTATTCATACCTGGGCTTTGCACAGGACAAACAACCCTTGTCGTATTATCTTCCACAGATCACTTACGACCCTAAAATTCCCACCCCCGAAGCCTATTTGGGGTATCAAATTGGGGAATGGCACATTAGTCACGATCAGCAATTGGCCTACATGCGCAAGTTGGCCGAGCTTTCACCCCGCTTCAAACTCACGGAGTACGCCCGCACCTACGAGGGCCGTCCCTTGGTGTACATCGCGATCACTTCTGAGCGCAATCACCAAAATCTGGCGGATTTAAAGGCCAAGCATTTGCAGGTCAGCAACCCCGCTGAATCGGACAAAGCCGACCTCAGAACCACACCGCTGGTCGTTTACCAGGGTTTTTCCATTCACGGCAATGAGTCTAGTGGGGGCAATGCCGCGCCGCTGGTAGCTTATTACTTGGCGGCAGGTCAAGGCCCGGAAATAGAAAAATTGCTCAACGATGTGATCATCATTTTTGATCCTTGTTTTAACCCCGATGGCTTCCACCGCTTCTCTACCTGGGCCAATCAACACCGCAACCGCCACCTCACCGCCGACCCTCAGGATCGGGAATACAGTGAGACCTGGCCTGGTGGGCGTTTCAACCACTACTGGTTCGACCTCAACCGTGATTGGCTCTCAGGAGCCCACCCCGAATCACGGGGGCGGGCCAAAATTTTCCATGAATGGAAGCCAAACATCCTGACCGATCACCACGAAATGGGAAGCAACTCCTCCTTCTTTTTTATGCCAGGTGTTGCTACACGCGTCAATCCGATCACTCCAAAACAAAATCAGGAATTGACCGCAAAAATTGGGCAATACCACGTCAAGTATTTGGATGAAATTGGGTCGCTGTACTATTCTCAGGAAGGTTACGACGATTTTTATTACGGCAAAGGGTCCACCTTCCCCGACGTACAGGGTTGTATCGGTATCCTGTTTGAACAAGCCAGTTCCCGTGGTCACGTCCAGGAAACTGCCAATGGCTTGCTGACCTTTGCGTTCACCATTCGCAATCAGGTACGTACCGCTTTGTCTACCCAAAAAGCAGCAGTAGAACTCAAGCAGGAATTGTTGGAGCACCAAAAAAGTTTCTTCCAATCGGCCATACAGGAAGCGCGCAACGATAGCCGCATGGGGTATGTGTTCGGTGACCCCTACGATCAGGCACGTACCGATCGGCTGGTAGAAGTTTTACGCCGTCAAGAAATTGAGGTGTACAATCTGGGTAGCAAAATCAGCGTGGAGGGCAAAAGCTTTGAGCCCAACCAGTCCTTTGTTGTGCCCATGGAGCAAAAACAATACCGCCTGGTTCGGGGTATTTTTGAAACCACCACCAGTTTTGAAGACAGTATTTTTTACGACATTTCCAGTTGGGCTTTGCCCCTGGCCTTCAATGTGCCTTATGCAGCACTGGCTAAAAAAGGCAACGCAGCCAATGTAATGGGGGCAAAAATTACTGGCTCCAAGCCCGAGCGTGCACCTACTGCCCCACCTGCTCAAAGCAGCTATGCCTACATGCTGGAATGGGAAGATTATTATGCACCGCGGGCTTTGCAGTTTTTGCAAAGCAAGGGACTGCGCACCAAGGTGGGCATGCAGCCCATCACTTTGCAAGGTAAAAAATACGATGCAGGCACCGTGATGATTCCGGTACAAAATCAAAGTGCCAGCGCAGCTGAAATCCACCAGTGGGTGTCCGAGATTGTCAAAGAACTAAATGTTCGCATCGACGCAGTTGGTACCGGTTTCACGACCGATGGCATCGATTTGGGGAGCAATAATTTCCTCACCCTGCGCCAACCCAAGGTCATGATTGTGGTAGGTGAAGGTATGGGGCCAAACACCGCAGGCGAAGCCTGGCACTTGTTGGATACCCGTTTCGACATGGTAGTATCCAAAGTGGAAGCCGACGACATTGCCCGCTCCAACCTTAGCCGTTACAACGTGATTGTGATGGGCGATGGCACTTTCCAAACGATCAGCGCGGGTGGCGTAAGCAAATTGAAAGAATGGGTCAGTGCTGGCGGTACCATCATCGGCATTCAGCGTGCGGTAACCTGGCTGAAAGGCCAAGGCATCGGCTTTACGGCCATGAAGGAATTCAAAAATGCGGATGCTGCTGCTGGTCGCCGTCCTTATGGTGAAATCGCCGATGACCTGGGGGCGCAGGAAATCCCGGGGACTATTTTTGAGGCAGAATTGGATCTGAGCCATCCGCTGGCTTTTGGTCTAAAACGCAGCAAAATGCCGGTATTCCGCGATGGCGAGGTGTTTATGGAGAAATCGAAAAATCCCTATGCTTCTCCATTGGTATACACCGCCAATCCATTGATGGCTGGTTACCTCAACCGCAAGTATGTCGACATCGTAAAAGGTACTGCTGGGATCGTGGTGAGTGGTTCCGGTTCTGGTCGGGTGATTTATATGGCCGACAATCCGAATTTCCGGGCGCATTGGTACGGAACGAATCGTTTGTTCCTGAATGCGGTATTTTTTGGAAATTTGGTGAGTGGCGCGGGGTTGGAGTCGGAGCGTAGGGAGTAAGCGCTTTGCTCCTGTATAACTAAGATGTCCCTGAAGTGTCTGGGGTTTCTTAGGTGGTGAAAAAGAAAAACATTCTCACCACCTAAGAAACCTAAGGCACCATAGAGGCACCTTAGAAATTGTAAGTTTTATTTCCCACCTTATTTGAGCCCTGCTTTACCACTTTCGTCCCCGCAATTGCATCGTAAAAGCTCAAAGTTCCTTTGGTATACAACATACTGACGAAATAAAAAAAAGCCACAACCTGCGGCACAATCAATAGTACCCACACCCAAATTGGCAGTTCCATTCCTTTCTTTGTATAAAACGCCAGCCATTGGATTCCCCAATGCGCAATTTCCCACGGCAATAATTTCAATACGGTTCGGATCAAAATTCCTCGGGTATGATTCGAGGAATCTTGAATCATTTCTACCTGTAGCCGCAAAGCGCGTTTGCCGATGGTGCCTTTTTTGGCACTTTTTTCCTGTAGAAAAAAATACAAAAACACGGGCAAGGTAAGCGTTGAAAAAGCGATCAACTGCCCGGCAGCCGGGCTGAATTCCATGGTTCCTAGTTGCTCAAAACCGAACAGCAAACCCACTAGCCCAAAGAGCAGAATGGCATAGCCAATGACGAAGCAATAATCGAGTAATGCAGCCGCGATTCGGGTGATGATGAGGTTGCTGGTTTTGGGTGTGGTGTTTGGCATTGCATTTATTTTATGGCTATTCTGAATTTATTCCCCTGCTTCTTCCATTATTCTCACTGCCAAAACGTGTTTACAAATCCCACGTTTGCCCTGGTATTTGGTGTACCAATCACAAGTACAACGCTGTTGGTCGGCTTGAATCACCACTTTGTGCTGGACCCCCGAGCCCTTGACCAGTGCCTCAATGTACCCAGAAGTGTTTTGTACAAATTGCACCTCATTGTTCTCGATCAGCTTTTTTGCGTTTTTCAAACGAGGATTCAAGCTCAAAATGCGCTCCGTTTTGAAGGGCAAGCGGCGATAAAAATGACTATTTTCCATCAAATCATAGCCCAACAAACCCATTGAGGAAAGCCCTGCCGTAAGTTGATCCATCGTACCTAAGTCAATGTCTTGCTCAATTGAAAGCATGGTTGGGCTGAAGACTTCATTGGATTTTAAAAGGGCGTTCAGGCCATAAATCCATTCTATCGGTACATTTTGGGTCAGGTTTTCCAAAGCTTTCCCCTCACCAGAGAAGCCACGATTATTGTCTGGCGAAAAGGCCATGAGTAGTTGCATTTTGCCCAATTCACAAACGAAAGCACAGGTTTCCCGATCGGCGGTTTCGTAAACCATAATGTTGTCCAACAAAGGTAAAAGACCTTCCAACAAGCGTAAACGTTGCACTCCTCCGATGCGCACACTATCCGGCGTCGCGATTGGCGCAAACATAAATTTACCCGCTCTTTTGCTGACAAAAAAATCTCCTTTAAGCACTCCTTTAGGCAGGCTCTGGAACAATTGAATCGCTTGAATTTTAGGGATTTCAAATTTCTGTTCCATGTCCGCCAGGTACAATTGGACGCTGGTTAGCCCTTTAATCCAACGGGTGGGCAGGGTGACTTTTTTTTCGACCACCTTTGCTTTGCTGGTGATCACTTGCACATCTTGTTGCCCCACGGCCAGAGTCACGCGTTCGTTTTTTTGAATGGCGTTGAGGGCATTGAGCATGGGGTCGTTGAAGTCCACATTGGTGGTTCCGCTGGCGATGAACTCACCATCAATGGCCTCGGGTTGCATATCCAGGCGGACATACACCCCGTTGCAGGAGGAAAAACCCTCAAATCGCAGGCGTTCCGCCCCTGCCGAAACGATAGGGTCGCGCAAACTGGGTGGAATGGGGCTAAAGCTACTCCGCACGACTTTGGCGATGGTGGTCCAGCATTTGGCAGTGGTGTAGGGCTCGGTGAGGTTGCCCCAAAAGAAACAGGGGATGTTGTTGGTCTCTTGTAGTTCACACTGGTGGGCCAACATTAGTTGATACAAGCCGGATGATTTTTTGATGGTTGAACCAGTGTCGTATTGATAGGTTAAGTTTTCCATGATCAGGGTTTTACGATTTGTTTAATCAGATTTTTAACAGATGGGCTGTACTGCCATTTCTTCAGAAAGTTCTGAGCTGCTTCTGTTGGCTTCTGACCCGTTTTAACTAGGATATCCAGATAGTGTTCAAGTAGTTTTTTAAAATTGAGGGGCAGTTTCTCTTCCATCTTCAAGTTGGCAAGTGCCGTATTCAGGATCATAAACAATGCAACATTGTGAATGGGCGATACGTCTTTAATCGCAGCCAGGGCATCTACGCAACGCAACAATACCCCATATTTTCCAGAGATGAGGAATGCCAGTTTTTCACCAAAAAGGCCCAAATCCAACTTCCGCTTTTCAATGAGATGAATCAAAACCTCAGTAGCCAAAAAACGGGTCTCTTTCCTCTCCTGTAAAAAACAACAGGCGAAAACCAGCATACTGGCATCAGAAAACCAAAACTCTGGTCGATCAACGATCCTTAAAAATCCTTGCATATCGCTTCGACCAAAATCACCATTCTGGCAAGATGAAATGGCTAGTCGAATAGAAAGTGGTTCAGGATTCTGCGGCATCAGGCTGTGCCAAAAAAATACACTAGCCTGATTGTACAAATGATCGCTCCAACGGTCACGGTTTTGATGAAAGGTCAAACTGTACAGCAAATTTGTGGGGGAGAATGATGCTTCCGGCATGTCGATGGCCAGTTCTTCCCAGGATTTGAGGCGTTCAATTTGGCGCGAATTGTAGTTCATCCCATCTTCCCAAGCTGCTCTAAAATAAAATTGTGGCCGGAACGCTTCAACAACAAAAGCTTCCTTTTGGAAAGGTGTTCCTACAAATTCATTAAAAGTACCCGCTGGATCATGAGTACGAGCGGCTACTGCCCACAATGCCAGTTTTTCAAAGTGATTTCCCTTAAGATTAGGCATCCATTGTTCCAAAGATTTCTCGTCATGCAAGTGAATTTTAGTCTCCAGGCCCAGGCAAAATTTCAGGAGGATTTGTAAGTGCCCTTTAATCTGTGACACCAGTGGGGTAGCTTCTTCAATGCCCTCCCGGCACATTCTGGCGATAGCGATGCTCAAATCGAGCGCATGGATGGGTTCTTTGTTTTCTTGGTAAGCAATGATTCGGCTGAGCAACACTTTGGGTTCAATCCAATAAGGCAAGTGGGTAGGTTCACACAAAAGGGAGAACTGAGACTGTTGCCGCATTTTTTCCGCCGTAATCGCCAGCAACTTTTCCATTAAATCCAATACACTTGGAACTCCATACTTATAATGTCTATCCTGATAATCAGCCTGTAGATCCGGTAGTTTGCAAAGTAAAAATCGCTTTACATCATTTTTGTAATTGATGTCAAAATAAATTTGCTCCAACTGCTTAAAGTAGGGACTCAACTGCGCTGGATAATCTTCTGGGAAAAGATGCCGCTTGCAAAGAAAAGCATGCAACAGAATTTCTGCTTCCTGAGGTTCGTTGGAGTTGATACATTTACCTACTTGAAACAGAATATCATTCCAGGTAACGGGTAGTTGGATGGCTTGGGTAAGCAGTTTTTCTTTGAGTGGTTGATACTGATAAATTATGCGTTCAGGTTCAGCTTGAATCGTCTTTTCAACATCCAACCAGGGTGCCAGCGCCTTCTTTATATTTCCCTGAAATTGAGGCACGTAAGCATTTATTCTTTCCTTCAGACTGGAGCTATCGAAAACACTCAGTTTTTGCAAGGCTGCTGCCGCACGTTCTTGTAGGAGCATTTCTGGAATGCTCAAAACATCTGCGACAATTGCTGCGATGCTCCCCCGAAAATCCGGATTTAACTTGGCTATTTTCTCCAACAGCGGCAGCACGCTTTTAATTACCTTTTTGGCTTCAGCCCTCAGCATCAAGGGGCTAATCCATTCCAAGAAGGAAGGAAGATCAAAGCCTGAATGGGTATACATTTTTTTGCATAAATCCAGGCCGAAGGCAGGCACAGGTACCGGGTTTGCTTGAAAAAAAGAAAAAACAAGTTCCTGACATTCGATGAGTTCTTCCGTCTCAAGTTTGATTTCCTCTAGGCGTTTTCGATAAAAAGTTTTTAGGTCATTGTTCCATTCTTTGGTCTGTATCCGCAAAGCATTTTCGATAAAAAAATGCCGATTCATCTTGTTTTCACTCAACAACCTTTGGTAGAGGTACTCCCAGATTGGAAAAGATATATAATTGCTGCCCGTATCTGATTTGTACCTGACCGTAGTAGCATATAAAAAGGTCTCATAATTAAAAAGCTCGGGAATGTCTCGTTGCCAGGTAATAGAGTCTTCCAATGAGTAATCGAGTACCGCAACAACATCTTTTTCCAAAATTTCTACCCTGTAGTCCCAACGATCATAAAGGCTAAGGCTGCGGGCAAACATGGCGGGCTGATAGCTTATTAGACCTAGTTGCTCCAGGGTTCTCAATACACTATATCCGAGTACATTCAAACCTCTACCACGGAATCGCTGCAAAATGTAGGGTTCAATCCACTTGGGTTTGGCCCATTCAATTAATTCAACATACAGTTTGGATTGATTGATGCGCTGTAAAAAATCAAAGGGCTCGTGCCAACGTTGGATGTCTTTTTTGTTTAATAAGGCGATGGCGCTCAAAATAATCAGCTCAACTTGTTGATCATCACCTCTTCTGCCTCCGTAATAGGGCACATGGCCTCCCGGAAAATCTGGTTTTGGGGCTAAATTTGTATAGTCTACCCAATAAGCTTTCGCATCAATAATGTGCTGTCGCAAAGCTACTTCATGCCCTTTTGATTTTTCCTTCAAAAAAGGCAGTAAGCCATCCAGGTTTCTGGTTTTGATAAGTTGGTCATATTCGGCTAAAATATCTTGTACGGCGAGGTCATCCATTATAATTTACTTTTTACGTGTAACCGTTATTGTAAAACAATTTGAGTTACAAATATAGATCCAATATCTTCAAAAAACGTTCCCCTTTCTCCAAAAAAATTTCACTTAAACATCTTCTTTATGCAGCAACAAAGGATTGGCAGATTTTGTTAGATAAAGTTTTACAAAAGTCAAACATTGCTATTTTTTAAAAAGCAAGCTTAAGTTTTATTGGCAGAGTCAGGGTTGAATACACATCCATTGGTGTCATTTTCCCAACAATTCACTACCTTTAAACGCAACAGTCCCAACTATGAAAAGAGCAGGCTTCCTAACCCTCCTATTGCTGAGTTGTAGCGCTTTTGCGTTGGGCAAAATCCGCCTTGAGGTGAGGGTTATTGCTCCCCTGCCCTTGCCGGAGTCCGGGTTGTATTTGGCGACAAGTTTCAACAATTGGAATCCGGGTGATCCTGCCTTTAAACTCACCCGGAAAGGATCAGATTTGTATTACATCGAACTGGATCAGGAATTGCAGCACTTTGAGTACAAACTCACCCAGGGCAGTTG
Organism: Haliscomenobacter sp.; assembly: GCF_041740695.1. Lineage (GTDB taxonomy): Bacteria > Bacteroidota > Bacteroidia > Chitinophagales > Saprospiraceae > Haliscomenobacter. Next base: position 69,485 of record NZ_JBGSLK010000132.1, on the reverse strand, counting down.
GGCTTATGTGGAAAGTGATTCGACTGGTACATTTATCCCCAGTCGCAAATACGATTTTTCGCCGCAGCAACAGCTTGTGCAAATTGAAATTGTGGGTTGGGAAAAACGGGCCTTTTACCAAATGGTCATCAAACAAATTCCCTCCAATACTCCCCACGATGCTACACTATACCTCGCCGGAAATTTCAACAACTGGAATTCCCGCGACGAAGCGCACCGCTTATACCGCCAGGCCAACGGCACTTACCGGGTCAATTTTTCCACCGAACTGGAGCGCATCGAATTCAAATTTACCCGTGGCACCTGGGCTTCGGTAGAAGGCCAAGAAAATGGGCGCATGCGGCCCAACCGGGTTTTGTTCCGCAGTCAAATCAAAGCCAATCAGCCTCTCGAGTTTGAAATTGCGACCTGGGAAGACTTATCGGGCTCGGGTAATTTGTTGGCTTTTGCCTGGTACGACATCATCATTTTGTTTGCCGCATTGCAGGGCTTTTTGCTAGTTTTGGCCATCCCCACCATTCAGGATTTCAACCGCAAAGCCAATCGCTGGCTGGTCTTTTTGCTGTTTTTTGTTTCCTCCATCCTCTTGATCCGCACACTCGGCAATCAGCGGGACATTGCGCAAATTTTTCCTTTTTTGCAGTTTGTGCCCGACTTTTTGTTGCTGGCTTATCCTCCGGCTTTTTATTTGTATGTGCGGCGGCTGTTGTTCCAAAGCGACCAGTTTTCAGCCCGGGTATTGCTGCATTTTATTCCTAGTGCGCTGCAAATTTTTGCCTATACTCCTTTCTTTTTGGCTGAAGTGGCCGCCCTCAAAGTCGACGTGGTAAGTCACGATGCTCAAGGCTGGTGGGCCGTGAACGCAGTGGCGGTTTTTGGCTGGTTCTCCAATGTTTTTTACACCTACTTGAGCCTCCATGCCATTCAAGGATACCGTAAACAATCCCAACGCAGTTATTCTTTTGAGGAAAACCTGCATTTTTTGCTGACGGTATTGATCATTATGGGCGTCTGTTTGTTGCTTTGGGCTTTCACTTTGGTCGTTGCCGGTATTGGTTTCCTCAATCACCACGAGATTTGGCTGTTTACGGAAAAAAGTGCCGACATGATCTGGTTGATTTTTTCCATCATTCCTCACCTCTTAGGCTATTTTGCCATTCACCAGCCAGAAATTTTCAAGGTCGCACAGCCCGTTTCCCTATTCAACACCATTCCTGAAATTCCAATAGAAGAAGTAAAAGCCGGACACCTGAGTGACAAGAAGAGTGAAGAGCTGAGTGATGAAAATTTGCAACGCCTCAAGCAACAGGTGGAGGCCTACATGACTCAGCACAAGCCCTTTACAAACCCAAAATTGACGCTCAACGAATTGGCCAGTATGCTCAAAATGCCGCCTTATTTGTTGTCTAAAGTGATCAATGAGGGCTACGACGTCAACTTCTTCGATTTCATCAACACCTACCGGATTGAAGAATTCAAACGGCGCATGGAAGATCCCCATTTCCAGCACTATACTCTATTGAGCATTGCTTTTGAGGTAGGTTTTAACTCCAAAACGGCGTTCAACCGTTCTTTTAAAAAAATCACGAATCAGTCACCAAGTGAGTTTTTCCAATCAGTGAAGGTTTAACCTCCGCCACAACCTCCACCGCCGCAACCGCTGCCGCCACTGCCGCCGCTACCACTACAGCCTCCACTACCACACCCACCGAAAGAGTCACTCACGCCCGCAAATGCACCACAACCAGCGGCCATTTCTGCATCGTCACCTTCGCCTGGGCGTCGTCGGTTGAACAATCGGCCCAAGGGTTCATAGGCGCTGGTTAGTTCGTTCAACCAGGATTCGGTATACGTTTCGCCAGCCAGGGTCTGCTCTAAATTGCCAATCAACAAGAGCCCCGAACCGAGTAAAGAGGGCACAAGGGGCACCAAGTGAAGCGTCGTCAACGTCTAACTTTGTGTTCTTTGTGCCCCTTTGTGTTTTCTTTGTGAAAATGTGCCGCTTTGGTGGTTAGACAGTGGGGGCAATGGAAGGTGGCAGGCAGGTTGAATTTTTTTGTGGAAATAAAAATGGCACCCAAAATGAATTGGATGCCATTCGTTGGGGCAATCCCTTGCGGTTGCCCTCGCGCGCAAGCCCTTGCGGTTGCCCATCAATATACCAATGCGATTTTAAAAAATCCCGTTGTAGGGGTAACCACGTAGGGTTACCCCTACAGTTCGCGGACCCACACGTTGCGGAAACTGGTGGGATTGCCATGGTCTTGCAATTCCAGCGGCCCTTTGCCGTGTGCGACGTTTTTGGGCATACCGATGTATTCGGTAGTGCCTCGGATTTCGGTGTGGTTTTGCACCAGGATACCATTTTGGAACACGGTAATGTACGCCGGGCTAATTTTGATGCCATCCGCGTTGAAGCGAGGGGCCATGTAGATGACGTCGTACACTTGCCATTCCCCCGGAGGCAAACAGGCGTTTACCAGTGGCATCGATTGTTTGTAGATAGAAGCAGCCTGGCCATTGGAGTAAGTGCGGTTATTGTAGCTGTCCAACACCTGCAGCTCGTATCGGCCTTGCAAAAAGACCCCGCTGTTGCCACGCCCCTGACCATTGCCTTCTACTACTGAAGGTGGACGAAATTCGATGTGCAATTGAATGTCGCCGAATTCTTTTTTGGTGCGAATCCCTCCAGTGCCTTTGACTACGGTCATGGCGCTGCCATCTGCTTTCCAGCCAGCTGGTTTGCCGCCCGCAGCCGCGACCCATTCATCCAGGTTTTTACCATCAAAAAGTATGATGGCATCCGAAGGTGCTTTGGCGGTGCCCCCGGGCGTAACTATGCGGGGTTCTGGTTCCCACACTTCGGTCATCTCAGGTTTAACCTGTTGGTTTGGAGCAATTTGAGCCAGTGCCACTACACTCAGCCCTAGAAAGCAAACTAGCATTGAAAAAAGTCTGATCATTGTTCTTGTTTTTTGAGTTCTACAACGTTTGTTTATAATCTGGCTGCTAGATTAACAAAAATCCTGTACACCTGCAAAAAGAACTGCTGTAAGCGACGATTATGCAATCCTTTTGCCATTGTACCACAGGGAGGGAATCTCGCGGCTGGCTTTGGTGACTTTTAACTTGGCCAGTTTAAAAATGCTTTCTAAAGGGTTGTTGCTCATCAACAAATAGTACAAATCTCTTGAAAATTGAATGGCATCTTCATCCCCAATTTTTCGCAACATACCAATTACAGGAATCCCTAAGTCTGAGATGACTTTAGCTTGACTGAAAGACCAGCAAGAACACAAAACCACACATTTTACGCCCACTTCCTTAAATAGTTGGAATATTTCTATCAAATCTTCATTTTCGACCCGGTAAGTTTTATTCGACCCTGGGTCGATCATCGCCAAGCTTCCATCCTTGCCATGCCCTGAAAAATGTACAATTTGAGGCTTCTGAAAAGCAACCATACTGATCATACTACCTCGATCAATATGTGGACAAACGACCACTTCTAACTCTTTGCCTTGTGCATCTACCAATACCTGCTTGGACTCCCGATCCACCGCCAAATTTTGCTGATCAGCAGGATTGGCGGTCAAAAAAAGGATTTTGGTTTGCCCATTTGCCCCTTTGGGTACACCGAGGCTTTCCAATAAGGGCTCAATGGCAGGAATTTCGACGGGTTCGGACTGGTCGCCAAAACCATCGTCAGTATCTCGCTCGGTAGGATTGTTTGAGCGCTCTTCTGTTACTTCAATTGGTTCCGGCTCCACTTCTTTTATACCCGCATCATCATAAATAGACAGAATCGCTCCCCGGATTCTGGCTCTTTCAATATCAGCGTTATCCCTTGAAATTGTACCGCCACGTTCCTGTCTTTCCAGGCCATTGAGCCGAGATTGCTGGAGAATTACATCGTTTTGCAGGTAATCGGGCACCTCCTTTTCGAGGGCTTTCAGGGCTTCTTTTAATCTTGAATCTTGAATGAGGCTTTTGATTGTAGGCATAGTTTAGTGCTTTGGTGCTGGATGCTTGGTAGTTTTTGGTTCGAGGCGGCCAAATTCTCCGCGTTAAAAAAACGCAGAAAATCTTTCACCTGCAAGGGTGTTTTTTGATCTACCGCAAAAAACTGCTGCGCTGGATTGTAAAGATACAAAGGAAACAAGCAGCGGAGCTGCTTACTGCGTAATGTAAGTCAATCGCCAATCAGCCCACGTTTGATGGCAATCCGCACTGCTTCCGCAATGTTGTGCGCTTCGAGTTTGGCTAAGATGTTTTGCGGTGGGTATCTACCGTGTTGACGCTGATGTACAACTCTGCGGAGATTAATTCGCTGGTTTTGCCATGGGCCATCAAACCCAGGATTTCCTGTTCTCGTTGCAACAATAAACTTTGAGGAGGATGCTGGGCAAAATGGGTGCCCGATTTGGCATCAGGAGGTGAGTTTTTGGGTAATTATTCGTATTTAAAAAAAATCATTATTTTCATCCTTTGGGTCTCACCAAAATTAATGAGGTGTACCAAAGAAAAGAAACCCCACACATTCAGCGTTCAACTCAAAACGAAGCATCAAATATGAAAAACCTGCAAATATTGCTGTTGCCCCTATGTATTCTGGCAGCAATATCCAGTTCGGGCCAGGAAGCCCTCGGTTTGCGCTTGCAACAATTCAGCGGCATCAACAGTACCTTGCTCAACCCGGCTCTCGGCGCCTTGTACCACAAAAAATGGGACTTGAACCTGGTTGAAACCGTCAACTCGGTGAGCAACAACTACGCCTTTTTGGAAAACTCCAAAGCGGGTGAGTTCAGTCGATACCGCAGCATCCAGAACATTTACAGCCGACCGGATATACCAGCTGATCGAACTCCCGGGCCAAATAGCCTGGTTTTGGACTATTACACCCGCAACAGTCCTTATTATGGTGATGTGACAGTAAATGTCTTGGGGCCTTCTTTTTTGGTTCGACTGGGCAAACATGGCATTGGCTTCACTACCCGTGCACGGATGGAGATGGAAACCATTTTCCCTACCGATTTGGGGTATTATACCTACATCAATAACAAAGGCAAGGTCAACATGACTCCCTCCCACGTCAATGGAATGGCCTGGCGAGAATTGGGGCTGCATTACGATTACAGCATTGGTTCAGCGGATGACCGTCGACTTGCCCTGGGTTTTAACCTGCGGTACCTGCAAGGTTATGAAGGACTCACGATCTACAATGAGCAATTCAGTTATCAACAAATCAGTACGGATAGTTTTGAAGTGAGCCCGGGTGCGGCTACATTGGCTTTTACCAGGGGTAACCTGGGCACTGATGCTGATACCCCTTACAAGCTGCAACAACAAGGCAAAGGCTGGGGCCTCGATCTGGGTTTGGTTTACGAATACGTGGGAGAGCGCTGGAATTGTAATGTGGGCTTGGCTATCAATGACATTGGCGGAATCCGTTTTCGCGACAGCGCTCAATTGTACCAGTTTCGCAACTCAACCACCCTCCTTTTTGATACCGACCCTTACACCAGTTGGACTGGCGCAGCCGACTTGCCCAACAAAGCTGCCCAACTGAGTGAATTGCTCACAGGTGACCCCCAGGCGGCTTTGGTTGATTCCTCCTTCAGCATGGGATTGCCGACCAATCTGGTTTTGCAAGCCGGTTTTTACAAAACAGAAGGACTGCGCTTTTTTGCTGTGTATCAACAGCCATTGGCATTTCGCGACAATCAATTGCACAAAGCCAGCACCCTCTCGGTAGTAAGTGGCTGGGAAAACAATTGGGTGGGAGCCTACCTGCCACTGAGCTTGTATCGTTGGCAGCGCTTGCGCTTGGGCGCTGCAATTCGCCTGGCTTTTTTGACCATTGGTACAGATAACCTTATTCCTTGGGTGACCCGAGGTAATCTCTCCGAAGCGGGTTTTTATGCGGCTTTGAAAATCAGTCCCTGGCCGAAAAACTGGTTCAATGGAGATAAAGCGCGGGGTGGGAAACAAAAAAGTGGGCGCGGGATGGATTGTTATGATTTTTAGATATGCCAGCGATTTTATCCCAAAAAGTGCTTGATTCAGCCCATTTCTCGAACGCAATGGGCTGAATCCCTACTTTTACAAAAAAAAGCAATGGCGGCAATAGAAAAGCGCAATTGGGGACTGGGGTTTCTGCTAAGTATTGTATTGGCGGCAGGAATGATCGTCAACAGCTATGTAGAATATGTAGATGCACAAATACAGTGTTATGATTGTTTTGGGGAGTATGATTTTTTAGAAAATGACCTGTTTGCAACCCTGGTATTTTGGCTGGGTGGGATAGTGGCAGGTCTGCTATTTCATCATTATGTTACGCCGGCCATAGTGCGCCCAAGTTCGCGCCACAGGTTTGGTTTCCTGGCGGCATTTGCTGCTCTTCTGGGATTGCTGTTGATTGTAGCTGCTGCTGCTGCGTATGGGTATACTAATATCGATTTATGGAGAAACGATGGTCAAGATGGCCCGGAGGCCAGGCCTTATTTTAGCCTGCTGCATCTGGTGCAGGATAGTTTGAAATTATTCATAATCATTGTGCTCTATGAAGCTTTGAATGAGTTGTATTATTTTTTAATCGCTCGGGCCAAAGAAAACCGTAGCCTCGTTCTTAAAGCACTGGCTGAGTTCTTGCTCTTTTCAGCCATATTATTTTTGCTAAGCTATGCTACCATGTTGAGTTTCGAGGTCATGACAGGCAATGACTACTACGAAAATCGTTTTATCCAATTGCGTTTTTGGGTTGTACCAATCGTGGTTTTACACCTGCATTGGTTTTATCGTTGTATTGCAATCATTAAAAATGGATTTACGGAGCAGAATCGGGTCAACTTTTTGGAGCCACTGGTTACCACAGCCTTGGTCATTGTGTATTTACTGATCTTTTTCGATGATACTTCGAACAAAACATGGTTGCTTCATTTTTTAGTTGTTCATGCATTAGGCATTGGCAGCGCTTATTTGAGATCGGTTTTGATCAATGAAAAACGCAGCTTTCTAACCGAAGTTTCCCAAACTTCCGCCGAACTAGGCGCCCTCCGCGCCCAAATCAACCCGCACTTTTTGTTCAATGCACTCAATACCCTTTATGCCATAGCGATGAAGGAAAACAGTGAGAAAACTGCCGATGGTATCCAAAAGCTGGGAGACATGATGCGTTTCATGTTGCAGGAAAACCACCAAAATCGCATCCCCCTGGCCAAAGAGATTGAATACCTGCACAACCTGATCGACATCCAGCAATTGCGCTTGGACGACAACCAACAAATTGACCTCAAGATTAATTTACAAAACCCAGACCGGGAGGTTTTTATCGCACCCATGCTGCTCAATCCACTTGTGGAAAACGCCTTCAAACACGGCATTAGCTTTCGCAATGCTTCCTGGATCTACATCACCCTGACCCATGATCCCGAACATATTTTTTTCAAAGTACACAACAGCTACCACCCTAAAAACGAACTGGACCCTGAAAAAGACAGCCACGGCATTGGCCTGGACAATGTGCGCAAACGCCTGGAATTGTTGTACCCGGACAAACACGAATTCAGCATCCAGGTCTCTGAGCATGATTATTTTGTATCTTTAATCCTCACCATTGTGTAGCTGCTATGAAGTTAAGCGCCATTGCCATCGACGACGAACCCAAAGCCCTGGAGGTTGTACAAATGCACGCGGCCAAGGTACCTTTTTTGGACCTGCGCGCCAGTTTTATTGACGCTTTTGAAGCCTTGCCTTTTTTGCGGCAAAACAAGGTTGATCTGCTTTTTTTGGACATCAAAATGCCGGATATCTCTGGGATAGAGTTTGCGCAAATTCTGAAAAATGGCCCCTTGGTGGTGTTTACCACGGCCTATAGTGAATACGCAGTGCAGGGTTTTGACCTGGATGCCGTGGATTACCTGCTTAAACCTTTTTCGCTGGCACGGTTTACGAAAGCTTGTAACAAAGCCCTGGAAATGCAAAATGTACGTGGTGTTGAAGCGCAAGATTTCATTTTTCTCAAAACAGGTTATGAAGAGGAAAAAGTTTACCTCAAAGACATCCTGTACATCGAAGCAGCCGGGAATTACATGACTTATGTGCTGAAGGAACGTAAATTGATGTGCCGACAAAACGTGCCAGAGGCCTTACATACCTTGCCTGAGCAGGATTTCGTGCGGGTGCATCGCTCCTTCATTGTGGGCGTGCAACATGTGGGTAAAATTGCGCGGCAACAGGTATGGGTGAATGGGGTGGAGATTCCGGTGGGGGCTTCGTATGAGGATGGGGTAGCTCGGATTCGGGAGGTTTTGAGTTAGGCTTATTTTTTCTACCTGCTATTTATGCCCTTTCGCTTCCCGCCGCATTCTTTCCACAATCGGCTCACCCGTCAAATGCAGCGCCACCCAGCCCCGCAATAGCGTCGCAATTTCCAATAAACTATGGTTGCTGTCGGCCAAATACTGTTCCATCTTTTGCCAGATGGGACGTTTCTCGCGCTCCGGAGCCCGATTCAGGGTACGCAGAAATCCCAGAATGGTTTGCTCAAAATCTTCTAAAAAGCTGATTTCCTGTTTTTCCAATAAGCGATCGCTGGAGCGCAGGGCGTTTTCAAAATCGTCGTGTTGCAGTTCGTACATGGCCATTACCCGCAATAGCCCAGCAATCACCCGGGCATCTTGACGGTCTTTCACCTGGTGTTGACGAACAAGTAATTCACAGGATTCCAGGCATTTCTGATAAGTACCTGCAATGAATTGCAAGAGCGCCAAATTGATGTAAAAGTGAAACTGACCAGAAATGGTGATGTCGAAACGTTGAATACCAGCCCGGATTTTTTCGGCCATTTGATCCAGCCCTTCAATGTTGCCAGTGTTGGTGCGCAGCAGTAGATCAGTACCTACACTTTTGCGAAACCACCAGGCTTCCTCGTTGACAGATTGGGGCTTGTATTGCTCCAATTGTTGTTGGAGTGTAGTGGCCTCGGGGTAGTCTTTTTGCTGAATGGCCAGGGTGAGGTGGTTGGCCAAATCGTTGATGTAGGAAAAAGGCTCTTCCTCCCGAAGTACAGGGAATTCCTTCCACAGCGCCATCCCCTTTTTTCCTTCGGCATAGGCTTGGGTGATTTCGCCCAGGTAATAAAACAAGACTACCCGGATTTGAAAACAGGCCAATTGAGCCCGAATCCCTTTGGGCGTACTTTTTTCATCCAATAAATCTGCAAATTGGCTGCGCAGGCGTTCCGTGTCGGCACGATTTTCACTGCGCATCACCCGATTGGTTTCTACGATGACCTTGTCGCTGTTGCTCAGGGCCCAAAATTCCTCCTGCATTTGGGCTTCCAAAAAACGTTGGGCCTCAGTAAGAGCGAGTAAGATTGTTTCTTTGCCTTGGGTAAAGGTTCGGCGCAGCAACTTGCGGTATTCTCGATTGATTTCCAACAAGGACAAGGTATCTCTGGCAGATTCAGCCATCTGTTTGGCTTCACCCAGACAATATTCGGCCTGCTCGGGCAGCCCAACATCCAGCAAATAACGAGCGTCAATGATTTTGTCCTTGATTTGACTGTACAAAAATCGCTTGCTGCGGTAAGCACGCATGCTGCGCAAGATCGCGTCGTAAAGGTAGGCGCGGGTGTCGGCAAGGCGTTTGTCGAATACTTTCCGCAATTTGGCCTCATCCAGTTCCTCCATTTTATTGAGCAACTCAAACAGGTCTACATAGTCAGCCTGGACTTTTTCTCCACTGAGCTTTTTAGAGTTGACTTTAAAATAGCGCTTTTCCGCGGGCGCCATCGCCTGGATTAAACTGAACAAATCGTCTTTCATACCCTGTGTGGACGTTTTTTGGGAGAAAAATCATTTTTTTAATTTTTTTTCTCCTCTTCTGAAACTCGAAACGAAAAACTAAGACTTTCGGGTGAAAAAATAAAAGATACGAAGAAAATAAAGTCGAAAAATATTAAAAATGAAGGGTTTGTGATTTACAGAGCCAGTTTTGATTTGCTAAAATAGCGCGATTATAAGTGATTTTTTGCCAGTCTGAATTCCGATTTTGGGCCACTGGGTGGTTTTCCTGGGCAGCACTTTAGGAATACCTTTGAATCGTGATCAAAAAGCAAGATGCACGAACATACTATGAGAAATCACTAAACACTAAACACCAGGCTTTTTTATCATTTGATCCCAAATCAACGCATATCAAAACACCTAAAAACCCGTTTGACGGCCCACGAGCAATCGTGGGCCAACCCCAGGAAACCTCAGTTAATGTTTAACCTTAAAAAACACCTAACACCTATACGCCTATTTTTTACCTGCTACGGCAGACAGTTGCTATTAATCCCTGGTTCGCGGGGATGAATGTCCCCGCGAAAGAAAAACCCTAGTTGGTGATTTTAACCTGTATGGACGAACGTATTATGAAAAGCAAATGGCGAACGGGGACTCCGTTCGCCATTTCTTCTTTTCCAGAATGATGAAATTTTTGAAATTACCGTTCTTCAATCTTAGACTAGAAGCCCATGAATTGCCTCCAGCTTTAGCTAGTGGATAAGCAGTGAGCTCCAGTTTTGGGCTTTATCCCTATTTGCCAAGTTGAGGTTAGGGGCTAAAGCCCATTCAAAATTTGACCTTCGACCCACCAGCTAAAGCTGGAGGCAATTCAAACGCCAAGGCCTGGAGAACGAATATTTCAAAAAACTCCGTCATCACAGGTTGCTCTGGATTACAGCCATTTGATCAAGCCCAAATCCTGGCGGTGTGGCAGGTTTTCGTGCTTTGGATACAAGCGAAAACCGTATTCGTATACACCCGACATTTGGGGATTGATCTCGGAGCTGAAGGTAGCAATGTCGCCTTTGCCATCGGTCAATTCCAAGGGATAGGTGCTGCGTAGTTCCAGTTCTGTTTCACTTTTGCGTTTGAAAAACAGAATTTCTACGCCCAGGTTTTGTGCTTTGACCCCATTGCAATACACCTTTATGCCAGCCTTGAAACTTTCGCCAAGGGTCAAAGAGTAATTGTCGGTATCAAAAATATCCCGGTCTACCAAGTGAATACCTGCCCAACGCTGCAACATCAGCTTTTTCCACTCCGCCATTACTATGGCGTCCTTGAACTTGTCCTTTTTAAATTGCCCACCACGTTTGGCTAGCTTGTTGTAGAAACGGGAGAAATAATCGTCCATCATTCGTTTCATCGTGAACAGAGGTGCCACTTTGGAAATGATGTTGCGGACGTATTGCACCCATTCTTCAGAAATGCCTTCGGCGTTTTGCTTGTAATAGGTCGGAATGATGTCCTCCTCAAACGTATTGTACAAGGTTTCAGCGTCCAATTCATCTTGCAAAATAGGTTCATCGTAGCTGTTCTCAAGGGGGAGTGCCCAGCCTGAATCGGCGCGGTAGCCTTCGGCCCACCAACCATCCAGAACGCTGAAATTCATAACCCCGTTCATCGCGGCCTTCATCCCAGAAGTACCCGAAGCTTCCAATGGGCGGGTGGGGGTGTTGAGCCAGATGTCTACCCCTTGAACCAGCAAACGGGCCATTTCCATGTTGTACCCCTCCAGAAAGAGAATTTTCCCGGCAAACTCAGGGCGTTTGGAAATATTGACGATGTCTTTGATCAATTTTTGACCAGGATGATCAGCAGGGTGTGCTTTACCTGCAAAAATGAACATCACCGGACGTTGTTTGTCGCCTACCATTTGTGCCAAACGTTCCAGGTTCTGGAACAACAAATGGGCACGTTTGTAGGTGGCAAAACGACGAGCAAAACCAATCACCAGCGCATTTTCAGGGATGTTGTTCAGTACCTCAAAGATGCTGCCCGGTTTTTCGCCACGGCGGGTCAATTCGGATTTAAGCTTAGCCTTCACATAATGCAAAAGGCGGGTTTTTAGCTTTTTGCGAATCTCCATGATCCGCGCTGCCGGGATTTTTTGAATCCCTTCCCAGAGTTTCAAATTAGACTGATCCTTGATGAATTTTTCGCCACAAAATTCAGTATACAACTGGTGCCATTCGTCGGCAATCCAGGTTGGGTAGTGTACCCCGTTGGTTACAAAACTCACATGCAGTTCCTGTTGGTTGTAGCCAGGGAACATGGGCTTGAACATTTGTTGCGAAACCAGTCCATGCAATTCACTTACCCCATTCACTTCCTGGCACAAGTGGATGGCCAGGTGGCTCATGGAGAAAGGTTCATCATTGTTGTGGGCATCTATGCGGCCCAAAGCCATAAAATCGTGCCAGGTCAGGCTCAATTGGTGGCAATATTCCGATAGGTACTTGCGCAGGAGGTCTTCGGTAAAATAATCGTGTCCTGCAGGTACCGGAGTATGCGTCGTAAACAAGGAGGAAGAACGAACTACCTCCGTTGCCTGTTGGTAATTGAGGTGCTGAGTGCGAATCAACCCACGGGTACGCTCCAGAGTCATAAAGGCAGCGTGGCCTTCGTTGCAGTGGTAAATATCTGCGTCAAACCCGAGTGCTTCCAGGGCACGTATCCCACCTATCCCCAGGAGGATTTCCTGCTTGAGGCGATGCTCCTTATCGCCGCCGTAGAGGTGATGGGTAATGCTGCGGTCTTCCCAGATGTTCTCATTGAGATCGGTGTCCAAAAGGTATAGGGGAATCCGACCTACGGGCAGTACCCAAACCTTTGCATACACCTGGCGACCGGGTAGGTCGATGACAATTTTTAGCCATTCACCATTTTTGTCGCGCACCGGGTGCATCGGCATTTTGGTGTACTCCTGCGGTGCGTAGTTGTTGACCTGATCGCCGTACAAGGAGATACTTTGTTCAAAATAGCCGTAGCGGTACAACAGACCGACACCCGCCATGTGGACATTTTCGTCGCTGGCTTCTTTCAAAAAATCTCCAGCCAACACGCCCAAACCACCCGAATACAGGCGGGCTGAAATGTGTAAACCGAACTCCATGCTGAAATACGCAATCTTTGGCGATTCAGCTTTGGGTTCTTCAGCCAGGTACTTTTTAAAGGAAGTATGCGCTTTGGACATCAGGCTCATAAAAGCCTTATCTTTCAACAACTCTTGGGCTCTGTCCATTGAGAGTTGATCCAGTATTGCGATCGGATTGTAATTGAGGGCTTCCCATTGCTCAGGGCTGATTTGTTTAAACAGCTCAGTAGCATCATTACTCCAGGACCAACAGAGGTTGTTGGCCATCTCCTGTAGGGGTTCGAGTTCTTCTGGCAAGCGTGATTCAATAAAAATGCGCTTTAGTTTGACTCCGCCGTCATTCAAATGCTCAACCATAAAATTTCAATTTTGTGAAGAATAACACGGCCGCAAGGTAAGGCGAAAATCCTGAATTTTGACGCGCCTATCCCGGTAGCCTGAATACACAAACGTTTGCAGTGGAGAAAAAAGGACGGATAAATTGTAGAGTGCAGCGATTATTTCACCTTGTATAGTGGGGCAAAAATAGGTGTTCATTTTTTTTTAGGCCAAAGGATTAGCTAAGACACTTGAAATGAACCGTTTACTTACCTAATCCTTTAGCAAAATGAACACATATTTTTTATAGCCCCTTTGCCCGGAACAAAAACACCCCAATACCTATACGGAAATTGAGATTGCTGAGTGTAAAATCATTGTCGACGTAGCGGTAATCATCAACAAGCAGCCGTTCTGCTTCGGTGTCGCGCAAATTTCGCAACATTTGGGAATATTGTGCATCTAATAGCAAGAAAAAACGATGCAGGTGCAATTTTACACCTGCCCCGGCCAAGATAGAAAAATTACTGGATTGTCGGTAATCCCCAATTCTGGTACCAGGGTCAACGATGGAAGTGCCATCTGGTGGAAAACTTAATTTGAGCGAACTCAGTTTTGCGGTTTGCCGCAAAAGATGATCGTAACTGCCGCCAATTTTCAGGTAAGGAATGAAGTATCGTTCAACGATGCTTTCGCGTGGCACCAAATTGAAGGATAAATACAGGGGTGTCCGCAACCAAAAATGTTTTTCAGCAATGAAGAGTCTGGCTCGATCGAGTTCATTGTCAAAATTGGGCACATTGTCCATCTCTTGGATGTAGCGAAAGGTATAACGAGAAACATTGAGGCCAAAATGCAGGTCAAAATTAGAGCGCCGATCCAGAGCAACCCCTAGTTCAGCTCCAGCCGTAAAACCCCAACTCACATCAAAATCGTCATCCACGCCTTTTAGGCTGTACTCTCGACTGATCAGATTGCCGCCAGGGTGAACCAAGGCACTTTGAAAATCAGCTCTGGTCAGCACGTTGGGGCCAAAAAAGCCGGAAATTTCCAGGCAGGGATAGGTCACCACCTGCTCTCGCAGGTAGCGCATTTCGGGAATGTCTTTGTTGACTTGATAAAAAGGATCGAGGCGCAATAGCTCCAGCAGAGTGCGTTGAGCGAGGCGGACACTGTCCATAAAAATGAAGGACTCTGAGGCCATGTTGAGGGCAGTGCGGCGGGTTACTCTGTTTTGATCATGGTTATAGAGGCAGGTACGCAGGGTTTGGATGACCTGGCTGAGTTTGCCTTTTTCGTACAACTGACTGGCCTGGATGAGGCGCTCCTGACAAGAGTCGACTTGCCCCCAGGAAAGGACATAGGTCAGGAGCAAGAAGCTGGTAAGCGCAGCTTTGTACCAAAGGCGATTGCCTTGCCGGTTGCTTAATTTCCTCCACATACCCGCTGTTGTTTAATTTCCTTGCCAAAAAAGCGGCTCCAATCTTGGGTTTCCATTACGTCGTAACGCGGGCTGAGGTAGTTGATGCGCAGTTGATTGCACAAGTGCTCGGCGTACACGCGTGGGTCGAGGTTCCAAAAGGCTACTTCGCCATTTTTGGTGCCGACTAAAAGGAATTTTTCATCGGGGGTGAAGCAAACGGAAGTGGCCCAACCCTCATGATCCTCCAACAACAAGGGTTGATAGGTCGGATCGTTTTCCGAAATTTCTAAATCCCAAATGGTCACCCGACCATCCAAACTGGCAGCAGCCAGATAGCGGCCGTTGGCACTGAAGGTGATGTCGACGATGGGCGACTGATTTTGTTTGAATAAATAGACTGGATTTTTACTCACTACCAAGGTATTGGCATCCATCTTCCCTAGTGCAATTTGTCCGTTCTGAAAGCCCATGGCCAATAAACCAGCTCCTTCCGCTTGCTGGGCGGCAATGGAAGTAATTGCCCCATATTTGCTTTGAGCATTGATTTGACGGGTCGCAAATTCCTGGCGGTACAAACGGCCATTGATCAAACCTTCGATGTTGAATTTGGTCAGCTCTTGATACAGCACCTGTACTGTAAGCGAAATAACTCCTTGATTGGTACTCAAAAAGGTGCTGGCACGGGAATTCGCTTTGGGAATGTCCGTAATGGCCGCATTTTCATCTTTCAGGTAATAAAAATGGCTGCGGCCCATTCCGACTATGGCCCCAGTATTGTTAAGAAAACCTACGGAAAAGATTTCTTCGGTGCTTTTACCCTTGGGCCAGTCAAAACGTTTGACCATTTTATTCTTCAGGTTGTACACTTGTAGGTAGCTTAACTCACCACCCAGTAATAAACGATCTTCATTGGGGCTCAGTGCCAGTGAATTGTGTACGGCATCTCCCTCAAAGGGCAGGCGGGTTTGTCGATGCGCGGGGACTCCCAAGGCATTCCACTCATTGATGTCCCATTGCACCACCTGGCCATCACTACCCGTAGTGAAAAAACGCTGACCATCCTCCTGAAAAACGATGTCGCGTACCGAACCTTGATGAGCTTTGTTGCGAAAACGAATGTTGTTGTCCACGTCTTTCACCGCATAATACAAGGCATTGTAAATGTAGGGATGGCGGGTAAGCCCCAGTTCTGGCGAAGCACTCACGATATTGTAAGCTTGCCGGGCGACGAGTGCTTGCAGACGGGCATCATCGAGCTCCTGGCTTTTGAGGGCGGCATTGAGGGCTACAACGGCATTGCTAAAAACTATGGCGCGTTCGCGGGCGTCTTGAGCCTTTTTTTCTGCATTTACGGCGTCTTCGCGAAGTTGTTCTGCTCGCTCGGCAGAGAGTTTGGCGGCGGCTTCGGCGCTGCGTGCGGCCGCGCTGGAGCGTTTGGCACTAGCAGCTTCCGTTTCTGCACGTTTTTTTTCGGCTTGCGCTTTTTTTGCGTTTTCGTTGGCGCGGTTGGCTTCGGCTTGAGCTAAAGCAGCACTAGCGGTTGCTTTTTTTGCCAAAGAATCAGCGCGGTTTTTTTCTTCTTTGAGTGCATTCAGACTCAGTTGGGTGAGATCGTTAGCAGCGCGCTCATTCTCATAAGCATGCCTTGAACTATCCCGGCTTACCTCCAACTCTTTATTGATGACAGCTAGTTCTTTCGTTTTTTTGCGGGCCTCCCAGGTTTGCATAGTAGCCCAAAAGGCCATCAAAGAAAGCACAGTAACAAACAAGGTCAATAAAAATCCCCGCCGCCTCTTTCTACGCTGAATAGAGTCCCGTGACTCCTCTACAAAGCCATACTCTTCCGGCGTCAAATCCAACAAACCCAGTGAAGAAGTGATGTAGTTTAAATAATGCTCGTCCAGTAATTCCTTGCGTGCCATGCGATCGCGGATATTGGAGCGCATGGTGCGCAATACCCGGTTTTCGGCTTCCACTTTTTGAAAAGCGCGTTGAGCCAGGAGGTTGTTGCTGAGTTCGTATTTTCCACCAGGGGTTTTGCGCAGCAAACTGGCCTGGGTCATTTGTTCCAGGATGCGCTGCACCATCGTGAAGGCGAGGCCTTTTTTGCTGTGTAGTTCTTCGGCAATGCTGCTTTCGCTGAGCTGCACCCGATTTCCACCTTGTACAAACATGGACAAAATCTTGTTGCCAATGCCTCGGTATTTTTCCCCCAGGATGGTTTCGATTTCGCGCACTTGCTGGTCGAGCAGATCTTCCACAATGTTGTTGCCAGTCCCCATTTGATCGAGGCTGTCCAGTGTGATTTTTTTCAAGCTATCAGCAATTTATGCATGTACAATTGTAAAAAAGTCAAATTGATTTTGCCGTCGCCCTCGGTTACGTTTTGCAAAATGCGCTCCATGACCTGTTCATTGTCCAGCTCAACCTTAGCAAAGTGCAAATTGCGCCGGATTACCTCAGCCGCACTAAAACGATCCAGGTGTTTAACGCGCATTTGTTCCTCTAAAATACCTGGAATAAAGGATTCTAGGTCTTGCAAATTGGCAAAAAATTCGTCGCGAATCACTAAAACCAGGTCACAGTTTTGCGTGCCATCAATCAGATGGGCGAGGTGGCGGTAAAAAAACTCCAATTGTGCTGTTTCCGTCACCCAAATAAACACTTCTTCCAACTGATCCAGTACCAGTATCTTGCGCTCTTCGGTATTGATTTTTTGGGCATCTGCGCCAAAAAACAATTCTAAAAGCCGTGGACTTTCCTTCTTATTGGGTGGGCTTAAAAAAAGCTCGGAAAACAGCGGCAAATCAAACATCTCCCGACTCAAAGCCAGGTAGGCAGTGCGGAACAATTGTTGGATCCTTGGAATCAATCCTGCGCGCATCAACGAAGTTTTTCCGACCCCAATTGGGCCAAAAACCAGGGTAGAGCGCACGGCAGTATCGTTGATGACTTTGTCGAACAATTCCCGAATTTCCTTATCCCGGCCAAAAAACAATTCGGCCATTTCGGGGCCATAGGGTGTGAAATTGAGGAAAGGATTGGCGGGCAGTTGCTGAGCGGGGACTTGCAAGGGCATGGGGACGCCTGCCGTTTTGGTTTGTGAGAGTTTTAAGGCTATACTATCGTGGATCAGTTCGTATTGGTCGCTGTCCAGTGGCCGTAATATGCGGCGGTTGACAAAAAACTGGAGGTAATTGAAGTGTTTGATGCGGCCTAGTTCGGGCATGGCGCGTTCCACGTCCTGGCGTTTGATGGGGATTTTGGTGCCTTTGTCGGATACAAACAACTTGAGCCATTTGAGCCCCAGTTCTTTGGTGTCCACTTCCTGTGCAAATACATCCAATTGTTCATCCAAAAAGTCGCGCAATACATCTTCAATCCGGCCAACATCGTTGACCAATTCATTGTCAAAAATAATCTCGCTGCCACCACGCAGAGCGGCTACCCGGTATAATTTGTCGAGAAATACCTGCAAATAAGTGAGTTGCACCCGACCCATGCCTTCGGTTACCTTGTCGATGATGGTATCGGCAACCTGCTCATTGCTGAGGGTTACGTGGATTTTTTCGTTTTGCAAGGTATTGACAATGACCCGGCGGGCATTGTTCCTACTCATGGGTTCTACCCGCAGGCGTTTGTCAAAGATTTGGGGTACTGCTTTTTCAAAGCTCGACAAATGCCCCAGGTACTCTTCCCGAATCACGATGATGATTTTGCAGGGAAGTTCAGCTGCGAGTAATTTTTTGATGGTTTTGACAAAAAGGGCCTCTTCATGTTGGGAGCCCAGAATGAACAGCTCTTCAAACTGGTCAAAAATGAGGTAAATAGGCCTTAGGTAATCCAGGTACAAGGAGTGAATCATTTGATCAGGCGAAAAGCCATCTTCAAAGGATTTCTCCAGGTCGTGTTTTTTCAATTCATCGCAAAAAGCGTCGTTCAGGTTGTTTTTGCGGCGGATGGTAATGTCGAACAAGTCACTGGATTCAAATTTCCCCGCCAAGCCACATTGCACCAAACTGGTTTTTCCCGTACCCGATACGCCATACACCAGCATTAAGTTGGTTTGGAAACTCATTTGATACAGCGATTCCACCTCCTCTTCACGTCCGAAGAAGATTTCGGTATCTGCTTTACCGTAAGCATCCAAAAACTTGAAAGGTGTACGGGTCATACCTGAAATTTATTGATGAAGCCATCAAAAAGCTCGCTCACCAGGGGATAGTTGTCTCTCGTGATGTTGAGCAAATCTTTCAAATTGTCGATCAGAGTAAAGTTGATTTGTTTGTTTTCATAACTGGTAAAAAAGAACAATTTAGAATTTTGCTGGCCGGATAGTGCGTTTTCGTCCAAAATAAATGGGGACAAGTTGAGCGAAGGGGAAACAGTTTCTTCGTCACGCATCAAAATCACCGAGTTGTTGTCGGTGTATTCCGTGGTTTCCAGCACATCATCCAGTACTCCGATGGCGGCAGTCAGTTGATTGAGCACGACCAGGTTGTGCCGAAACCGAGGGGTTTCATGCCTTGGTTTGATCAGCTCAATCGTTTTAATGGTAGCCAGTGTGTATTTGGCAGCAAAACCAATGTGTTTAAAAATTTCACACAGCTTGTCTTCACCCTGTACACAAAAACTTTCGATCTCATCGGCAGCCACTGAACCCATAAGCTCCCGTTTCATTTCCTCGAGGAAAAGTACTGCGGTTTTTAATTCCGGTTCTTCCCGGTATTGTTTGCGCAAGGTGTTGAATTCGGTTACAAACAATGGCGTTTTGCTTTCGGCCAGGGTATCTCCCAAGGCTTCAATGAGATTGACGAAATTATAGGTTTGACTATCCGCTGCGGATAGCGACAAAAACGTTTTGAGGGTCGATTGGGTGATCGGCAGGATTGGATAATTGGGGTTACTGAATCTTTCATCCCATACCTGAGCCAGCAGGACATAAGCCAAAAACTGCGCCGACACCTGATACAGGTTGACAATCTTTTGCAATCGATCCGTACCTATTTCTTCTACGATCAACAACTTGCGCAAATGCATACCAATCGGGGTAGGAAAGGAGTCGATTACGGCCACGCGCAAGTCGCGCATTTTGGGCTCGCGGCTTTTGGATTTAGCTTCGTCCAAAATCAACTGGATACTCCGGCTATGTGGAGCAATGGCATTGGCAATGGCCATCACCAGTTTTTGGTTGATACCCGCCCCACTTTGGTATTTCAGCCCTGCTCCCCGCACGATGAAGGAGCCTGCGCTTTGCCGGGGGATTTTCCAGTTCAGCACCGCTTCTTTGCCATCGGTGATGTAGAGCCCCCAGGGTAGTGGTTCGGTCTCCTCTTTGCGTACCCGCACGCCCCGATTGATGCCTGCTGCTTGTCCAGAGCTCATCAAATGATTGGCAGCAGCGAGTTTGTATGCTTCTTCCAGGGTGTGGTCTTCGGCAAGGGCACGGTAAAATACATCCGAAAACGTTCTGGCCGCCTGATCAGCAATGGGGATAGAGGTGGCAATGACCGCCGGAATGCCCAATTCCTGCAAGAGCCCTACCTGGGCCCGAGTGGAACAACCGTTGAGAAAAACAACTTTTAATTCTTTTTGTAAGGCCAATATTTGAGCAATGCCAGCGGAGTTGGCAACCTGGTCTTGTAAAAAAATCTCTTGACTACCGGCGTGACCACCGTAGTGAAAAATATTGATGCGGTCTTTGAGATCGGTAATGTAACGGCTGATGTCGATGGTTGTAGCACTGGGTTCAATCACCAGTTGCAGGTACTGCTGATTGGCCAGGGGAAGCAAATGCCCGTTAATGACCTTGCGTTCCTCGTCGAGGAGGGGCAGGTGATCATCTTTGTCATTGGCAAAAGCCAAAAAAATTACGGGTTGCTTCATAATTAGGCGCTCGTCGGGGCTGCCCTGGTTGGGGCTGCCCTAGTTGGGGCTGCCCTATGTGGCAGCCCTGTTTAGGAACTGCCCTATGTGGCTGCCTTTTTTAAAAATTAGAAAGTGAAATTAATTTTTTTTTCCGTTTCTAAATTAGTTTTAGCAAAGATATGTCTGGTTTTACCGCCAGTTTATCCTCCATAACGCTTTTTTCATCAGATATTGGTTGCAAGTTGATGAGAAAAAGTAGTAATTTTCCGCCATTAAAGTTTATCCTGTCCTGTATTGATCGCAACTTTTTGTCCGTTTATCTTGTCTGACCTTGCGGTTGCCCGGAAATCAACCTTTCACAAACATGCTTGTTAAACCTAAAACTATTATACAATGAAAAAACTATTTTTCCTGTTCGCCTTTTTGGGTGCTGTTTTGTTCAGTAACGCGATTCATGCTCAATCTTACAATTCTGCAATCGGTTTGCGCTTGGGTGTTCCACTCTCTGTTTCTTACAAAACCTTCTTATCAGAATCCAATGCTTTGGAACTCTTTGCTGGTTTTCGCGGCTACACTGGCTATAGCTGGGTGAATGTAGGTGCACTTTACCAAATTCACAAACCCATCAATGGTGTAGATAATCTACAGTGGTATTTTGGTGGTGGAGCCAGTGCATTTTTCTACAATTACAACAATGGTTTTAATTTTGGTGATTCTGGTAGCTTTGGCATTGGGATCATGGGTAACCTGGGTCTGGACTACAAATTCCCGAATACGCCCATCAACATCAGTGCAGACTGGGTGCCTACCATCTACATTGGTAGTGGTTACCTCTCTGGTTTTGGCGGTGGTTACGGCGCCCTTGCTGTTCGTTACACGCTCAACTAAACACTAGCGACTTTTCTCTAACCACGTATACTAAAAAATCGCGTCGGGTGAATGGCTTATGGTCATTCACCCGTTTTTTTTGCCTTCATCACAACCTTTTCCCTAAACCAAATCAGAATCTTATTGTTAATCTTCCCTTAATGTTTACTCTTTTTTTGGTAAAAAACCATTTCCTCTTCCTATTTTTACCGCGCTTGTTTACTTTTAGAGAATTCGGAAAAAATCATGCTATTCATTCATGCCCAGCGATGAGTACAAACTTGGATTAGCGCTACATTAATGGGTATTAATTCTTTTTCAATCATGCAGAGAAGAGAAGCAGTAAAAATTTTTACGGCTGTTTTCGGAGCCTCTCTGGCTGTGCCGGAAACAGTTTTCGCCCGGCTCGCCGAGCCGATGGACTTAGGCATCAAGCCGACCCTTCTGAGTGGTAAGCAACGCAAAACCCTGGCTGCCGTTGCCCAATGCATCATCCCCAAGACCGATACTCCGGGTGCCATCGAGGCAGGAGTACCGCGTTGGTTTGAAACCCTGCTACAGGATTGCTACAAACCTGATGCGCAGAAGGTGATCATGGATGGATTCACGAATCTGGACCTGGAGTGCAAAACCAAACACGGATCCACGTTTGCCAAACTCAAAATGCCACAACAAATTGAAATCCTGACCGCCATGGAAAAAGCAGAACGGGATGCCAAAGTTCGCGGAGGATTCATTCGCGCGACCAAAGACCTGGTAAAATCCTGTTACGCCAACAGCGAAGTAGGGGCTAGCACGACCTTTGAGTACCAGATTGCTCCAGGCCGCTGGAGTGGTGAGGAATTGTACAAAATGGGGGACAAAATTTATTTGTAGTCAGTATCGCAAAAAAAAAATCCATGCAAATCAATCATAACGGCGTTGTTGCAGAAAACACTTACGACGCCATTGTAGTAGGTTCGGGCATTTCCGGCGGCTGGGCTGCCAAAGAACTAACCCAAAAGGGGCTCAAAGTGCTGGTGCTCGAACGGGGCCGCGATCTACGTCACGTAGTCGATTACCAGACTACCATGAGTATGCCCTGGGACCTTCCTCACCAAGGTCGTTCACCGGAGGAGTCACTCAAATTACAAAGTGTGCAGGCTCGTACTGGCTATACGGTACAAAACGAAGGTACTTCTTACCTCTTCGTCAAGGATACGGATCATCCTTACATCGAAAAAAGACGTTTCGACTGGATGCGGGGTTACCACAAAGGTGGCCGTTCCATCACCTGGGGCAAGCAGACCTACCGCTGGAGCCAAATGGACTTTGAAGCCAATGCCAAAGACGGCATTGCTACCCCATGGCCCATCAACTACGACGAAATTGCGCCTTGGTACAGCTATGTGGAGCGTTTTGCGGGCATCAGTGGATCAGTAGAAAATCTGGCACACTTGCCTGATAGTGACTTCCAACCAGCCATGGACCTGACCGCTGCGGAAAAAATCCTCAAAAGTTCGGTTGAAAAAAAATGGAATGGTCGTAAGGTGATCCCAGGCCGCGTTGCACACTTGACTGCTCCTACGCAGGAGCAACTTGCTTTGGGCCGTGGCAAATGCCAATACCGCAACCTCTGCTCCAGAGGATGCCCCTATGGTGCCTACTTCAGCAGCAACGGCGCTACTTTGATTGCGGCCGAGCGCACAGGCAACATGACCTTCCGCCCACACTCCATTGTAGGTTCTTTGATTTATGACGAAGCCACGGGCAAAGCCAAAGGGGTAAACGTGGTGGATGAGTTGAGCAAACAACCGATGGAGTTTTTTGCCAAAATTATCTTTGTTAATGCCTCTTGTGTTGCTTCTACCTCCATCTTGATGAACACCAAAACTCAACGCTACGGTGCGGCAGGTTTGGATGAATCGGGCTCATTGGGTCGTTACCTGATGGATCACCACTTGGGTGTGGGTGCTAGTGGCACTTTTGAAGGGGAATTGGATAAAACGACCTTTGGCCGCAGACCCAATGGCTTTTACATCCCTCGGTACCGCAACCTTTATCAAGAAGGGAATGGTTACATCCGTGGCTTTGGTTACCAGGGCGGTGGCACTCGTCAGGGATGGAGTCGCGACATTATGGGCTTTGGAGAAGACTTCAAAAAACAGTATACTTCGCTGGGCCCCTGGAATGTAAACATGGGTGGTTTTGGGGAATGGTTGCCTTACAAGGACAACATGATGACCCTCAGCCCCGATAAAAAGGACCAGTGGGGTTTGCCACAAGTAGTGGTCGATGCGGGTTACACCAGCAACGAGCTCAACATGCGCAAAGACATGGAGACCGATGCAGCTGAAATGTTGGAGGCAATGGGTGCCAAAAACGTGAGCAGCCGCAGCAGCGAACCTGCCTTGGGCTTGGGTATCCACGAAATGGGTACTGCCCGGATGGGTACCGACCGCAAAAACTCGGTGCTGAACAAGTGGAACCAGGTTTGGGCGGCACCCAACGTATTTGTTACGGATGGTGCATTCATGACTTCGGCCAACTGTGTGAATCCTTCCTTGACCTATATGGCCATGACGGCTCGGGCTGCAGATTACGCGGTGGCGGAGTTGAAGAAAGGGAATTTGTAAGAATTAATTTCGCAATAGATTGAAAAGCGGCGGCAGACGAGTGGGTTTGCTGCCGCTTTAAAAATGCGGAAATTGCTGAAGAGAAAGTGCGGAAATTCTTTGATGCCCTGCCTCAAAACATAAACAAAGCGGCCATGACAACTTATGAAATGATTTTGGAAAAAGGTATTGAAAAAGGTATCGAGCAAGGTATCGAGCAAACTTTAAACGCTGCCGCCCGAGAAATGATCTTAAACGGATGCACTGATCAATTCGTCATGACCATTCTTCATGTGGAACTAGCGTTTATTGAAAAGGTTAGAACAGAGCTCCTAGATGAGCAAAACAAACAAAATAACAATCCAGAATTGCCCAATTCTGATGAGTTTTCTGATAACTGATTCAGGATCATCCATGTCTAAACACCTCGCTCAAATCAACATTGGTCGCCTACTCGCACCCATCGACGATCCACTCATTGCCGACTTCGTCCGGCAGCTCGACGACATCAATGCCCTTGCTGAAAGCAGTCCGGGCTTTGTATGGCGCTTGAAAGATGATAACGGCAACGACGCCACCCAAATCAATGTATTTGGCGATCCATTGATCATCGTCAACATGTCGGTGTGGGAAAGTATTGAAGACTTGAAGAACTTTGCGTACAAATCCGCGCATGTGCAGGTTTTTCGGGATCGGGCGCGCTGGTTCGAGAAGATGGATGTGGCGCACATGGCTTTGTGGTGGGTGCCCGTTGGAGCAATGCCTACGGCTGAAGAGGGGCGGGATCGGCTGTTGTATTTGCGGGAGAATGGGGAGTCGGAGCAGGTGTTTACGTTTAGGAGTTTGGGAGGAAGGTAACTTCATCGATCAATTCACTTAAACTAACACCCTGTATTTCACCTCTTTTGATTTGACGAACTTCCCGAAAAGCCTCTTTAAGCTTCGCTTTGAAGGCCAATAAATCTTCCATACGTTTTATTTCATGGATCAAATTTTCCCAATCTTGTACGGAGACCTGGACAAAGACCTTCTGTCCTTGGGTGTCAACCACATAATTCGCTTCAGGCAGTATCATAATCCCAACATTTGAATGCAAAATACTAGAATCCGATCATTGATACAAGGCCGCAAAGCCCAATGCCTTCTTTCCCTCAACCAAACTAATAAAATTTTTTAAGTTTGTCTATTCATCAACGATTGACAAACGAAACATGAAAATACCAGTCCTTTTTTTCCTTCTCCTGCTGCAAGTGGCCCAGGTTTTTGCCCAAAACAAAGCCGTCTTTTCCGTACAAGCGGACAAACCCGGCGCTGCCGTTTCACCCACCATGTGGGGCGTCTTTTTTGAAGACATCAACCTCGGAGCCGATGGAGGCATGTATGCCGAGATGATCAAAAATCGCTCTTTTGAATTTTTTAAACCCCTGATGGGTTGGCAAATCCGCAGTAGCAAGTCGACGGGGACGCTCAATTTTGGAGCAAACCTGCTGATGATCAATCGGCCAGAAAAATCAGAAACCAACCCGCGCTACCTACAAGTTACCCTTAAAAATACAGCTAAAGATAGCCTGGGTTTGACCAATGAAGGTTTCCGGGGCATGGGCATCAAAAAGGGACTGCGTTACGATTTTTCCGTACTCTACCGTTTGCAAAGTGGGAACGCCAAAATCCATCTGGAATTGGTCACCGAAAAGGGCGAAATCATTGGCTCGAGCCAGTTCACCCCAAAAAACACGGGCGACGTATGGCAAAAGGGTGAAACCAGTTTTACCGCTAATGCTACCGAACCCAAAGCCAAACTCAACATCTGGTTTGAAGGCACGGGGGTGTTGGATGTAGACATGCTCTCCCTTTTCCCCGGCGATACCTGGAAAGGACGCAAAGGTGGCCTACGTGCCGACATGATCCAAATGTTGGCTGATTTGAAGCCTGGTTTCGTTCGATTTCCTGGAGGTTGCATCGTGGAAGGCCATGACCTTTCGGTGCGCTATCAGTGGAAACGTACCATTGGCCCAGTGGAAGATCGGAAACTCGTGATCAACCGCTGGAATTATGAATTTGCACATCGCCCTACTCCGGATTATTTCCAAACTTTTGGTCTGGGTTTTTACGAATATTTCCAAATGGCCGAAGACATTGGCGCTGAACCCCTGCCGATTCTGAACTGCGGCATGGCGTGCCAATTCAACTCAGCTGAAGTTGCACCCTTGGGAGACCTGGCGCCTTATGTCCAGGATGCTCTGGATTTGATCGAGTTCGCCAATGGTTCCACTTCAACGAAATGGGGCAGAATGCGCGCCGACATGGGTCACCCCGCTCCCTTCAATCTCAAAATGCTCGGGGTAGGAAACGAAAACTGGGGCCCACAATACATCGAACGCCTGAAAGTATTCCAGGCGGCCATAAAGCGGGAGTACCCCAACATCAAGCTGGTGTGCAGCAGTGGCATCAACCATAGTGGAGAATTGTTTGACTACCTCAATGGAGAATTGCGCGGAATGAAGGCTGAATTTATCGATGAGCACTACTACAGCCGCCCAGAATGGTTTTTGGCCAATGCCAAACGGTACGATAGTTACGACCGCAAGTCCGTTTCTAAAGTTTTTGCAGGAGAATACGCCGGGCAAAGTGACAAAACGGTCAGTGTCAACAACAAAAACAACTGGCGGACTGCCTTGGCGGAAGCTGCCTACATGACTGGGCTAGAGCGCAACGCGGATGTGGTGCAAATGGCTTCTTACGCGCCGCTCTTTGGCCATGTTGATGGCTGGCAATGGAAACCGAACCTGATTTGGGTCGACAACTTAAAAACCATGCCCACCCCGAATTATCACGTACAAAAGTTATATGCCAATTACAAGGGGAGCCAGATAGTGCCAATTTTGTACAAAGATAAATTGCCCGCTACGGGGCAGGATAGCCTTTACGCTTCGGCTACATTGGACCAGGCCAGCAACGAGTTGATCATTAAAATTGTGAACGCTTCGGCTAAAGCCCAGACTACGGAAGTGAACATTGATGGAGTGAAAAAGGTGGATGCGAAGGCGAAGTTGATCACCTTGCAAAATGACAACTTGGAGGCAGAGAATACGATAGAAATGCCAGGGGTAGTTGCGCCTGTGGAGAAGGAGATCGAGACGAAGGGGAAGAAAATGGAATTGGAGGTAAAAGGGTATTCGTTTTCGGTGATCCGGGTGAAATTGTAGGGGCAACCCTGTGTGGTTGCCCTTAACACCCGGTGATCGCATTCAAAATGCGATCACCGGGGTAACAAAATATATTGTAAACGGCAACGAGGTGTGGTTAACCACACATAGGGTCAACCACGTAGGGTTGCCCCTACGACTCCTCAATTTCGTGCAACATCAGCGGCGAATCCTCCTTCGCCTCCAAGCCCGAATGCCCCATCAGGAACAAATCTACCTGACGTGCACACTCCCGACCTTCGGAAATGGCCCATACCACCAGGGATTGACCCCGGCGCATGTCTCCTGCTGCAAAGACTTTTTTATTGCTGGTTTGGTATTTCTGCTCGGTCGCTTTGACGTTGCCACGCTCGTCCAGTTCTACGCCCAATTGTTCGAGCATGCCCTGGTGTTGTGGGTGTACAAAGCCGATGGCCAGTAGTGCTAAATCACAAGGGATGATTTGCTCGGAGCCGGGCACTTCCTGGAAAGAATAACGGCCACTTGCTTTATCCATGCCCCATTCTACTTTCACCAATTCCAATTGCTTCACGTTGCCTTGTTCATCGCCAATGAATCGTTTGGTTTGGATGGCCCATTGGCGGTCACAACCTTCAACGTGAGAAGAAGAAGTCCGCAAAATCATCGGCCAGTTGGGCCAGGAATAAGGATCACGTTCTTTGGGCGGTTTGGACAACAATTCGATTTGAGTAATTGAGGCGGCCCGATGGCGATTGGAAGTTCCCACGCAGTCTGCCCCGGTATCTCCACCACCAATCACAATGACGTGTTTATCCGTGGCCCAAATATCGTCCGCTGAAGGCAATTGATCGCCAGACTGGCGGCGGTTGCTTTGTTCCAGGAAGTCCATCGCAAAATGAACACCTTTAAGTTCCCGGCCAGGGATGGGTAAGTCGCGTGGAATGGTGGAACCACCAGCCAAGACCACTGCATCAAAATCATTGAGCAATTGTTTGGCTTCGATGTCTACACCAATGTTGGTATTGACCCTAAACACTACACCTTCCTGCTCCATAACCCCTACGCGGCGCTCAATCACCCATTTTTCCAACTTGAAGTCTGGAATGCCGTAACGCAATAAGCCACCAACCCGGTCTTTGCGCTCAAACAAGGTGACTTCATGGCCGGCCTTATTCAATTGTGCAGCGGCACCTAAGCCAGCAGGGCCAGAACCGACCACAGCTACTTTTTTACCGGTGCGTTGGGCGGGAATCTGCGGTCTCACGTAGCCTTTTTCGAAGGCCAATTCTGCAATTGACTTTTCAATGTGCTCGATGGCTACGGGTGGCTGGTTGATGCCCAGTACACAAGCGGCTTCACAGGGTGCCGGACAAATGCGTCCAGTGAACTCCGGGAAGTTGTTGGTGCTGCTCAGAATTTGGTAAGCCTCGTCCCAGTTTTCCTGGTATACCGCGTCGTTGAATTCAGGGATGATGTTGCCCAATGGACAACCGCTGTGGCAAAAGGGTACCCCACAGTCCATACAACGTGAAGCCTGGTCAACCGTTTTTTCGGCTGAAAACGGCTCGTAAATTTCGCGATAATCGCTGATGCGCTCTTCGGGTTTGCGTGAAGAGGGGAGTTCGCGAGTATGTTTGAGAAATCCTTTTGGATCTGCCATTGGTTTACTTTTTCTCCCCACGGCTAAAGCCATGGGCTGGTTCCCACGAATAAATTCGTGGGTTGATTCTTGTTTGGTGCCTCCCACGGATAAATCCGTGGGTTGGCGATATCTCTTAGGCGGTGGAAGGCCATCACACTCACACGTTCACACCTTCACACCCAAACCCGTTCTTGTGGGTTGGCTTAAGAAACTAAAGCTGGTTTGATGTCAACTTTCATCTTCTCGGCGCGCTTGGCGAGTACGGCTTTGTAATCGCGGGGCATCACTTTGGTGAAAAACTGGCGTTCAATATCCCAGTTTTCGAGCATTTCGCGGGCCACTTTACTACTGGTGCAGCTAAAGTGGTTGCGCAACATGCGGCGCAGCAAGTCGAAGTCTTCGTCTTCCATCGGGTCGAGGTCGACCATTTCGGTGTTGACGCGTTTTTCGAATGCACCAAGTGGGTTGTAAACGTAAGCCACACCACCACTCATTCCAGCGGCGAAGTTTTTACCCGTTTCACCAAGTACCACTACTACACCGCCGGTCATGTACTCACAGCCGTGGTCGCCTATGCCTTCTACTACCGTTTTTACGCCAGAGTTGCGCACACAGAAACGTTCACCTGCCATACCTTTGATGTAAGCTTCGCCGGAAGTTGCGCCATAGAAGGCCACGTTGCCAATGATGATGTTTTCTTGTGGTTCGAATTTGGCCTCACGGTCGGGTACCACAATCAGGCGGCCACCGGAAAGCCCTTTGCCAAAATAGTCATTGGCTTCACCTTCCAGCGTAAATTGTAAGCCTGGTGCGGCGAAAGCACCAAAACTTTGGCCAGCGGAACCCCTGAAACGGTAATCAATCGTGGCGTCGGGCAAACCTTTGCCTTTGTAGCGCTTTGATACTTCGTTGGAGAGCATTGCACCCACTGCACGGTCGGTATTTTGAATCGGGAAGATTGAACTCACTTTTTGGCCATTCTCCAAAGCCAGTTTGGCTTGGTAAATCAACTTACGGTCCAAAACACTGGCAATGCCGTGGTCTTGTTCTACCCGCTTGTATTGCCCTACGTTCTCATCTACTGGTTGTTTGAACAAGATGGCGTTGAGGTCTACCTGGCGGTATTTCCAATGGTGTACATTGTTGCGCAAGCGCAGCAACTCGACCTTACCCACCATTTCGTTGATGGTGCGGAAGCCCAATTGCGCCATAATTTCACGCAAGTCTTCAGCGAGGAAGCGGAAGAAGTTGATGACGTGTTGAGGATCACCATTGAAACGTTTGCGCAATTCAGGATCCTGAGTAGCAATCCCTACAGGACAGGTGTTGACATGGCACTTGCGCATCATGATACAACCTTCTACTACCAAGGCAGCAGTAGCTACACCCCATTCTTCGGCACCTAAAAGTGTTGCGATGGCGATGTCTTTACCGGTACGCAATTGACCATCGGTTTGTACCACTACCCGGTCGCGCAGTTTGTTGCGCAGCAGGGTTTGATGGGTTTCGGCGAGGCCAAGTTCCCAAGGTAATCCCGCATGGCGAATCGAGGTGAGTGGAGAAGCTCCGGTACCCCCGTCGTGACCCGAGATCAAAATGGCATCGGCATGCGCCTTGGCTACTCCGGAGGCAATGATGCCCACTCCGGCTTTGGACACCAACTTCACATTGATGCGGGCAGCAGGGTTGGCATTTTTGAGGTCAAAAATGAGCTGCGCCAAATCCTCGATGGAATAAATATCGTGGTGCGGTGGCGGCGAAATCAGACCTACCCCTGGGGTGGAATGACGTACGCGGCCAATCCATTCATCCACTTTATGGCCGGGCAATTGCCCCCCTTCACCAGGTTTGGCACCTTGGGCCATTTTGATTTGTAATTCAGCAGCATTGGTCAGGTAATAGCTGGTTACCCCAAAACGGCCTGAAGCCACCTGTTTGATGGCCGAACGTTCCCAATCGCCATTTTCTTTAGGTTCGAAGCGGATCTCGTCTTCACCTCCTTCTCCACTGTTGCTTTTGCCGCCAATACGGTTCATGGCAATGGCCAGAGTGGAGTGCGCTTCGTGAGAAATCGACCCAAAGGACATGGCCCCGGTAGCAAATCGCTTCATGATGTTTTCCACTGGCTCCACTTCCTCAATTGGAATGGGGTTACCCTTGCGGAAAGTCAACAAACCCCGTAGCGTCAGCGCCTGTTCGGTTTGTTCATTGATGATGGCAGCAAATTTTTTGTACTCCTGGTAATCGTTCTTACGCGAAGCAACCTGCAGGTGGTGGATGCTCTTGGGGTTAAACAAGTGAGCTTCCCCCCGGCGTTTCCACTGATACACCCCACCTACGTCCAGTTGAGCACCGGGTACCGGGCTTTCGGGATAGGCAAAGGAGTGACGCGCCAGTACTTCTTCGGCAATGCCGTCGTAACTGATGCCCTGGATGCGGGACACCGAACCGACAAAACATTTTTCAACCACTTCTTTGGAAATACCCAAAATCTCAAAGATTTGGGCACCCTGGTAAGATTGTAGCGTTGAAATCCCGTTTTTAGACATCACCTTGAGGATGGATTTGCCGATGACCTTATTGAAGGTATCGATCATTTTTTCCAACTTCATGCTAGCATCCAAATGCCCCAATTCCCGCTGCTGGGCAATGGTTGCGTAGACCATGTATGGATTCACACAAGTGGCACCGTAACCGATCAGGGTACAGAAATGATGCGTTTCGCGAATGTCCCCAGCTTCAACGACTATTGAAGTCAAAGTGCGCAAACCACGACGAATCAGGTGGTGATGCACCGCACCAATGGCCAGAAGGGAAGGCACAGGGGCATGTTTTTCATCCACATGGCGGTCGGAAAGGATCAGGATATTGGCACCCTGGCGCACCAGGTCTTCTGCTTCGGCACAAATGTTGTCAACGGCTGCTTTGAGGCGGCCTTCTTGTCCGTCAGCCCGGAACAGGATATTGATGACTCCTGATTTGAAGTAACCTTCTTCGAGGTATTTCACCCGGTTGAGTTCCCCGTTGGTGATGACCGGGCTTTCCAGGTGGATGAAACGGCCACGCTCAGGTACCAAATCCAGGTGCTTGGGGTTCCCACCCAACATGGCGAACAAGGACATCACCGAACGCTCCCGGATGGGGTCGATTGGTGGGTTGGTTACCTGGGCAAACAATTGCTTGAAGTAGTTGGATAGGTGCTGCGACTGGTGTGAGAGTACCGCCAATGGTGTATCTGCTCCCATGGAGCCAAGTGGTTCCAGACCATCGCTTACCGTTGGGTTGATCAATACCTTGATGTCTTCTTTGCTGAAGCCAAAAAGTTGTTGATTGCGCAGCAAACTTTGCTCGTCCATTTCTACCGTGCCCGGGATGTTTTCTGGCAGGTCGGCCAAAGTCAGGCGGTGCTCCTTGAGCCAATCCCGGTAAGGCAAACGTTGGCAGATGACACTTTTTAGTTCTTCATCGCCTACAATGCGGCCTTCGTCCAAATCGGCAATCAACATTCTACCTGGTTGCAGGCGGCCTTTTTTCACCACTTTGGATTGGTCTACAGGCAAGGCACCAGCTTCGGAAGCTACGATCAAGGTATTGTCTTCCATCAAGCAGTACCGCGAAGGTCGCAGACCATTGCGGTCGAGGGTAGCACCTACCAAAATACCATTGGTAAAACAAATCGAAGCGGGGCCGTCCCAAGGCTCCATGATGGTTTTGTGGTATTCGTAGAAAGCTTTTTTGTAATCCTCCATGGTGTCGTCGTGCTCCCAGGCTTCGGGAATCATCATCATCAGGGCATGGGGCAAGGAATAACCACTCATCACCAGGTATTCCAACACGTTGTCGAAATTGCCAGAATCGGAAAGGTCATCGCCACAAATGGGCTTGATCAATTCCAATTCTTCATCGGAAAAAATTTCCGACATCAGGTTTTTTTCCTTGGACTGCCACCAATTCAGATTCCCTCTTACTGTGTTGATTTCACCGTTGTGGGCAATGTAGCGGAAGGGTTGTGCCAATTTCCACTTCGGCACCGTATTGGTTGAAAAACGGGAGTGAATCAGCGCAATGGCTGATTTCAGGTCCGCGTCCTGTAAATCCAAAAAGTAAGGGCGCAGCTGATACGTGGTCAACTGGCCCTTGTATACAACAGTTTTGTATGAAAATGAGGCGATGTAAAAGTTTTCCTTCACATGAGGGAAAACTTTGTAGATGTTGTGGATGACAAACTTGCGCAGGATGTACAAACGCCGCTCCAAAGCCTGCAATTCCATTTCCTGCTTGGGTTTGACAAACACCTGCTCCACACGTGGTTCCGTCGCCACTGCGGATTCGCCCAACAACTCATGATCGGTGGGCACTTTGCGCCAGCCGATCACTTCAAATCCACATTCATCGATGTAATCCTGAAACAATACCCGACACTCCTGGCGTTGCGCCCGATCCATGGGGAAGAAGACCATACCTACGCCGTATTTACCAAAATCGGGGAGGTCGAACTTTAATTCCCGGCATTTTTTCACAAAAAATTCATGAGGAGTTTGGATGATGATACCGGCACCATCCCCGGTATTGGGTTCACAACCACAAGCCCCGCGGTGCTCCATATTGGCCAACATGGTGAGGGCGTCCTCGACCAGTTCATGGGATTTGATGCCATTGAGATTGGCCATCAAACCTGTGCCACAAGAGTCTTTTTCCAACTGCGGAACGTACAAACCTTCATTGGTCTCCTTCATATACAAAACTGTTGTCTGATCAATAAAAAATATCTTTAACGCAATGGGTTTAGCAGTAGGGCAAAAATAAGTGTTCATTTTTTTGAGCCCCTCAAGTTGAAATTGGGTTGCTGAAGCAGCAGTATGGTTAGAGCTAATCGGGACTTAGGTCGCTAAGTTCTTTGGTGATTTAAAAAGAATAGGCTAAAAAAATTGGAAATAATTTGGTTGTAAGTTGGCTAGTAAGCACACGTCGCTGTCAAGTTAGAACTTCAAAAATATTGCATGGAACTTGAAAAGCCAATTGCAAGGAATGAAAAAAGTGTACGAAACCGTTAATTTAAATCTTTTTTCTCCGACACTTAACCACAAAATATGCAAAAAAATGGAGTTTTTTTAAAAATTTTTCAAAGCTAAGATTAAAATAATAATTTGTAGCCAAAGCAAATCACCTCCTTTGGATTCAAGTTTTGCGAAAAGCTACCAAAAATTATTTTCTTTTTCGAGAAAAGCCCCAAAGCACAAGGCCAAACTAAAACCGTAATTTGCTACAATTCCAAAAATGCAAATGGCCTGCTCAAAGAGCAAGCCATAAGACGTGGGAATTAGAGGGAGTTTGGTTGCCCGGTTAGGAATGGGCTAAAATTCAATTTTAAAAAATTCGACATTGTCCAAGCCGCGGGCTTCCATCGTGATTTTAGGGGGCGCCTCCGACCAATCGATGCGCAGAACGCCAAAACTGCGTTGATTGACCAAAGGGGAAACCCGGAAACGATTGGGTTCCACAATATTGCTTACGTAGGAGTGCGTAAGGCCACTAGAAGTGAAGTCGTACAGTGGATACTCCAGACCTGGCAGCTCCATTTTGGATACTTCTGAAATATGGCGATCACCGCTGATTAGCATGGTTTTGACGGGTTTAATTTGCGCCAATAAATCCAGCAACCGTTTGCGGGCAAGCGGGAAGTTGGCCCATTTTTCAAAAGCGTGTTCATCGTGGATGAACTGGATGCCGCAGCCAATGATATTGATTTGTGCGGTACTGTTGCGCAATTCTGCTTCCAGCCATTTCCATTGTGCCTCGCCCAACATATCGCCTGTTTCATTGATGAAATAGCGTGGAGTGCCCCCTGGATTGGCCTTCAGTTCGTCGCGAAAATAACGACCATCCAATAAGATGAATTTGACCTGACGCCCTGCTGGCCCGATTGTATACGCTTGATAGGCACCTTCGTGTTTCCAGACGGGATTGGAGTGAGGAATATCCAAAAACTTCAGCATCAACTCTTTGCTCTGCCGCCTTTTGGGATAAGTTTTATCACCGTCATTTATGCCGTAATCATGGTCGTCCCAAATGCCCATGATCGAACTTTGCTCGCGCAATTTGTTATAGCCTGGCTCGCTCCGTACTTTATGGTACATCTTAGCCATTGCCTGCATATCATTGGTGTCAGCGTATATGTTGTCGCCCAACCATACCCACAAATCGGGCTGATTCAATAAGATGGGGTTCCACATGGCCTGATCCTTTTCCTGGTTGTTGCAGGAACCAAAGGCAATCGTGCTTAGTTGTTGTTGGAAATCTATGGGACGATCAACTGCCTTGTTAGGAGTAGTTGACACAGGAGGCGTGCTACCTTGCGCCCCAAGTGTGGTTAACAGGCATACAAAACAAAGGAGGGAACAAAAGTTTTTCATAAGCAGCTTCTGGTATGCAAACCTATTTTCTGCAAACGTTTGCAATGTACAGCCGATCTGCTGATACAATCCAAAATTTCCGTATTTCAGCAAGAATTTCGGGGTTTTCGGTAAGAATTTTAAGTTTTTTGGTAAAACTATTTTTACAAAATTCACAGATTTTTTATTCAACATTTTCCATGGGGAAACTCAAGCCAATTTGCCGACGAATTTCATCCAAAAGCTCCATCCTGGCCAGCGTATAATCCAGCTCCAGACCGGGACTTTCGGTGAGCCCTGCCGACACGCAGCGCATGACTTCCTGTGCTTCGAAAGTATAACCGTGTACCTCTTGATTGAATTGGAAAAATTCGGGACGTTTCCCTTCGCGCAATAAACTCATTGAGGTCATTTCGTGAAAACGACTGTGAAAATGGATGGTACCGGTTTCCCCATAAATAAAGGCTTCAGATTTGGTGCCCATCCGGATGGTGGTGTGGAGGTGGGAAAGGGCTCCGTTTTGGTGCCGTAAGATGATGGCCGTATCTTCATCAACTCCGGTAGAACCAATGTAGGCTTTAGCAGTCACTTCAGTGGGCATTCCCAGTACCAGCGTCGACAAAAAGAGCGGGTATACTCCAATGTCCAACAATGCGCCACCCCCTAATTCTGGATTGAACAAACGCCCCTCAGGCTCAAACGGAGGTTTAAAACCAAAATCAGCTTTTACCCCCAGAATTTCGCCAATTTGCCCCTCCGCAATGAGTTGCAACATTTTTTGAGTGGTGGGCAAAAAACGCGTCCAGAAGGCTTCCATCAAAAAAGTTTGCTGGGTGCGGGCCTCCTGCACCATTTGTCGGGCTTCGTGGATATTGATGGAAAATGGTTTTTCACACAACACTGGAATTTGATGCGCCAGGCAGAACAAGGTATTCTCGCGGTGTAAATTATTGGGCGTCGCAATGTATACCGCATCAAGATCGGGGCACTGGATGATGTCTTCATAGGCACCATAACAATGACTGGCGCCATACTGCCGCGCAAATTCAGTAGATCGGTCCATATCTCGCGAAGCTACCGCCGTGAGTTTAGCACCCGGTGTTTTAGCCAAATCTGCTGCAAATTTGTGGGCGATGCGCCCCAGGCCGATGATGCCCCAGTTGAAAGTATCCATTCTAGTTGAGGAGTTGAGAAGTTGAGGGAAGTTGAGGAAGGTTTAGGAAGGTTTAGGCTGCCGCGAGCGATTTTGGCAAAGTCCTTGTCAAAATCGCTCGCGGTAGCCTCAACCTTCTCAACCTCCCTCAACCTTCTCAACTATTTCTTGAATAGTTGCAAAGCCGCTTCACTCATTGCCGCTACCCCCGTTTTGATGGTGGGTTCAGGTACCGGACAAAAGAGCGAAGAGTGCAATGATGGCAATTGGATTTCACCTTTGGCGGCTTTTTCAGCCTGTAAGGGTTCTTGAGTGCCGAGCCAAAACAGGAAAATGGGCACTTTTTCTGGGGTACGACCAAACAGCGCAAAATCTTCACCCGCCATGGAAGGTTCTACTTCCTGGATTTGAGCGGCACCAAAGGTAGTTTTAAAATGATTAACTACCCGCTCGGTTAAAGCGGGATCATTGTAAGTGGAAGGGGTTTCTTCGGGGCGCATGGTGAGTTTGGGAAATTTACTTTCGGGCAAACCCGCAGCGATCGCCTCGCCCCGGCAAATCCGGCCAATTTTTTCAATCGTATTTTTGCGTACCTGGTCCGAATAAGAGCGCATGGTCAGTTGCAACTGCACCTCATTGGGAATGACATTGCCCTTAGCACCGCCGTGAATGGCGCCAACGGTGACCACCGCAGGTTCCAATGGGGATGTTTCCCGACTGACGATGGTTTGTAACGTGGTGATGATTCGGGCAGACAACACGATGGGGTCGATGGTGGTGTGCGGATAAGCGCCGTGCCCGCCTTGACCATAAACGGTGATGTCCATGAAGTCGACGTTGGCTAAAGTGTATTCCTTGCGAAAACCGATTCGACCAGCCGCCAGAGTTGGACTAACGTGGATGGCGAGAGCGTAGTCTGGTTTCGGGAATTTGCTGTACAGACCTTCTTTCAACATGGCCTTGGCACCACCGCTGCGCTCCTCAGCGGGCTGGCCTACCATGATCAGCGTACCGCTCCATTTGGATTTCATTTTGGCCAGGGTACGGGCCGCTCCCGTCCATACGGTCATGTGTACATCGTGGCCACAGGCATGCATGACGCCAACGGTATTGCCACTTTCATCTTTGGTTTTTACCTGACTGGCGTAGGTTTTGCCCGTTTCTTCCACTACGGGTAAGGCATCCATATCGGCACGGATGAGCACGGTAGGGCCGGGGCCGTTTTTCAGGATGCCTACCACTCCAGTACCGCCAAAGTTTTCGGTCACCTGGAAACCTGCTTGCCGCAATTCTTCGGCGAGGCGCTTGGCGGTATTGGTTTCGTAAAAAGAGAGTTCGGGATTTTGGTGGAGGTGGAGGTAGAGTTTTTCCAAGTGTGGATAATCCTGGCTGCTGAGGTCTTTGGCTGTTTGTGCGATCAAAGGCGTGCAAAACAGGAGACAAAATATAGCGTAAATGGTATGGCGCATGGATGAAAATTTTCAGGCGGGCAAAATAAGGAAAAAGGGGGATTATATTGCCTAGGGTGGAAAAGGATATTCATAGAATGAGATCAGTGATTCTGTTAAAATTAAAAACAAGGTCTATAAAAATTATCCCGGCGTCTTGATTGTTAAAATTAATGCGATTATATTGACGATGATTACTAACCCAATAATCTGTTTCTGTATGAGTGCTGGCAAAACCCGCGACCTACTGGCGCAGGAGTATGGTGTAAGCCGTCCTACGTTTTACAGTTGGTTAAAAAGAGCCGGAATAGTTCTCCCTGCTCGTGTTCTCTTATCCCCTTCTGAAGTAGAGTTGGTCTACATCAAGCTAGGGAAACCCAATCTCAAAACCGACCATACCCCTTCAAGGGCGGGCCGGTAAAACCTGAACATTGTTTTATTAAAAAAATGACACCTCACTACTCAGTGGGGTGTTTTTGTTTGAGGGGCTTTACAAACCTTTACAAATTTTGACAAACTTTTACAAAATGGGAATTTGGAGTGCTGTAATTTTGTGATAGACAAAACAGCAAAACAATGTCTCAAGTAATCAATATAAATCCAAACAAACAGACGAATCGCGATGGTGTATGGGGGCTGCGCACCTGGGAAACCTTTGGGGTGCTGTGCTTTGTGTCGCTACTGGTGTTTTTCATCCAGGATCAGGTGATCATGACCAAGGAGGTGTATTACCATATACTGGGTGAGCAGTTGGATGTGGAGCGTATTGATGCTTTGTTGGGTTTGCAGGCCAAGTGGAAGTGGGTCGGGTATGTGTTGATTCCGGTGGTACTTTTGGTGCAGATGGCTTGTATTGCAGCGTGTATGTTCATTGGAGCGATTTTGCTGGATTGGAGGATTTCCTATCGCAGTTTTTTTACGTTGGTGGTGCGCGCCATGACGGTGATTGCGGTCGGCAAAGTGTTACAAACCTTGATTTTGCTGCTCAGCAACATCCAAAGCTTGGAGGACATTTATCGAGCGGATTGGTTTTCGCTGCTGGGTTGGTTGGGCAAGGAGAATATCCCGGAGTTGTTGCTTGTACCCGTGAGCTTTGTGAATGTGTTTGAGGTATTGTTTTGGGTGCTGCTGGTGGCGGGGGTTCGGCAATTGAGTGAGCGAAGAGGCGGCTTGGGTTTTGTAGCTGCGACTTATGGCGTGGGTGTGGTGCTGTGGTCTTTGTTTTTGGTGTATTTGCAGGTGAATTTTGGCTCCTAGTGGGGAGTTGAGATAAGGTATTCCTCGGCGCGCGAGAGGGATTTATCAAATTAAAGTACGTTCTAAATGGTGACTTGGCAGGGCTATGCGGTCTTGTTCATTGCTATTAGCATCCCAAACGCTACTTACAACCCTATGCCTGTTCGCCGACATCCTGCTTTGGTGGCTGTTTGTGGTCTTTATAAAGATGACAATGAACTCATTCTGGACAAAAATCCCAGAGCACAGAAAGAATAGGTTGCGCAACCGACGGAGCCGAATTATCCTGGCAGCTCCTAAAAGAAGGTTCGGGAATATTTTTTACACTAAAAACCAATAAATTATGAATGCTTTGTCTTTTAAACAGATGGAAGTGATTAATGGGGGAGGAATTAGTTGTGGTGAAGGCTGGGGGATTGCGGCTGGTCTTTTTGTAGGAGGACTGGCAATTGCGACTTTAGTTACGGGAGGGGTCGCGGCTGGAGCAGTGCTGGCAGCTTGGGCAGTAGTTCCTGGTGCACCGATAGCAGGTATTAACTGTATTGGCAAACGATAGCAGGTATTAACTGTATTGATAATTAACAAAAAATTAATGCAATGAGAAAGTTAAATGTCAATGAAATTGCCATTTTAGAAGGTGGTAGTAAATTTCTTGATGGGTTTTGTGTTACTGTGGCAGCAGTTGATGCAGGTATAGGTTTAGCCGTTTTGGCTGGCGCTACCGTTGCAACTGGAGGAGCTGCAGCTTGGGTTTGGGGTGGAATTAATGTGGGGTGTGCTGTTTACGGTGGCATCCAATTATTTAAGTGATTTGTTCTGAACTCATTTTTCAATTAATCGCCAGCAATTCTTATTTTCATGTTGATGGTGCATATTAATTATTAATGTGTAAAAATTTGAATATGATTTTTTCAACCATTGACTTGATTGGAGGAATTGCTGGTATCTAATATAGTCAAAAATATGAATACCAAAAGAATTGTATTCGGGGTAATGGCATTGGTTATGATGGTATCGGTTCTAATGTTACTCAAGGTAATCGAGCCAAACTACTATTACATTGCTACATCATTTTTATTTGCAGCTTTCATTTTTTTGTGGCGTGGGGGAACAAGAAAAAGCGGGAATTGAAAAAAAATTCCTTCCTTCGATTTCAAAGTAATAAGGAAAATCCAAACTATTAACATGTGAGAACCCTCAACCCACGCCCCCTGCTTCTCTTCCTCCTAGTCACCTTCCTCTCAGCAGTGATATTTCTCCTGCTGCGCAAAACCATCGAAGCCCAGTCCAGGAAAAAGCAGGTCATGGCCCAAACCGCCCAACGCCCCGCCAGGCTACCCTTTCAGCCCCTGGCTCCCTTCAGCTATCCCCCAAACAAACAGTCCAGTATCATCTTTTATTTCCATCCCGAATGCGACCATTGCAACTACGAAGCAGAGGCCATCCAAAAGCAGTTGGATGACTTCCGCTCCACTCAATTGATCTGGATCAGCGCCGCCGATAGCAGCAGCATTCGCCATTTTGCGCAGGAACACCAACTGGATCAAGCGCCCAATGTACACTGGATGAGCGATACTGCCGATGTATTTGTGCACAGCTTTGGCTCCAGCTCGGTGCCCTCGGTATGGATATACGGCCAGGATGGCCAATTGTTGAAGCACTACAAAGGTGAAACCAAACCCGCCGCGCTGTTAAAATACCTACACAATGAACCCAAAACTCGCCACTAAAGCCCACCAGCGCCAGCACGACCAAAGCGACTGCGGGCCCGCTTGCCTGCTCAGTGCCTTGCGTTTTCATACCGCTACTGCTCCCTTGGAGCGCCTGCGCGAATGGAGTGGCACTTCCACCCAGGGTACCACTTTGTTGGGGCTTTTGCAAGCTGCCCAGCGAGTGGGCTTTGAGGCCGATGGCTACGAGGCGGATGTGCAGAGCCTACAAGACTGCGCCGATTTGTGTATCCTGCACGTCATCAAGGAGCAACACCTCCAGCATTTTATCCTTTGTTATGGCTGGGATGCCCAGCGGGGCACTTTTTTGATCAGTGATCCCGCCGAGCCTCACACTACCTGGATGAGCCCGGAAGCCCTGCTGAACATTTGGCAAAGCAAGGCCCTGCTCTTGCTGAAGCCTACCGAAAAATTACCCCAAACCACTGCCCAACAATTCAACAAACGGCGCTGGTTTTGGAATCTGGTGCGCGAAGACGTACCCATTCTGAGTATGGCGCTGGCGTTGGGACTTGTGGCCTCCATCCTGAGCCTGGCCTTGGCGCTGTTTTCTCAAAAACTGGTGGATCAGATTATTCCCCAGAAAGATGCCACCCGGCTGCTGCTGGGCACCGGGCTCTTGTTCTTTTTATTACTGGCCCGAGCAGGCATGGGCTTCATCCGACAAATTTTGTTGCTGCGCCAAAGCCGGGAGATGAACCTGCGCCTCACTGGCAGTTTTTACCAAAGCCTGTTGCATTTGCCCAAGGCTTTTTTTGACAACCGCAAAACGGGTGACCTCATTGCTCGCCTCAACGATACCCAACGCATCCAGCGCACCGTAGCTGCTCTGGCGGGTAGTGCCTTGATTGAGGTCCTGAGTTTGTTTACCGCCCTGGGTTTTCTATTTGTGTACAGTTGGCAAGTGGGTTTGGCTGCGCTGCTGTGGTTGCCGCTGTTTTTGGGGGTGGTGTGGCGTTTTCATAAGCCCATTTTGCAACAACAACGCCAAACCATGGCCACCTATGCCTTCACCGAAAGCCATTACATCGATACGATCCAGGGCGTGGGAGTGATCAAAATCGCCAATCGACAGGATGTATTTGCACGCGTCACCCAAAACATTTTTGGGGTATTTCAGCAAACCTTGTACCAATTGGGGCTGACGGGAGCTAGGTTTGGACTGGTAGCCGAGGCCATCGGCACGCTGTTTTTGGCGGGTGTGATTGCCTGGGCGGGCTGGCAAACCTTGCAGGGGGGATTGAGTACAGGTGGCTTGATCGCGCTGCTGCAAATGGCGGCGGCGCTGGTGGCCGCAGCGGCACAATTGTCGTCCGCAAATCTGCTGCTGCAAGAAGCCCGGGTGGCTTTTGACCGCATGTACGAGTTTGCTGCCTTGGATACTGAGTACGAATTAGAAGCAGAGCAACCTAGGGCAGGCATCCAGCAATTTGAGGAATTGCGGATAGAAAATCTGGCCTTCCGTTTTCCGGGTCGCAAGCGCTTGCTGGAGGATATTGACTTTCAGGTGCGCCGAGGAGAATGGATCAGCATTCTGGGCGAAAGTGGTTGTGGCAAAAGTACACTCTTGCAGATTTTGCAAAAATTCTACCCCGCTGAAGCAGGCCAAATCAAGGTGAATGGGCTGGATTTGGACTTGTTGGGCTACGAAAATTGGCGGGCTAAACTGGGCGTGGTGCCCCAGGAGATCAAACTCTTCAATGGCACTTTGCTGGACAATATTTTGCTAGGCGAAGAGCTAAAAGACCCAGAGGCATTGCAGGCATTTTTTACGGCCTACGGTTTTGATCCCTACTTCGCTCAATTCCCGAATGGCTACGCGACCCTACTGGGCGAGGAGGGCGTGAACCTTTCTGGGGGCCAAAAGCAGTTGGTCGCGCTAGCACGTGCCTTGTACCGCCAGCCTGAACTCCTGCTGCTGGATGAACCTACCGCCGCACTGGATCGGGATACGGAGGGTTTTGTATTGCAGCTATTGACCCAACTGAAATCCCAAATGGGCATCATTGTACTTACTCACCGCCTGCGCACGGCCCGCGCTGCGGATCGGGTGTATGTGATTGAAGCAGGGCGAATTGGGGCAATGGGGGATCATGAGAGGCTGTTGCTGAGTGATAATTTGTATAGCCGGGCCTGGTATGATTTGGTGGGTGGGGAAGCAATTTCAGTTTGACAATCGAGCAGAAAAAATTTAAATTGAATAGAAATAGAATATTATGAACAACCGTAAATTTAAGACTTGGGAATTACTGATTGTATGTTGGGCGGCTTTGAGCGGACTAGCTTATTTGTTGAAACTTTGGGATAGCCCTTTGGCGATCGTGATTGATGCTCCCTGGTTCAGGTTAAATCATGTTGTATCTTTTGGTGCATTTTTGGTGATGATGCACTTACGGGGGCGTCGCGAGAAACAAGAAGCGGAACAATTACCTTAGATTTGAAGCTTTGTCTGGATTTTGATCGGGATAGTGAGTTGCTCAAGTATTTTTAGGGCATTAATAGGATCAGGTTAAAAATTTACCCTATGCACATTCAACACTTTGACTCAGAAACAGCCCTTGCCGCAGCAGCCAGCCAAATCATTCTCCAGGCCATTCAAAAGAAACCCGATCTGTTGCTTTGTGCTGCCACAGGCAATACGCCTACAGCTACCTACCAAAATCTGGTTGCCCAACGCACACTTTTTCCAAGCAATAAACTGCGCATTTTCAAATTGGACGAATGGGGTGGTGCTCCCATGGATCATCCGGGCACTTGTGAAGCGTATCTTCAGGAGCACTTGTTACAACCTTTAAACATTCTTGCGGATCGCTACTTTTCCTTCCAAAGCAATCCAGCAGATCCGCAACAAGAATGCACTAGAATTCAAAAACTGCTGCAAAAAGAGGGCCCAATCGATTTGTGTGTACTTGGACTGGGGATGAATGGTCATCTGGCCTTCAATGAACCTGGAGCGTTTTTGCAGCCGCATTGCCACATTGCCCAACTTACTGAAGATTCACTAGGGCACAGCATGGCAAAGGACATGCAAGGTGTAAAATTGTACGGCCTGACCCTTGGAATGAGTGATATTTTGGCGGCCAAGGAAGTTTTATTGCTCATTTCAGGGCAGACAAAAGTAGAGATCACACAGCGGCTAATGGAAGCTAAAATCAGCACCCAATTGCCCGCTTCTTTTTTGTGGTTGCACTCCAATGTGCAAGTTTTGATTCAATGATTTTTCTACCCCTATTGCTTTATTCCTTTATTTTTTAAAATTTTGAAGTCCTGCTTTTAATTGTTACACCCAAACATACACTCAAACTATGTCTACAGACCTATCTTCTCTGCAGTACCCGGTTGGCAAATTTGTCAAGCCGGAAACCGTTACACCCGCCATGATTCAGGAATGGATCGCTTACCTTGAGAAATTCCCGCAGGTATTTCGGCAAACTGCCGAATCTTTAAGTGCAAAACAGTTGGATAGTCCTTATCGGCCCGATGGTTGGACGGGGCGCCAGGTGATTCACCACATCGCCGATAGCCACATGAATGCGTATGTTCGCTTCAAATTGTCTTTAACCGAAGATTTTCCGACCATTAAACCTTATATGGAAGACCGCTGGGCGACCTTACCGGATTCCAAATTACCGATCGAGGTGTCCTTGAGGATTCTGGAGGATGTCCATACCCGTTGGGTTTGTATTTTAAAGGACATCAAAGATTGGGAAAACCAGGGCTATTATCATCCGGAATTTGGCACGGTGAAAAACCCGTTGGGGAAGGTATTGG
This sequence comes from Haliscomenobacter sp., assembly GCF_041740695.1. Lineage (GTDB taxonomy): Bacteria > Bacteroidota > Bacteroidia > Chitinophagales > Saprospiraceae > Haliscomenobacter. Next base: position 24,946 of record NZ_JBGSLK010000132.1, on the reverse strand, counting down.
CGTTGTACCATTGGCACAGTCGGCACCATTTGGGGCATTTGGAGTTGTTGAAATAGAGGACACAAAGCGACATTTTTAAGCACAAAGGACACAATGGCAGCACAAAGGACACAAAGTTAGACGTTGACGACACTTTGTATTTGCACGGTCTTTGTGTTCTTTGCGCTTAAACCATTTAAGTCCAGGCCTGACCGATGGTCACCTTGATTTCCGGGGTGATTTTGATTTTCATGCGCACAATCAGTGGATCGTTCAGCGGATTTGCGGTGCTGCGGTACAAGGAATAAGTGCTTTTGATGGTGGTGAAAACGGAGACCATCGCGGCACTACCCTTGTTTTCTTTCAAAATTTCATCCAGCCTTTCGGGTGAAAAATCTTCATGCTTGCCGCGCATTTCTACTTCCAGAGATGGGCTGAGGGCTACAGTCAAGGAAAAATTGACCATTTCCAACCCATATGCTTGCATACGTGGGAAAATGCGCAGCCACTCTTCAATCATTTGGTAGCCGCGTTCTTTGGCGTTTTCGCCTAGGCTACCTGCTTGATCCATGATGGCGTCGGAGGCCTCTTGGAATGCTTTTTTCAGTCGGTCGATCATGATAAAAGGTTTAGGAAGGTTGAGGAAGGTTGAGGAAGGTTGAGGCTTCTCAAGCGGCATTGTCAACGTCGCCTGCGGAGCCTCAACCTTTCTACACCTCCCTCAACCTACTCAACTTTCTTAAAAACTAATTTGTCCTTCTAATTTGGCTTTTCCTTCCATGATGTCCAACATGGAATTCTCGATGGTTACGGTATTGCCGTCAATTTTGGCGTTGGCCATTTTGACTTTTTTCACCCGATTGGGAAGGTGGTAGATGGTGGTGTACTTGGCGGTACCCATGAACATTTTCATCATTTCGAGGTCTTCTCCGCTGGGCTGATTCTCGGCTTTGGGTGTGGGGAGGCGAGTGAGCGATTTTTTCGCCAGTTTAAAAGCGACCCCGGCAGGTGTTAAACCTTCCGTAGGCATTCCGCCCATTTCACCAGCACCTTCTTTCATCAAGGTCCCCAGGTTTTTGTAGAAAAACTCGATGTCTTCCATTTTGTCAAAGTCGAGGCTCATTTGCATGACCAGTTTTTTCTCGGACTCGCTCATTTTCATGGTCATTTTGGCTTTGTCCCAAAATTTGGCGTCTCCCGTTTGTTCCTTAAGATCGGCGGGCATGTCTTTGAAGTAAATGGTGGTATCTTTTTCCATTTTATCCATGCCTAACTTTTTCTGGGCATCTGCATCTGCACCAGCTTGGTTCATTAGGTCTTTTAGCGAACCCAATTGTAGGATGGAACTCATGTCGATGGTCAGAGAGTACAAACCTTTGCCATTTTTATTGAGGGTCATTTCTTCAATGATGTTGATACAACCCGATAATAAAAATGAAACGGATAGCAGCAATCCAAAGACTACTAGTTTTTTCATGTCAGTTGTGTTTTTGGCAATTAAGTAACGCAGAAAAATTAACTTCCCGATTTGGGTTTTGAATAGGAAGTCGAACGGTTCATTTCAAGTGAGCTTCCTATTCAAAAGCCTCAAAAAAAATCGGGAAGTAATTTTTTGCGTCATACAAGGCTTAAAATTAAAGTTTTTGCAGCAGAAATGTCGATTGTTTAGACTGGGGTCAAAACTATATCGATTTTCAATCGTTTTCTTTTCTTCTAACAAGCTTTTTAAACGCTTCCGCACAGATGAATTCCATTACTACACTAGGTGCCTTAAAGGCCAGCAATTATCGTGCAAAATCGGTAAAAGAAGAACTCCGGGCCAACCTGATTGACAAAATCAAAAAACGGGAAACAATTTTTGAAGGCGTGATTGGCTTCGAAGATACGGTTCTACCCGATATCGAACGCGCAGTGCTTTCCCGACACAATATTTTGTTGTTGGGCTTGCGTGGCCAGGCCAAAACCAGGATTGCCCGCCTTTTGGTCAATCTCCTGGATGAGTACATTCCCGTAGTTGGTGGAAGTGAATTAAATGACGATCCGCTGAATCCAATCTCGCGTTACGCCAAAGATTTGATCGCCGAAATGGGCGACGATACTCCCGTGGAGTGGATGCACCGCAGCGATCGGTATGTTGAAAAACTGGCTACCCCCGACGTAAGTGTGGCCGACCTCATTGGCGATGTAGACCCCATCAAGGCCGCAACGCTCAAAATGGCCTACTCCGATGAGCGCGTGATCCACTTTGGACTCGTTCCGAGGGCGCACCGCAGCATTTTTGTGATCAATGAATTGCCGGATTTGCAGGCGCGGATTCAGGTATCCTTGTTCAATATTTTGCAGGAAGGTGACATCCAGATTCGGGGTTTTAAACTACGTTTGCCGCTGGATATCCAGTTTTTGTTTACGGCCAACCCTGAAGATTATACCAACCGGGGCAGCATCATTACGCCGCTGAAAGACCGGATTGAAAGCCAAATCCTCACCCACTACCCGAAAACGATCGAAATTGCCCGCAGCATCACCCAGCAGGAAGCCAAATTGACGGCAGAGCAACGTGCGCAGGTATATGTGCCGGATTTGTTGCAAATTTTGCTGGAACAAATTGCTTTTGAAGCGCGGGACAGTGAATTTGTCGATTCAAAAAGTGGGGTCTCAGCGCGTTTGACCATCTCAGGTTACGAAAACCTGGTCAGTACTGCTGAACGCCGACTGTTGATCAACCGGGAAGACAAAACGGTAGCCCGCCTCACCGATTTCTGGGGGGTGGTGCCCGCCATTACCGGGAAAGTAGAGTTGGTATACGAAGGGGAGCAGGAAGGCCCTTATCTGGTGGCCATCAACCTCCTGGGCAAAGCGGTGAAAAAATTGTTCCTCGATCATTTCCCCGATCCCGACAAACTGCGCAAAGGCCGCGACCGCGATCCATACGGAGTGATTCGCGCCTGGTTCAGCGGTGGCAATGCCCTCAACTTGCTCAACGACATGAGCGACAAGGATTACCGTGCCGCCCTGGATGGTGTTGCTGGCCTACGCAAATTTGTAGAATCCAACCTCCCACAAGTGCAAGGCGATGAGCAGTACCTCTATATGGAACTGGTGCTACACGGCCTCTCGGAATTTCAGGTGATCAGCAAGGATATGTTGGAATCGAAGTTGTCGTTCCGGGATACTTTGGCGGATATGCTGAGCTCGGATGATTTGTTTGATGAGGATGATAATTGAGGAGATGGGATCGGAGTAGTGTGATCGATATAGTCTGATCGATATCGAAAGGGCGGCACCCTTCCTTGGAGGGATGTCGCCCTTTCAGGGCTTATCCGTTGTGGGGGTTTACCATGCTAATGCTTCGGGGCAGGTTAGGAAGAGATCGTCTAAGTCAGGGTCGATACTTGCCAATAACCCTTCTTGATGACTTCTTTGCATTTCTTTCCAAACGCTGGGATGAGCTTCTTTTTTCAATTGCTCAACCATTTTATCGAGCTGACTGTCAGGAGCGTTACTCTCTTTTTTGGTACGATAAAAACCAAGCCTGCTTTTGTAGTTTAGGTAGGCGTTTTCTCTAGCTTCTACAAGGTATTCCCTTTGGAGATTCAGCCGCAGTACAGTGTTAATCGTATAGTCTGCTCGGAGGTGTTCTCGTGTGCCTTCAGGGGCAATGATTTTAAAGTGGAAAGACATTAGGTCTAGTCTGCAAAAATCCAGACCATTTTCTAGTCGAGGGTTGATGAGTACGCTTGAATCATGGGGTGGTTCTTGATCAGAATTTAGCACCACCATATCCCCATTGGCAAGAAACACAGCAAACTGGTTATTTTTAGGGCCGTTGCATGGGCCGCAAGCATACAGGTAGTTTAGCCACTCATAACACTTATCAGGAAATAAATCTTTGGGATAAATGTGTTCAACTTCGTCGGCAACGGAATCTTCACAATAAGCACAGCGACGCGCACCAGGGCACATATCAGAAAGGACTTGGCGAATGGCTTTAAAAGTTGGATTGTTCGGTTTATTGCGACTGGCAAATCCAGGTATAGTCTTACGCTTCACCAAAGCTTGTTTGGTGGCAAAGTCGCCAATGATCTCAGCCTGGTAAGCACGGAGTTGCGCCAAAACTTCATCAGATGGGGTAAGATGTGCAGGCAGTTGTATCATTGAGCTTTAGGAGCATTTACTTTAAAAGTTGGCAGTATGGCTTTGAGCTCTTCAAATTCAAGCTCTTCTTTTTTGTTGATAAGCCCCAGCATCGATTTTTCATACAATTCTCCAAGCCGATTGCGCTTCAACGCGGCATCTTCGCTGATGCTGACGTTGTCCCCAAATGCTTCTGTACCATAGGCATCTAAAATATTCCCATAAATGAGTCTTTTTCTGGCGATGCCAGTAATTTCACCTGATTCTTCATCTGAGCCTGGAGCAGCCAAATGCCAGATACTGCCTTTTTCACATGCACGGCATACGAGCGGGCTGTGGGTGGTGACAATAAATTGAATGTTGGGAAAGTATTTGGTGAACCATTGGCCGATGCGGGTTTGCCAGGAGGGGTGGAGGTGGGCGTCGACTTCGTCGATAAGGACTACACCAGCTAAATCAATAATTAGGTCATTTTGCCTAATTCTATCAAAGGTCCGAGCTTCACCATAAGTTTTAACTAGTTGTCGGATCAATTCAAAAAGCATGCTAAGCATTGAACGATAGCCATCACTCAATTGGGTAACATCAATCTGAAAACTATTTGAATCTTTAAAAAAGACGCCCTCTGATGTTACATCATGAATAATTACTCCATTTGGTAAAAGATTTCCAGCATTAATGAATTTTTTGATTGCTTCAAGAATATTGATGGCATTTTTATCTTTCTCAAGACTTTGAAATTTCATATGTGAAAGCCACTCTATGCTCTCAGTCAGGGCAACATCTTCTCCAAAAATTGAAAGATGGGCTGCAGCTTTAGGGTTAGATCTATATACTTTGGACCATTCTTTTTCCCCGCCTGTAAATCGGCGAAAAGGACCAAATGCCGCTGAAAACCAGCCATATTCCCCACTCCAAACATAGCTTGTAGGGCTAAACAAACCGTCAGTATTATCTTTGATTTTTCCAAGCTCAAAACCGGAATTAAACTCTTTGAAAATTTTTATTTTAGCAGGTGTAATATCACCTGTAGGATGGAATAAAGATACCTGTGAAACCTGTGCAATCATGTCATATTCGGAATCCAATTGAATTGAAAGGGATACATCCGCTTCATTTTCTCCCTTCCTAATCCAATCAATAAGTGGTAAACGAAGCGCCTGTGCATCCCTTGGCCCAATCAAACACAATGAAATTGCCCGCACCACGCTCGACTTTCCGCTCCCGTTATCCCCAATAACCACATGCCAGCCTGCAGGCTCCTCAAACTCCATTTCAAAATGATCAATGGAGCGGATATTTTGGATGCTGACCTTTTTGATGTACATGCTTTCGATTCGTTTTATCCAAGTGTCAAACAAAGTTATACTTTTTACCCTAAACAAACCAGCCTTGTTGCAGGAAGTTTTTTATCTTTCCACTCTCAAAACAATTTGCGTCACAAAATGTCCGAACTGCATCCCACGGCCCTGGCCAATACCTACGTCACCGTCATCCTGCCCATGGCGGTGCCCAAACCGTACACCTACGCAGTGCCCGAAGAATGGGTCAGCAAGGTACAAGTTGGGGTACGGGTAGAGGTGCAATTTGGCCCCAAGCGGCAGTACGCAGCGCTGGTGCTGGACGTATTGACCGAGGCACCTGGCCACAAAACCAAAGCCATCCTTTCCGTCATCGACGATACGCCAATCATTTGGGCGGAACAATTGCGCTTTTGGCAATGGGTGGGGCAATATTACAGTTGCACCCTCGGCGAAGTGATGCACGCCGCCTTACCCGCCAACCTGAAACTGGCCAGCGAAACCACCATTACCCTCAGCCCTTTGTTTGAGGGCGACATCATGGAACTGGAAGACAGGGAATACCTCATCGCCGAAGCCTTGACCATTCAACACGAACTCACACTAGAGCAAGTCCGCGATATTTTGGGCATCAAAACCATCTATCCCCTGATCCGGGATATGCTGGACAAACGCATCATTTACCTCAAGGAAGACCTCAAGGAAAAATTCAAGGCCAAAACCGTCGCCTGTGTGCGCCTGCGCGAACCCTACGTCAGCCACCCCGAAAACCTGCAGGACGCCTTTGACAAACTCAGTCGCGCCACCCGCCAGGTGGAGGCACTGATGGCTTATTTACAATTGGCGCGGGGTCAGGAATTTGTCCGCCGCGATGAATTGTACAAAATGGCCAAGGTCGATGCCAGTGTGATTGCGGCTATGGAAAAAAAGGAAATCCTGGAAGTGTACGAACGGGAGGTCAGCCGCATCGGCGGCTACGAAGACGAAATTGTCGAAGCGGATGCTCCCAGTGAACAACAAGTACGCTCCATCGCCGAAATACAAAGCCATTTTGAGGAAAAAAATGTGGTGCTGCTGCAAGGCGTAACGGGCAGTGGCAAAACCCGCGTGTACATCGAACTCATTCGGGAAGCGATGCGGCGCGGCGAACAAACCCTGTACCTCTTGCCCGAAATTGCACTCACCACCCAAATCATTGATCGCCTCAAACGCATCTTCGGCGATCAGGTCGATGTGTACCATTCGCGTTTGAGCAACAACGAGCGGGTTGAAATCTGGAACCGCACCAAAGAGGGAAAAGCCCTCGTGCTGGGCGCACGCTCAGCCTTGTTTTTGCCCTTCCGCAACTTGAAATTGGTCATCGTTGATGAGGAGCATGACCCCTCCTTCAAACAACAAGACCCCAATCCGCGCTACCAAGGCCGGGATGCGGCTATTTATTTGGCACAATTGTTTAGGGCAAAAGTCCTGCTCGGTACTGCTACCCCTTCCATCGAATCTTTTTACAATACCCAGGTCGGCAAATATGGCCTGGTGAGTATGACCGAACGATTTGGCGGCCTGGAATTGCCAGAAGTTGAAATCGTCGACCTCAAAAAAGCCCAAAAAGCGGGGACGATGCAATCCCTTTTTACGGTCGACTTGCTCAATGCGATGAGGGTCACTTTGGAAAAGGGTGAACAAGTTATTTTGTTCCAAAACCGCCGGGGTTACGCCCCCATTTACAAGTGTAGCACCTGCAACTGGACCTGTGAATGCATCCACTGCGATGTGAGCCTGACTTACCACAAAGGGCAAAACAACCTCAAATGCCATTATTGTGGCTACCAAACCCAATTGCCCAAAGAATGCCCAGCTTGTGGCAGCAAACAACTGATCGTGCAGGGCTTTGGTACCGAAAAAATCGAAGATGAACTGAAAATATTCATGCCCGAAGCGAAAATTGGGCGGATGGACCTGGACACGGTACGCAGCAAAAATGCCCATGCCAAGATCATCAACGATTTTGAAGAAGGGCGACTGAATGTACTGGTGGGTACCCAAATGGTGACCAAAGGGCTAGATTTTGAAAAAGTAGGCCTGGTGGGGATACTCAGTGCGGATCAACTGCTACAATTCCCCGACTTTCGGGCTGGAGAACGCGCTTTCCAATTGATGTTGCAAGTGGCAGGCCGCGCAGGCCGCAAACACAAGCGTGGCAAAGTCATCATTCAGGTACAAAATGTAGCCAATCCGGTGATCAAAGAGGTATTGAACAACGATTTCCGTGCATTTTACACCCGGGAAATCATGGAAAGGCAAGAGTTTTTTTACCCACCCTTCTACCGCTTGATCCGCATCACCCTCAAGCACAAAAAGCCCGAGGTCATCAACGCCGCCGCCCAGAAATACGGCAATTTTTTGCGCAGCAAACTGGGTGATCGCCTGCGTGGCCCGGCCGTGCCCTACGTCGGTCGCGTACGTTCCTATTTCCTGATCGATTTTTTGATTAAATTAGAGCGCAACAACAAGTTGATTGCCAGTACCAAAGATTTAATCGCGGAAGCTGAGCATTTTTTGCTGAATGAGGAGGGTTATTCCAGCATCAAAATTGCGGTTGATGTGGACCCGATGTAATTTGGGGTAGGTTGGGGCAGCCACTTAGGGCTGCCCGTACAGGGCCTTCCATTCCCAAGCATTACCGCCAACCCATGGATTTATCCGTGGGAGGCTACCATACAAAACCAACCCATGACTTTAGTAGTGGGACAAGCGATCGCAATGAAACAAAACATCTTCCTCTTCCTCTGCACCCTCTACAGTGCCACCCTCCTCGCCCAGGAGCCCCTCTACCGCATGAGCAGCGACAAGCCACGTTGGACCACCTTTGAAAATCCCAAAGCCACTGTTGGAGCAGGCGGCAGTGGTCTTTTTACCGTTTTCACATTCCCGACCCCATTTATTTTCAGCAAAAATTGAGGGCAACCATTCAGGTGATTGGTGGCTATTCTCGGGATCAGGTGCGGCAGATGATCAAAGATGGACATGCATTGAAGCCTATCTCGGTCGCCTATGACAAAGGTTTTATGAAATTATTGGAGGGCAATCCGCCTGCCCTTGATTCACCCAACTTTCCAGATGGTTGGGTCAATTTTTATCGACAGGAAGATTATTGTGCTACGGCCTATTTTTACCTGGACAAACCAGTAAATGGGCTGCCTGCACTGGCTGGGGTGAGTGACCGGACAAAAGGGATGTAAGGGGTGTAGAGACGCAAAATCCTGCGTCTCTACATACGCTTTACTTCACCACTACAAACTTTTCAGTAGTCGCTCCATGCGCACTTTGCAACAAGAGTAAATAAATACCCGGCTTAAGTTCCGTGGTATTCAACTCGTGCCACTGCTCACCTTTGGCAGTTCGATTGCCTGGGGTAAGGGTACTCACCAGCCTCCCATCCAGCGCCCGGACTTGCAGGTTATACCAATTTTCTACTGGCAAATTAATCTGGATGGTCATCCGATAAGTAGCTGGATTGGGGAAACATTTCATACTTGGGGTGGCATCTACAGTCGGTAATTCTTGGTCCGGCCTGCTGCTCAAAGATGGTGCTTCCATCAAATTCATGTTACAATCCTGAATGGCGGCCACAAAAAAGCTGCCCGGTACAGCGCGGAAATTCTCCTTCAGCCTGATGAAATTCCCGGCGTGGTAGACCACACTAGACCCCACAGCGATCGTAGCATCCGATTCAATGAAGTCTTTGGCCAGGTACAAACCACTTGGCGTAGTGCCACTCAACATCAGATTGAGCGGACAAGCCGTAGTCAGCAGGTTGAAATAATCGGTGGTATACATCCCCCGGCCATGTGATGCGGCGGATACCAAATGATCGGAACTGCGGTATTGCAACATGTCGACTCGCACGTTTGCCAAACCAAAGGTATTGGTAGGGAACCATTCAGTTCTACTGCCATTTAGAAAATCGGTGGTCCAAACCCCCAGTTCGGTAGCAATCAAAGCCTGGGTTGAATCAAAGGGATGAAACATGGCCCAACGCACCGGCATATCGGGCAGGTCACCCTCTACTTGCGTCCAGTTGTTGCCTCCATCTCTCGTTTCGTAAATGCTGATGCTCCCATAACTGGAAGTGGTGACCAAAAGGTGGTTGTCATCTCCGGCCTCCACATCAATGCTGGAAACGTAGGTGGAAAAAATGGAATCAAGTAGCGTAACCGTCACTGCACCCGCCTGGTTGGCATTGTCGATGCGAAAGATTCGGCCTCGGGTAGTGCCGACAAAAAGCCGATGTGCAGTATTTGGCGAGATCTTGATGTGACTAATTTGCCGACCATTGAATTGGGTAATGCGTTCGTAACTGACCGTATTGGCCCCACCCACATCAACCACTCGCCCCAGGGTGTCCTTGGCATCCGAAAAATAGAGGATGTTGTTAACATCGTCGAAATCAGAAGGAGTAATGAAGAGGGCCGCCTCTTTGGTTGGCAATAGGTCAATCGAAGTGGCAAAGCTATCGGTTGTTAGGTAAAAACGGCGATTCTGGGAGCTGGCAATTTGCAATTTGGCATTGTTCTGGTCGATGAAACAAAAGCCACCATCGCCCCCTTTGGGTTCGTCCGTCACACAAATTCCAGGGCAGGTGAAGCGTTGGGTGCCGTTGTCCTGCGTACCCCCCAACATAAAATTGCTGCCCGCCGTTGGGTGGAGCGCTGTTGAATAAAACTGGGTCACATTGTAGCCATTGTTTTTGGCCGTTAAGGTGGGCATTGCCGCGGCTGCATTGAGGGAACGATACACTCCGCCATCATTGCCAAAAACCACCTGATCGGAATTGCCCGGGCGGTACGCAATGGCATGGTGATCGGCATGGACTCCGGCAACAACCGTCCAGGTACCGGCCCCATCGGCGGATTGGTACAAATTGTCGCTGCCGATCCAGACACGATTGACATTGTTGGGGTCAACGGCCATGATGTAGGCGTACCAGCAAATGGCGCCCATACCCGCAGGACAGCTACGTGGCGTCCAACTTGCTCCGGCATCTGTGCTGACCAACACATTGAGGCAGGTATCGCTGCTGGCTGCTGAGAAGGCTGCATAAAGAGTATTGGCTGCCCCAGGTGCAGTAGCAATTTCAATTCTACCAATGTTTCCAGTTGGAAAATCACTGTCTGCCAGTAGCGTCCAGGCATTACCCGTCAAGCGAAAAACGCCTGCCCCATTTACGGTAGCATACAAGGTGCCATCGGCAGCCCTTTCCAGGTCTTGGACATTGCCATTTAAAACTGGTACAGCGCCGGCATTGAAGGTGCCGTTGGCATCCGTTGATCGGAACAAGCCCATGGAAGTTGCCACATAAACCAGCCCAGCATTGTCAATTACGATTTTATTGATGGCATTAAAACTGGCATTGACAAATGGCAATTGTTGCCAGTTGTTGCCGCCATCCATGGTACGCCACAGGCCCATACCCCGCACACCGCCATTGGGTTGAGTGCCTTCTTCCCCCGTTCCGAAGAAGATCAGGTTAGGGGTCGTTGCGCTTTGTGCAATGGTGGTAATGGCCAGATTGGAAAAGTAGTCATCAATGTTTACCCAAACCGGGGCTGCGGCATCAATGTCATCGGTACGCCAAAGGCCCCCGGATACACTGCCCGCCCAGATCCGTTTCCCTGTAGGGTCATTGGCATCGATGAGCAGGCCCCGGGTACGACCACCCACATTGCTGGGCCCGCGTTCATACCAATAGATGGGGATGAGCCCCGAACGCAGGTGGCTGTCTTTGCGGCGTTCCTGGGCAATACGTGCGGCATCGAGCAGTCGCTCGCGAGGTACGATGCCCGTGCCGGGATCGTGAGTCATCAGCCATTCCTGGTAAAAACGCCCTTCGATTCGTTCTTCTTTGCCTTCATCCTGCCCATAGCCAGGGATCAGCAAACCAAGGGCCAGCATCGACAATAAAGCCAGATGTTTCATGGTTGCAAGGTTTTGGAGCTTGTTTGATTTTTTTGTGTGAAGCGAAAACGAGACCATTTTTGCCCAAATGAGGCACGAAAAGCGGAGTTTAGCAGCGCTAAATGAGCATTTTCGGAACGAAATTTGGGCAAAAATGGGCCGTTTGCAGCCGAACAAAAAAATTAAACAAGCTCATAAGATGAAGACTAATTTTTGGTTTTTACCTGGAGCGCAGTTTGCAGCGCATCGATTTGTTTTTGTTGTTCCAAAATCAGGAGCAGGAGTTGTTCCACTTTTTCTACCAAAAGCCTTTGGGTTTCACCAACTGCTACACCGTCTTGTTGTTTGATTTGTTGGGCGGAAGGCATACCCGGCAAGTGACCATTTGCAGTGATGAATTGTTGCCATTCCTTTAAATTAGGCTGCTGATAATTTGGGTCAAAAACGTAATCAGGCCAGTTGCCGCTCAGTTTTACCACTATTTCTTCGGCTATAGCGCTACCACCGATGTAGAGTTCATGCCCGCCAGGGGTGCTAGTCGTAGCAATGGCTACTTTACCAGTCAGGGTGGAGGTGCCCGTTACATTGAGGTTTTCGCCGATGCCAACACCACCGCCTACCACGAGTGCTCCGCTTGTCGCGTTCGTAGAACTGGTCGTGCCGCTTACTTTCAGGGCATTGCCTACATTGAGGTTTTCACCAATTCCTGCACCACCGGTTACTACCAATGCGCCAGTTGTGGCATTAGTAGATGTTGCATTGCTGTTGACTTTTAAGGTGCTGCCTACATTCAAATCCTGGCCGATACCTGCGCCACCAGCTACGACCAATGCTCCAGTTGCTGGTGTAGTTGAGGCCGAAATGTCATTGATTTTGGTGAGGCCACCGATGGTCGCCGTTTGATTGACATTCAGGTCTTCATCTACTTGTAGGTCTTTGCCAATTTTGGCATCGGTTCCTACCATCAAATTGCTGCCGATGCCAGCACCTCCGGTGACCACTAAAGCGCCCGTAGCCGGGGTCGTTGAAGCTGTAGTGTTGTGGATCGTGGTAATGCCATTGACATCCAAGGTGCTATTGATTTGTGCATCGCCATTGACGTCCAAAAGGGCGGCTGGCGTTTGGGTGTTGAGGCCAAATTTGCCGTCTTTGGTAATGATGCCACGGGGCAGGTCGCTGCTGATGAGTACCACATTTTCGGGATTGCGGGTGCCTAAGGTGTTTTTCACCGGGCCAACCACATTGCCGCCAACATGCCAGTCCTGATCAATGTTGTCGATGGTACAACGGCGTTTTTGTTCAGAAGTAGTATGCGAAAACACGGTGAAATAGCCATAGGTTTTGCCCAAAATGTCGAGGTCTTCCAGCGCTCCAGGCCAGGCATTCAGTGGGCAACGGGAGAAAATTTCAGTAGTACAAGTAGCCCCTCCGGGGTCAGTAACTTTGAGGTAAATATAGGTGCTAAAAACGGCACCTGGGAGCGCTGATGCTTTGATTGCCAGCAATTGTGCATTGTTGACGCTGGGAAAAGAAACGACCGGTTGAGTGAGTTTTTGATCGGAAAAGACCTCCACTTTTACATTGTTGGTGCCAAAATAATAGACTTCAATTTCGGTAAAAAAGTCTCCGATACATTCGCAGGAATCTACATCACAATCACTGGCGATGTTTTGGGTTCGTGCATAGGGCAAACAAAATAGGAAGCACAAAAGGAAGGGAATTAAAGCATTTTTCATGACTTAGGTTTTTATAGGTTAACAGGTGTTGATGATTGCTGTAAGGATCAGGTCGGGTCTTATTTCATGAAAAAAGCAAAGACAGTACAGGGGCTAAAGCCTGCTGTAGGTACGGATGAGGATTGTGCGTTAACGCGTTAGAATGGATGTAGCAAATTGCATTCTTTTTGCATCTTAATCAAATATTATTTGTATTCATTTGAATGCATAGAAATCAAATACGGCAAGTTGTAAATTGAGAATAATTTGTATTTTCGTTAGTGCTCATCACTTACCACCTAAAAAACACCAATGGAAGCCACACCATACCCTAAGATTCGTTGGACTGGCCTGCAAAAATTCATCTTTCGCTTTTTGGCCATTTATTTTGCCCTCCTGATTGTTCCAAGTGTTTTAGGACTGTTTTGGTCCGTTTTTCCTGGCGACTATTGGTTCAAACTCATTCAATGGACTGGGAAACACGTCCTGCACATTCCATACGACATTACGGTAAAGCCCAATGGTAGCGGGGATACCACCTACAATTATGTTGAGGTTTTCCTGAATCTTGTTTTGTCCCTATTGTTCACCCTGACTTGGAGTATTGTGGATCGGCGGCGCAACGACTACCATCAGTTGTATTATTGGGCGCGGGTACTGGTGCGTTATTACCTGTTTTACACGATGTTGCAATACGGCTTTTTTAAGGTGATCCAACTACAATTCCCCTTTCCTTCACAGGGTGAACTCCTGCAACCTTTGGGAGATTCTTCGCCAATGGGCCTGGCCTGGAATTTTATGGGCTATTCCAAAGGGTACAACTTTTTTGCGGGCTTTTTGGAAATTTTAGGAGGCTTTTTGTTGTGTTTTCGGCGTACAGCCACCCTTGGGGCTTTGATTGTAATGGGGGTAATGAGCAACGTGGTGGCCATGAATTTTTGTTTCGATATTCCGGTCAAACTATACTCCATTCATCTGGTTGCGATGGCTTTGTATGTGCTGTGGCCCGATGCCATCCGATTGATTGATTTTTTGATCCTCAATGAACCAGTTTATGCCCGGCGCTTTATTGCGGTGTTTTCGAACCAAGGGTTAAATTTGGCACGGATCATTTTTAAAATTTTATTCATTGGGGGACTGATGGTCTATTCCTTCATTCAATCCAAGGGATACCAAAAAGAGTTTGGCGAAAAAGCGCCCAAACCTCCCTTGTATGGCATGTATGAGGTGGAAACTTTTGTCCACAATGGTGATACTTTACCACCCTTACGCACGGATACCATGCGCTGGCACAAGTTAGTCATCGGCTTCCGGGATCGGGCCATGGTGCGGACGGTGAGTGACAGTGTCCGAGGCTTTGAATTTAAGGTTGATGAAAAACAACAAAGCATTCGTATGACGCCTCAGCGAGATACCCTGCAAAAATTCAAGCTGACTTACGAACAACCCACCAAAGAGCAGCTGATTTTGCGGGGGCAATCCAAGCGGGATACTTTATTGATCAAAATGCGGACGATTGATCGGAATTCATTTTTGTTGGTCAATCGTGGGTTCAATTGGATCAATGAATTTCCGTTTAACCGGTAGTAGAGACGTAAGATCTTACGTCTTTACTAATGGGACGCCCGCAAAGCCTGATCGATATCCGCAATGATATCATCCACATGTTCCAAACCCACGGAAATGCGTACCGTGCCCGGATTGATGCCCACCGCTGCTCGCTCGGCTTCGTTCAATTTGCTGTGCGTAGTGGAAGCGGGGTGGGTTACGATGCTGCGCGTATCGCCCAGATTGGAAGAAAGGGAACACATTTTGACTGCATTTAAAAAAGCCTGACCTTGCTCCAGGCCACCTTTCACCTCAATGGTGACAATGCCGCCGCCCATTTTCATTTGTTTGAGCGCCAGCTCGTGTTGAGGATGTGAAGGTAGGTATGGATAAATGGTTTTGGCTACTTCGGGGTGTTGTTCCAGGAATTGCGCCAGTTTTAAGGCATTGCTGCAATGCCGCTCCATGCGCACGGCCAGGGTTTCCAAACTTTTGCTCAGTATCCAGGCATTGAATGGCGACATGGCAGGACCCGTGTGGCGACAAAAGAACCGAATGGGCTCGATGAATTCGGCTTTGCCCACCACAATCCCGCCGAGCACCCGGCCCTGGCCGTCCATCCACTTGGTGGCGGAGTGTACGATCAAATCTGCGCCATAATCCGTAGGCGTTTGTAGGCAAGGGGTGGCAAAACAATTGTCGATGTTGAAGATGATGCCGTGTTTTTTACACAGCGCCCCAGCTTTTTCCAAGTCGATCAGAGCCAGACCAGGGTTGGATGGAGATTCCAGCACCAACATACGAGTAGTGGGTTGAATGTAATGCTCCCAATTGTCGATGTCTTCGGGATCAACATAAGTATAGGTGATGCCCCATTTGGGAAAAATTTGGGTCAAAATCTGGTGGGTTGAGCCAAAAACGGCTCTTGAAGCCAAAACGTGGTCGCCAGAACGCAACAAGGCTGCCATACTGGCAAACACGGCTGCCATCCCGGAAGCGGTCGCAAAACCTTCTTCCGCCCCTTCCAATTGGCACACTTTATTGATGAATTCGTCTACGCTGGGGTTATTGTAGCGGGAATAAATGATGTCATCGTTGAGGCCGGCAAAGGTATCGGCCATCAGTTCCGCGTTCGGAAAAGTGAAACTGGAGGTGAGGTACATCGCGGGGCTGTGCTCGCGGTAGTCGGTGCGGTCCATTTGCCCGCGGATAGCCAAAGTCTCTGAATGCATCTTTTTCTCAAGTTTAAAGGCACAAAGAAGCAAGTTTTTTTGGAGAAAAATGGTTCCAATCAGAGAAGATTTAGCAAGAATTTAAGATTTAGGCTCATTGCCTGCTGCTTTGATGTTGACCAGTTTTTTCAATAAATCGAACCAGAATGGCGCGCCAAGCGATACTGCCAGGGCTGTTACGATCCAACCCAGGATTTTGATCACCCAATCGCTGGGCGTCATGCCTTGCAAGTCTTCCGGATGCCAACCTAGGCCGAGCGGAGAATTGGCTTGCTGTAATTCATCCTGAATCAGGTGATTGACCTGATCCCATTGTTGTTGCACAGTGCCGCCCGTTTGAATGTCCAGTTCATTTTTTTCAGCATAGGCTTCGGCCATGGTCACAATTTCCTTGAGTTCTTCTGGATTGGATTCCAGGCGTTGGTACACAGAAATGGTATCGGCATTAAAAATGACAGCGACGATTAAACCAACAAAGGTGACCAAAATCTGGATGTTGCGCTTGTACCAACCCGCAGCCCGATCCATGACGTCGTTGAACCAGCCCTGGATTTTTTCTTTGAAGGCATCCAATTCGTAGCCCGCATCATTGAGCAATTGTTTGAGCACCTGCTTGAGCTCATCGTTTTGGATTTCTTCAATTTTTTGCATCAGTTTACCCGCATCGTCCCCTTTCAGGATGATGTCCATCACGATGGACTGGAAGTTTTCTGAACTGAGGTAGGAGGGGGGCCGGAGTTTGGAATTGCCGCGGTAGTTGCACAATTGTTTGTACAAGGCATTGCCTTTAAAAGCTTGAAATAGCTCCCCCTGCTTTTGCCCATTGGCCAACATATTTTTGATGGCTTTTTCCAGGTTTTGCCCACGCAGGGCCAGCATGGAAGAAATCAACTCCATAATGGTCGTCACCAACAAGCTCAACAACAAAAGCAAAAAAACAAGTCCAATGACTACTTGAATGAGTCCGATCATGTTGTTAGGTTTTTGGGCATTAAAAAATAAGTGCTCATTTTGCCAAAGGATTAGATGAGAAAACGCTTCATTTCAAGTGTCTTATCTAATCCTTTGACTCAAGAAAAATGAGCACTTATTTTTGCCCCACTACATAGATGGGCTGAAAGTTAAGGTTTATCCTTTGGATTCGGTACTATTTCAACGTCTCCTCAAACAACTTGAAGATCCGCTTGTACTCATCCGCCCAACTACTTGGCTCAATAAACCCGTGGTCCTCCATCGGGAAAACGGCCAAATCCCATTTGTCTTTCTTCAATTCAATCAAACGTTGGGACAAACGCACGACATCCTGAAAATGCACATTCACATCCACCATGCCGTGCAACATCAACAAGTTGCCTTTCAGTCCTTCCGCAAAATAGATCGGTGAACTCCGGCGGTAAGCGATGCTGTCCTCCACGGGCGTATTCAGGATATTGGCGGTATACCCATGGTTGTAGTGCGCCCAATCGGTCACTGAGCGCAAACCCGCCCCACTTTTAAAGGTTTCTGGTGCGTTAAACAAGGCCATCAAGGTGATAAACCCACCGTAGGAGCCGCCGTAAATCCCGATGTTTTGGGCATTTACTTTGTGCGTGCTCGCCAGGTACTTGGCCCCATCTACCTGGTCATCCAGGTCTTTGCCCCCCATGTGGCGGTAGATGCCTGTACGCCAGTCGCGACCATAACCCGCGCTTCCCCGGTAGTCCACATCCAACACGGTGTAACCCCGATCCACCAGGAAATTGTGGAACATGTACTCCCGTGAATAACTGCTCCACCAGTTGTGTACGTTTTGCAGGTAACCAGCTCCGTGTACAAAAATCACCGCTGGGCGGCTAGGTGCAGGTTTGTTGGGTTTGTACAAACGCGCAGGGACTTTCACTCCATCGCGGGCGGTAAACCACACAATTTCAGGCACCCGCCAGGCATAAGTTTTGAAGGTACTGCTGAGCGAATTGGTGACTTGTTGAGCCGTCGCGCCTGCTTGATTGGGCATCCAATAGAGTTCCCAAGGCTTATTGCTGTAGGAGTAACGGATGGCCAGAGTACTTTCATCCGGCGAAAGACTCACTTCATTACCTCCTTTGAGGCTGGTGATTTTTTCCAATTTTCCTCCTGCCACGGGCAAACGGTAAAAGTGGCGCTCGTGTGGCCCATCGGCACTAGCGGTGACAAAAAAGGATTTGCCATCGCGAGACAGGTTGCTTTCCAGGATTTCAAAATTGCCGCTCGTCAGGGCTTTTTTTACGCCAGTTTTGACATTTACAGTATACAGGTGAGAAAACCCCGTTTCTTCCGATTGAAACCAGAGGTGTTCATTATCCGGCAGCCAACCGATGTCACCACCGCCAAAACCACTGACCCCGGGGCCACCAATCCAGGCGTCGTCGTGCTGGCGATCCAGTTGTTTGAGTTGCCCAGTAGCCAGGTCGAGGAGCAGGATCCAACGGTCTTTGTTGTCCTGTGCGCGTAGCGAAATGACCGCTTTGCCATCTTCTGAAAACAGAACATTGGTGTAGGATACCTCACGCGGTTTGTCGTACTTGGGGTTGTAAGGTTTTTCTCCCTTGTGGTAGTCTTTCAGAAAGGCTGGTTTGTCATAAATGCCTTCCAGTTTTTTGGTGTCTACCATATAAAAGGTGTCGCGGGTACGGTCGTAAATGCCAAACTCGTAGGTGTCTTGAGGTGTACCAACTTTCGAGCGGGCGATCAGGTCGCTGGTGTAGCCAGATTCAGTTACGTAATTGGGCACATCCGTGCTTTTGGGCTCGGCGCGTTTGGTGTAGCGGAAAGTGACGAAGCGCAGGTCGGGGCTGGCTTGTAAGCCACTCAGGAATTTGCTGCCGTAGTTGATCTCACGGGCGCGTTTGACTTCGAGCGCTTTATTCTGGCGCTCGCGGATGTCGCGTTGGCCTTTGCGCCAGCTCAACACCTCAAATAGATCTAGTTGGTCTTCCTTCAGCCAGGTTTCATATTCGAGCGGCTTAGGAGTTGGCCGGGCTGGCGTATTGCGGAAGTTGGTCAATTGCGCAATGCTGCCCGTGGCGCTGTCCCAATGGTAGAGGTTGTTGTTGCTTACCCAGGTTAGGCCTTTGCCGTCTCTCGTAAACCGTGGGCCACTTTCGTTGTCAAAGGTATTGGTGATTTGTTGCTCCTTGCCCGTGGTCAAATCGAGCAAAAAAACATCGCCACTACGGCCAAATACCTTGCGCCGATAGTCTTTGCTGTATTCGCCATTGCCCACCATTTTGCGTTGCTCTTCCAGAGTGACTTTTTCGGGTTTCCCATTGGGCAACACCACTTTGTACAGGCTACTCAGCGTGTCCATCGTCGGATTCCAACTGAAATAGATGGTTTTATTGTCTTCGCTCCAAAAAACATTTTCGGGTGAAAAACCGGTGAACCGATCGCCGAGCATAATTTGGTCGATGCTTAGGGCAGCGGGGGATTGCGCTTGGGCCATCAGCAGGCAAAAAATCCCATAAAATAGGGTGGTAGAAATTTTTTTCATGTCAGTTGTCAGTGAATGTATGTAGTATGGCAAAAATAAGTGTTCATTTTTTCTAAGCCAGAGGATTAGATAAGAAACTTAAAATGAACCGTTTACTTATCTAATCCTCTGGCAAAATGAACACTTATTTTTTTATCGCCCTTGTAGCTGACAAGATCGAAAAAAAATGGAAGATGGGAAAAAGGAAAGCGGGATTGATGCCGAATGGGAGGATTGAGCAGTTGAATGACGATTATCCAAATAAAAAACCTCAACTCAACCACATATACGCCAACCAGCTACTCAAATACGCCAGCCCCGTCATAAATGCAAATTGAATCAGTGGCCATTTCCAGGATTTCGTCTCCCGTTTGACCACCGCAATGGTACTCATACATTGCATGGCAAAAACGTAAAATAACAATAACGATAATGAAGTAGCTGGACTGTAAATCAACTCTTTGGTGATGGGATCGCGTTGCTTGGCCATTTTTTCCCGAATGGAGTATTCGTCATCCTGATGGCCGATGCTATAAATGGTAGCCATGGTAGCTACAAAAACCTCCCGGGCCGCGAAAGAAGTAATCAAAGCAATGCCAATTTTCCAATCAAAACCCAGTGGTCGAATAACTGGTTCAATGAACTTGCCCAATTGCCCGGCAAAGGAAGCTTCCATCACCTGAGCATCGATCAAATCCTGCGTAGCCGTTTCATCCAGATTTTTCAGTTGGGCGCTGCGCCGCGCTACTTCTTCTGCCCGGTTGATCGCTCCTGGCGGGCCAAAGGAAGACATGAGCCAGAGCACCATGCTGATGATCAGGATAATCCGCCCGGCTTCAAAGGTGAAGGTTTTTACTTTTTCCCATACGGTCAGCCACACGTTGCGCATGACTGGCAAGCGGTATTCAGGCAATTCCAGCATCAAGTAGCTGGTTTCATTGGTGCGCAAGATCAATTTGAAAACCAAAGCAGCCAGCAAAGCAGCAGCAATCCCTAACAGATAAAGCCCCATAAAGGCCAGTGCTTGTAAACTGACAAATCCAACCTTGGTAGGAGGCACCACAAATCCAATTAAAACCGTATACACAGGAATCCGCGCCGAACAACTAATAAAAGGAGTAACCAAGATGGTGATCAACCGCTCTTTCCAGTTGCTGATGGTGCGGGTACTCATGATCGCGGGAATCGCACAGGCACCACCCGAAATGAGTGCCACCACACTGCGCCCATTGAGGCCAAAAAACTGCATGATGCGGTCAAACATAAACGCTGCACGCGCCATGTAGCCCACTTCTTCCAATAAGGATATCAGGAAAAATAGGATGGCAATTTGCGGTACAAAAACCACCACACCACTCAAACCCGTCACAATCCCTTCAGTCAGTAAATCCGTCAGCCAGTGTTCAGGCAGGTTGTTTTGTAGGAAAGTATTGAGGCGACCAAAAGCGCCTTCGATAAAATTCATAGGCAATTCAGCCCAAGTAAACAAGGCGTGAAAAATCATCAACATCAAACCAAAAAACACCACTGGCCCCAAGAAGCGGTTGGTCAGAAGATCATCCAGTCTTTCTGTAAAACTGGCTGAACCTTGCCCGTCTTTATCCCGGGCTTGTTGTACAATCGGGGTAAATTGGTCGTAGCGCTGCATGGTTTCATACACTTGCAACTGCAAATCCTGAAAACCAGTATTAGCGATGGCCTGCTCAATGACTGCTTTTTGAACGGGTGTTAAAAAAGGCAACCATTTGATGTGGTGCGCCAATAACACCAATTGATAAGGGGTATAGCCCGGAAAATCGCCTTGTATTTGGGTAATCAATTTGGCTTCTTCAGGTGCCAAACGGTATTGGGTGCTGTCGATGGGTACATTCGTGGCAGGTGCCTGAGCCAATAAATCAACGAGCATCTGCTTCAATTGCCCAAGTCCTTCACCCGTGCGTCCACTGACCAAGAGCGTAGGGGCACCCAATTTGCGACCGAGTTTTTCTAGGTCGTATTGCAATCCTTCTTGTTCCGCTACATCGGCCATGTTGAGGGCAAGTAGCACTGGAAGACCCAGATCTTTGAGCTGGCTGAATAGCAGGAGGTGTTTTTCTAACTTGGTGACATCGGCAATGTACACGATGGCATCCGGGTAGTTTTCGTTGCCCGGCTGTACGAGGCTTTGTACAACCAACTTTTCATCCTTTGAGGTGGGGTAAAAACTATAAGCGCCGGGAAGGTCAATCAGCTTGGCGCGGATACCACCAGGAAGTTCCAGCGTACCGGTTTTTTTGTCAACTGTAACACCAGGGAAGTTGCCTACTTTCTGTTGTAGGCCGGTGAGTTGATTGAAAATCGAAGTTTTGCCACTGTTGGGGTTACCAATAAGGGCAATCTTTGGTTCAGGAGCGGGCGACAGAGCTGGTTTCAAACCTTTGACAGAACTAGAGAAAGAATGAAATAAAGTTAACGTACCATAATGATGCAAGCTTCCGATCGGCGCAAAGCAATCAAAAGATTGTCTGCTTTGATGTAACACCCGCCGCCAAATGGGGCTGGACGTACCATCTCAATCTGGGTACCTGGTAAAATACCCATAGATAACAGCTTGCAAGCCATGCAGTTATCAGTAAAATGAGAGACATGCCCTTTGCTGCCAACTTTTAATTTGGCCAATTGCATTCCGGTATTTGTAGTTGCGACCACGAGTACGCTTATTTTGATTTAATCTAAGTAACAATTCTGGTGCAAAATAGATCGTTTTTTTTCTTTTTCTACTAACAAAAATCATCGTTTGGCGAAAATTACCTAGCATGAGGTAGTTACCCCTATACCTAATGTTAGGTACTGAATGAAAGAAACTACAGAATTATTGGGTTTTTATCGCTTCTTTGCCAACTCAAGTCCGCAGAATATGTTTTCCCAAAGGCAAGGCTTTTTAACGAAGTATGGGTTAAAATTTGCCCTTCAAATTACATTAATTAATTGTGATTTGGTACTTACGGTCAATTTGTACTATTTTACTTCCAAAGATCAGCGCGATGTGGTGTTGTGCAAAATTGAGCTGTACGACAGGCTTTGATCGAAAACTCGAACTATGCGTAAACTTCACACCCTCATTTTGGGCATTTTGTTAGGTTGCACCAACCTCTATGCCCAACAATCGGCACAGTATACCTTGCATATGCTGAGTCCTTATTATTGGAACCCTGGTGCGGCAGCTATTGATCAGGATCTGAGTATTACGGCCAGCATTCGACAACAATGGGGAGGCTTGCCGGGTGCGCCCATGTCACAGTTTGCCTTGTTGCAGGTTCCGTTGCCCCAATTCCGTGCGGCCTTCGGCGTGAAGTTTGAAAATGATGAACTAGGCGCCCAGCGCAACAGCAATCTGATGCTCAGCTACAATTATCAGTTGGAATTGGGCGAAGCCATCATTGGTTTGGGCGTATCGGGTGGTTTTATGCAGTATGGCCTGGATGGATCCCAATTGCGGGCCCCAGATGGCACTTATCAGGACATTTTAATCAACCACAACGACGCCATACTTTCTGCTGGAGCGATGAGTGGCATGGCACCAACTTTTGATCTTGGCGCTTATTACCAAAGTGAAAAATGGAACTTTGGCCTCGCCGTGCGCAATGCGACTGCGGCAAGTATCAAGCTCAGTGAATTTGACCTAAATACGACACGAACCATTTTTTTTAATGCCCAAACTTCCTTTCCTTTGGGAACCAGTCTATTGTTTCAACCATCTGCCATAGTACGTACGGATTTAACACAAATACAAACTGACCTAGGTTTGTTAATTCGGTATAATGACAATATCTTTGGCGGCGCTTCGTTTAGAGGGTATAATTCCAATAGCATTGACGCTCTTGGTTTGATCGCAGGAGCAAAACTAAATGAGAAGTTGAGCGTGGCGTATGCTTACGATTTGATTCTCTCGCCGTTGCGTGAAGTAAGCAATGGATCTCACGAGTTGAGGGTGCATTACCGCATCCAACAGGGGATTGGAAAAGGGCGCAAGCCTAAAATCATCTACAATCCTCGGTTATTATAAGCGGAAAAATGTACTTTAAACTTTTTTTGATTCGCTAAAATAAGCAGCATGGGCTTCGCGTTTGAGCTATCGGATTGTTAAACTTAGGGCGAAACGCACCAATTAACTTTTTTTGAATTTCTAAACGATCTATATTTACGCAGCTTTATATCGAAGCTGTTTAAAGTCTGAAGGAAAACTCGGGTATTAACATGAAAAACGTACTCAAGCTTGCACTAGTTGCGCTGGTATTTGTAGCGGTTGCTTGCGGAAAGCAAGAAAGCGGAGAACTAACCGGTGTTCTCGACCGTCCGGTATGGAAAGGAATTAATCCATATGGAATGGTCTACGTCCCCTCTGGCACCCTGTTGGTTGGACCCAGCGATCAGGATGTCAGCAACACCTTTGTTCAGCGTCCCAAACAAATCTCTATCCAAGGGTTTTTTATGGACGAAACTGAAATTACCAACAATGAATACCGCCAGTTCGTATACTGGGTAAAGGATTCAATTGCTCACACGATTCTGGAGCACTTCCTTGAAAGTGACGAAGACGATGCCGACGAAGGCCGCATCGACTGGGAGCAAGAAATCGATTGGGAAGATCCCGATGAAGCCCTTGCCGAAATGTACTATCAGGGCGATGACCGTTTTGCGGGCAAAAAAGAAATTGACGTTCGTAACCTGAAGTACAAGTACACTTGGTACGATTGGAAAAAAGCAGCTAATGACCGTGGCCGCTCTCCTCGCAACGAATTCATCAAAGAAAAAGAGGTAAATGTTTATCCCGATACACTGGTATGGGTGCGCGACTTTGCCTATTCGTACAACGAGCCTTATGCTCGGAACTACTTCTGGCATCCTGCTTTCGATGAATATCCCGTAGTGGGCATCGACTGGCACACTGCCAATGCATTTTGTTACTGGCGTACCATGTTGTGGAACAAAGCAACTGGCGAAAGTAAAGACGGTCAAAACACCGAAAATTACCGGCTCCCCTTCGAACACGAATGGGAATATGCCGCTCGCGGTGGTCGTGATCGGGCAATGTATCCTTGGGGCGGCCCTTATATCCGCAATGCCAAAGGTTGTTTGTTGGCCAACTTCAAACCAGGTCGTGGCAACTATCCTGAAGATGGTGGTTTCTACACCGTTCGCGCCGATGCTTACTTCCCCAACGATTACGGCCTGTACAACATGGCTGGCAACGTTTCGGAATGGACCAATACAGCATACTATGAGAACGCTTATTCTTTTTTGCACGATTTGAACCCTGATATCCGTTACGATGCCGAGGATGACGACACTCCAGAAAATAAGCGTAAAGTTAT
Organism: Haliscomenobacter sp.; assembly: GCF_041740695.1. Taxonomy (GTDB): domain Bacteria; phylum Bacteroidota; class Bacteroidia; order Chitinophagales; family Saprospiraceae; genus Haliscomenobacter. The sequence continues at coordinate 241 of NZ_JBGSLK010000132.1, read as the reverse complement.
TCGGGGTGGTTCCTGGAAAGACATTCACCACTTCCTTCAGACGGGTGCACGTAGCTACGAATACCAAGACACTACCAAGTCTTACGTAGGTTTCCGTTGTGCACTTACCTTCTTGGGTCGTTCCATCAACGATTTCTAATCCACATCTGGATCGATAAAGCGAAAGGATACTGCACACTTGTTGTGTAGTATCCTTCCGCTTTGTGGAAAAAGTTGAATGCTTCGGCTTCGCTCAGCATCC
>NZ_JBGSLK010000131.1:0-6567 GCF_041740695.1 Haliscomenobacter sp. | reverse complement strand
ATCCTTGATTTCATTGAGCTTATTAAGCGCTTCGTAACGTGAGGCCGCTAGGGCCAGAAATTCTTCCTTGCTCATCTTAATTGGCTTTGTACTCAAGATAAGCCTTTTTCAAATTGTCTGCGACAATTTGAATTACACCCATTATGAAGTAGATTTTGGATTCGGTGAGAGCTTGTGAGGATGGGGCTAGATAATTGGCTGACCCATCCACTCAAAGAAACCCTATTTTTTTGTTCCTTCTATCTGCTTTAAAATGAAAGAATTAACATGGTCGATCATTTTTTTGACGTATTCTGCTTTTACGATTATTGAAACCCCTGCCCTGCTTTTGGTTATAAAAGGTTTTTTTGTTATTGAATCAATAATAGGCTTATTATCTAAATAGACAGAACCAGTATCCTCATATCCTCCTACTAATATTCCAACAAGCTCAAGGTAGTCTTTAAAAGAAAATACAGGACCACCACTATTCCCGTAGGTTGCATTTGATTCTACTAAGGTAATGGTATTCAGATCGGGATTTGTCATGTTTTGAGCAGGCTTCCAAATAATGTAACCAGGTTTGAAGGTCGAAATGTTGTACAAAAACTTTGACTGAAATTCGGATTGGATATGCCCTGGATAGCCTACAATCCATACTTGATCTCCAATGTAAGGGGAGGTCATATTTGTGTAAGGAAATAAGACATTACCAATTTGCTCTGCTTTTCGTAAAAAAAGTGTATCAAAGTACATAGCAGGGATGAGTATGGAAGCTAAGTCGACACTCTTATCTGGATAAAAGAAGATATTAGGAGTTTTATCCGAATTGAAACGGGGAACTCTAACCCCAAAATACTCTGTAGTCTTAATGGTATCAGCCCATGAAGGCCTTATGTAAACGGTATCAATGTTGTTATCGACAAAATATTTCGCCACATGTGCTGCCGTAATGATGTTATTTATAGTAGTTGTTTTATATTTTGAATAAGTGAGAAACCCGGAGCCAATAGCCTGAAATTTTCTTACTGGTACTTTGCGTCCATTAACGTTTATTGTATCGTTCACAATAACTCCAATTCCTACAACATATCTTTTCATCCTTAGAAAAGCTTCCTCCATATTATTCGCCTGTGCATAAGTCCCTACCTTAAATAGTGCCAGAAAAAAAAACAAAAGTGTAGCGTAAAAAAAACATTGTTTCATAGTAGTCTTTTTAAATTGAAGAATCGGATTTTGTTTCTTTTCAGGCACTGTTGCCCATTTTGTTTGATTTAACAATTCTGATCACATGAACCAAATAGTGGAATTAAAAGTTCCTTTTTTTCATCGACCTGGTGAACTGAGTCCTTTGCGGGTATATTTCAACAAATCCTCAAGATAACTCCCGCAAAAATTGTGTTTTAAAATCTTTTTCCTTAACTTTAATCCAACAATTTGCGAAGTTTTCCAAAACAATCCGTCATCTTTGTTGCGAAAACACGCCAACGCTTTAGCAAAAAGAATCCAAACTCATGGCTGCCGCAGATCAAATCAAAAGTTTAATCCAATCTTTTGGAGAACAGGATGAAGATCGCTTCTTCTCTACAGCCATGCAAATTGCGGCTTCCGAAGCCCGTCAAGGGCATACCGCCTTTGCACAGGAACTCAAAAAACTGATCGAAAAAAACCGCAAGGCTTTTGCCGATGCCTCGGCTACCGAAGGCAAAACCATCCCGCTTTCCCTACCCAAGCGCGAGTTGCAAGAGCTTATTGATGTATTCCAACCCCGTTTGCGTCTGCGCGATATGGTCCTTGCGCCCAATGTCCGGGAGTCTTTAAAGACCTTGCTACGGGAACAAGAAAGTTGGGAAATCCTCCGCCAGCACAATCTTTCCCCTCGCCGCAAGCTGCTGCTCACTGGAGCCCCCGGTACCGGCAAAACCATGACCGCCCAAGCCCTCGCGGGAGAATTGGGCCTGGCTGTGTACATCATTCGCCTGGATGGCCTCATGTCCAAGTACATGGGAGAATCCATCGCCAAGCTGCGCCTCATTTTTGACGCCATGCAGGATCACCGCGCCGTTTACCTCTTTGACGAGTTTGATTCCATTGGTTCGCACCGCGATCAAGGCCAGGATGTTGGCGAAGCCAAACGAGTCCTCAATAGTTTTTTGATCAACATCGAAAAAGACCAAAGCAATAGCATCATCATCGCCGCCACCAATCTCCCCGATGCGCTGGATAAAGCGCTTTTTCGCCGTTTTGATGATGTGGTTGCCTATCCCCTACCCCAGCAAGCGCAAATTGTCACTTTGCTGGAAATGCGTTTGTCGGGGTATTCATTTAAGGAAAAAGTAGATTTCGCCAGCCTTGCTGAATTGGCTCAGGGTATGAATTATTCTGATCTGGGCAAGGCTTGTGAAGATGTAATTAAAGATATGATCATCAAAGGGCAAAGGCAGTTGGAGGTGGTGAACCTTAAAAATGCGCTTGAAAAACGAAGAGAAACTAACACTTAATTTGTTTTTTATTTTTCAATTACGCATTTTTTTGTTGATATTTGCACCATGTACTACCGTCGTAAAATCATTCTGGCTTTGCTACAATCGTTTGAAGGCGAATTGGAAAAAATTCGCCTTCAAAAACTTCTTTTTCTACTGACCAAACGGCAAGAGAAAGCAGAATACGATTTTGTACCCTACAAATATGGCTGTTTCTCCTATTCCGCCAATGCAGACCTGACTGCAATGGTCAATAAGGGCTTGGTGAGTGAAACGGAAAGCCACTTTAAAACCACAGAATCTTTAGACTACATTCAGCAACTTCGACCTCAAGACCGCCAGTTATTAGGTACAATTCGCAGATTGTATGGGGACATGAATGCCAACGCATTGATGAAACATACCTACCTTAATTTCCCTTACTGGGCGATTCATAGCCTTAAGGCGGAAGCCTTATTGTCAAAAGCTGAGTTTGAAAAGGTACAATCCAGTCGCCCTCAAAGCGATCGAATCGTGCTCTTTAGCATTGGTTATGAGGGCATATCGCTGGAGGAATACCTCAACCGACTGCTTAAAAATGATGTCAAATTGTTGGTGGATGTGCGCAACAACCCCCTAAGTATGAAATATGGGTTTAGCAAAACCCAATTAAAGCGTTTTTGTGAAGGCTTGGGCATCGCCTATATGCATTTTCCAGATGTTGGCATTCAGTCGGAACAACGGCAGGAATTACACACTCAACGCGATTATGATCAATTGTTCGCAAAGTATTGTCAAACTACTTTAATAGAAACCCGCTCAACGCAGCAAACGATATTAGAACTACTCAAAAAGCATCAGCGTATTGCCCTCACTTGTTTTGAAGCCAATATTTGCCAGTGTCACCGTAAACACCTGGCTGAATCAATCACTCAACTACCCGATTTTAATTATGAAGTAAAACACATTTGATATGCCAATTACCAAGGTATTGATCACTGTAAAAACTTACCCAACGCTTTCCAGCAAATACGATGAGTTGGTCTGCACTGCTGGTTTTAGAGAAGATGGTTCTTGGATTCGCTTGTACCCTATCCCTTTTAGAAAGAAATCCTACATCGAGCAATATAAAAAATACGATTGGGTTGAGGTGGATTTGGTAAAAAACACGACAGACTTTCGACCAGAGAGTTATCGACCCTTTTCCGCAGATAGCAAAATTGAAGTAGTGGGCCACATTGATACCAAAAACAATTGGGCTGCCAGAAAAGAAATAGCGTTAAAGAAGGTTTATGAAAGCCTTACTCCATTGATTGATGAAGCTAAAGAGAAAAATATTGGTACTTCCCTGGCTACATTTAAACCTGCTGAAATTATTGATTTTAAGGTTGAATCTGTGAGTAGAGAATGGGATAAAAATAAGTTAGCCAAAATGCGCCAAATGAACCTTTTTGAATCAGCCAGTGAGGATGGGCATTTTGAGGTCGTCCGTAAACTTCCCTATAAATTTTCTTACATTCTTCTGGATAAGGATGGCAAAAAGAGCAAAATGATGATCGAAGACTGGGAAATTGGGCAGTTGTATTGGAACTGCTTCGGACGTCATCATGGAGATGAACAAAAAGCGGTCCTTGATGTGCGCAATAAATATTTCGAAGACTTTGCCAAAACCAAAGACTTATACCTGTTTTTGGGAACTACTCAGGCTCACCATTTTGTTTCTCACAACCCTTTTGTCATCATTGGTACTTTTCATCCAAAGATTGATGTTCCCAAGATTGAGACGCAAATGTCTCTGCCATTTTAAGGTTAAAACTACTGCTTGCCTGGAAAACAAGAACAGTAAATGCTTGTAAATAATGATGGATTGACCTCTTTTCTCATTACTTAGCATTTTACAAGGGTTGGTAAATAGTTTGGGGAAACTTGTCTGAATTGAGATTAATTGTCAAAAAATATTCATTTATATTTGTCAGGGGTGAAAGTAGTTGACTGAAAGATTAAAAAATAGTAATTTGTCTGCGCTTCTTACAAACGGTGGGCTAAGTCTGTTTCTTGTGTATTAACGACGAGCATTTCGAAGCTCAGACTAATGGCCACAACATATGGTGGCTTTGACAGTAATGTAGATTTGGTTCACTCCTTCCTGCACAATTTGCCGGAGGATGGCCAGAACGACCAAGCTGTATTGAATGCCTTGAACGATTTCAAGTGTTATCATTTGGATGAGTTTAAGTAGGTAAACAATCAACATGTTCCAAAAGCAGTGCTCTCCTCGGAGGGCGTCTTAGCGCGAACAAGAGACTAATGGTTAGACCATAAAGATAGCTGCGATACATTAGCCCGCCGTTTTTTAAAACCCTGGATTCGACAATGAAAGACTGGCTGAAACTCAAAAAATATACCCACTTTTCGCCCCCCCTGGTCCCAAAAAATATTCCGTTCATCCGGTCTTACGTGAGTAATCCAGCCAAGATCATCCGGCACCGATTTTATCCTTTCATCCACTATACCATCTGTGAAAACCGCTTCCGAAGACCTAAGGATAAATCCGGGCGTCGAGCAGAGCTGAGAACAGAAAAGAAAAAAACACGTCAAATTTTCTACGCCAATCACCTCGATGCGCAGATTTTTGCCTACTACGGCCATCTCATCACAACCAAGCTTGATGATATCTACAGGGCAAATCCTGTGCTGAACAATAGCGTAATCGCCTATCGCCGCATTGAGTTCAACCAATTTCGCAACAAGTGTAACATCGATTTTGCCAAAGAAGTCTTTGACTTCATCAGCAATGCAGATGGCCTGGAAATCTGTGCCTTGTGCTTTGATGTCAAAAGCTTTTTCGATACCCTCGACCACATAACGCTGAAGAAAGCCTGGTCCCAATTATTTGACCGGATCAACCTTGAAGAGGATCACTACAAGGTCTATCGCGCGATTACCAGGTACACCTATGTGGAGATTGGAGATTTAATCAAAGAGTTCAAAGAGTTCAAGGTAAAAAAGCTGAAGTACCTGAAAAACAAAGAAATTCAGTCCTTCTGCAAATCAGGTGCCGAATTCAGAGACAGAGTTGAAAAGAAAGGCTTGATCATTTTCAACAAATACGACGCGCTCAATCAATGCCCACGTACTTACGGAATCCCTCAAGGCTCGCCCATTAGTGCGGTATTGTCAAATCTTTACATGCTGGAATTCGATCTTGAGTTGACCGAAATGGCCGAACGCCTAGGCGGTCTTTATCGCCGATATTCTGATGACATACTCTTCATTTGCCCACCCGAAGCAGCAGCACACATCAAGACTTTTGTAGCTGATTTTATTCAACAAAAACTAAAGCTAACGATTCAGAAAGACAAAACCCAGGAAGTAATCTTCAGCCGGTCAGACCCTACGCACCCTTGGTCCTGTTACACCATTGAAAACGGCCAACAGCTTCCCAACTGCCCACTCAGCTACCTGGGCTTTGATTTCGATGGGCAAAAAATCCTGCTCCGCCAGAAAAGCCTTTCCTTGTTTTATCGAAACATGAAAAGATTGATCAAGCGCAAAGCAAGATATGCCTACTATGCCAAGCAGCACAATCAGCGTAAAAACGCCAAATTGAAGGACTCCTGGATTTTCAAAAGAAGAATCTACAAATCCAAATCCCACCTGGGCTCGAAGAAGAAAACAATCAATGGAAAAGTATTTTGGGGCAACTACATTTCCTATGCTTATACCGCAAGCAGGGCCATGGATAGCCCACAGATTAGAGACCAGGTCCGTAATCACTGGAGAATTCTCGAAAGAAAGATCGGGAAATATGAAGCAGTCTGGAGACTTGCAAAAACACCTCCCCGGAAAAGAAAATCATCAACAGTTTTACTTCTGACAACCTAATTTGTTGATCATTTTAGGTGATTTACAAGCCATGTCATACCCTAATCTGAACACTAGTCTGTATCCTAGTCCTGATTTCTTCATAAATGGCGATCCCTTCTTCGTATCCCTCTGGGCAAGCCCATCTTGTAGCTAATCTAAAGGCGGTGTAAATTTCGGCACAAAAAACAAATGGAAAGAAGAGTAAAATGTCTCCGGCGGAGCGCTGGAGAGATGTATGGGGTCATAGAAGGGTGGCAAG
>NZ_JBGSLK010000130.1:0-41950 GCF_041740695.1 Haliscomenobacter sp. | reverse complement strand
GACCCTGGAGGTCTCTATTTTTAGGGAAGGATTGAGCGTCTTGACCAAAAAGTGTTTTTCCCTCCTTGAATTTTTAAGGCATGTCTTTAGCTTGTTAAAACCGCAAAGGAAGCCTTTTTGTAAAAATGTCCAGTAGTATGCTCAAATTGAAAAAATTATAAAAGCCACCCAAACTACTATTCTTAACCAGGAACAAACAATAGCCAAATTAGACCAAGTTATCCATGAAAAAGAATTTGAAATCAAGAGGTTAACTAATTTAAAGTGGTATCAAAAATTGATTGGGAAACATTAAATCAAACAACATGATTAAGCAAAGAACTAATGAATGGTTTAGGGCACGTATCGGAAAATTCACAGCATCCAATTTTTCAAGTATCGTATCTAAACCTGCTGACAAAACGGCTAGTATTTCCAAGTCTGCAATGAACTGTATAGAAAAGGCTGCTGCTCAATTATTTTATAATGATTACTATGAAAGGCGGGATACTGATGCCACCAGATGGGGAAATACATTAGAAAAAGAGGCGATAATTAAGTTTGCCAAAAAAACAAATTTAACTACAAAAGAATCTGGCTTTATTTTGCACCCTCAATTTCCAGACATAGGCGCTACTCCCGATGTCATAATTGAAGACTCTAATTTTCCTGGTAAAGCAATTGTAGCTCAGATAAAATGTCCTTTCAATGTTGAAAATCATATATCTTACACAACAAAAATTCACGATACACACACGCTAAGAAGTAAGAAATCGGAGTATTTTTGGCAAGTTCAAGGCGAGATTTGGATTAGCGATTCAATACATGGGTACTTTGTTTCATACAGTCCAAGTGTCAGCTTAGAAAACCAACTACATATTGTTGAAATTCCAAGGGATGAGGTAGCAATTGCCTTTCTTAAAATGAAGGTATTCGAAGCTATAAATATTAGAAATGTTATTTTAGATGAATTCAATTCTGGAAAAAGAAGACCAAAACCACTTGAGAGTTATTGGTAGATTTTAAAATCTAAATAAAACATGAAATATATTTATTCACAAACCAAAAGTAACAACAACAAGGCCAAATTCCCTGCCCACTCCTTGCGCAGGCCGATAATGCATTTCAAAATAAGTAGCAGATCACAATTGATGATGTCTACCAAAGCGATATTTTTTTCACAAAGGACTCAAAGGCACACAAAGGACACAAAGTTAGACGTTGGCAACGCTTTGCTTTGTAGCCTTTGTGCTTAAAAACGTTTGGAGTGCCATTTTGAGGCAACCTCAACTATACACAAAATAAACCGTCGTTTTACAAGCCTTACTTGCCGTCACCCGCACCCAGTGGCAGGAAAACCCGGTAGGGAATTCGTGGTGCGCATAACCCTTGGCGGGTACTTTGATGGTCTTATAAGTATGCCAATCACCAGTTCCCTTGAAGTCAATTTCAATTTTGAACTCCACTTCCTGGTCGGAATCCTGCGTCAGGTGTACCACTTTTTTATCAAAACCAGTCATCAAAAACGGGTCAGAAACTTCGCCTTTCTGTACCGTTTTTTCCCACCAAGGCGCGCCCCATCCGGTAGGTTTACCCATTTGCCACAACTCGTCGATGTTGCCAAACCAGAAGTTTGATTGGGGTTGTCCGGTAGAACGATCCACCTGATCCCCCGCCAGTACAAGCATGCCCCGCCAGTAGCAAAAATCAGGTATGATGCGCAAGTGGTTGGAAATCGGTCGAATAGCTAAAATATTTCCACCGTAGGTAATGGTCGGCATTTCGTAAAAAATCCCGTGGATGTCCATGAGGTAGCGCTCGGTTTGTGCTTCCCGAATGCGCATCCACTCCGTATTCCAGGCGTGATCAAAAGCATAACTGGCTTTGGGCAATCGGTAAGTTTTCCAGGTTCCAGCCTTGTAAAACTTCAAAATCACCGAGCCTTGATCCCAACCCGTGGCGTAGATGGCGTTGCCGTAGGTTTTGTCCGACCAGTTTTTGCCCGCCACTTCTACATAAGGATTGCGATCCAGGATGGTCCATTTTTTACCATCCCACTCAGCCAGGCGCCCTGCTGCTCTTTTGCCCAAAAAGTCTTCTTCGTAATAAGAGTTATTCGCTACCACTACCCGCCCATCCTGGGTAAAGGCACTTTTGAAATGCACCTGTGCCGCTTTGGGGATCTCCAGTTCATTCACCAGATTGTACAGCTGTTTGCTTTTGAGCGTGTACACGTTGGTTTCAAAAAACAGACCTTCCATGGTCAAAAAATAAACCATGGAATCCGGGCGGGTCAGGTGCTGCATGGTTCCGGTGAGGCGGTGCCGCTTCAGGTCTTCGATGATGCGCACCCGCCCCAGGGTATCGATCGCGTAAGGGCCGATGAAGGCTTGATCCGATTCGTTGTGGATGTGGCGATTGGCGTAAGTGCCCGTATAGCTGGCCGGATGCTGGCGGCTAGTCATGTCCGCGCTGATTTCATACAAACCCAGGCCGGAGCCGCGAATGTGCGCCACGTAGCCCACGGCCCAGAGTTTATTGGCCCATGGTATGACTGCGCCAATGCCCGCTTCGGTACGGTCTTTGTGGTCAGCTACAATGGCCATTTGGGGGAAAACGCCCTTGATTTGAGTAGGGGTTTGTGCATTGAGCTTGTTTCCGAATAAAAACAAAGAAAGCCCAATGAAAATCCATTGAGCTGCACGGGTGGTAGAGATCCGCATAGATTGATTTTTTATGTAAATTTACATACCTTTCAAATACAACAAACTCAATGGCACCTGCTGACCAGCAATCGGGCTTTCATCCTCGATGTAGTAGTGTTTGATTTTGGTTTTGCGGGCCGCCTTCATGATTTTGGGTAAGTCCAATTGCCCGGTACCCAGGGTCACATCATTTTCTACTGGAGTGCCGCCACTAAAGTCGCCCTTCACGCCTTTTTTCAGGTCTTTGACGTGCATCAAGCGAAAACGGGAAGGGTATTTTTTGAGCAAAGCTGCCGGATCCTGGCCGGGATGGAATACCCAGAGGATGTCTATTTCAAAAGAAACGTAATCGGGGTTGGTATTTTGTACGATGTAATCGAAGTAGGTGCCATTTTGGTAGGGTAAAAATTCGAAGCCGTGGTTGTGGTAACAAAAAGTGAGGCCATTTTCTTTGAGTTTTTGACCGAAGTTGTTGAAGTCGGCCACGGTTTTTTGCGCCAGCGTTAAATCCATTGGCGCGGTGTGAGGAATCCAGGCTACGCGTACAAATTCTGCGCCCAGGGTTTTGGCATCCTGAATCACGGCATCCATTTTGTTGAGCAGGGCATCGTAGCCTACGCCGTAGCTGGTGCAAATCATGCCCCGTTCATTCAGCATGGCGCGGAGCTCGCTGGAGGTTTTGCCAAATAAATTGGAAAATTCGATGTTGGTGACGCCGAGTGCTTTGATGTTGTCGAGGGTTTGGGGCACGTTTTTGGCAAACTCGTTACGGTAGGTGTAGGAGACTACGCCGGGAGTGGTTTTGAGCAATTTGCCAAAACGGGGTTGTGCAAAACTGGTGATGCACAAACAAAGGCTAAAAAGGAGAAAGCTGACGTTTTTCATTGGATTGGAGATATTGGGAATTAAACTCCTGAAGTGTTTCTTAGGTGTCTGAGGTTTTTTAGGTGGTGAAAAAAAAGGATTATTCACCACCTAAGAAACCAAAGGCACCAAGGCACACCTTAGAAGCGATGCTAGAACTCCCGGGTTTGTATTCCATTAGACGTCAAATGGCGCCTTCGCCCTTAAGGCATGTCATCATTTCAACTAAATCTCCGGGTTCCGAACGGATAGATTGCGTACCACAGCTTCCATTTTGGGGAAGAAGATGGTTTTCCCAAATTTTACACGTTTTTACTTTTATTTCATCTCCGCCGGAGGCGCAAAATACTTCTGATACAAAGCCGACTTCCGACTCAGCCCCTCCAAATTCAACAACTCCACCTTGCGAAAATCAATCGGTTGGCCCTCACTTTGCAAAGCGATAAAACCATCCTTGAGCAATTTCCCATCGACTTTAATGCTCGGGTCGAAGCCATTCGCTACGCCGCCGCCAATCTGCGGTTGAGAGTATTGCAGCACCACTTCGCCATTGATGATGTGGGTGATCAGGGAATCCCCCAATACGATGAGCTCGGCGCGTACCCATTCGTCCTTGCCGTAGGTTTTGGAGCTGGACTCGATGCAGTGGCGGGGGTCTTTTTTGCCCTGGAAAATGACATCGGTGCCGGGTGAGCACATGTTGCCCGTGGGGCGGGGTTTGCCGTCGCCCAGTCCGGCCAGGAATTGCATTTCTACCGAGATCGGCCAGTCCTGTTCCTTGGGCATGGTGCGCGGGTCTTGGGAGTGGAACATCACTCCGCTGTTGAGCTGGGTGTAGCTGGGGGCGTCCTTGCGCCATTCGTCGGCGAAGCGGTATTCGATGACCAGGTGATAATGCGAATAAGGTTGTTTGTAATAAAGGTGCCCGTAGCGGTTGTTGAATTTGTCGTACTGGTCGTAGCGCACTTTGATCATGCCATCTTCTACGCGGAAGGTGTTGCCGTAGTTGTCGCCCACTTCGTGGTGGAAAATTTTAACGATCCAGTCTTTGGTGTCGTTGCCGTTGAAGAGGGAGACCCAGCCTTTGGAGGCAGCGCTTTTTTTGGTGGTGGAGCAGCTGGAATAGCTCAGGAGGATAAGGAGTGCGCACAAAGCACCTATGACCTGGATGTGGGAAAATGTTTTTTTCATTGGAACTTGTCTTGGTAGTGGGGCAAAAATAAGTGTTCATTTTTTTATCGCCCCTTGTGATCAAATGCACGGTAAGATATTCATTTTAGCACATTAGCCAGCTTAACCTGGAGTTATTTACCACCTGGGATTCCAAGGTTGTCAGGGTTTCGGTTACCCAGCGATTTGGGAGAAATACGATTGCCAGAGCGAGACAAAGAAACAGCGAGGTAGAAGACGAAAGAAGGAGGGTTGGCTAAAATTTACTAAGGTGTATCTTAGGTGTCTCAGGTTTCTTAGGTGGTGAAAAAGACAAATCCTTGCGAAGCAAGGTATTAATTTCACCACCTAAGAAACCGGAGACACCTAAGATACACCTCAGTATTATTGTGCAGCCACCAGTTTGATCAAATCTTGATCATGATGGTACCGTATCTGGCACAAGTTGTCAAAAAACATCGTGGCGCCTTTGGCTTCGCTGTATTTTTCCCAGGCGGGAAGCCCAGCATGAGCGGGGTTGCCAGTACGGGCAAAGTTGATCCAGGACTGGCTCATTTTGGCGGCCAGCGCATAAGCTTCTTTGGTAGCACCGGTCATTTCCGCACAGCGGGCGATGTTGTTGAACACAAACGGCAATTCCATACAGTGCATGGCTTTGTATTTGCCCCCCATGACTGGCGACTGCCAAGTGAAAAAGTACATGTACACCGGAGCACCGCCAACTAAAGCCGATTTGATATTCGCCTGACTCACTGCACCTGGGCGGAACGTCATGTCGACATCCACCAAATCCGAGGGTTTTTTATCAGTAGGATAGGCCTTTTTTACCGCCGCAACAAAGGAAGTGGTTTTATCGCCCTGTTGTTTTTTGATGTATTCCATCACCTGCTCCTGGCTACCATTGCTCAGCCCGGCCCGCCCCGAAGCCATAAATTCGTTTTTCACCGTACCGATCAGCAGCGGAACGTTTTTGGACAAGTCCAGCGCTTCTGGCGACATGGGTTGATAAGGCAACAAATCGCCATCCAGACTGGGCCCCCAACTGAGGCCGAAACCTCCAATTGTTTTGCCTTCTGCGCGCATGCGCTCAGCAACAGTCCGCAATGCCTGGGTTCCGGCAGCACTCAATTGTGCAAAAGGAATTTTTTGGAGGCTATCGACCTGGTTGGGTGCCAGCTTGAGCACTTTGAGTACTTCGGCGGTAATGGCCTGGGTTTCTGTTTTTCCCAACATATTCGAGCGGAAAGCCCCACTTTGGTTGATGGCTTTGTGGAATAAACCCTTAGCCGATGGCATGGCCATGAGGGTGTTCACTTTGGCACCACCACCCGATTGGCCAAAGATGGTTACGTTGTTGGGATCACCGCCAAAATTGGCAATGTTGGCCTTGACCCATTCCAGCGCCACCCGCATATCCAGGATGCTCAGGTTGGCGGAGTGTTTGTACTTGTCGCCATAAGCCGAAAGGTCCAAATAGCCCAAAATGTTCAGCCGGTGGTTGATGGATACGACCACCACATCGCCTTTTTTGGCCAAATTTTCGCCATCATAAGAAGGCAATTCCTGCGAAGAACCTGCGGTAAACCCACCTCCGTGGATCCAGAACATCACCGGGCGTTTTTTGCCGTCACTAATGCTGGGCGTCCAAACGTTGAGGCGCATGCAGTCTTCTCCAGCAAAACCCCAGCTGTGGTTAAACACAAATTCTGATTCGTCGCCAGCCGCGGTTACGTTGGTGGGTGTCATTAGTGGCGCCACGGGGCCATAAGTCAACGAGCTGCGCACCCCCGTCCAGGGTTTGGGCTTCTGAGGCGACTCAAAACGGTTGGCCTCGGCGTAAGGAATGCCCTTGTAGGTGAAAATGCTGTTGTTGATGTAGCCCCGTACTTTACCGGCATCGGTGTTGGCAACGGCTACGTTTTCGCCCGTGATTTGCTGCGCAAAAGCAGCAATGGTAGCTCCCAGTAAAAGGAAGCACAATCCTAGTTTTTTCATTGCGAATGGATGTATGTTTTTAATAAAAATTTAGCCTGGAGGTTTTGGATTACAGCTATATGTAAAATGGGCAAAATCCTATTGTCTCAATTCGTGACAATAATAAAGCTATTTTTGAAAAAATCCTATTACTTTTGAGAAAAACGTTTGTACGCCCTTATGCAGAAGACCTCTCCGCCCATTGCTACAGAACATTTACCCCATCTCGCCTTCGATTCGGTGATTTTTGGATTTTCTGGCACGCAGTTGAAAATCCTGATCATGGAATACCACAACACCAATATTTTTGCTCTACCGGGAGGTTTTGTACAAAAAAACGAACACTTGAATGATGCGGTAAGGCGTGGTTTGAAGGAGCGGACCGGGCTGGACAATATTCACCTGGAGCAGTTTTACACTTTTGGCGATGCTGATCGGAACAATGCAGAACCGATGCGGACCATTTTGGTCAACAATGGGCTTTCTCCGGAAAAATACCATTGGATGTTGGAGCGCTTCATCTCGGTGGCCTACTATGCCTTGATCAATTACCAGGATGTGGTGCCCCAGCCGGATGCCCTATCCGACTCTTGCCGTTGGTACTCCGTCAATGCTTTGCCGCCGCTGATGATGGATCACGCGCTGATCGTTGAAAAAGCCTTACAAACGCTGCGGGATAATCTGGATCGGAAATTGGCGAGGGGTAATCTATTGCCACCCAAGTTTACCATGAAAGAACTGCAACAAGCTTACGAGGCGATTTTAGGGACGAATCTGTTGCGCACTACTTTTCAGCGCCGGATGTTGAGCTTGAACTTGTTGGAACGGCATGAAAAACAATATTCGGGAGGGGCGCATAAGGCGCCGTATTTGTACAGTTTTATTAAGAGTTGAAAAAGATAAAGTTTGCTTTTGATCCAGGCTTGTAAAGTGCTGTCGCCCATGATTTCTTCTGCTGTTTTTTTGCCCATCAATACTTCTTGATAACCCCGATAATAAATGGGTTGCCCATCGTCCCATTCATAGATGAGCGAAGCAGGAACATCGTGAGCCAAAATGGCGGAGGCCCGGGTCATGTTGCAATTTATTTGTTCAAAGATAGTCCTTTTGACCTTTTAGCGCAAGTTGAAGTAAAGGGCAAGCAAGTAATGCATTCAACCAGCGGACTAGCCCCTACAAATTCCGCTTCTTCAACTCGCCCACCGCGTAATCCGCCGCCCTGGCCGTAAGCGCCATGTACGTCAGCGAAGGATTCACACAGGAAGCCGACACCATGCACGCCCCATCGGTCACAAACACGTTTTTGCAGGCGTGAACCTGGTTGTACTTGTTCAGCACCGAAGTTTTGGGATCGTGGCCCATGCGCGCAGTACCCATTTCGTGGATACCCAGGCCCATGTGCGTTTCCCGGTTGTAGGTCGTGATGTTTTTGAAGCCCGCTGCTTCCAACATTTCGGCACCAGCCACCATGATGTCGCGGCGCATCGCCAGGTCATTTTCGCTGAAGGCGGCGTCGAACACGATCATGGGGATGCCCCACTGGTCTTTTTTCTGGGGATCGAGGTAGATGCGGTTGTTGGGATCGGGCAGGATTTCGCCGAAACCACCGAAGCCGAGGGTCCAGCCGCCGGGCTCGGTCAGGCTTTTTTTGAACTCGGCCCCAAAGCCGTCCATACCTACCCCCCGGTTCCAACTGCTGCGGCTGGCACCACCCTGGTAGCCGAAGCCGCGCAGGTAGTCCTTACGTTGGTTGCCATCCCAGTTGCGGAAGCGGGGTATATATAGTCCCGTAGGGCGGGAACCAAAGTAATAATCGTCTTCAAAACCCTCCACGGTAGCGGTAGCACCCGAGCCCAGGTGGTGGTCCATCACGTTGCGGCCCAATTGTTCGCTGTCGTTGCCGAAACCGTTGGGGAAGCGGGTGGATTTGGAGTTGAGCATCAAGGCCGCCGAGTTCATTGAACCAGCGGTGACAAAGATGATTTTGGCAAAATAGTCGGTAACTGATTTGTCCACTTGATCGATCACCCGTACGCCCGTAGCCTTTTGTTTCTTTTCATCGAAAATCAAGGACTCTGCAATGGCGTTGTGGCGGATGGTCAGGCGTTTGGTTTGCGCCGCAGCCGGAATGGCCCCAGCCATCGAGCTGTAGTAACCGCCGTGTGGGCAGCCCCGGGAGCATTTGTTGCGGTACTGGCAGGAAGCGCGGCCCAGAGCGGTATGGATGGGTTGCGCCTGCGAGAGGTTGGCAATCCGGCCAATGGTCACCTTGCGGTTCAGCTTTTTCATCACCGCGTCTTTGAAATGTATTTCCGGTGGCAGCATGGCCATGGGTGGCAGGAAGTCGCTGTCGGGAATGATGTCCCAGCCTTCCTTTTGGCCACTGACGCCTACAAATTTTTCGATGTAGCTATACCAGGGGGCGATGTCTTCGTAACGAAGCGGCCAATCGATGCCGACCCCTTCCTTGGCGTTGGCCTCAAAATCGTGCTTCCCCCAGCGGTAAGTTTGGCGGCCCCAGTGCATGGATTTGCCACCGGTATGGTATGCCCGAATCCAGTCGAAAGGCCGTTTTTCGATGAAGGGATTTTGTTTGTCGTTGGTGAAAAAAGCGCCAGCTTCTTCGTTGGCGAGGGTGCCAAAGCGGTTGTTCGACCAGTATTCTTCAGCAGAGTTGATCGGCACCTTGCCGCGGTGTTCGAATTCCCAGGGGCCTTTGTTGGCGGTGTCGTAATCTTCAGGGTGTTTGATTTCGCGGCCGCGCTCCAGCATGAGCACTTTGAGGCCCTTTTGGGTGAGCTCTTTGGCGGCGATCCCCCCGGTCATCCCGGAGCCAATGACGATGGCGTCGTATTTATTGGCTTTTTGGGTGTTTATGTTGGTTTGGTTCATTGCGATTTGAGTTGTGGAGGTCACGGAGGAATTAATTCAAAAGCGGCGTTTTTTTAGCACAAAGGACCCAATCGAGGGCACAAAGGACCCAAAGTTGGATGTTGACGAGGGTTTGTTTTTCGGTGGCTAAAACTTGATGCGCTTTGAATGTTTCCAGGTGGCTTTGCTAATAGACAATGGTTTTTTGGCCGGGTTTGAGCTTGGTGAGCTCCAGTTTGCCGGGCGAAGGCACGTATTCGAAGGACGCTTTGATGCCGCCTTCGGAGGTGTAATAGCCCAACAGGGTCAGTTCCTTCATCAAGCGCCAGAATGGTAAGCCCAGTTTGACCGAATTCATGGCTTCCAGATCCTGGTTGTCGCCAAACTTGATGGTCTGGGAATTGTAGGCTTTCATTTGTTCCTTGGTCTTTTGCTCGATTTGTTTGAGCGTATCCGTTTTTTGCGCGGCGCTCAGTTGCAGGAATTTCAGACCTTCTAACTCCGTCAAACCCGCCATAAAACTGCGGTGCTCGGGTGCGTAGTAACAATCGTTGATCATCATTTCGATGAAGGCGGGTACACCTACATCCTTGGCCCCTACCGTATCGGTGCGGGGAATGATCATTTCGGCTACTTCAGCAATGATTTGTTTTTGTTGGGCCGACAAATTGAGTTTGTCGAGCAGGGTGGCCGCAGATGCAGCGTTTTCCCAACGTCCCAAGGCCATTAGCGTGGGGCCAGAGAGTGCGCCTCCGAGCAAGAGGCTTACTTTGGCTAATGCTTCTCGTCTGTGCATGATTATAGGTTGGAGTTGAGAACGGTTGAGGAAGGTTGAGAGGGTTGAGGAAGGTTGAGGCTGCCGCAGCGACGTACACACTTTCACACGCACACATCACACCCACACCCATTCTTGCGGTAGCCTCAACCTTCCTCAACCCTCTAAACCTTCTCAACTCCTCAACCATTACAAATTCTTCTTCTTCATCTCCTTCACCGCATAATCCGCCGCTCTGGCCGTCAGGGCCATGTAGGTCAGCGAAGGGTTTTGGGTGGAGGTGGAGGTCATACTGGCACCATCGGTCACAAAAACGTTTTTGCACTGGTGCAGTTGATTCCAGGCATTGAGCAAGGAGGTTTTAGGGTCTTTGCCCATCCGCGCACCACCCATCTCGTGGATGTCGAGCCCGGGCGTGCGGTTCGAATCGGAGGTACGGATGTTTTTGAATCCAGCCTTGGTGTACATTTCAGTCAACTGCTCAAAGAAGTCTTTGGTCATTTTGACGTCGTTGTCGTCGTAATCCACCGAAATGCGCAGTTGGGGAATGCCCCAGGGGTCGCGTTGGTCTTTATCCAAGGCCACGTAGTTGCTTTCCTTCGGTATGGTTTCACCCATCATGTGGGAACCGACCGACCAGAAGTCATTCATTTTGGGTTTCAGGATGCCCGTTTTGAGTTCCTCACCCCAGCCATTACGATCCTCTCTTTGGCCACGGTTGGCTCCAAAACCTGAGGCATAACCCCGCAAGAAGTCGGTTTCCTGTTTCAATAAATTGCGGAAACGGGGAATGTAGCCCGAATTGGGGCGACGACCATCCGTCGTTTTATCCAGGTGACCTTCGTAAGTTGCGTTGATGGTGGCGCGGTAGTTGTGAAAAGCGACGTATTTACCCAGCAAACCGCTGTCGTTGCCCAAGCCATTGGGGAAACGATTGGAGGTAGAATTGAGCAGGATCAGGTTGGTATTCAAGGCCGCCGCATTCACAAAGATGATTTTGGCGTAGTATTCCTCCATCTGCTTGGTGTTGCTGTCGATGATGCGTACACCTGTAGCCTTTTGTTTTTTCTCGTCGTAAATGATGGAATGCACCACCGAATCCGGGCGGAAGGTCATTTTGCCCGTTTTGGCGGCCCAGGGCAAGGTAGAAGCATTGCTGCTGAAGTAGCCTCCCAGGGGGCAACCCCGCTCACACAAGGTGCGGTTGGCACACTTGCTGCGGCCTTGCTCCAGGTGGATCGGTTGTGGTTGGGTGATGTGGGCACAACGCCCCATGATCATGGGGCGGGCACCGCCGTATGCTTTGGCCATCGACTCACTGAAGTATTGCTCCACACAGTTCATTTCGTGAGGAGGCAAAAACTCGCCATCGGGCAATTGGGGCAAACCATCGCGATTGCCACTGATACCCGCAAATTTTTCTACATAACTATACCAGGGCGCAATGTCGGCGTAGCGAATCGGCCAGTCCACGGCGAAACCGTCGCGGGCGGGGCCTTCAAAATCGAACTCCGACCAACGTTGGGTTTGGCGGGCCCAGAGCAGCGATTTACCGCCCATTTGGTAGCCCCGAATCCAATCAAAAGGTTTTTCCTGGATGTAAGGATGCTCGGCATCTTTGACAAAAAATTGCTCGGTGGCTTCGCCAAAGGCGTAACATTTGCTCACCACCGGATTGGCCTCGGCGACCCCAGTCTTGAGCTGGCCGCGGTGGGGGAGTTCCCAAGGGTGCAATTGGGCGGTGGGATAGTCCACCACGTGTTTGACTTCGCGGCCACGCTCCAGCACCAGCGTTTTTAGCCCCTTCCCGGTTAATTCTTTGGCTGCCCAGCCACCGCTAATGCCCGAACCGATGACGATGGCGTCGTAAGTGCGGCGTTTGATGGCTGCTATATTGAGATTTGACATTGTTGAGTGGTTTGAAAAGTTGAGAAGGTTGAGGGAGGTTGAGAAGGTTGAGGGAGGTTTAGGCTACCGCAGCGGCTTGGACATGACTATTGTCAAAATCGCTGCGGTAGCCTCAACCTTCCTAAACCTCCCTAAACCTTCCTCAACTCAATGAAAAACTATGCTTTCACCGGCACACAGCCATGATACCGCCCTGGGGCCATTTCGTAACCCGTCAGCTTGGTCATCACGTATTCCGAACTGAGGTAGCCTCGGATGGTGAGGTTTTTGGCCAAACGGGCGAAGCCCTGGTCGTCGGCATCAGCAGCTTTGGACATGGTGGTGATTACTTCCAGTTTTTGTTTGGGGGTGCAAGCCAGGTAAGATTTTCCGTAGGATTGACTGGCCATGGTTTCCACGCTTTTTAACCCTTTGGCAAAAACGTCGCGGCTTTTTTGGTCAAAACAATCCGCCAGCATTTTATCGATGAAGCGGTGCACTTCTAATTTTTTGGCCCCTGGCGTGTCGGTTTCTGGAATGATAGCTTCTACAATTTCAGCCAACAGTGCCTCTTCCAGACCTATAAAGTTGCTTTGAAACCCCTGCAAGGATTTCGAATTCCAGGCACTGGCCCAAGCAGGCAGTACCAGCATGCCCCCTACGGTGGCGGCCATGCCCTTGACGATTTGTCTGCGGTTCATGATGATTTGACCTTAGTATTTTGTCGATATAGACTTAAACAAATGGGGAATCCAACCATCTTAAGACGATCAAAATGAAGGCTACCCTTTTGCCGCACTAAAGTAACATTCTTTTTCTTTTTGCCTTTTGCAAAAGTGATATTATGGCAGGGGTGGGCAAAAACGAACAAAAGATCGGGTTGAACTACAATTCGCCAATTTCCCTACTCAGGTTTGTTCGGGCGACCTGTTCGTACAAACTAAAAAAATGCGCCGTTTTGAAGATGCGCTCCATGTTCAAAAAATGCTGCAAAACCTTCTTGCGCCCGGGTTTGTAGAGCAGGTCGGGATAAATGGCGTATTCCTGGCGCACTTGCAGGGTGTAGCTGTGGTAAGTTGGCCAATCTTGACCAAGTATGGCCAGGTCAGCATCGGTAAATAAATTGGTGTCCAAATCAGAACTTAGTGCATGGCTTTTGGTAGCCAGGATTTGCACTATACATTTTTCAATTCCTGCGGGCGGGTAAGGCAAGGCTTGTAGACGCTGTTTGGCCAGTTCTGCACTTTTTTCCTCATTGTCCTGACGGCGTACGTTGTACACAATGTCGTGGTAAAAAAGGGAAAACAGTACGGTATCCCAGTCGGTAATCTCGGCTTTCAGAGGAAGGAGCTGCTGCCACAACTGCTCCAGGTGCGTGAGGTTGTGGTAGTGGCGTTTTTTGCCACTGTAAGCTTTTTCAATTTCCAGCCAATGTGGTTCTATCACAGCAGCGTCCTGTGTATAGGTCTGGATTAAGGCAGTAAAAGTATCTTTGAGTAGCATGGTTGTTTAAGGTAGGAGTGTTTTTAGCTTTTCCTTGAGCTGTTCGCCTCTCATTCCTCGGGCAACAATATTACCATTTTTACATCACCTCCTCCACCTGACTTTTGATCCCCTGCACAATCCGTGAAAGTGGTAAATCATTGTCGTCACCACCAAAAGGGTCTTCAATTTCTTCGGCAATCAATTCCAGGCTGGCCAATACGTAGAATACAAAAGCTACAATGGGAATGATGAGGTAACCCAAATTAAACACATACCCAAAAGGCAGGGTCATGATGTAAATGAAGATGAATTTTTTGAGGAAAGTGCTGTAAGACCGTGGAATGGGCGTATAGCGAATGCGCTCACAACTGGCGCAAATTTCAGTAAAAGCTTGCAGCTCCGCATTGACAAACAGGACTTGCCCCCACTGTAGGCGTCCTTCGCGAAACATCCCTTGTAAATATTGGTGCATCAAGCCGATGTACTGATTGGGGATGTGTTTCTGGAAATCCAATTGGGTTTTAATGTCGTGCGGAAGGTTGTCCAAATCATCCATTTGCTCGGGTGCTTTTTTGTTCAGGTGCCGCAGCAAAACCACCGAATAGGCCGGAATCAAAATGCGGAAGTACTTCCGTTCGGGCGCATCTAGGGGGAACATGGCGGCCAGTTTGATGGCCAAATTTCGACTGTGTTGCACCTGTTGGCTCCACAAACGGCGGCCATCCCACCAGCGTTCATAAGCGGTGTTGGTGCGAAAAACCAGTAGAAAGGAAATCACAAAACCCAAAAGGGAATGCATCACGGATACGTTGCGCACATGACTGTTTTCATTGAGTTGCCAAACCTCTATTTCCAGATAAGCGACCAAGCCAGAATAGGCACTGACGAGCAAAATCAGGGGAAAAAGTTTGCGCACCGTATCCCCCTGATTGAAGCGGAATAAAAAAGTAAACCAGTGTTGGGGGCTGTTCGCGGCCATCGGGGCCGACAAGGCGTAATCGCTTTTAAGGCTGGTGTTTTCCATAGTATGTTAAATTCTCCTGGTATAAGAATATAAAATCGTGTTAGGGTGCTTATACGAAACTGTTGTCTAAAAGGTTTCAAAAATCGACCGATTGTCTAAAAAAAAGCTCCGCTGACCCAATTTTGTCGTCCTTTCACCTCGCAATAAACATATCTCACCGTTCACCATTCATCATTCATCATTAAATCTTTATCTTGGCGGGAAAAGTCTGCAACATCCATGGCCAAAAGTGCAATCATAATAGCTACAGAACAATTTGTCACCGAATTGCTGTCCAATAAATTGGATCCAAAGATTTGTTACCACAACCTTCAACACACCCTTTCCGTGCGCAATTCTGCAGTGCAGATTGCCTCACTGAGCGGAACCAGTCCAGAAGAACTGGAGCTGATTGAACTGGCTTGTTTGTTGCACGATGTGGGCATTACGGAGGTATACCAAAACCATGAGCCCGCCAGTGCCCGCATTGGTGCTGAATTTTTGCGGATTCAGGCTTATCCAGAGGAAAAAATCAAGGCTGTAGAAGCTTGTATCGCGGTAACCAATCCCGGTGCACGCCCCCAGGGTTTGTTGCAGGAAATTGTGCGCGATGCCGATTATGGCCATTTGGGCAGCGACGATTATAGCGAACAGTTGGACAATTTGCGCCTGGAATGGCGCGAGGTTCTGGGGCGTTGGGATGAAGACCAGGATTGGTACCAACTGAACCTCGATTTTGTCAAAAACCACGAATACTACACCCCCGCCGCCAAAATGATGTTTGTGGCGATGAAGGAACTGAACCGCAAAAAGCTAAAAAAATGGGTCAAGGAAGGGCGTAAATCAGGGGGAAATTCCGAAGCGAGCAGGGTTTCAATTGTGGAAAGCCGCAGTTCTCAAATGATGTTCAAAACCGCCTTGCGCAACCACATGGACTTGAGCAACCTGGCCGACAACAAGGCCAACATCATGCTTTCTGTCAATGCTTTGATCATTACCATTGCCATGCCCGTTTTGGTCAGCCAACTGCGCCAACACCCAGAGTACATCATTCCTTTTATCATGATTTTGGGCACTTGTTTGTCCTCCATGGTTTTTGCCACCCTGGCTACAGTGCCCATGAAAATGACTGGCCTCACCGATATGGACAGCATTAAGGCTGGCCGCTCCAATCTTTTCTTTTTTGGCAACTTTTACAGCATGTCTTATGCCGACTACAAATTGGGCATTCAGGAAGTGACTTCCAAAGAAGAAAACCTGGAAGACTCCATCATGCGCGACCTGTTTTTTCTGGGCAAATCCCTGGGGCGCAAGTACCGCCAACTTCGGATCTGTTACATCATTTTTATGATTGGTATGGTGGCCTCAGTAGGTGTGGCGGGTGCAGAATACTTGATTTTTTTTCTACAATCCTAAGACTGTAAGCCATTAACAAATTTTTATTCTGCGCGGATAAAAGTGTTATTGTTTTATTAAGCCTCGAAAAATTATGTCGCTTCGCCTTATTTTTTCGTCATAAAAAGGATTTTCGAGCTTGTTTAAGTTTTTTTGAACAAGCTCCGCTTAATAAACCAAATGAACAACACCATGCAGATCAAGCTCATGTTTTTAACCACCTTACGCAAAGCAGGGCCCATTTTTTTGTTGGCCTTACTCCTTCTCCATTCTTTTTCCTGCAACCGTACCGCTCAGGGCACGGCCGTCGGGGCAGCCGCTGGTGCCCTGGTCGGGGTATTGATTGCCAAAGGAGGTGACAATGCCAAGGGTATCCTCATTGGGGCTACTGTGGGGGGTATTGCCGGGGCCATCATCGGCAGTTACATGGACAAACACGCCAGAAAGTTGAAACAAGACCTGGGGCAAAGTGCAGAAGTAGAACGCGTCGGGGAATCGATCCTAGTCACTTTTGACTCGGGCATCATGTTCGATGTAGACTCTTATGGGCTCAAAGCCGCCACGCGTGCCAACCTCGACAAAATGGCCGAAACCATGAAGGAATACGACAAAACCGAAATCATCGTCATGGGCCATACCGATGCTACAGGGAGCGATGAACACAACCAAAAATTGTCGGAAAATCGGGCAGCTGCGGTTTCACGTTTTTTGCAGGAAAATGGCATAACGGCAAAACGGGTAACCACCAAAGGTTTTGGCGAACAAAAGCCGGTAGCTTCGAATAACAGCGTTTCCGGCCGGGAGCAAAATCGCCGGGTAGAGATTGCCATTGTAGCCAGTAAGGCTTTGGTGGAATCGGCGAAGACGGATGCGAAGAAATAAGTAAGCTTAGATAAAAACTGGAGAGGAAGCCACTAAAGATGGGGCTTTCTCCCCAGTCATTTACCAAATTTACCACATTATAAATCTTAAAAAATAGTAGTTTTACGATAATTACCATGCATTAAAAGCCACATGACCCAAGCCCAACAAGACAAAATCCGCAAACTGCTCGCCGAAGCCGAGCTGGAGAAAGCACTCGCGGAGTGGGTTCAAGGGGTGGACAATGCCGATGTAGAACTGTTTAAAACAGCTACTGCCTTACAATCGCGCTACAGTCGGCTTGAAATCAGCAAAGCCAAGGGCATCATCAGTCAGGATGCCTACAACCTGGAATTCAACCAAATTCAGGATTCCCTCCTGGACTTGCTCAACAACCAAAGCCAATCTAATCTTTTACACCTGCACCACAGCTATACCTGCGACCGCAGCCCCCAAACCCAAGCCATTAACGCTCAATTGCAAGCCAAGCCCGAGGAAAGAGTCCAGTTTTTTTACCTCTACGGCGGAGACTTGCATTTGCACGCGGGAATGTTTCGGCGCATTGTGATGGACTTAGAAGGGCGCAACCTGGATTACCTCCATGCCGGATTGGCCAGTGCCTGCAAGGTCAAAGCCATCGAGATTACTTTTGAAGGTTACGAACCTCTGGAGGATTACAAAACGGAGTTACTCAAGGGGCTTTTTGCCGCTTTTGCGCTACAACCGAATCAATTGGGGCCTCTATTGAGCCGCAGATTGAGCGATATCCTGCAAGCCAGCCCGCAATTGCGCGACCTGGGCGGCAGTGACTACGTTTGTGTGTACATCAACATCGATAAATATTCCTGGTTTTCCGATCATACCCCGGAGGCTGCCCGTTGGTTTATGGACGAGTTTTGCAGTTCCCCCATTGGGGCCAATCAGCCACGGTTGTTGTTTTTCTTTTCGGTGGAATTTGAAGAAGAGGACGCCGATCTGGCCAACGACGTACGCGACAAGGTGGACGACAACCCGAAAATCCAGGCCTTGCCCGAACTCAATAAAGTGGCCATTGCAGACATTGACCGTTGGCTGGGCAAATACAAAAAAATTCAACCCGATCCGCGCGAACGCAAGAAGATCTTGCAAGAGCGTTTCCCTGGCTCGGAGCACTACATGATTGATGTGCAAGAGGCTTTGCAGGAATTGATTAAAAGCTATAACGATAAGTTGAGTTGAGGGAGGTTGAGTCTCCGGCGCTTCGGCTACGCTCAGCGACCGGAGACTCAACCTCCCTCAACCTTCTCAACCTGAGCATATGAAACTCAAAATCCAAGATTACCGCCGCAAACCCTTTCACCCCAGCCAATACGTACTGGACGAAGGTTTGCAGTATGCTGTGGAATTGGCCATTGCGCTGGGGCAGCCCCTTTTGTTGACGGGTGAACCGGGCACTGGCAAGACCAAACTGGCCTACAAAGTGGCCTATGATTTGGCCCAGGATAAGTCAGCTGGCGTGCAGTTTTTAGCGGAACCTCTGAGTTTTTATACCAAAACGACTTCGGCAGCACGGGACCTGTTTTATACCTACGATGCCTTGGGGCACTTCCAATCGGCCAATATCAAGCGGGAAGATGGCACTGCACTGGCCAAAACCGGAGATTTTATCGAGTTGCAAGCCCTGGGCAAAGCCATTGCCCTGAGTTACCCCAATGCCAATGAACACGGGCATTTATTGGGCAGCCTCTTGGTAGATGGCCCACGTAGTACGGTCGTGTTGATTGATGAAATCGACAAAGCGCCCCGCGACTTCCCCAATGACATCCTGAACGAGATTGAAAACCTGGATTTTCGCATCAAGGAACTGGACAACCGCGAGTTCAAACACCACGATAGCCAACGCATCGTGGTGATCATGACCAGTAATTCGGAAAAAAACCTGCCTGATGCCTTCTTGCGGCGTTGTGTGTTTTACCATATTCCTTTTCCACCCTCAGATCAACTATTCGCCATTGCCAAAACCCAACTGGGGCTGGACGAGCAAATCAGTCCTCAACAGGAAAAAGTACTGACCAAACTGATCGAATATTTCTACAAAGTACGCGAAGTGGCCGTACGCAAACCACCCGCCACAGCCGAGTTGATTGCCTGGCTCAACATGATGGGCCTGCCCATGGATGTTCCTACGGAAGATTTAAAAGACTTGCAGCCGCTACTGCTGCGCAACCTGTCTTTGTTGGTCAAAACCCGGGAGGATTTGAACGCGATTCGGAAGTGGATGAATGAGGGCTTTGTGGATTGGGTGTAAGGAAATTAATTAACGCTATTCTGCTGAATTTTTCTGGGCAATCAGTGCTTCAATGTAATCGACTTCTCGGTTGGTCACTATTGCTATTTCTGCAATAGGGAGCTGGGCAGTCTCAAAGAGGTAGAGAATGACATTGTTTAATCTTTGGCGCTCTTCTTCTGCTCTTGAGCGCTCTTCCTCTGCCCTTGAGCGCTCTTCTTCTGCTCTTAGATGCTCTTCTTCTGCTCTTTGGCGTTCTAATTGCTCGCGTTGAAGTGCTTTCTCCAGCATGATATGGCTGACTTCTCTTTCTCTCTTTCGACCTTCTTCCAAGATCATCTCATAAGTGCTCATTGCAGTTTGGTTTAAAACGCTTGGTAAGGTTTTGATGAACGTTTGAATTTTTTCTTGAGCAAGTTCGGTGTTTTTCAAAAAATATGCAAGTATCGCCACAATGAAGTCACGAGGACTTCCCGGTTCGGTAAGGTTAACAAAAATCACTTGTGGATTATGCAAAATATATTCTGGGGTATGAATGTGCTTTAACATCAAAAAAGCATTGACCAAAAGTCCCTTCCCTAAAGCTAGGATTTGAGCATCGCTCATTGCAGTTACATGGGTAAAGATATAGTCAAATTCTGGCAAATATGCTTTAAAGCTTTCAGGAATCTGCTCTCCAAAGTAACTGGATAAGTCACGGTGATGCCAGTTTTCTTCGCCGTGGTAAATGATGATGGGGACAATCAAGGTTAGGTCTTTTTTTTGCTTTAACTGTTCCTCCCAACTGTCAAGCATATAGCGGAGCAACTGCAAATGTGGCCTGGATTCAGGGCTGCTTTTGTGTTCCAAAATAAAAGAAACCATGACCTGTTTTTCACTATCTAGCAAAGGACATTGATAGGCTACATCGGAAAAGAACTCCCTCAATGATGGTGACACGAAGGATCCATTGATGCGTTTAATTTTTCTTAAGTCCAACTTTTCCAATAAAGCAGCTGGAAGCATTTTTTGAAGATAATCTAATGCTACATCCTTCTGACTAAATGCAGCTTTGAAGAATTCGTCGTGTGGTTTGGAGGGCTTTTTAGGCATAGGGTAAAATTTGGTCAAAAATAAATAAAAAGTTTTAAATTTAAAAAATTATTTAATTTTTGATTTAATTTCAACCCTGCTGCAAAAAGTCACCCCCTCCCAATCCATACCCTCACTTTGCTTTCCACCCAAAATAGCTTAATTTGCCACTTGAATCTTTAGATTTTCTATTCATAAAGTCTATCAACCCAGCCCTATGGCGCGCCCTGATTTTCGCAATATTCTACTCGATCTCAACCTGGGAGGAGCCAATCCCCCTGAGGAAGGTACTGAACCCTGGCAAAGTCCGGAAAAAATAGCCGTCAAATCTGCTTACGGCCCCTCCGACTTAGAGGGAGTACAACACCTGAACTACGCGGCAGGTATTCCACCTTTTTTGCGCGGCCCCTATGCCAGCATGTATACCATTCGCCCCTGGACCATCCGGCAATACGCGGGGTTTTCTACTGCCGAAGAAAGCAATGCCTTTTACCGCCGCAACCTGGCTCAGGGCCAAAAAGGGCTCTCCGTAGCTTTTGACCTGGCCACCCACCGCGGTTACGATTCCGACCACGAGCGGGTACAAGGCGACGTGGGCAAAGCGGGCGTCGCCATCGATTCGGTGGAGGACATGAAAATCCTTTTTGACCAAATCCCTTTGGCAGAAATGTCAGTTTCCATGACCATGAATGGCGCGGTGATTCCCATTATGGCCTTCTATATTGTTGCTGCGGAAGAACAAGGGGTCAGTCCGGCGCAACTGAGTGGCACCATCCAGAATGACATCCTGAAGGAATTCATGGTGCGCAACACCTACATTTATCCACCCGAACCTTCGATGCGCATCATTGCAGATGTTTTTGCTTACACGGCCCAACACATGCCCAAGTTCAACTCCATTTCCATTAGTGGTTACCACATGCAGGAAGCAGGTGCACCTGCCGATCTGGAGCTGGCTTACACCTTGGCCGATGGCTGGGAATACCTGCGTGCGGGTATCCAAGCCGGGCTGGATGTGGATGATTTCGCGCCACGTTTGTCCTTCTTTTGGGCAATCGGCATGAACCATTTTATGGAAATTGCCAAACTGCGTGCCGGGCGATTGTTGTGGTCCAAAATTGTACAGCAGTTCAACCCCAAAGACGCCAAGTCGATGGCGCTGCGCACCCACTGCCAAACATCGGGCTGGAGCCTCACCGAACAAGATCCTTTCAACAACGTGGGTCGCACCACGATTGAGGCATTGGCAGCAGCCTTAGGTGGCACCCAATCTTTGCACACCAACTCCCTGGATGAGGCAATCGCTTTGCCCACCGATTTTTCGGCCAAAATTGCCCGCGACACCCAAATTTACCTGCAAAAAGAAACCGACATCTGCAAAGCTGTCGACCCTTGGGCGGGCAGCTACTACGTGGAATACCTCACTGACCAACTGGTGAAACGCGCCTGGGCCCTGATTGAAGAAGTCGAGGAACTGGGCGGTATGGCCAAAGCCATTGAAGAAGGCCTGCCTAAATTGCGCATCGAAGAAGCCGCTGCGCGCAAACAAGCCCGCATTGACAGTGGCAAAGATCAAATCGTTGGGGTGAACGTCTTCCGCCTGGAACAAGAAGCCCCCATGGATACCTTGGAAATAGACAATGGTGCCGTGCGGGATGCCCAAATCCGCCGCTTGCAAGAGACCAAAAACAAGCGCGATGAAGCCGCTTGTCAAGCCGCGTTGCAAGCCTTGAAACAATGTGCAAAAACTGGCGAAGGCAATCTACTGGCACTGGCCATCACCTGCGCCCGCCTACGCGCTACCCTGGGTGAGATTTCGAGCGCAATGGAAGACATTTTTGGCCGCTACACCCCCGTAACCCGGGCCATTTCCGGGGTATACAGCAGTGAAGCCAAGAGCGATATTGATTTTCACGAAGCACAGGAACTGGCCGATCAATTCGCTGAATTGGAAGGTCGCCGCCCCCGCATCATGATTGCCAAACTGGGGCAAGACGGCCACGACCGCGGTGCCAAAGTAATCGCCAGCAGTTTTGCCGATTTGGGCTTCGATGTGGACATTGGCCCCTTGTTCCAAACCCCTGCGGAAGCTGCCCGACAAGCGGTGGAAAACGACGTACACATCCTGGGCATCTCTTCCCTGGCGGCGGGCCACAAAACCCTGGTGCCCCAAACCATCGCCGAATTGGCCAAACTGGGCCGCGACGACATCATGGTGGTGGTTGGTGGGGTGATTCCGGCACAAGATTATGCCTTTTTGTACGCGCAAGGGGTAGTGGGGGTATTTGGTCCCGGCACAAAAATTTCCAAGGCTGCTGCTGCTTTATTGAAGTTGTTGATGGAGATGGTAGCGTAAGGTTTAGGGAAGTTGAGGAAGGTTGAGAAGGTTTAGGCTGCCGCGAGCGACTTAGACAAGGACATTGTCAAAATCGCTCGCGGTAGCCTAAACCTTCTCAACTTCCCTAAACCTTCTCAACCCTCGCCTTTCATAAGTCTTTATTTTGTCCTATATTTCCGGAAAATGAACACCAAATGATGCGTCTTTTCCTCTCCCTGGGTCTATTGTTGTTGTTTATCCTGCCCCAATTGTCTTGCCAACGCGCTGGTCAGGAGTTGAAATGGTTGAAAAAAAACAGCATCCCCATTGCCAGCGTCGATGGAAATGACTTCAGCGATCTGGCTTTTTTGCAGGAAAAACTCGAAGACATTCGACTGGTGCAAATTGGGGAAAGTTCGCACGGCGCGGCGGAATTTTACCAGCTCAAAACCCGCTTGGTAGAGTACCTCCATCAAGAAATGAACTTCGATGTGTTGGTCATCGAGGGTGGCTTTGGCGACATTAACTTGGCTTGGCTGCATCAGGAGGACCAAGATGCCAAGAGCCTGATGTACAATTCCGTGTTTGGCAATTTCCGCGCTGAAGAAATGCTGCCACTTTTTGAATACGCCAAAACCCAAGCTAGGGGGGATCGCCCACTCGCGCTGGCTGGCCCCGATTGCCAGTCTTCTTCCAATTATTTCAACAACTTCCTAATCGACTTCCTGCGCAAGTACAACACCGAACTTTCCCGCGATGTGGAGTACAATTTCATGACGACCTCCCTCCTCTACGGCCTCATTCCCGACAGCACCCAACTCATCGCTGCAATTCGAACCAACGAGCGGGTCATCAATCGGGTTTTGGATTTTTTGGAAAACAACGAAGCCAAAATCCGGGAAGATTTTCCTCAAAAACCGCTCCTCGCCGCCTTCACCCGCCGGGCCCTGGAAAACTACCTGGAATACTGGGCACTCGACTACCGCGCCATCCGGCTCCAGCAACAATTTGCACTACGCGACCGCATCATGGCCGAAAACCTGATGTGGCTGGCCGATGTGGCTTACCCCAATCAGAAAATCATCTACTGGGCGCACAATGCCCACATCGGCACCGAAAGCAATTCGGTGGACATCTTTGGCAAACCCCTCAAAATGCAAGGCAATTACGTCGCCGATCGTTTTGGCAAGCAGGTGTACAACATCGGCTTGTACGCCAGTGGTGGCGAGCTATTCCGCCACTGGATGCGCGATGTGCAACCCTTCAAAGATGACAGCATCGGGGGCATTGGTGAACGTTTTGGCCGCTTGCCCAAGGCGATCAATTTCCTGGAGTTGCGCGGGCAACAGCCGGGTAAGGGCAAGGATTGGTTGTTCAAACCGCTGCCCGCTTTTGAGTTGGAAAGTGGGGGTAAGATTCTGTTTACGCCGACTAAGAAGTATGATGCGCTGATTGTAGTGAAAAAGGTGAAGGGGCCGAAGTTTTTTGAGTAGTACTAAACCTCATATATATCAGTTCCTATTTTATTTTTTGTCTTTTTGAAAAAAAATTCCGTATCAAGTAAGTGTCCCGTTTAAAAATTCCGTCAATAAGATAGATTATAGAATATCCTCTCGAAAACAGACAAAAATACCCAACAAGTTATACTGCCTTGAACTTGTCAATCATTCGTTTGCAAAACGCTGAACGCACACCATTTTACGAAACCATATTGTTTTAAATCAAATTGTCGGTGTTATGAACAGTAAAAACAACTTTAACCTATCGGCATTTACGCTATGCTTGCTCGTAGCAGTTGTGGGTAGCCCCCTTCTGCTTTTGGGCAACAAGGCTCATTTTTCGCTCGATCCCCCTCGCCTCACCGTAAAGGGTAAGGTTACCGATGCAGATGGAGAAGCCCTGGTAGGGGTTTCCATCCTGGTGAAAGGGACTACTCAAGGTACCGTCACTGAACTGGACGGTGCCTATTCGATTGAAGTGGACGAAAACAGTACACTGGTATTTTCTTACACTGGCTTTTTGACCCAGGAAATTGCAGTGGCCAACCGCAGCTCGATCAACATCGTGATGGCCGCCAATTCCAAGTTACTTGATGAAGTAGTGGTAGTAGGTTATGGTACTCAAAAGAAAGTGAACCTGACGGGGGCTGTCGCTTCCATAACCAGCGAAGAGCTGGCCCAACGACCCATTGTCAGTGTAGGCCAGGGCTTGCAAGGACTCATTCCCAACCTGAACATTAACATCCGGAATGGTGACCCCACTACCGCAGCCGACTTCAACATCCGCGGCTTCGAATCCATCAATGGTGGATCCCCACTGATTCTGGTCGACGGAGTCCCGATGGCCTTGGAGCGGATCAACCCGAACGATATCGCCAGTGTGAACGTATTGAAAGACGCCTCAGCAGCAGCGGTTTATGGAGCGCGGGCGGCTTTTGGCGTGATCCTGGTAGAGACCAAAAAAGGCAAGACGGGTAAAGTTAACATCCAACTTTCTACAGAATTATCCGCGGCCAAGCCCATTTTAAATATAGATCCCGTGAACGATCCGTACCAGTTTGTCTTGGCTCGCAATCAAGCCAACATTCGCACCAACGGCAATCCTTCTTACAACCCGGATTTTGTAGCAGGCACCAAAGCCTACTCCGAAGGTACAGGGCCAGCATGGGGTGTTGTAAATGGGGTATTGCAACACTATGGATTCAATAATTATCAGAATAGCCTGGTGACTGATTTGGCGCCACAGCAAAAGTACGACCTCAGTGTTTCGGGCGCTACGGATAAGGCTTCCTTTTATGTATCCCTTGGCTTGTTGAACAAGGACGGGTACCTCAAACACGACAACAATGAAAATTTCAAACGCTACAATGGTCTGGTGAAAGCGGAGTTTAAAGTCAACAATTGGTTGAGCCTTGACGAAAAAGTGGTGTTCAATACCCAACTCAATGATCAACCCCACTTTTACAACTGGGACGTGAACATCAATACCTTAGCCAGGGTTGATCCCATCCGCCCGATCGCGTTTCCCGACCTGGAATATTACCTCACGCCGGGGGACCGCGACCAGTTTTCACAATACATCGGCATGTATTTTGGTACCTTGAACTTCTTCCCCTATCTGGAACAAGGTGGCCGTGAAACCTTTACCGCGAATGACCTATGGTTGACCCAAGGCATTACCCTGACCCCATTTAAAGGACTAAAAATAAGGGGGGATTATTCCTACAACAACTTTCACCGTTCCTACGAGGATGTAGCCAGTAAGGTCAATGTACTCGAAAACCAGGATTTGGTAGCGGGTATTCGCGTCGGCAATGGCTTCAGCGGCGACGACTTTATTACGAACCGCAGCGATTACAACCAATATTCTGTTTTGAATGCCTATGCTGAATATTCGATCGACCCCTCGCCCAGTCATTCTATCAAAGCCATGGTTGGCTTTAATCAGGAATGGGGGCGCAACCAGTGGCATCAGGCAACGGCCAGATCTTTGATCACGCCACTGGTACCCGACATCAACGCAACGACGGGCGCTCAGCAAACCTTTGGCGGTAAATCGCATGTGGCCTTGCGAGGAATGTTTTATCGCTTCAATTACATTTTTAAGAACAAGTATTTATTCGAAGCCAATGGTCGTTATGACGGAACTTCCCGCTTCCCCAGCGAAGACCGTTTCGGGTTTTTTCCTTCCTTTTCTGCGGGATGGCGGATTTCGGAAGAACCATTTATGGCTGGAACCAGAAAATTTGTGGACAACCTGAAAGTTCGGGCTTCTTATGGTACGTTGGGCAACCAGTTGTTGGGTAACGATTTTTATCCCTACATCTCCACGATGGGCATCAGCACCTCTCCGTTCATGTTGTCGTCGGGGAATCGTTCACCTTACGTATCTCCCGCCGGACTGGTCAGTCCTACCTTGACCTGGGAAACGGTAGTATCTCAAAACCTGGGTATCGACTTTACCGTACTTGACCAACGCTTGGATGCTTCGTTTGACATTTACACCCGGGAAACCAAAGACATGTTGACCAACGTGGAATACCCGGCCATCCTGGGTACTAACGCCCCCAGATCCAATGCTGCTGACCTTAAAACCTCGGGTTGGGAAACCTCTGTAACCTGGAGAGACAAGATCGCGCAGAACTGGAAATACCGCATTACACTGGCCTTATCGGACTGGCAAAGCGAAATCACCAAATACGATAATCCTACCGGCGCTTTGTCCGAACGGTATGTGGGACAAAAGATCGGCGAAATTTGGGGATATGAAACCGTCGGCATCTTTCAAACCATTGAAGAAGTGGCTGCTTCCGCCAACCAATCCAGATTGGGTGCCAACTGGCGGCCCGGCGATGTTCACTACGCTGACCTTGACGGCGATGGCATCATCAGCCCAGGCAACAATACCTTAGCTAACCCAGGTGACCGCAGAATCATTGGCAATGCTACGCCAAGATATAGCTTCGGCGTAAATCTTGACTTGAGTTACAAAGGGTTTTCCTTACGCACGTTCTTCCAGGGTGTTGGCAGACGCGACTATGCGCCTTCAGATGGCAACTGGACCTGGTTCTACCCATACAATGCTGGCCACGTGGAATGGTACTACATTACCGATACCTGGACGGAGGAAAACCGCGATGCTTATTTTCCCGCTGCACACATCTCTACCAACACCAAGCAAAATGTGCAGACCCAGTCGCGTTACCTCCAGAACGCCAGTTATGTCCGTTTGAAAAACGTGACGCTGAGTTATGATTTTCCTCAAAATATGTTGCAGAAAGTAGGAATTGGTGGGGCGCAGGTTTACATGGCTGGGATGAACTTGTGGGAATACTCCAAAATCCGCAAACCTTTGGACCCTGAATCCTTGCACACCAGTGTCTTCAACGACCAGTACTCTGGTTTGAATTCCGATGGAGCAGTAGAATACCCCATGCAACGGATTTTCTCCTTTGGTGCCAACATCACTTTTTAACCATCATTTAAATACCAGATAAGATGAAAAATAAACGATTAATATATCCTCTATTCGTGGTGGTGGTTTATCTTTTTACCAGCTGCAACGACGAGTTCCTGGACCGAACTCCATTGGACCGAATCAGCAATGAAACCTTCTGGAATTCCGAAAACGACCTGCGGGTGTACAACAACGGCCTTTACCACCTTGCCGCCGTTGACGACAACAACGTATCCATCATGATGGGGCACGACGATGGCTTCGAGAGTCTAAAATACGGCATCTGGTACATTGATGAATACTCCGACAATATTGCGCCGAGGCATTCGCGCCATTTGGCTTATCAACAGCTTCGGTCTGGCAAACACACCGTGCCTTCGAGTGCTGGTGGCGATGGTCAGTGGTACGGTTACAAAGGCTGGAATTTTGTTCGAGCTGTCAATATTGGCCTGGACAATTACAACAAAGCCAAAATTCCTCAAGCCACCATCGACAGATATGCCGGTGAGGCTCGCTTGTTCAGGGGCTGGTTTTATGCGGATAAAGTTGCCAAATTCGGCGATGCCCCCTGGGTCGATCACGAATTGACGGTGGATTCCGAAGAACTTTATGCCGCCCGTACACCCCGGGAAGAGGTGATGGACAATGTTTTGGCCGACCTCACTTTTGCTACCGAAAAAATTCCTGCCAACTGGGGCGATGGTGCTGGTCCAGGCCGGATGAACCGTTGGGCAGCTCTGTTAATAAAATCCCGGGTATGTTTGTTTGAAGGTACCTGGAGAAAATACCACGGCGGCTCCAATCCCGAAAAATGGCTGCAAGAAGCGGCGACGGCGGCCAAAGAAATCATTGAAAAAGGGCCTTACAAACTGTACAGCACCGGCACCCCTAGCCGCGACTACAATGCCATTCACCGCATTCAGAATGACCTAACTGGCGTTGCGGAAGTCATGTATTGGAGAAGGTATCAACTTGGGGTGTTTACCAACCATGTACAAAGTTACCATCGGGAATACAATGGTGGTGCCACCAAAAGTATGGTCGAAGACTACCTCTGCACCGATGGGCTTCCGATTTCTTTGTCTCCACTTTATAAAGGGGATGCCAAGATTGAAGACGTCTTTGAAAACCGCGATCCCCGCTTGCGGCAAACCATCCTGCATCCCGACGACGTAAAATTCTACGCCTTCGGCAACAATGATACCCGCCCCTACCCACGTCTGGCTGGTATGGACGGAGGCATGCCCAGCGAAACGGGTTACCACATCATCAAAGTGTACGACAACAACACCGCTTATGCCACCTACAATATTTCCAACACGCCCGCCATTACCATGCGCTTTGGCGAGGCTTTGTTGAACTACGCCGAAGCTGTGGCGGAGTTGGGCACCATTACCCAAGCAGACCTGGATCTCACCATCAACAAGCTGCGCAGCCGGGTGGGCATGCCCAGTTTGAACATCGGTAGTGTACCCGTGGATCCCCGTTACGTGAATGACGGCGTTTCGCCACTCATCGTAGAAATCCGCCGCGAGCGCCGCATCGAATTGTTCATGGAAGGTTTCCGTTACGACGACCTTCGGCGTTGGAAGCAAGGCAAAAAACTGGAAGTACCCTCCTACGGCATCCGCTGGGACGACGCTGCCAAAGCGCGGTATCCGAAGGCCAACGTGAAGTTCAGTCTGGTCAACGGAGTCCCTTACATCAATGTGTACCTGGGTACCGACTTTGCCACGCCAGTATTCGATGAAGCCAAACATTACTTGTGGCCGATACCCTTGAACGATTTGTCGCAAAACCCGGCCATTAAGCAGAATCCGGGCTGGTGATCCCTTTTTCCTGTTCCATCTCGGTTTAGCAGAGATGGAACAGGTTCTTAAATATTATCATTTTCACAATAAGACCAAATGAAAACACTCAACTCCCTTTCCATTTTTTTCTCCATTACCCTGGCCAGCGTACTTTCCCTGAGTACTGCATTCGTCTGGTCGCCAAGCCACAGTACCACTACCCCTGAACCAAAGCTGGAAAACCCAATGTCCGTATCCTACCTGAAAGAAAAGCTGCGCAAAAAAAGCCCGCGCCTGGTCTTGAACGCCGACATTGAAAAAGAACTGAAAAAAAAGATCACCGCCGATCCCGTGATCAAAAGCATGTACCAGGCCATCCGCCTCAATGCCCAAAAAATCACTACTGCGCCCTTGCTTGAACGGGTGATGGAAGGCCGTAGGTTGTTGGCTGTTTCCCGCGAAATGTTGTACCGGATCAACATGCTGGGCATGACCTACCGGATGGAAAAAGACAAAACCATCCTGAACCGCATCAACGAAGAGGTACTGGCCGTGTGCAAGTTCTCCGACTGGAACCCCTCCCACTACCTGGATGTGGCTGAAATGTCTCTGGCAGTTGCCTTTGCGCTGGATTGGGCGGGCGAGGATTTGCCCAAAACGACCGCGGCCCTGGCCAAAACCGCCCTCATCGAAAAAGGCATCAAACCCAGTTACAACAAAGCAGGCAATACCGGTTGGGTAAACGGCACCAACAATTGGAATCAAGTCTGCCACGGGGGCATGATCGCAGCGGCGATCGTAATTGCCGAACAGGAACCTGAACTTGCCGCTCAAACCATTCATCGCGCTTTGGAAGGCATGCCCCATGCCCTGGACGAATACGGCCCCGATGGCGTATACCCCGAAGGCGCGACCTATTGGGGTTACGGAACCAGTTTTAGCGTCGTGACTGCGGCCATGTTTGAAAGCGCCTTCGGCACCGATTTTGGCCTGTCAAAATACCCCGCTTTTGTGGAAAGTGCCACCTACAAAGTGCTCAATGTGGCCCCATCCGGCTGGTATTATAATTTTGCCGATTGTGGCGACAAGCGTGGCGAAAACGGCGATGTCACCCTGGCCTGGTTTGCTGCAAAAACAGGCAACAAGGTGTTTTTTGAAAAAGAGCGTTTTTTGCGCCCAGCCGAAAAAATGGGCAAACTGGGCAGATTGGACGGCGCTGGTTTGGTTTGGTTGTCGCAGTACCAAGAAGCCCAGGACGTCCAAGTGCCGGAGGCCTGGCGCGGCAATGGCTCCAACCCGATCGTCATATTCAAAAGTGGCCCCGAAGACCCACACCAGTACTATTTCGGAGGCAAAGGGGGCCGTGGAACGGTCAACCACGGCAACATGGATGGTGGTTCGTTTGTTTTTGAAGTGAATGGCGTCCGCTGGGTGGTAGACCCCGGCAATCAGGAATATCACTTATTGGAAAAGGTGGGTTTTGACCTGTGGAGCCGCTGCCAAACCTGCCAACGTTGGGCCCTGCTCACCAAAAACAACTACGGACACAGTACCCTGACCGTCAACGATTCCTTACACGTGACGGACGGCCTGGCCACCATTGCTGATTTCAAATCAGGCCCCAACCCCGAAGCGAGTATTGAAATGACCCCCACCTTTGCGGGGCAACTAAAAAGTGCCCAACGTAGATTCGTCAAGGATGGCCCTCAGTCCTTGCTCATCGAAGACCAAATTGAAACCATTCCCACCACCAAAATGGTCACCTGGCAATTGATGACTACCGCCGATGTCGAGCTCGTGAAAGGAGGTGCGCTTTTAACCCAGAATGGCAAAAAATTGAAACTGGAAAACCTTTCCCATCCTGAAATCAGTGTCTCGGTCATTTCCCTGTATCCGGCACCATTGGAGCTTGATCGGCAAATTCCGGGTTTGAAGCGGCTTGAATTGCGGATCCCGGCTTATTTGTTCAAGGGTGGTAAAGGGAAAATCGGGGTTCGGTTGATGGGGCAGTGATGGATGAAATTAGCACTAATTAGCATCCTGGACGTGTAACCTCCTTAAGTGTTTCTTTGGTTTCTTAGGTGTCTAAGGTGGTGAAAAACAAAAAGCCCTGCGCAGCAGGGCAAAATATTATTTCACCACCTTAGACACCCAAGAAACCAAAGGAACACCAAAGAAACCCCTATCAAAAACCATCAAAATTTGGAATATCGAACTGTTTAAAATCTCTTTATATTCACTCTTCCTATTTTATCCCGACCTTATGCCCGATTTTTTCCCAAGCACCAATCCATCCTTTATGCGCGTCCTTTACAGCCTCCTCTGCCTGCTCTTTTTGGCGATGGGCCATGCCCAAGCCCCCCAAAGCCCCCTCTCCCCGACCGATTTCCAGACGCCCCCCCAACGCTACGGCATCCGCTGCTGGTGGTGGTGGCTCAACGGCAACGTCACCAAGGCGGCCATCTCCCGCGATTTGGCCGAGATGAAAGCCAAAGGGTTCAGTGGCGCCTGCATTTTTGACGCTGGAGGTGCGGAGCAACGCGGCAATGCCCAGGTGCCCGCAGGCCCCCTATTTGGCAGCCCGGACTGGCGCGACCTCTACCTACACGCCATCAACGAAGCCGAAAAACACGGCCTGGTGATGTCGCTCAGCATCCAGAGCGGCTGGAATTTGGGTGGCCCCGACATCACCCCAGAAGAAGCCGCCAAACAGGTGGTTTTTTCGGAAACTAAAGTACAGGGCGGCACCCGCATCCAACAAACTTTGGCGCAGCCGCCCAGCCGCGACGACTATTACCGCGACATCGTGGTGTTGGCCATTCCCTACAAAGCAACCCAAGAGCGCCAGCCCATCCGCGATTTTGCCAATAAAGCCGCTACGCGGGAAGTAGGTTGGTCGGTACCTGAAACCCGGCCCTTATTGACGGACATCCCCGGCACCCCCGGGGAAGAAGATGCCGCCCTCAAACAAGTCTTGAACCTCAACGCCTATTTTAAAAATGGCCAACTGGACTGGGCAGCCCCACCCGGAGACTGGACGCTCATTCGCCTGGGGTACTCGCCCACCGATGCCCACGTTTCGACCTCCAGCGGAAAATGGCAAGGCCGGGT
Organism: Haliscomenobacter sp.; assembly: GCF_041740695.1. GTDB lineage: Bacteria > Bacteroidota > Bacteroidia > Chitinophagales > Saprospiraceae > Haliscomenobacter. Next base: position 9,470 of record NZ_JBGSLK010000130.1, on the reverse strand, counting down.
GATGGACTACATGAGTGCCAAACATTTCAACCGCTACTGGGATACCCACGTGGAACCGCTCCTGCAAATGATCGGCGACCGGGCGGGCAAAACCCTCCGCTACCTGCAAACCGACAGCTTTGAGGCCGGAGGTATGAACTGGACGGATGGCTTTGAGGCCGAGTTCAAAAAACGCCGGGGTTATGATCCCCTTCCTTACCTACCCGTGCTGGCGGGCAAAATCATCGAAAGCCGCGAGGTCAGCAACCGCTTTTTGAACGACTTGCGCAAAACCCTGGGTGACTGCATTTCGGACAATCACTACCGCGTTTTTGCCGAACGCGCCAAAAAATACGGTCTGGGCATCCAACCCGAATCGGCGGGCCCACACGCTGGCCCTTTTGACGGCCTCAAAAACTACAGCCACTCCGAAATCATGATGAGTGAATTTTGGTCGCCTTCGCCCCACCGCTCGAAACCCATTGACCGCTTTTTTGTCAAACAAGCCGCCAGTGCAGCCAAAATTTTTGACAAAAAACTGGTGGGCGCCGAATCCTTTACCACCATCGGCCCACACTGGAACGACGTGATCTGGGCCGACATGAAACCCAGTGCCGACCACGAGTACTGCGCCGGGCTGAACCTCGTTTACCTGCATACCTTCACCTGCTCACCACGCGAGATGGGGTTACCAGGGCAAGAGTATTTCGCAGGCACCCATTTCAACCCCAATGTGACCTGGTGGCATTATTCCGGGTCCTTCATCCAATACCTGAGCCGCTGCCAAATGATGCTGCAACAAGGGCGCTCGGTGGCCGATGTATTGTACTACTACGGCGACCACATTCCCAACCTGGGGCGCTACAAGGAAGACGACCCCGCTGGTGCCCTGCCCGACTACGACTACGACCTCATCAACGAGGATAAATTATTGGCCCTGGCTGTGAAAAACGGCCGGATTGTGCTGTCGCATGGGGTGAGTTACCGCGTGCTGGTATTGCCCAATCACCAGGTATTGTCTTTGGCGGCTTTGAAAAAAGTACAGGCCTTGGTACTGGCGGGTGCTACGGTGATTGGCACGCCGCCATTGAGTACGGCCAGTTTGGTCGGTGGCGCGGCGGCGGAAAAGGAGCGGGCCCTGATTGTGCTCAACTTGTGGGGGAAAACCCCGGTGGCTGTTGGGATGCGCAGCGTAGGCAGCGGCAAAGTAATTTGGGGCAAAACGGCGCGGGAGGTCTTGAACGCTACCCTGGCCCCCGACTGCGCTTTTGTGCAAAAACCAGAAGGAAAAATTTATGACTACATCCATCGGCAGGTCGGAGGGGAAGACATTTATTTCATCAGCAGCCAAAATCCGCTGAGTACGCAAGTTACTGTCGCTTTCCGCATGCAGGGCAAACAGCCCGAATTGTGGGACGCCGTAACGGGGGAAATCCGCCCCGCCAGCACTTTTTACCAAAAGGAAGGCAAAACCTTGGTGCCGCTGGAATTTGGCCCCAATGGCTCCATCTTTGTGGTTTTTCGCAAGGGCTTGCCCGCAGGTAGTACTGCTGCTTCCAAAGCGCCAAACTACCTCAGCTATCGCGCTATCGATACCCTGAAAACCCGCTGGCGCGTGCTCTTCGACCCCGAATACGGTCATCAAGAAATGCAACTGGATTCGCTGATCAGCTGGACCGAGCGCCCCGAGCCGGGCATCAAATATTTCTCCGGCGCTGCCATGTACCGCACGAGTTTCGATGCGGCGGATTTGAATGGGCAACTGTTTCTCGATCTGGGTGCGGTAAAAGATGTGGGCATTGCACATGTGAAGGTGAATGGCAAGGATCTGGGGGTGTTGTGGTGCCCTCCTTTCCGGGTGCCGGTCGCGGGTTTGTTGAAGGCCAAAGGCAATGAACTGGAAGTGATGGTGGTGAATTCCTGGCGCAATCGGCTGGTGGGCGACCGGGGTAAACCGCAAAATGAACGGGTCACCAAAACGAATGTGACGATTCGGCCGGAGTGGCAGTTGTTGGACTCGGGGCTGTTGGGGCCAGTGCGGCTGATGCGTGGGGAGTAACCGATTAAACTACCGTCTCTTAGGTGCCCCTTTGGTGTCTTAGGTTTCTTAGGTGGTGAAAAATACACTGCCTGCTACGCAGGCTTTTTCTTCACCACCTAAGAAACCTAAGACACTTAAGGGGCACCTAAGAACCCACCCGCAATGTTTCCAACAACTCCGCTACCCGCTGCTCCAAGGCCTCCCTCGAAATATCCCGACTGACCTTTTCCCGGCTGCGCAACACCTCCCGCTGCGCCGAAGGCCAGTACCGCTCAAGCAAGGCCCGCATTTCCCGTCGCAGCTTGGCCACTTTGGTCCAACGCCAAACCAGGTACAAGTAAGGCAAAATCCCATGCGGAACCCCCTGATGGGTCAACAATTGCAGCGCCAATTGTACATATTCAGGCTCCTTGTGCAACAGCAATTGCAGCAAATTTTGCTGTTCATCGGCATCCAGCCCGAGGGAGTCGGTGCTGAGCAATTGCTCCAACTTGCGCTCATCCAACCAATGAATTTCCTGCGAATTCGGACTGTTTTCCGGGTAAGGCGCTTTGGCCAAAACCCAATGGCTACACTGATCGGGTTTCAACAAGGTGATGCCTCGTTGTTCCAGGCGGGTTTTTAGTTCTTGTAGCGTTTGGCTGCTGCGCCCAATGATGGCCAAGGCGCGAATGCCCTCGCCCGATTCCGGCACGATGGGCTGTGAACGCTCCTCCAGCAGGTGTTGCCGCAATTGTTGCTGAAAAGTGGGAATACCCAGGTTCATGCCTTGCAGCACGACCGGCAGGGGCAAGCTGCCAAGGGGCGTTTTTCCCTCTTGCGCATTCCAAAGCAAACTCCTGGTTGGGGCGGGGAGCTGTTTGCGTTGGCAGGCGTGTACAAAATTCAACAAGCGAGTCCATTGCGGGTCTTTGCTGCTGCTTTTTATGGCCACGGAGGATGGGAGTGCCAACAATTCAAAAGCCAGCTCGGCTGCATTTAGGCCTTTGAGCATCAGTTGCTTCAACTGGATCGCCTGCCCCAGCCCTTTGACATGGCGTAGTGGATTCTGGCTCAAATTAAGGTAGCGCAGGGTGGTGGTTTGAAAAAAAGCTGCCGGAATTTGGGTCAACTGATTGTTTGCCAAATCCAGGGTGCGCAAAGAAGTGGGCAGTGCCGGAAACCTGGGCAAGGCATTGCCGCTCAAATCTAGCTCCTCCAAACGGTGCAGGGCCGTAAAATAATTGGGGGTGCTACTGAGTTTATTTTTGGCGAGTTTTAAAGTTTTGAGCCAACTACATTGACTCAAAGTGGAAGGCAATTGGGCCAATTGATTGTTGCTCAAATTCAAGTGCCGTAAAAAAGGAGTGTCCGACCAAACATCCGGCAAAGCAGCCAAGTGGTTGTGCGCCAGATCCAGGGTATCCAGGCTTGAAAAAGCCCCTTGTATTTCGAGCTTACGCAGGCCATTGCGCGACAAATGCAATTTTTCCAACTTGGGCAAAAATGCCGCTGAAAGCAAACAAGCCGCTATTTTGTTGCCGGATAAATGCAATTCTTTGAGGGCAGGAAAGGATAAATTGGGGAACCCGCGCAGTTGATTTGAACCAAGATTGATCGTTTGTAGTTGTTCCAATTGGGCCAAAACAGTAGGAAAATGGCTGAAGCGGTTTCCACTCAGGTCAATTTGTACTACATTGGGCATGGATTGGGGAAGTTCTTGCAGTTGGTTGTTCCCCAAAAACAGGTATTTCAGAGATTTGAGTGCTCCGATTGTTTCGGGCAATACCTTCAGGGCATTGCGCCGCAAATCCAGGGTTTCCAACAGGGGCATTTTCCAGACTTCGGAAGGAAGTTGTTCCAATTGTTGGCCATCCAGAATCAGGGAACTGACCTGCGCAAGGTGTTGTCTAGCTGTTGTTAAGTTGTAACAGCGCATGGATCAATTTACTTTTGATGGTGTCCAGCTTGTAAAAAAGTCCCACAAGCTAAGGAACGATTCAAAAATAACATTGTCCCTTCAGTTATTCTTAAATTGGCTATATTTGTTTATTAGAGTCAGGAACATGCAGAAGCGCTATTTTTATACCTTATCCTTTATTCTTTTTTGTTGCTTGTGTCTGAGCACAATGCGCCTGTTTGGTCAATTCACCCCAGGTTATCACGTCAATTTGTTGGAATTGCCCGGAGATGTGGCGGGCAATAGTGTCAACAACATTGCCCAGGATCAGGAAGGTTACCTGTGGTTTGCTTCCCAGGATGGTTTGCACCGTTACGATGGGTTTCAGTACAAAAGTTGGTACCACGACCCCCAAAACGCCAACTCCCTGTCCAGTTCCTACACCGAATGGTGCCTGGTGGACAAAAACAATAATCTTTGGGTCGGCACCTACGAAGCTGGATTGAATTTGTTTGACCGCAAAACAGAAACCTTCACCCGCTTTGTACACGAACCCGGTCGGATGACCAGTTTGAGCAACGATCTGGTGACCTGTATGGTGCAAGACAACGTGGGCAACATCTGGGTCGGCACCGAAGACGGCCTCAACCGGTTTGACCCCGTGACCAAACGTTTTACCCGCTTTATGTACGACCCCAAAGACCCCCAAAGCGTGGGGGCCAAAAACATCAAATCCCTGCTGATCGATCACAATGGCATCCTCTGGGTGGGAGGCGGGGGCGCGAGTACCCTCACGCTCAGCCGATATAGCCCCGGCAACAGTACCTTCACCCGCTTTGGCCTAAACCTTGGGAACAACCCCAACAACGCGATTTGGGCGCTGGAAGAAGATTCAAAAGGCCAACTATGGGTGGGTACCAACAGCAATGGCCTATTCACCTTTGATCAAAATAAACGCAGCTTTACCCGACGGGACATTGACCCCGTGAATTGGAAGGGGAAAACATCCAGTGATCAAGTCGAACAGGTTTTTTCGCAGGTGAGTTTCATCCACGAAGACCAACAAAAAAAATTGTGGATTGGCTCCTTCGGGGGTGGCCTCAACATCTATGATCCGGCGGATGGAAGCATCATCGCCTTGCAGCAAGGGCGCCACCCCATGCAACGCCTGCCTTCCAGGTATTGCTTTCGCCTTTGTGAAACCCGGGATGGAACCGTGCTGGTTTCTACAGGTGGGCAAGGGAAAATCGTGTATAAAATCCGCCGCCACTCCGACCGTTTGCAACGGTACAGCCTAAGTGATCGACCCGATCAGAGCATCAACTTTGTGTTCAAGCTGTTGGGCAATGGCCCCAATCAGGTCATCATGAGGACGGGAGAAGGTTTTTTTCAATACCAATTGGATCAAAAAACGTTTAAAGCCTGGCCTTCGGGTGCCGAGGCCCGGAAGTTGGAGAAACTGGACATCCGCCATATTTTTCACGACCGCATGGGCAATGTCTGGATCTTATCGCCCAATCGCATCCTGAAATATTCGGCAGCGGGCACCTTACTGGCAGATTTGGGCCGCAACAAGATTCGTTTCCCTACCGGAATGTTGCAAACCAAAGACGGGGCTTTGTGGATTTCCACGGGTTTTCAGGGTTTAGCACGCCTTTTTCCCCAAAACGATTCTTTGGCCTTTTATGATTTGCCCACCTTCCCCTTGTCCAAACCCGTACAGCGGGTGCTTCGAGAAAAAGAGGACCTGAAATTGAGTCGGGCCACTTTTGCCACCTATCCAACGGTGGACAAAAGTGGAAAAATCTGGCTGGCCGCCGGGGTTAATTTTGACGAAAGAACCTTTCACATCAACGAGGGCGGCGGATTTTTTCGCTTTGATCCAAATTCGGGAAGCATCACTTCTTTTTGGCCCAATGAGGTGCCGCGCAACGTGTTGAGTGCACTTTTGCAGGATCAGAAAGGCAAATTTTGGCTGGCCATTCGGGATGTAGGCATTTATAAATTTGACCCCGCGACTGCGCAGTTTACGGAAATCAAACCCTCCGGAGTCCTGGGCGCTGCCACCTTGGGGCGGGTTAGTTTTATTGAAGAAGACCCCGAAGGCCATATCTGGATGGCTACCCCTAGCGAACTGATTGAATACAATCCCAAACTGAAGGCCTTTTCGTATTTCAACCGCAGCAATGGATTGTTTGCCAGCAACCTGTACGAGTTGACCAGCCTAAGCAAAGGCCGATTGGGCCTGGGTACCAACAATGGTTTCTTCGTTTTTGACCCGGTTCAAATGCGCAAAAATGGCATTCCTCCGGAATTGAGTTTTAATGAACTGAGTGTAGGGGGAAAAATGATCGCGCCGGGCACCGATGGCATCCTGCCCCAGCCACTGAATACCTTAGAGCGGATTCGGCTCAGCTACCGCTCCAATGTATTCAGCATTGGTTTTTCGGTGTTTCACTACGACGATCCTGCCCACAACCGGGTACAGTTTTTCCTGGAGGGTTACGACCTGGACTGGCGGGAGATCAAAGGGGAACAATCGGCGCAATACGTCAATGTTCCGCCCGGTACCTATACCTTCAAAGTACGGGCAGCCAATGCCCAGGGCTTGTGGATGAACAGCCCTAAATCACTCAAAGTGGTGATTACCCCACCCTGGTGGCGGACGGTATGGGCGATTTTGTTTTTTGTAGCCTTACTTGCCGTAGGAGTGGGTTTGATCTACCGCTGGCGCATGACGACCCAACGCCAAAACCTCAAACAACGCGAACGAGAACTCCAGCAGGAGCGCGAACAACTGGATAAGGAACGCCGCATGAACGAGCGTTTGCAACAGGTGGACAAACTCAAAGACCAGTTTTTGGCCAATACTTCCCACGAATTGCGCACGCCCCTGCAAGGCATCATCGGCTTGTCGGAAGCGCTGCTGGAAGACGAAAACGACCCCGAGCGCAAGGCCAATTTGTCGATGGTGGTGTCTTCGGGCAAACGCCTGAACAGTTTGGTGAATGACATCCTGGATTTTTCCAAACTCAAAAATGCCGACATTGAACTCGACCAGCGCCCCATCAGTTTGCACAGCATGGCCGATGTGGTGCTCAAAAACATCTCGCCCCTGGTGGCGGGCAAGTCCATTGAGTTGCTCAATAGCGTGTCGGTGGATTTCCCTGCGGCCCTGGCCGACGAGAACCGCCTGCAACAGATTTTGTACAACCTCCTGGGCAATGCGGTGAAATTCACGGAAACGGGTTACATCAAAATCGACGCTGCCGAAAAAGACAACAACCTGGTGGTTTGTGTGGAAGATACCGGATCGGGGATTCCTGCGGATAAACTGGAAGCCATTTTCCAGGAATTCACCCAAGGCGATGCCTCCACGACCCGCGCTTTTTCCGGTACGGGCCTGGGCTTGTCTATTTCTAAAAAACTGGTGGAACTGCACGGCGGAACCATGTGGCTGGAATCCGAAGTGGGCAAGGGCTCCAAGTTTTTCTTTGGTTTGCCCAAATCGATTTCGGAAGGGGAAATGCCCGTGCAAAAAGTAGAGGTCCCTAGCCTCAAAGAAAGTAAAGGAACCCTGCGCAACTTGTTGAGTGAAGTGCAAAAAGCCCAAGAGGAAACCGTGGCTACACTGACCGGGAAAAAGGAAAGCCTTAGCTCGGCAGCACCCAAAAATGGTGCTCCGGCACTGGTCGTTGATTCTCGGGAAGCTCCGGTACACATTCTGGTGGTCGACGACGAGCCGATCAACCAACAGGTATTAAAAAGCCACCTGAGCGCCCTGAAATACGACATCACCTCCGCCCTCAATGGGGAAGACGCCCTCAAAGCCCTGGACAACGGCAAACATTTTGACCTCGTTTTGCTGGACGTGATGATGCCGCGCATGAGTGGCTACGAGGTGTGTGAACAGATCCGCAAAAAATTCCTGCCTTCGGAATTGCCGATCATCATGATTACGGCTAAAAATCAGGTGCAGGATTTGGTGCATGGCCTCAACACGGGCGCCAACGACTACATCACCAAACCCTTCACCAAAGACGAGTTTTTGGCGCGGGTGAAAACCCACCTCAATTTGCACCGCATCCACTCGGCCACCGGGCGCTTTGTGCCCATCGAGTTCATTCGTTCCCTGGGCCGGGAAAGCATCACCGATGTACAATTGGGGGATCAGACGGAGAAGGAGGTAACGGTACTCTTCTCCGACATCCGCGATTTTACGGGCCTCTCAGAAAAAATGACGCCGGAAGAAAACTTCCGCTTCGTCAATGCTTTTCACGGACGCCTGGGCCCCATTGTACAAGCCAATCGAGGCTTCATCAATCAATATCTGGGCGACGGCATCATGGCCATTTTTACGCAAAAACCTGAAGATGCACTGAAGGCCTGTATCCTGATGCAAAAAAACATCCGGGCTTACAACCTGACCCGCCTGACCAAAGGGCGCTCCCTGATCCGAACCGGAATGGGCATGCACACCGGATCCCTGATCATGGGCATCATCGGCGACGAAAAACGCATGGATGCGGCCACCATTTCGGATACGGTGAATACCACCTCGCGCATCGAAAGTTTGACCAAGTTTTATGGCGCCAACATCCTCGTTAGTGAGGATTCCCTGCGGGGCATCGAGGACAAAACGCCCTTCAACCTGCGCTTTTTGGGCAAAGTCCTGTTCAAGGGCAAACAACACGAACTGGGCATCTACGAATGCATCGACGGTGATGAACCCGAAATGTTGTGGTACAAACGATCAACTATGGAAGACTTCTCCAAAGCCGTAAATCTCTATTTTGAACGTGACTTTGCAGCAGCAGTGGAAGTGTTCAAAGAAAAAGTGCTACGCCGCAACCCGCGCGATATTGCCGCCAAAATCCTGCTGGCCAAAGCCCAACACCTGGCCGAAACGGGCGTGCCGGACGATTGGACGGGGGTGGAGAGGATGGAAGTGAAGTGAGTGAAGAGTGAAGAGTACCACAAGCTGCGTGAAATGTTCAAGGTGCGGTAGGATCTGGGCACCTGCGACCCAAGCGCGTGCAAAAGACCGACGAGCGCGCCGCGCAGCGGCTGGTAAGATGTTCAAAAAAATGCTCCCTTTCAAAAACCTTCAACATAACCTGCAAAACTGTTCTCAAAGGATGAATATCGCGTTATGTGTGACTCCCTACGAGCCACTACGTGGGCGCTCGTCGGTCCCTTATTGCTCGCTGCGCGAGCGGGCTCGACGGTCGCACGCTTTAGATCCTACCTTTGATCGAACAGGGGTAAAAAGTTCAGGGTGACGTAGGCTCTGAGGCCTGCGACCGTCGAGCCCGCTCGCGCAGCGAGCATTTTGGGACCGACGAGCGCCCACGTAGTGGTGTGTAAGATGTTCGACTTAGCGCGAAAATGAAAAAACTGATATAGTTTGACACCCTACCTGCCACTTTGTGGGCGCTCGTAAGATGTCCGACTTAGCGCGAAAATAAAAACCCGATATAGCTTAACTCCCTACCAGCCACTTCGTGGGCGCTCGTCGGTCCCTTATTGCTCGCTGCGCGAGCGGGCTCGACGGTCGCACGCTCAAGAGCC
>NZ_JBGSLK010000129.1:0-4096 GCF_041740695.1 Haliscomenobacter sp. | reverse complement strand
ACCGGGGTTGGAGGGGGAAAGGGTAACGGGTTTGGAGAGGGGGTGAAAAAAATATGGGGGTAGGGGAGGGTGGTTTTTTAAACAATTTGGGCTTGCCTGCGGCAAAGTATTTTTTGAACCACCTTAGGAACTGAAGGGACTTGAGGACACTGAAGGTGGGGGGCAAAGCGGCGGTTTTTTAGCACAAAGGGGAAGGGGAGAGGGCACTGAGGGCACAAAGTGAGGCGGGGACGGGGCGCTTCGCGCGCGGGCAGCTTCGCTGCTTTTTTGAACCATCTAAGGCATCTTAGGGTGGGTTGGTCTGGGGTGGGGAGGGCGACTTTTACCTTTTGTGCTTAGACTAAAATTTGAGAAGAATTGTAGAATTGATGTTGAGAGTGTTCAAAAAAGTGTGTCAAAAGATTTTTATTGGGTGTATATTTGTCTGTATTTAACCCTCAAGAACCATGGCTCGCGCAGACCTCCTTTTAAAGTTAGTCAAATCAGGAGCATCCGGAGACAAACAACTGTTTCGGAAAGCTGTGCACTCTGTAATTGCCGAAGAGCGGTTAAAGCAGCACCATGTGCTTGCCCAGCAACTTGAAGAAGAGCTCAATAAAATTCCATTGAATCCAGGATTAGCCACTATGAATGGGTTCAACCAGCTCAATGGGCTAAAAGATCAAACTATTGGTAATTTATTGGATGAGCGACATCCAATCCGTGGTCTTAGTGATCTATATCTGGATAATGAAGTCAAAGAACAAATCAATGAATTTTGCCAGGAGCAGTTCCGGGCTGATGTGTTGCGTTCATACAATCTAGAACCGCGTAATCGAATATTGTTAACGGGAGAGCCCGGCAATGGCAAAACGTCATTGGCCGAAGCTGTTGCTACAACTTTAATGATTCCCTTCATTGTGGTACGCTATGACGGCATTATTGGTAGTTACTTAGGAGAAACCGCATCAAGACTACGAAAGCTGTTTGACTATGTTTCCAACCGAGCCTGTGTAGTGTTTTTTGACGAATTTGATGCTTTGGGCAAAGAACGTGGAGATGTACAAGAGACCGGTGAGATCAAGCGAGTGGTCAGCTCATTGCTTGTGCAAATTGATCAATTACCCAGCCATGTTATAGCCATTGCAGCGACCAATCATCCTGAACTATTGGACCGTGCTGTTTGGAGGCGTTTTCAACTCCAGTTGAATTTAGAACGCCCAAACTCCGCGATGATTGAAGCATATCTAGCACAACATCTACAAGAATTTAAAACAGGGGCATTAGTCAAAAACAACCAACTCAGCGGCAAGTTGGCAGGAGCCAGCTTTTCAGCACTTGAAGCTTTTGTGCTTGATTTACGAAGAAAATATGTATTGGCATTACCTGATCCTGATGTAAAAAAAATCATACAACAATCTATAAAACAGTTAAATGTAAAAAAATAAAACATGAATAACAAACCCCTACTTATCTTTCCGAGAGCCACTTTCAATGACCGAACAAAACCAGGGGGGAAAGCGCCTGCTTACCATTTTCCATCTAAGGAGGAGCAGGCAACACGGCTTAATGACAAAATCAGTGAACTAAGTCGGGTGCTACAAAATCGGACTGCTCAACTTCGCCAAAGTATCGAAGGTCTTTTTCCTGAAATGATTTTAGTGTTAGAGATTAGAGGACGTTTGGATGAATTCTTTAAAGCAGTACGTGCAACACCAGGGATGGAGTTTTTGGCCGAATTTCAGTCAGAGTTTTCAGATCCTGATGCTTTTTTTTATAACACTGAAAAACCAACGGCTTCTCTCGAAACAAGGGTATTTTTGGCAATGACCAATAATAAAGCTATCCAGGAGCTTCAGTACTATTGGAAAAAGTATTTAGCAGGAGATCATTTTAAAACTGGAACAACACCATTTAGAACATTATTCCAACAGTTAAAAGACATTCGGCCTTACAGTGTTCAGGATCGCCTAAAAGACACCGGATTGGTTCAATATTTGGATGATCAGCGAGCGATGGAAAGAGAACACATACACTTTGAAGTAGAATTAGCCTTTCGCGACAACATCGTACACAATGAGCGATCATTTAATGCGGTTAAAAAGCACATTGAGTTGGCGGGAGGTGAAGTTTTGATTGAGTCTCGTACAATAATTCAGGCAATCCAATATCATGGTTTCATTGCCAATGCTCCTATTCAGTGTTTTGATGATTTGAGTGAATCCACTGATGTTAGTTTTCTTCAAGCGGAACAAGTAATGTTTTTCAGGCCAGTTGGGCAAGTGATTTTAGAACACGACGAAACCGAAATCGATACAAAAGAAACAGCTCTTCAAATAGATAATAGTGTTGCACCAACCAAGCAACATCTACTTAGTACAGTCGCATTATTGGATGGCTACCCACTTGCCAACCATAAAAGATTGCAAGGTAGAGTAGTAATTGATGACCCTGATCTGTTTGGCGAAAATTACCCATCACATTTACGTGTACACGGCACAGGGATGGCATCCTTAATTTTACATGGAGACCTTGATGATGCCAACAGTGAACAGTTGAGCACTCCTTTGTACGTCAGGCCAATCTTAAAAGCAGAGCGCAACAGTGAAAAACTTCCACAAGATAAGTTATTCGTTGATCTAATGCATCGAGCTATTATTAGGATCAAATACGGAGAAGGAGAACAAAAACCAATTGCTCCAAATGTTATCATTGTCAACCTATCAATAGGCGACCCTTTTCGTCCTTTTCACTTCAACGCAAGCACCTGGGCCAAAATTGTCGACTGGTTATCAATCAAATACAACCTATTGTTTGTCATCAGTGCAGGTAACGCCCCTGAAGACCTAAAAATTGACCTACCCCATACTGAATGGAAAAAGCTGGACCTTTCGGAAAAACAAAAGCTAGTCATCCAAGCTCTTAATCAAGGAAACTTCAAGCGAAAAATCTTGTCCCCAAGTGAAGCCATCAATGCCATTTGCGTTGGAGCAGCTAATGATGATGCCTCTCCCGGGAACGCTTACCCTGAATATAGAGCTGACATTCTGGAGAGCAATTTTTTGTTCAATGCAGCCAGTAGGATTGGTCCTGGGTTAGGTAAAAGTATCAAGCCAGATATTTTGGCCCCGGGAGGTAGAATGATGTTCAGATTGAATACCCTACACTCTAACCCAAATGAAACTATACTAAGGTATGAATTTTCCAATCCAAGTAATCCAAATCCACCAGGAAATAGAGTAGCTACGCCCGGCTCAGAAGGAAATTTAGAAACAGAAGTATACACAAAAGGAACAAGCAACGCAGCAGCACTAGTTAGTGGGCTGGGCGGGCAACTTATTGAAGTGCTCAAAGGTATTCGACAAGGTGATCAAAAAATTGAGGCCTCTTATTTAGCGGTACTAACAAAAGCATTGATTGTACATGGAGCGAACTGGATGGAAGCAGGAGAAATCCTAAAACATATTTTAAAAGATAGTGGCGGGTTACCCGCAAAAGTTAATCCATACATTTTGTCTTACCTTGGCTACGGAAAAATAGACGGATCAAGGGTGCTAAGTTGTACCGATAACCGTGTGACATTGATCGGTTATGGTTCCATCAAAAAAGACCAAGGTCGAGTATATCGTTTCCCTTTGCCCAATATCCTGTCTGGTAGCGTTTTGAAAAAAAAATTGATCATCACTTTAGCCTGGATTTCTCCCCTCAATTTTAATTCAGGCAAATATCGGCAAGCAGCCCTATATGTAGATAATATCAGTAATAAATCGGAACTTTCATCTTTGTCGCGATCGATGTATGATTATGATGCAAGTAAGCGAGGTACCGTGCAACACGATATTTTAGAGGGGGAGAAAGCCGATGCCTATATTGAGGGTACTGACTTAGTGCTGCAAGTCAATTGTAGAGAGCATGCAAGCGGACTTGATCATCACGTTAAATATGGGCTGGCAGTAACTCTGGAAGTAGAAGAAGGGTATCCGTCCGGGCAAGTGCACTACCCCTTCCACTGATCTGGGAGTAATTCATTAATCTGATTAATGGAGTGCTCAGGGATACGTCCCAAGACATCATTTAGATAAGCCATGGGGTTGATATTGTGCTGAGCACAACAAGC
>NZ_JBGSLK010000128.1:0-15419 GCF_041740695.1 Haliscomenobacter sp. | reverse complement strand
GCTTGTTGTGCTCAGCACAATATCAACCCCATGGCTTATCTAAATGATGTCTTGGGACGTATCCCTGAGCACTCCATTAATCAGATTAATGAATTACTCCCAGATCAGTGGAAGGGGTAGTGCACTTGCCCGGACGGATACTCTACAATGTCCTTTAGCTCATGGATGAAAACAGTTTTGATGAAATCGGAAGTATTCATTTTGATCTTTTGTGATATGTGCAGATTTTTTGCGGATAACCACTTGTTTGCGCTAATAGTTCCGCTGTATAACCTAATAACAAGCTTTTTTTGCTAATCTTCTTTATCATTTTTCCTCACCAGCAACACACAAACATCCACTGCCAAAATCTCCGCAATCTGATACAACACCTCTAAAGGCGGCTGCATATCATTGGTACACCAGCGGGATACGGTGGAACGATCGCGTCCGACTTGCTCTGCCAGCCAAATTGCGGTTTTATCTTTTTCTGCCAACACTGCTTTAATGCGGTTGAATTTTTTCATGGTTTTTATGCTCCTCTTGAGAGTGAAGATAGGGGAGTTTGCATAAAGAAGACTGAAAATAAAATGCATAAAAACGAAAATAAAGTTTCGTTCAAAGAAACATTTGATTAAATTGCAAGCGATTTACTGCGCTTGGCCAGTTGCGAAGGAACTTTATTCCTTTTCTAGGGGTATGGATAATTACCAATGGCATATCCTGAACAAAGTGACCAGCAGTGTGAAATTGAACTATATTTGTACACCTAACCTAGCAGTAGTTATTTCCTCTGCGAGGCTAAACCATCCTTCAGATGCCCATCATTGGAAAAATCAAAGGGATCATTTTACGGATGTTCTTTGGAGATCATACCCCTCCTCATTTTCACGCCAGCAACAATGAAAACGAAGGACTGTTTAAAATTGAAGACCTGGAAATGTTCAAAGGGGATTTGAACTCAAAGGATCAGAAAAAGGTTAAAAAATGGGCTGAGCCACGGAAAACCAAACTAAAAAACATGTGGGACTCACAGGATATTCAAAACATCGATTAAACGGCCAACTATGGAAAGCTATCCACGTATTAACTACCTTCAAGCATTACCCAATTACCGCCTCTTCCTGATTTTCGATAATGGCGAGATTAAAATTTATTCGCTCTCCGAACGGCTGAAAAGCCCTGCTTTTGCTCCATTAAAAGATGAAGTTTTATTCAATACTGTCCGCCTTGCCAATGGCGGCTATGGAGTGATTTGGAATGACGAGATTGATTTGAGTGAGTATGAATTGTGGCAAAAAGGGGTGGAGGTTTCCAATATCAGTGAGCTGGTGGCTAGAGTGGCTTAGTATCGCTGGTTTCTCAATTTCTTCCTTTTGCTGGGCCTACGCGTTTTATTTTATTTTCATCCAAATTTCAAGACGATTTTCACCCCACCCCCTCCATAAACACCCCAATCTCCTCCGCTACCGCCTTATTGTTCATGCTATGCCCCAGCCCATTGTACCCTTCAAACCTGCTTTTTTTCCAGATCGCGGCCAGCTTCTGCCCTTCGGCAAATGAGGCGACTTCATCGCAGGCGTCGTACATCATCAGGCCGGGCGTTTTGTTTTTTTCGGCAAAATCGTAGAGGTTGAATGAATCGACGGGAACGCCAAACTGGTCGTTGATGGCTATTTCCATGCCTTGCATGGCGCGTTCACTCAGGTGGAGTACCGAATTGAAATTGTTCAGTACCCGGCGCAAACTGCAAGGCGCGGCTATGACCACCCCGCCATGTACAAAGGAAGGTTTGAAATGGGAGAGGTAATACATGAGTGCCATGCCCCCTGCCGAATGCCCGGCAATGAAGGCCGGTTGGAAATGTTCGGCTACGGCTTTGATCGCCAGGGCGTACCAATGGGCATCAAAACGATTGCCGCTGGTAGCGCCGTGTCCGGGCGCATCCAGAGCGATGATGCGGTAGTTTTGTTTCTTAAAAACATTGATGAAGGTACGCCAGCGCCCTGAATTGCTTTCCCATCCGTGGGCCAATAAAATAGTGGGGCCGCTGCCTTCCCAGAGATAGGTTTGAATGTCGAGCCCTTCGGCTTGGATGGTTTCCCATTTTGCGCCCGCCAAAAAGGTTTTGTCTTGCTCGCGCAGGCGACCTTTGTGCGGAGTACGGAAAATATCCAGGGCTTTGCGCCCGGCCCAACCCAGCGAAAACAGCGCAATGGTGTTGATTTGAAAACGCAAGAGGCCAATGGCCAGTTTGCGAAAAAATTGACGCATGGCAAAAAATTAAAGGGCAATAAAAAAATAAGTGTTCATTTTGCCAAAGGATTAGATGAGTAAACGGTCCATTTCAAGTTTCTTATCTAATCCTTTGGCTCAAAAAAAATGAACACTTATTTTTGCCCACTATTAAGACGACATTTATAGCGTAAATATCGCCTTAATTTTTACTCCATTTGGTTTTATTTTTACCAGCCTCCCCCCAAAGCCCTATACACATTCACTCTGGCATTCAATTGCTTCATCCTAATCTCAATCAACTCCATCTTAGACTCCAGCGCTTCGCGCTGCGTGAGCAACACTTCCATGTAATCTGCTCGCGCTGATCTATACAGGCTGTTTGAAATCGTAATGGATTGCGTAAGGATGTCCACTTCTCGTGCTTTGGTGTTGTAGCTATCCAAAAAATTGCGCATGCCCGAAACCTGGTTGAACACTTCAATGTAAGCATTCAGGATGGAGCGCTCGTAGTTGTATACCGCCTGTACCTGTTGGGCATTGGCATTAAAATATGTGGCTTTGATGGCATTTTTGTTGATCAGTGGGGCCATCATCTCTCCAGCCAGGCTAAACAGAATGGATTGTGGTTTAATCAGATCGATGGGATTAAACGCCTGCAGACCAAGGCCTGCACTGAGACCAAAAGAAGGATAAAAATTGGCTTTGGCTACGGTAACATCAATTTTAGCCGCGGCCAATTCCAACTCGGCCTGACGAATATCCGGGCGGTTTTCCAGCAACTGAGAAGGAACCCCTACCAGGACAGAATCCACCGCAATCGTGTTAAAGGTAGCCGAATTCCTGGGGATGCGTTGAGGAAACCGACCCGTTAAAAAGTTGATCCGATTCTCCGTTTCCACAATCCTTTGGCGAATGTCGTATTGAAGATTTTGGGTATTCAATACCTGCGCTTCGAATCGATTTACCGCCAATTGGGTAACCTTGGCGGCTTCTTTTTCCTGCTTGATGATGCCGAGGATGTTCTGCTGTAGGCCAATGTTGGTATTGATGATGTCCAGCAAGTTATCCAAGGCCATCAACTCATAATAGGAATTGGCAACCTCGGCAATCAGGTTGGTAACCAGAAAGTTTTTCCCCTCAATAGAAGCAAAATACCGGTTTACGGCAGCCTGCCTGGCGTTGCGCAGTTTGTGCCATACGTCTAGTTCCCAGGAGGCGTAAACGCCCACCATGGCGTCGGTCAGGGGTACTGGAAACTTCTTACCGGGTTTGATTTCGATGCTTTCGTCAACGGCACCATTGCGCGTATACCTTGCTGCTTTTTCCAAACCAGCCCCGGCCCCAATGTTTACAAAAGGTTGATATTCCCCCTTTCTGGCCATTATTTCATTGTTCCTGATGTCAATTTCCTGCCGAACAATGTTCAATTCCTGATTTTTTGACAACGCTGTATCGATTAGCGCGATCAAATTGGGATCAGAAAAATACTGTCTCCAGTTGGGTTTAAGCGTAGCGAGGGTGTCCTGCACGTTGTTGAAACCCTTAGGAACGGCTTTATTCTCGGTTCTAGGAACGGCTACTTCGGGCACCTTACACCCGCATAAGCAGGTCATCAGGAGGGCGAAGGCCATCCATTTATTGCTCTTCTGACTGTTCATCTTTCCGACGGATTTTCTTAATGATTTTTTTAAGCATCGAAGTTTCGTCCCAGTGTTCCACCAGGTCTTCACTCAGCGGGTTTTCATCCTCATCTTTGATGAGTTTTTTGCCTTCGGCTATTTTGCCAAAAATGTAGTACAAGCCAGGCACGATGATGACCCCAAAAATGGTACCGATGAGCATCCCGCCTAGCGCAGAGGCACCAATGGTACGGTTGCCAATGGCGCCCGGCCCTGTAGCCCTTACCAGCGGAATCAGGCCGGCAATAAAGGCGAAGGAAGTCATTAAGATGGGCCGGAAACGGGCTCTGGAACCTTCAATGGCAGCTTCTAGTACCGACAAACCCTGCATGTGTTTTTGCACCGCAAACTCCACAATCAAGACCGCATTTTTTCCCAATAAACCCATCAGCATGATGATGCCAATTTGGGCATAAATGTCATTGGACAAGCCCATGAATTTGAGCAGCAAGAAGGAACCAAAAATACCCACAGGTAGTGAAAAAATAACGGCAAGCGGAATGATAAAACTCTCGTACTGAGCCGCCAACACGAGGTAAACAAAAACGACCACAATGATAAAAATGTAGAGCGCTTCGTTGCCCCGTTTGGCTTCATCGTAAGAAAGGCCTTCCCATGCAATGTCATAACCTTGGGGAAGGGTTTTTTTAGCTACTTCCTGAATGGTCGTAATGGCATCACCACTGGTGAAACCTGACGCAGGAACACCCCGAATGGAGGAAGACGTATAGAGGTTAAAGCGGGTAATTTCATTCGGCCCCTGGGTTTTGCGCAAACTCATAAAAGAAGAGTAGGGCACCATTTCATCCCGGTCATTTTTGATAAAAAGATTCAATACATCCGAAGGTAACTGTCTGTATTCGGGTGCAGCCTGGGTATAAACCTTGAAGAAGTTACCAAAGCGGACGAAGCCTTGCTCATAAGTGCTACCGATGAGGATATCGAGGTTGTCCATGGCTTTTCCAATGGATACTCCTTTTTGCATGGCCAATTTATTGTCAATGACCAGCTCATACTGGGGGTAATTGGCGGCAAAAAAAGTGAACAAACCCGACAACTCTTTGCGCTGACGCAGGGCATCCATAAAGTCGTTGTTGATCTTGTCGAAGTCCTGGTAATCAACGGTGCTGTTTTTGTTTAAAAGGCGCAACGAAAAACCATCTGAAGAGCCATAACCTGGAACTGCGGGCGGTTCAAAGAATTCTACCACTGCGCCTAAGTTTTTGGTTTTTTCCTCCAGTTCCTCCATTACATCATGTACTGAATTTTTTCTTTCGGACCAATCCTTCAGGTTGATGATACAAGTACCTGCGTTGGAACCTCGCCCTTCGGTCAAGATTTCATAACCAGCCAGAGAAGAAACGGATTGAATGCCTTCCACTTCTTCCGCAATATTTTGGAGTTCCCGCGAAACTTGGTTGGTTCTTTCCAGGGTACTACCCGGCGGAGTTTGAATGATGGCATAGATCATGCCCTGGTCTTCGTTGGGGATAAAACCTGAGGGAAGGCTTTGATTGACCCAAAAAATAGCCAAACCAAAGGCTACCAGGATGAGAAAGGTGATTAGCCGTCGATGAACAATCAACTTCAGCAAATCCGTATACCGATCCGTTAATTTATCAAAGCGGCGGTTGAACCAATTGATGAATAGGTCGATGGGCGTTTTTTTACGTGTTTTACCGTAATGGTTTTTCAGGATCATGGCGCTCAAAATGGGCGTAAGCGTGAGGGCGACCACCCCCGACAATACAATAGCACTGGCCATGGTAATGGAAAACTGGCGGTAAAAAATACCCACTGGCCCCGTCATAAATGCAACGGGCACAAATACTGCGGTCATAATCAAGGTAATCGCGATGATGGCACCACTGATTTCGTGCAGAACTTCTTTCACGGCTTTGAATGGAGACAGGTGTTTGGTTTCCATTTTGACGTGCACCGCTTCTACTACCACAATTGCATTGTCCACCACAATACCGATGGCCAAAACCAAGGCAAACAGCGTAATCAAATTGATGGTTAACCCAAAAAGCTGCATGAATAAAAATGCGCCAATCAGCGATACCGGAACAGCCAGGGTAGGGATAAGCGTAGAGCGCCAATCCCCCAGGAAAAGGAATACTACCAGGGCAACCAAGATGAAGGCTTCCAATAGGGTATGCATTACTTTTTCAATCGATGCCCCCACAAATTTGGAAACGTCATAATTGATTTCATAAGCCATGCCCGGCGGGAAGTCGGCCTCCATTTCTTTTAACTTTACTTTGGTCGCTTCGATCACTTTGCTGGCATTGCTACCAAAGTTTTGCTTGAGTACGATGGACGCAGAGGGGTACCCATCTTTGTTGCAATAGATGTCAAAAAACTCGCTGCCCAGCTCTACTTCGGCAATGTCCTTTAGTTTCAGTACTTCCCCATCAGGATTGGCGCGGACGATGATGTCTTCGTATTCTTCGGGTTTATTGAATCTGCCTTTATAGGTCAATACAAATTCGAGTGACTGGGCCTTTTTTCCAGAACTTTGGCCAATCCGCCCCGGTCTTCCAATTACACTTTGTTCACTTACCGCCTCCATGACTTCTTCGGTTGATACATTGTAGGCCCGCATGCGGTCGGGCTTCAACCAAATGCGCATGGCGTACTGGCGACTCCCCAATATTTGCGCTCGCCCCATTCCGCTGATGCGCTGGAGTTCCGGCAGAATTTTAACGTTGGCGTAGTTGTACAAAAACTTCTCGTCGGCATTTTTATCCGTGCTGTAGAGGTTGACGTACATGAGCATACTGGGCTGGATGGGGGTGATGATGACCCCTTCGCGTTGCACCAGTGGAGGTAGGTTGTTCATGACCTGATCCACCCTGGTTTTGACGTTCACTACTGCTGCATTGGGATCCGTGTCGGGTTCAAATACAATTTGGATTGTAGCCTCACCCGCACTGGTCGCATCCGAAATGATGTACTGCATGCCTTGGACTCCATTGATGGCCCGCTCCAGAGGGATCAGGGTGGATTGCACCAGGATGTCGGCACTTGCACCAGGGTAGGCAATGAAAATATTTACCCGAGGTGGTGCAATCTGTGGAAATTGGGAGATCGGCATGGTAATGCTGGCCAATATCCCCAGGAAAATAATGGCCAAAGATATGGCAATGGCCAGAACCGGCCTTTGTATGAATTTGGTAAACATCTTTCAGTGATTTAGGAATTAGGTTGCCTACTCAGCAAACAATTGATTCAATTCAGCTAAAACCTTACGAGGAGGCTCAACTTTGTGCTTGATCTTTTGCTTGTTCCTAACCTTGCGCAAGCCTTCAATGAGTATTTTTTCTCCTTCCTTCAATCCACTGGTTACTACATACAAATGCGGCAGCTCCGTACCTACGGTTATTTGCCGGGTCTGCACGAGGCTGTTTTCATCTACCACATAGACAAACTTTTTATCGAGGATTTCAAACGTGGCTTTCTGCGGAATCAGGAGGGCATTTTTCAGTGATACAGGCATGAGTACATTGCCAGTTTCACCATGCCGCAAAATCCTTTTGGGGTTGGGGAAGGTTGCTCTGAAAGCGATGTTGCCGGTTTCATTGTCAAAATCGGCTTCGATCGTTTCCACCTTTCCGCCCTGGTCAAATAGTTCGTTGTTGGCCATGCGTAGTTGTACGTTCAGGGGGTTACTTGACTTGGCTCTGGTGGCATAATCCAGGTACTCTGCTTCGGGCACATTGAAATACACCCACATCTTGCTGTTGTCGGAAAGGGTGGTCAAAAACTCCCCTTCGTCCAACAAACTACCGAGGCGTACCTGAAAGCGATCCATAATGCCGTCGAAAGGAGCACGCACTTCTGTGAAATCCAGATGAGCCTTGGATAATGCCAACTCAGCTTTGGCCATGTCCACCTTTGCCTTGGCCAGCGCAAGTTCATTTTTGGATACAATGTTGCTGTCGGCCAGACTTTTGGTGTTTTGGTATTCGAGCTGTACAAAATTCACCTCAGCCTGAGCTTTTTGCATTTCTGCCTGATAGATGACGGGCATAATCTGGAACATCAACTTCCCCTTGGGTACAAATTGCCCTTCATCCACGTAGATGTTTTGGAGATAACCTTTTTCGAGTGCTCTAATTTCGATATGTTGGATAGAGCGTATCTGGCCTACATAGTCTTTCAAAACCAGGGTGTCCAGCCGTAAGGGGGTGGTAACCAAAAAAGTTGCTTCTTCTTCGGTTTTATGTTCTTTCTTTTGACAGCTGGTCATCAAAGACAGCACTGCCAGAAAGAAGAAAAGTGAGAACTTTTTCATTCTGTGTTGAATTGTTTAGGAAAATAATAAGCGTAGTGCCCGCTAGAACAGCGGCACAAGACAGATAAAGCTTGGGCAGGTAATCAGAAAATTAGCACAGAAAGCTTTTCCAGGAATGGTACAGGATGAAAAGGAATACACCTTTACGGTTTAACACAGCTTGCCTCAGGCGAGGCAGGATCATTTTTTTGGAAAGGGTGTGATGCGAAACAAGAACAACGAAAGCTGCATTTACAGGCGCGCCTTGAATTTCGTCTTCTTGGGTATCTTCGTCAACTTCTTCTTCTGCGCACTCTGTGAGCAGGATGGAGTATAAAGTGAATGGAAAATGAGCGTGATTGGAATGGTAGGAAAGTGGAACGTGGGAAAATTCGTAACGGTCAACTCCTGTTGGCTCTGGTAGGGAGTATCCCTCCCCGATTGAGTAGAACGTGGCTACAATGCCTAAAATACTACAGAAAATAACTCTAAACAAGTTGTCTGGTTGTAAAACCTTCATATTCGTCTCGATTGCAAGAGTACGGAGCGCAAATCTAAGAAATAAAATTTAAAGCGACCACAAAGATCGCCTTATTATTTACATTTCGACCGCTATTTCTTGCCTACCGTCGGCCAGTTTACATCCGCTTTTTTGATGTAGCCAGGTTTGTCTTCACTCCAGGTTTTTTGCACTTTCAAGCTGTAGTTGAGGTACAACTTTCCGTCGACAATTGACCATGCGTCGGGGTCGATGCCCACTGCGTAACCTCTTGACACGCCGTAAGCGCAATAACCGCCGTATTGGGGCAGGTATTTTTCAGGATTCTTTTTGAAGCTGTTCAAATGGGTCTTGGAAGCAAAGTGGTAGGTGGCAGACTCGTATTTGAAGCTGAATTCATCCGAACCTTTCACGGGTTTGTGTTCTTCAAAATAGGCGACGAGGTCATACCCTTCTACGGCCAGATTCTTTTTGTCTAAATTGATTTTCTGGGTATTTTGGGCCAGCAAAGAAAGGCTGTTGAACACTAGCCCTAAAACCAAAATGGATTGCAATAATGATTTCATCTAATTGAATTTTGCTGTAGAACGGCTTAGTTACCCCTTGTGGTTTAGTTGAATGGGCAGAAAGCCTGCCAAATGTTTCTGCGCGGACGAATTAGATATTTTGGCATTCGACCAGACCCTTTATTCTGGAAATGCAGACAATAGGTGATCCATTTCAAGGTTAAAGCGTAGAACAATAGAGAAACGTTCAATCGGGTACTTTTCCTCAAATTTTATCCAAATGGCAGCATCTAATCCAAACCAGGAAACAATAAGGCTTCAAGAGCAATACAGTGGCAGTAAAAAATGGCTCAAATGGGGACCTTACCTCAGTGAGCGCCAATGGGGAACCGTACGGGAGGACTACAGCGATGATGGCACTGTCTGGGATTATTTTCCACATGACCATGCGCGTTCCCGGGTGTATCGCTGGGGGGAGGATGGAATTGCGGGCATTAGTGATGAGTCGTGCAACCTCTGTTTCGGCATCGCCCTATGGAATGGCCGGGACCCTATTCTCAAGGAGCGCCTCTTTGGTCTCACTGGCAACGAAGGCAATCATGGCGAGGACGTCAAAGAGTTGTACTACTACCTCGACAGCACCCCGACCCACTCCTACATGAAACACCTGTACAAGTACACCTTGGAAGCTTTTCCTTACGAGAATTTGCTGGAAGTCAACCGCCAGCGTTCCAAGGATGAAATAGAATTTGAACTGCACGACACTGCGGCATTTGACGAAAGGTGCTACTACGATGTTTATACCGAATACGCCAAGGCAGATACCGACGACATTTGTATCCGCATCACTGCCCATGTACGTGGCCACAAGGAAGGCCAGCTTTCACTGCTTCCAACCCTGTGGTTCCGCAATTTATGGTCTTTTGGGCTGTTGTCAGAAAAACCAATTATCCGGGTTGAGCATTCAGCGGAAGTGGTGCGTGCCCATCACCCCAAACTAGGTGATTATTACTTGTATTTTGATCCACCGCAGCAATTGCTATTCACCGAAAACGAAACCAATACCGAGCGAATTTTTGATACTCCCAATGCAAGTCCATTTGTCAAAGATGCTTTTCATCGGGCGGTGATTCAGGAGGATGCTTTTCTGGAGGGCAATTCTTCCGGCACCAAATTCGCGCCACACTATCAATTCCAACTCCTACCTGGTGAAAAAGTAGAAATCAAGTTGCGTCTGACCAAAAAAGCGAAACTGGAAGACCCTCTAGGTGCTTCCTATGTGACGACCTTTCAAGATAGGATTGCTGAGGCAGATACTTTTTATGAGCAGTTCAAAAAGGGGGACAATACCGATCTGGCCAACATCCAACGCCAGGCTTTCGCCGGGATGCTTTGGAGCAAGCAGTATTACAATATTGACATGCCGCGTTGGTTACACGGTGACCCAGGAACCCCTCCACCACCCAGCAGCCGCAAACATGGCCGCAATCATCATTGGAAAACCCTGAACAACGAAGACATCATCTCCATGCCTGACAAATGGGAATACCCCTGGTACGCAGCTTGGGATCTGGCCTTCCATTGTGTGCCATTGGCGATGGTAGATGCCGAGTTTGCCAAAGGACAGCTCATTTTGTTCTTGCGCGAATGGTACATGCACCCGAATGGGCAACTCCCCGCTTATGAGTGGGCTTTTGGCGATGCCAACCCTCCCGTGCACGCCTGGGCTTGTTTGCAGGTATATAAAATGGACAAAGCCAGAAATGGCAATGATGACAAGGTTTTTCTCAAACGGGTATTTCAAAAACTGCTCATCAACTTTACTTGGTGGGTGAACCGCAAAGACCACCAGGGAAACAATGTATTTGAGGGAGGATTCCTGGGTTTAGACAACATCGGCGTATTTGATCGCAGCAGTTACATCCCTGGTGGCGGTTACCTGGAGCAAGCGGATGGGACCGCCTGGATGGCCATGTATTGCCTGAATATGCTGGAAATGGCCCTGATTTTAGGCGAAGACGATGTGGCTTATGAAGATGTAGCCACCAAGTTTTTTGAACACTTCACCTACATCGCGGCTTCTTTGAACGACATCAACGAAAATTGGACGGGCTCCTGGGATCCGGTAGAAGGTTTCTTTTATGACATCCTGGCCTTGCCTAATGGCGAATACATCCCCTTGAAAGTCCGCTCTTTGGTCGGTTTGACCACCCTTTTTGCCGTGATGGAACTGGATCGAGAAAAACTGAAAAAACTCCCCAATTTTTACAATCGTTTGAAGTGGTTTCAAAAATACCGGGAAGCCAACAAGGAATACCTGGTCATAGATGAATTGGACGAGCAGGGTGATATTTTGTTGTCTTTGGTACCTCCGGATCGATTGGTTCGCTTGCTCCAGGCTTTGTTTGATGAAAATGAGTTTCTCAGCAAAGGCGGAATTCGCTCCGTCTCTAAAATCCATGAAACCCCTTATGAGATAAACATCGCGGGGCAGGCATTTGGGTTGAAATACGAGCCAGGGGAATCCTCTACGGGTTTGTTTGGCGGAAACTCCAATTGGCGCGGCCCGGTTTGGATCCCGATGAACTACCTGATTGGCCATTCCCTGCGCAGTTATGCCCAACACTACGGCGAAGACTTTAAGGTAGAGTTCCCAACCCATTCGGGCAACTGGATCAGCCTGGAACAGGCAGCGGATGAACTGTCCAAACGCTTGGTTTCTATCTTCCAACGCGATGAATTGGGGCAGCGTCTGGTACATGGTGAAAGCAATTTTTACCATTTTGACCCCAATTTCCGCGACTTGTTGCTCTTTTATGAATACTTTCATGGGGATACGGCGCATGGTCTGGGTGCATCCCATCAAACGGGGTGGACTGGGCTGGTAGCTGAATTGATTGATAAATCCATGTGGTAACTTCAAACCATACATTCATGCAAAAATCAGTTTTGATCACCGGAGCATCCGGTAACCTGGGGCACGCGGTGCTCCAAAAATTTGTTGACGAAGGATTTAAAGTCTATGGAACGGATCGCTCGGCTTCGCCACGTGCCGATGCTGAAATTGGGGCAGTTGACCTGACCAACGAGCAAGCCACCCGGGCTTACATTGAAGACATTTGTAAAAAAAGCCCTGATCTGAATGCCGCGGTCTTGCTGGTGGGTGGGTATGCTCCTGGCGGGTTAAAAAACACCGATGGAGCGAGTTTGCAAAAAATGTACCAATTGAATTTTGAAACGGCTTATTTCGTGGTGCATGCCCTCTTGCCTCATTTTGAAGCCAATGGCGGTGGGCACTTTGTACTGATTGGTTCACGTGCAGCGCTCGATGCTCAGGCAGCATTGTACAACGTGGCCTACGGATTGTCAAAATCACTGTTGGTAAGCCTGGCCAATATCATCAATGCCTACGGGAAAGACAAAGGCATTCGGGCTTCAGTGATTGTGCCCAGTATCATCGATACTCCACCCAATCGGGAGTCCATGCCGGATGCTGATTTTGAAAAATGGACGACTGCGGAGGCAATTGCCGACAACATCCATTTTTTGTTTACTGAATCGGGGCAACACCTGCGCGAGACGGTGTTGAAAATTTACAACGAAGCTTAAAAAATTTGGCGTATGTACTGGCTGCAAATCCTGCTTTTTGTATTGTATGGCTACTTGGGCCTGGGCTTGATTTTTGGGCTCTGGTTTGTGTTCAAAGGTGTGGAGCAAATTGATGAAAACATGCATGGCGCGAGTTGGCCAACCCGATTGTTGCTTTTGCCTGCCACCATCGCTTTGTGGGTAATCTTGCTCAACAAATGGTTAAAACAAAAAAGACATGGTTCCTGAATTGCGCAAACGGCATCGATTGATCTGGCAGATCGGCTCTGTAGTCATATTGATTGGCTTTGTTGGGGCCATTGTGGTTTTACCTCAACCAGTTACTCAAACAAAATTATTTCGAAAAATTGATCTACCCTTGCCCCGAATCCTGGATACCCAGGAATCTGAGGAACTTACGATAAATCTTCGCGGGGACTCTACAACAGGTACACAATTGGAATTTATCATCAAAAAACCGTTGGAGCAGCCAGTAGCAAAACTGTATTGGCAGTACAGCTTCATCGGCGTATTGGGTTCAAAAGGCATCCAACGCTTTCCAGTTTCTGGGGCGCGCCTAGCCAAAGCACCCTATTTTTTGCAAATTGTCAACCCCTTTGAAAAAACGGGCATCCAAAAATTCAACTTTAACCCATGAGTGTCAATTACACCACCGTACAATGGAACCGCCAAAAACGGCGCTACGACCGGATCATGCTGGGCATCATGGCTTTGTATTTGTTGACTTTTACCCTCTTGCAACTGATTTTTTACCCACTGATTAGTCCGGAAACCCTGATCATTCGGGCTACCGGTACCCTGGCCTTTATCATGTTGCAGTTCATCTTGTGTATTGGGCCACTGGCGCGTTTGGATCACCGCTTTTTGCCTTTGTTGTACAATCGGAGGCATTTGGGGGTGACTACTTTTTTGATTGGGGCGGTACACGGGGTTTTTAATACCATCCAGTTTCACAGTCTGGGCTACGTAGATCCCCTGTTTTCGGTGTTTGCTTCCAATACCCATTATGGCTCCTTGCAAGATTTTCCTTTTCAAGTCCTAGGCTTTTTTGCCCTGGTGATCCTGTTTTTGATGGCCGCTACAAGTCATGATTTTTGGTTGAAAAACCTGAGTCCGCGTTGGTGGAAAAGCCTGCACATGTTGGTGTATTTGGCCTATGGCCTCTTGGTTTTTCACGTGATGCTGGGCGTAGTGCAGTTGGAACAATCGCCAATGTGGATTGGGTTTGTAGGTTTTGGCCTCTTGGCCTTGGTCTCCCTGCATTTGATGGCGGCAGGAGTAGAAAAAAAACGCTTACAGGAACAAATGGATAAACCAGCAGTAGGAGAGGGGTTCTACCAAGTCTGTTCAGCGGAGGACATTCCTGAAAACCGGGCGAAAATGCTCTATTTGGAAGGCCAAAACATTGCTGTGTTCCGGTACGAGGGCAAGGTGTCGGCGGTCAACAACATTTGTCGCCACCAGCATGGGCCGATTGGTGAGGGAAAAATTGTAGATGGCTGCATCACCTGCCCCTGGCATGGCTACCAATACCTGCCACAAAACGGGCAATCACCGCCGCCTTTTACTGAAAAACTGGAGACCTACGATGTGAAAATTGTCGATGGGATGGTTTGGGTAAATCCCACGCCTTACCCCGAAGGAACCGAACGCCCTGCGGCCATTATTCAAGCCTAATCACCGTATTATGAACGAAGAATTTTACATCGGCTGGCAAGACAAAGCGCCTAAAAGTTATGGTCAATGGGTCAAATACGTAGTATGGACCCTGGTGGTTTTGATCCCAATCATCGCCGGATTATTGGTGCTCAGCCAACGCGGGTTTATTGGCTCCAAATACGAAATCGCCCGCTTGCGCACCTTGGAGGGCATTTTGATTACTGAACCGATTCCTTGTTTAAAAATTCCCTTGGGCATTGATGAAAAAGGAACCGAACGTTTTCAACGGATTCTATTGATTGGAATGGGCAAAAAAAGTGCCAACCCAGCACTGGAAGTTTTAGCTAAAAAAACAGGGCAGCCGCTGATGGGCAAAGGGATTCGCTTGAAAGGCAAATTGATTTATTACGATGGGGTAGTAGCTTTTGAATTGGGGCCCGAAAAGGAATTGTTTCAAGGTTTTTCCAAGCTGAAGGATTTTGTTTCAACACCTGTTCAATTGGGCAAAGCTACCCTGCGCGGTGAAATCCTCGACCCCAAATGTTACCTCGGCGTAATGCGCCCCGGGGAGGGAAAGCCGCACCGTTCTTGTGCGATTCGTTGTTTGGCTGGCGGAATTCCGGCGTTTTTTAAGGCGAAAACGGCCAATGGAGGGCAACAATATTGTTTTGTGTTGGACCAGGATGGTCAGCCCATTAATGATAAACTGGCGCCGTATGTGGCGGATGAAGTGCAGATTTGTGGGGTGCTGGAGCAGTGGGACAATTGGTTCATTGTTAAAGCCGAAGGGTTCAAGCAATTGATGCCGCACTGGGGGAAGGGGATGGTGATGCATACTACTGGACATTTTTGAAAAATGCGAGGAAAAGCGCGAAATTAGAGTTTACCAAGACGCTAAGAACGTATGCTTCCCTCGCACCTACGCAAATTTAAAACATTGTACACTAGGTTTGGCCTAGGAGCAGTAAAAA